>CALWPT010000051.1 GCA_944383495.1 uncultured Clostridia bacterium | reverse complement strand
CGCTGGACAACACGCAGGGGAAGTGGTCGGACAACAACTACAACGACGGGAACAACTATGCGGCGCGGGATATCACGGCAGACGATATAGCGGCGATTGAGAGCATTCGTTTGGTTTTGACGGTTCCAGCAAGCGTGAAGGTGTACCTGGACAACGTGGAAATAGCTAAGGACGATGGCGGCGCTGCGGAGGAAACCACCGGGGGAACCACCGAGGGAACCACCGAGGGAACCACCGAGGCCGGACCTGCGGTTTATCCCCAATCCTTGAATGTAAAAACAGAAGGCGCTCAGGCTCTATCGCCCTTTACCAACCGGACGTATGAGCTGGAGTTTATCGACGATTTCACCGGAACCGCGCTGAACACCAACAACTGGAATTATGACCGCAAGAATTCCAATACTTCGGAGTGGCAGTCGTACCAAGAGAAAAACGTCACGGTGGAAAACGGAAAGCTGGTCATTACGGTTAAAAAGGAAGATACGCTGTACCCCGCTTATTCCGGCGGATCGGGAGGCGGCCAGTACTACAAGGATACGTATTATACCAGCGGCAAGATTAACACCATGAATAAGGTCAATTTTGTCTATGGTATGATTGAAATGTACGGGAAAGCTCCCAGCGGTCAGGGTGTGTGGCCGGCGTTCTGGACTTTGGGCCAACACCACGGATGGCCCTATGGCGGCGAGATCGACATCTTCGAAATGGTCGGCGGCGGCACCATCTGGGGCGCCACCAATCGTGACGGAGAATACGGCATTACCGTCCACTGGACGCCGCCCAACGCCACGGCGCCTTGGGCGGGCGGTCCCCAGCCGTACCATTGGGGGATTGGAACCTTCCATCTTCCTGGCCAGTCGCAAGGCGCTCAGCTGCGGGATGAGTATCATCTATACGGCGTTGAATGGGATGAGGATGAAATCATTGGCTACATTGACAATGTAAAATTTGCCTCGATCCCCATCAGCTTGGATTCTGACGTGCCATGGCCGGATAGCAGCATTAGCCAGAGCGACGTGGAAAAAATGATTCAGAGCATGAGCGTTGCTTTCCATAAAGAGCATTACATGATTCTTAATATGGCGCTCGGCGGAGACTGGGCCATGGGAACCTCGGGGAACGTTTCTTGGGACAGCAACGTTCCCGGCGAAGGCTACAACCATGTGGATACCAATCTGCCAATGGACTTCCAGGTTGACTGGGTCAAGGTCTGGCAGCTGGCGGAGTAAGGTTTCAACCAACAGATCGATAGAGATAGCGATCTGCAACCGCCCCGTGGAGGAATCCACGGGGCGGTTGGTTTTCGTAGGTACGTTATTTCCGGTATGCGCATCCGGCGGGCAAGGGATTTGCCGGCAGCCTGTCCCGCTGGTAGGAAGCACCCAAGCAGTCGGCCAAGGGCCTGAAAGCGGCAAAGCTTTCTGGTCAAAGAAAGGGATTTGTTGTAGGGCTGCTTTGTGGATTGGTTTCTGAAAGCCCATATTCAAAAAAAGAGAAGCCCAGCTGCGGCCATGTCATGGCCAAAGCACAATAAAAGGGCCTTGTTGAGGCAATTCACTACTTCAACAAGGCCCATATGCGCTTTCAAAGGGTTTCTCAGTTGCCAATGCCAAGATACGGCGCAGGGTCAACCCGGGTGTTTCCAATCCGTACCTCAAAATGCAGATGAGGCCCAGTTGAGTACCCTGTGTTGCCTGATAATGCAATAACCTGTCCGGCCTGAATCGTATCTCCGGGCTGAACCAGCAGCTGGCTGCAATGTCCATATAGGGTGGCCAGGTTACCGTCATGCTTGACAACAACATGAATGCCATAGCCAGAACCAGAAGAGTTAACGCTTTGCACCACCCCGTCAGCCGCGGCGTAAATCTCCGTGCCCACAGGCCCGGCAATATCCATGCCGGTGTGCCCTCGGCCGTCGCCGTAGTATGCGCTGATATAGGTTCGGGATTTATCAATGGGATACAACAGTGTGGCGCCGGCGCTTTTCGAGGCGGCCAGGGTATGGGCTGTGCCAATGATGACCTGTCGGTTCACCGGCTCGGTAATCACCGTTTCGCTCACGGTTTTCCGGGCGGTTTCCACGCCGTTAACATAGGTCACCTCAGACACAATCTGGCTGACGCCCTCCTTCCCTTCTGTTTTGACCCGGGAATAGGTCGCAGGCCGGGAATGATCTTTCATTTCAACCGTTTGAAATGCGATTTCCTGCTCTGAGGTTTCCCGCATCACCACCTTAACAGGCAAAACGGAGGCGGGAAGCAGCGCCCGCAGTTGCTCTGGCGTAACCAGCGTTTGCAGGGCGTAACTGCCCGGTTCTATTTTTACATCCGCGTCAAAACCAACGGAAATACAGCCGTTCCCGGCGTAATCCCTCTTAATTCCATCCAGAACGCCGGTTAAAACGCTTTTTTCCCGGGCGCACCCATAATAGGTGCCGTCCACAAAAATGCCGTATCCGTTCTTTAGCACCTCGCTGGAATGAGCGAGCAGTTTTTGGCTTAATGTTTCCGCGTCTGTCAACTGATCCGCGTTTACTAAGCGGACGGTTACTGCCGCGTCAGCGGCAAGGGCGGTGGTAGCGCCGGTCAACTGATCGCCGGCCTTTGCGGCCGCCGCGTCCAGAACGCTTTCATCCGACACATAGCCAATGGTGTGCCCCGACTGGACAACCTCCAGAGCAAAGGTGGTGTTTCCATAAACACTAAGCACCACCAGCAGGGCCATTGTCGCCGCCGCGGGGGCCAGATAATTTATAGATCGCAGCAGCCGGTTTTTGTGCCGGCCCACCGCCGCGCGGAAAAGCGTTTTAAAATGAGAGAATCCGGCGGCAATTCCCTGCTTCCTTCCCATGTGGATCCCTGCCTGGGCTATTTTGAAAAAGCCTAAAATAAATTGGCTCCAGCGTTTTGCCGCTCCTCTGGCAGGAACATAAATCCGGTTCCTGCCCCACCGGGCGGCTGACAAAAAAATCCGGCTGCAAAGCCGCTTCGTCCGCCGTTGTGCTTTTTTCACCGTCCAAAGCGTTTTGTGAAATACCAGTGCCGTAAAGATTCCCGCTTGATAGCAAATTGATAGAAAAACGTTGAGAATCCGATTCCCTTTTCCGGCAGAGGTGCGGCAATGCCGCGGCTTCTGCTTTGCGGTCATCGTATCTCTCCCTTCCATTTTCTTTTTCTGGGTTCCCAGTGTAAAATGCTCTTTAAGCAAAACAAAAGTTACAAACTTGTAACTTTTGTAATCTTATTATATCAAATAGTTACAATTTTGCAACCTTTTTAAAATTATTTCTGCTATTTATATTATTTTGAAAATAGTATTTTATTTTTTTTATTTATATTTAACAAATTGGCTGTGTCTACATCATAAGGATGGCTGCGCAGCGGGCGGAACAATGCTGGATATCTGTTGTATAACGCCAATTGGTGCGCGAGAATTTAAAAGAAAGGGCGGCATTGGGCTGCGAAAAGAAAAAAGCAGCGAAGCGCTTCGCTGCTTTTATGTCAAATCTCCCTGGCCACAGATTCATAACCTTATTTCGCAAAATAGACAGATGATCCCTTCCAATATTTGTGTTACGTATCATGCGCCTGCTGATCCGAAATCAGCTGGTACATTCGGACCGCCGCCAGCATATTCCAAACGCGGGCGGTCAATCGGAGCATGCGTCCTCCGCGCAGGATCACTGCCGGGCCTGGTGATCGTTCAGGCGGATTTGGTTGCGGCGGATCTTGCCCGAAATGGTCTTGGGCAGTTCCTCCACGAATTCCACTACCCGGGGGTATTTATAAGGCGCGGTGACCCGTTTCACGTGGTTTTGCAGCTCTTTCACCAGCTCGCTGCTGGCACAGAACCCCTTGGCCAGCACAATGGTCGCTTTGACCACCTGGCCCCGCATGGGATCAGGCACCGCCGTCACCGCGCATTCCAGCACGCTGGGATGCTCCAAAAGCGCGCTTTCCACTTCAAAGGGCCCGATGCGATAGCCGGAGCATTTAATGATATCGTCGTTCCGGCCCACAAACCAGTAGTACCCATCCGCATCCCGCCAGGCCATATCCCCGGTGTTGTATATTCCGTCGTGCCAGCAGCTTTTGGTTACCTCCGGATCATGGTAGTATTCCAGGAACAACCCGGTTGGATGCTGTTGATCTGTGCCTGTGATGCAGATATTTCCCACAATGCCGTCGGCGCATTCCTGTCCGTCCTCGTCCATTAGTTTGATGTTGTAAAGCGGAGCGGGCTTGCCCATGGATCCGGGCTTCACCGGAAACCATCCGAAATTGGCCAATAACACCGACCCCTCCGACTGGCCGAAGCCTTCGTGAAGGGCCAGTCCCGTTTTTTGCAGGATCTGGTGGTACACCTCCGGGTTCAGCGGCTCGCCCGCCACGCAAGCGTGCTGGATGAAGGACAGATCCACGCCCGACAAATCTTCTTTAATAAGATATCGGTAGATGGTGGCCGGTGCGCAGAAGGTCGTGGGGCGGATCGCGAGAATGGCTTTCAGCATCCTGTCGGGAATAAATTTCTCCGTATCATAAGCGCCCACTGCGGCGCCGCAGAGCCACTGCCCGTAGATTTTGCCCCAGGCAAATTTCGCCCAGCCGGAATCGGTTTGGGTCATATGAATTTTTCCGTTTTGAACATGCTGCCAGTATTTGGCGGTCACAATGTGACCCAGTGGCAGGGAATGGTTATGTAACACCATCTTCGGCATCCCCGTGGTACCAGAGGAAAAATAGATCAGCATGGTGTCGTGGATATTGGTGGCCTCAGCGCCAATAGGCCGGGGAAATTCGTCCCTCGCCTTTTTCATTTCCGCCCGGAAATCCAGGCAGCCCTCTGCGGGGTTATCCCCCACGGTGGCAATGGCTTTTAGGGTCTTGCATTCCGGCGCAGAGTCCTTAATGTGCTGGACGATCTCCTCATCGTCCACCGCGACGATCATAGAAACCTCCGCCGCGTTGCAGCGGTACACAATATCCTTTTTGGTCAGCTGAAAAGTGCCCGGAATACACACCGCGCCGATCTTGCAAAGCGCCGTGATGCACCACCATACCTCCGGCCGCTGCTTTAATATCAGCAGCACCACGTCTCCCTTTTTGATTCCGGCGGCTTTGAATACATTGGCCGCCTGGTTGGACAGTCGCTTTGCGTCTCCAAAGGTATACCGGCTGATTTGAAAGTCATCGTTGCACCAAACCAGGGCTTCCTTGTTTTCGTCTATTTCAGCCCACCGGTCTACCACGTCGTAAGCAAAATTAAAAGACTCGGGCTCGTTCACCTTGTAATTTGCAAGAAAATCTTCGTAGGAGTCGAAATCCTGCCGGGGCAGATATTGCTCCAAAATGGGATTGTGCATTGTCTCCATCAGGCCTTTCCAGATTTTTTAATCCGATATTTATTCATTGATGACCGTCAGGAAGGTCGCCTGGCCTTCCACTGCCGCCTGTCCGTGCGGAAGGCGGGGGTCAAAATAAATGCTGTCCCCCGCGCTCAGGATGTATTCCCGCGCGCCCACGGTGACCTTCACCTTCCCGGACAGCACATAGTTAAATTCCTGACCGTCATGGGTGACCAGAGGCGCCGTCTTTTCCGGCGATAAGGTAACCAGCATGGGCTCCATCGTCCGCCCGATAAAATTAAAGGCTAATGAGGAATAGGAGTATCCCTTAAATCGGTCTACCGATACGCCTTTTCCAGACCGAACCACGCATTGGGTGTTCATGCGGGGGCTTTCTCCCGTCAGCAGTACAGTAAAATCCACCTGCAAAACCGACGCAATTTCATATAGGGCGCTGATAGGGATATCCAACTCTCCCGACTCGTATTTGCAGTAGGTATCCTCATCCACCGCCAGCCGTTTGGCTATGGTCGAAACCGGAACCTCCAGAATTTCTCGCAGTTCCTTCACCCGCATGGGAATTTGCTTTAGGTCCTCTTTCATGAAAGCTCCTCCTTTGTTATCCCATAACTGGGGTAAAATTAGCAATTTCCAATGCTTTAAAATCACCCTGTCCCACGTTTTCATTGGTGTAAACAATCAAAAAGTCATATTCCACCGTGCTGCCTGCGGCAACGCTCTTGTCAACTGTGATGGAAATGGGCTTCTTTGCATACAGCCGGCCCTGCTCATCCTTTAAATTAAAGGAAAAGCTCTTGACGTTTTGGGACTCAGCCAGCCCGTTGCATAAAAGGACTTTTCCTGCAAAACCCTGGTCAGTCAAAAACGCACCCCGGGTAATGACAGCCGTCAGTTTCCCCGCTTCTGGCTTCACATCCTCCGCCACGTACACCGCGCCGCTGTAATTGACAGTGATGGTGCAGTTAAGATAGGTCAAATTCGCCGCCGTTTGATCCAGCTCGGCTTTAGCCGCCTGACATTCAAATTTCTGATCGGTAGACCCGGCAGGGATTACCATGGCAGCGTCAAACGTCGCGGCTTTTTCTTCGGTCTGCTCGGTCAAAAATTCGCTTTGAACGATTTGGCGGCCCTGCTTGTCCTTCAAAGTAATCTCCAGGGAATGAATTGTCTTGGCCTGGCCCAGGCCGTTAGCAATACCGACGATTAACTGCAAATCGCCGTTTTCCAGATACCGGCATTCCAGAGGATTGGCGCGAAGCTTGTTTTCCTCATAGATGTTTTCCCCGTAAAATGCGTTTTCCGCTTTCTGGGAACCGCAGCCCGTAAAGGCTATTGCCACTGTCAAAGATAAAAATAGGGCCCAAAGCCTTTTGGCTTTCATTCGTGCTTGCTTCATACACGCAACTCCTAAGCAAAGAAATCCCCGGGGCGGCGCCCCGGAATCCAAAGTAATATTAAAGCAACTTCTATTCAACTATATATTATACCGTGGGCGGCATAAAATGCAACAGCTTTTTAACGGGTCCAGCGAAAAAACGGGCGCGCAGCCGCCGCCGATAGGGGCGTTTCAAGCAAAGAGCCGCGGCGGAGCCAATCCTGCAATTCCCTGCAAATCTCCGCAAAAACCAAAAATATGACAAATTAGTAATAACAATCAAAAATAAATTTGTTGCAGACACAAAAAGCCCTTGCAATTGAGGGAAAAGTGTGTTAAGATTACTGTGCAAATTCTTTCCATCTGCGCAATTTTTTTGAATAGAGCGCTGAAATACAATGCGGCGCAGGCAGAGATTGCTGCAAAACAGTTAGCCGCCTGAAGCCCTCCGCTTATGAACTGGGAATCGACGTGCCCGCGTCAGGCAAGAAAGCTTTATTTTTTATAGATTCCGCAATTTAGGCGAATGAGCGTGTGATTTCAGGATGCTGTTTTAATTTGATCATTACCGTCAAGGAGCATACGAGTCCAGTTTTCATTGCCTTTTGCATGGAGGAGGTCGTGGCTGGCGAGGTGAGTGGGCGACGGCCGATAAGACCTTCAGCCTTTGGCTTTGCGGGCGTCTCCGGAAGGAGCCTGGTGAGAATTGACTGCAATCCCATCGCGCCGTCTGAAATGAATGCGCAGAGGCCCTGCAAGCAATTGATCCGTTTAATATGGCCCGCCAGTTTCACTTGCAAGGCTTTGGCTGTCAGGGCACGAAGCCATCGGCGCTTCGTAAACAGAAGGTTTACAATTCAGCCTCGTTAATATGCCTTATCATTATTATATATTGATATATTGGGAAGGAGCAAACGCAAATGAAAGGGAGCAAAAGGATTATTTGCCTTTGCCTGGCAATTTGCCTGGCCGCGGCTATGCTGACGGCGGCTGTCACCGCTAGCGCCGCGCCCTCTTACACGGCAGTAACGGACTGGGAAAGCTACGCGATAGGCGCCGCGGGGAAGCAGCAGATCAAAATTCTGGGCGACAACACGCAGACATGGGCGATTAACCCCAAAATTGCGGGAATGGACGGCGTGCCCGGCGGCGGCGCCGGAGGAAGCAAGGTGCTGCTGCTGGACAACAGCGGCGGCGGGGCGCGCCAAAATTATACGCTGGAGCTGACAAAGCCTGCGGACGTGGACTTTACGGGAGCGACGGCTCTTCGTTTTTGGGTGTCGACCGACAGCAGCGCCCCGATATCCTCCGTGAAACTGCACCTGTTCGCCGGAGGAAAAGGGAACCAAACGCTGATATCGCCCGTGTCGGGGCAGATTACCCAGGCGGGGGGCTGGATGGAGTACCCGCTGGACAACACCCAGGGGAAGTGGCAGGACAACGACTACAACAGCGGGGGCAACAATGGTTCGCGGGATATCACGGCAGACGATCTAGCGGCGGTGGCTGCGATCCGCTTGGTTTTGACGGTTCCAGCAAGCGTGAAGGTGTACCTGGACAACGTGGAAATGGCTCAGGACGATGGCGGCGCTGCGGAGGGAACCACGGAAGTACCCACCGAGCCGTCCAGCGGTGAAGCGGAATACACGGCGGGCGGTACATTCTATTTCCAGGAGCTTGCCATTACCACTGCAAACGAAATTGACAAGAATTTTAACGACGCAGGGAAAAAGGTTGTAAATTACAAGCCGAAGGGCATTGGAGATTACATGGAGTTTACAATCCCCGGCATCCAGGCAGGGGAATATACCGTAGTCATTAATCAGAAGTTTTTTACCGGACGCGGCAGATACCAGCTCAGCTATAACGGGGTCAATATTGGAGATCCGGTGGATTTTTACGGGACCGGTGCGTTTGCGTACAAGGATTACACCTTTGGTGTGATTGACGTGGCGGAGAACAGCGATGTGACACTGCGGCTGACAGTGGAAGGGAAGAACAACAGCAGCACGGGATACGGCGCCATTCTGCAATATGTGCAGCTTACGCCGTACGATCCTACCGCGACAACGGTTCCCACCACAGAGCCGACCAAGCCGACTCTTGCGCCCACGCCCAAGCCGGAGGGCGCTGTTGCAGCAACATCCTTGTTTGATTTTGAGAATGATAAAACCACAATCGCCGCAGGAGCGGATACGACTTATAAGGCGGAGATCCACAGCGATCCTGCGCACCTGGCTCCCGGCAGCACCAAGGGGCAGAAGGTCACAGCGACGGGCGGCGGCGTCAATGACACTATGATTAAGCTGTGGCGAAGGGTGGAGCTAGCAAATAAGGGCTATGACGGCATTCGGATTTGGCTGCAGTCAGGAACCGGCGAAGAAGAAACGGTATCCTTCAAGGTAGAGCTGATTGATTATGCCGGTACATATGATCTGCCCGACGCCTTGAAAAAGACGATTACCATCACCCCGGAGGGCGGTTGGTATTATTTGGACTGCTACGAGCTGGGCGTCTCTAAAAACGTTTTAAATTATACCGGGGATATTATTATTGATGGAGTTAAACCGCGTCAGATCAATGGAGACTGGGCCAACTGGATTCTTTGGGTGGACGATATACAGGCCTATACAGGGGATATCACCGCTATATCCGAGCCGTCGCTGCCCAGCGGCGAGGTGGAGCAGGAGCAGATTTCAGTCCAGGTAAAGGACGGCAACGTAGAGATCGCCATTGCAAACGGAAGCACGGATAACCAGTACCAGCTCTGGGCGCTGCAGGAGGTCACGGTAGAGGAAGCGGAAGGACAGAGCAAAAAAGCGCAGATATGGACGCTGGTGCAGAAATACACAGCGGGAAGCACGGAAGGCTTTCTGGCGATAATCAGCGCAGCGGATCTGGGGAAGGATAAAAACGGCAACTACCAGATCATGGTGCAGGTAAAGAACGGAAGCGGAGAGCAAACGGGGCAGTTTATCGACGTGGTGACGCCGGAGGAAGCAGGCGAGCTGGTGCTGACGAAGGTGCTGGTGAACGGCAAGGTGGCCGGAGAAAAGGTGCTGGCGGAATCAGGCAGCAAGCTGGAGCTTGAGGCGGTGGCGCAGGGCGCGACGGAATACCGGGTAACGGGGCCGGGAAGCGTGACGAAGCAGGACGACGGAAAATATGAAATGGACCTTTCCAATGTAAAGGCTGGAGAATACGGAGTAACTGTGACGGCGTCGAATGGCGGTGAAACGGTAACCAAGGCGCTGACGCTGGAGGTATACGGAGGGACGCAGATTGCACCGTATATCCAAAAGGCAGAGGTGAGCGGAAGCGGAGAAAGCGTGAATGTGAGCGTGACGGCGCAGGGAGAGGCGCAATACGAGTTCGGTATTGCAGAGCCTGGCCGGAGCGTGGAGAAGATGAGCGGAAGCGCGGAGCAGGCATTGCACTTAGGAGAAGGGAAATACGGAATTTACCAAATCCAGTCGTATGTGAAGGGAATTGGCGCGGAGAGAGCATCGGACGCGTATATGAACGAGTATCAGTACGAACGGGCCGGGCGCGTGGAAGTGACGCTGAACGCGAACAAGGAAAGCGTGAGCAAGAATGAAGCGGTGGAATTCAGCGCGGAAGGAACGATCGAGAACCTAGGCGAAGGAGAAACGATTGAGTATTCGTACTGGAGGCAGGACGCGAAGGGCTGGACGCTGCTAAAGGACTGGAGCCAAGACGGAAGCCTGACGTGGAAGCCGGCCATGGCGGGAACGTACATATTGGAAGTGCGGATCAAGGGAAGCGAAGCGGGGTCGTATGAAGATCGAGCCAGCTGCAAATATGTCGTGAACGCGGAGGACATGGCGGCGCAGGGGAACCTGGAAATGAGCGTAAGCCAGGCGGGAGCGTCGGGGACGACAGTAGAAGCGCGGAAGCCGGTGGAGATCAAGATGGAAGGCTCGGACGAGGTGCTGTACCAGGTGGTCGTGAGCCGAGAGGGATACGATGAAATGATAGAGAGCGCGTACGGCCCGAAGCGGACAGTGGAATGGATTCCGGAGAAGCCTGGGACGTACAAGGTAAAGGTAGCGATTCGGAGCGCGGCGTCGTACGGATACGCAGACGCGTATGTCGAGACGGAAGTGACAGCGCAGTAAAGAGAGTAAAAGAGGAGCAGGACGGGGCCGAAAGCCGTCTTGCTCCTTTTTTCTTGCAATAGAAGGATCATTTCAGCGGCTTTTCAGACGCGTCAGTTTCAGGCATGTGCATATTTTCCTGGGTTTTGCCCACACTAACAGAAAAAATGGATGGGAATAGGATGAGCGGCCTGTTAACGGAAAACTATCATGAGAATATGCAAATGCTGGATGCCCTCCTTCACACAGAGGAAAGCTTTGATCTCATCAAGCGGGAACTAATTTTGTGCGGGCGGAACGCCGCGATGTATTTTGTGGACGGCTTTGTGAAGGATGAGGTCATGGAAAAAATTATGGAGTACCTCATGGGGCTGGATGAAATTGACCAATCGAAGGTGAAGGACCTGACCGCCTTTTGCAATACCTTTATCCCGTATGTGGAGGTAAACGTTACCGAAAAAGCGGATGAACTGGCGGCTGCGGTGCTTTCCGGATCGCTGCTTTATTTGCTGGAAGGATACGCGGGGGCCATTGTGATCGACGTGCGCACCTATCCTGTGCGCAATGTGGAGGAACCGGAAAACGATAAAGTGCTCCGGGGCCCCCGGGAGGGCTTTGTGGAAACCATTATATTTAATACCGCCTTAATTCGCCGCCATATTCGCGATACCGGCCTGCGGATGTCCATGTTCAGCATCGGAGAAAGCTCCCGGACGGATGTAGTGGTCTGTTACATGGAAAACCGCGCGGATCCGGCGCTGGTCAAAACAGTCAAGGAAAAAATAGCGGGGATCAAGGTCAAGTCCCTGAACCTGTCCCAGGAATCCCTGGCCGAAGCGCTGATTCACCAGAAATGGTATAATCCGTTCCCCAAAATCCGGTATACCGAACGGCCGGACGCGGCCTGCGCCTCCTTGCAGGAGGGCAGCGTTTTGATTATCTGCGACGGCTCCCCGGCGGTCATGGTGCTGCCCACCACGATTTTCAGCTTTGCCCAGGAGACGGATGATTATTATTTTCCACCTTTTACCGGCACCTATCTGCGCTTGGTTCGGTTTGTCATTTACTTTTTGACCATTTTTTTAACGCCGATATGGTTTTTGCTGATTCAGAACCCACAATGGCTTCCGCCCTGGCTGGAATTTATTAAGGTAGAGCAGCCGGCGGCGATTCCCGTAATTTTTCAGCTTTTGCTCATTGAACTGGCGGTGGATGGGCTGAAGCTGGCCTCTCTCAACACGCCCAGCATGCTGAGCAATTCCCTGAGCGTTGTGGGCGGCTTGATATTAGGCGAGTTCGCCATCAACACCGGGTGGTTCACCTCTGAGGTCATTCTATATATGGCCTTTGTTGCCATCTCTAACTTTACCCAACCCAGCTATGAGCTTGGGTACGCGTTTAAATTCATGCGGGTGCTGCTGCTGATCCTAACGGCCCTGTTCAACGCCTGGGGCTTTGGGGCGGGTCTAATTTTGATGACCGTTTTTATTTGCAGCAACCGGACGATCACAGGAGGGCACAGCTACCTGTACCCCTTGATACCCTTCAATGCCAGGGCGTTTAAACGGATTTTCGTGCGGGAAAAGCTGAGATAAGGGGCGTTTGACATGGAAGGCTGCTCGTGTTATAATAACCCTATATGCCTGGGATGAATGAGTGGGAGTGATACGATGGCAAGCGAGCAATATTTCATGTATAAGGGCCGGCCGTTGGTGCGCAGCGGCAATACCCTTTATTACGGCAGCACAGCGGATAAATACGTGGTGATGCTTCAGATTCTGGATGCAAAGGAGCAAAAGGACATTCAGCTGTCCACAAAGGTTTCTGTGGTTTTGATGCTGACCGATCCAGACATCCGCAATCGCGACCGGGTTGTGAAAAAGAGCGAAAAAGGCGGCTTGTACGAGGCAATGGATGTGGGCGCGATCTGGCTGGAACGCGCGCTGAAGGAATAGGATCCTGGGGCTTTGCGGCGAATGAAGGCGGAACAGCCAAGGACTAAAATGCCTTTAGCGCCCTGCTTTTTTGAAAAACAAAAGGACGAAAGCGTGATTTTGCTTTCGTCCTTTTGTTTTTCTTTGGATTGACAGGAACAAAAACCCGTCAGCCTGCCCATCTTGCCCGGCCTTTTTATTCCTTGCCTGTGGAGCCGAAGCCCCCCGCGCCGCGCCGGGTTTCATCCAATGCCGAAGCCTCCTCCACCGGCAGCATGCAAACCGGCAGAATCACCAGCTGGGCAATGCGTTCTCCGGGCGCGATGGCGTATTCTTCCGCTCCCAGATTGGAAACGGCCACCTTTAGCTCGCCCCGGTAATCGCTGTCGATCACGCCCACGCAGTTGGAAAGCGTCACCCCGAATTTGGAAGCAAGCCCGCTGCGGGGAAAGACCATGGCGGCGTATCCGTTGTGGGGCAGTGCAATGGACAGCCCCGTGGGGATCAGCGCCCGCTGCCCGGGGGCCAGAGTCACCGGCGCGTCCAGCAGGGCGTGAAGATCCATGCCCGCAGAGCCTTCAGTGGCGGGCTGTGGGATCACCGCCCCGGGGTGAAGTTTTTTAATTTTCAGTGTCTCCATTTTTTTGACCTCGCTTTTTGATACCGGCTTTGTCTGCCGCTGGCGGACTGTCAACAGGGCGCGAAAAAGATGCCAGCCGGAAATTTTGAAGTGGACTTGAAACCGCAAAATGTTGGCAGCAAGCCAAAGCGTCGTGAGCGCGCTCTGATTTTTTATAAAATCAGAGCAAGCGATACAAAGATTGCTCCGGCGCGGCTTGCCTGCCCCCAACGCGCGCCAAATGGCTCAGATCGTTCGGTCGGAGACCTCCACCTCGGTGATGATGTCCCCCAGCCGGACGCCGTCAATCCTGTATTCCAGCACCTCGTCCGCTGAATCGCACCACATTTCCGTTTCTTCCGGATGTTCAATCCACACCTGGGAAATCAGTATTTGCGGCTTGCTGTCGGGGGTTTTACGAAGCTTAGAGAAAACGCCGAAAATTTTATCGTGAAACACAAATTCCACCTCTCCGCCGTAAGTAATGCACCACTTGAATTCGCTGATGGATTGAAACCGCTTTTCCTCAGGCGCGTATTTGCTGTCATTGTCTGCCATTTTAATCCCCTCATGCTATTTTAATTTGACCTCGCTTTTCGATACCGGCTTTGTCTTCTTCTTTCAATGTTACGGCGACCACCGAGATCTACACTCTTTCCCTCCACCACGCTCTTCCGATCTCGCAGCCGGACGCCGTCAATCCTGTATTC
>CALWPT010000050.1 GCA_944383495.1 uncultured Clostridia bacterium | reverse complement strand
CCAGCCATTGTTTGCTTTTTGGCCGCTTGATTGGCGCGGCAAGGCAATCCATCCTTGCAAATTGAAGCTTTTTTTTGTAAAATACTATTTAAGTGAATAAAAATTACGTTTTGGAGGGTATTATGGAGGATCGCCTACAAACCTGCTGCTTTACCGGGCATCGGCAGCTTGACGCCCTGACAGCCAACGCTTTACAAGCCAAGCTGGCGGACGAAATTGAACGAATGTATTGCTTGCAGGGCCTCAGAAACTTTATTACGGGAGGCGCGATGGGCTTTGACACCCTAGCCGCCTTATCGGTCCTGGAAGCCCGCCGGCGGCACAGGGATATCGTTCTCCGGCTGGCTTTGCCCTGCGAAAACCAGGCCGGGCGCTGGCCGGCGGCGGACCGGCGAATCTATGAATCCATCAAATCCCAGGCCGACGACGTTGTTTACGTATCCAAGGAGTATTCAGCGGGGTGCATGCATTTGCGCAACCGGTTTATGGTGGACAACAGCTCCGTTTGCGTCGCATACCTTGTGCATGCGGGCGGAGGAACGGCATATACGGTCAAGTACGCAAAACGCCAGGGGCTGACGCTGATCCATTTGGACTAGCGCTTATGAAGCCATCCCAGCAGCGTCATTCCCCATCCGCGCCGGGGCACGGCGCGGCACGCAGAAGCGCCCGGCGCGCCTCATGGTCGGGAAGAACGCCGGCAACCAGCCGGTAAAAGGCTTTGCCATGGTTTCGGCACCGGATATGAGCCAGCTCATGAACCACTACATAGTCCACCGCCTCGGGGGGATAGAGCATCAGCCGCCAAGAAAAGCAGAGCCTTCCGTCTCCCGAACAGCTTCCGAACCGGGTTTTGGCGGATGTGATGGAAATGTGCGCGGGACGCAGCCCCATGATTTGGGAATAATACGCTGTGCGAACGGGCAGCACGGCCCGGGCGCGGGCCAGCAGCGCTTCCTTTTGGCTTTCAGCGGCGGCGTCCACCGCCAGCTGCCGCCGTTTTTGTTCTGTGGCCCGCCGGAGCCATTCCCTCTTTTGCCCGACAAAGCGGTCGATTTCCTCCCTGGGCAGCCGGCGCGGGGCACGGACAAGGGGACGAAGATCCTTCCCAACCTCCAGGGAAAGGGTTTTCCGCGCGGAACGGATCAGCGTATATTCCTTCATGAGACACTCCTTATGATTGCCGGGGCGGTGCAAGGGCGGGCCCAGGCGTTCCTGAAAGACCTTGCAAAGCAGGTAGCCTTCCTTTATGCTTAAAAGGACTTGTTATTCATTGTAGCGTATATTACAATAAAAGTCTACACAAAACGGCTTTTGCGTTTTGTAGGCCCGGCGGTTCGCCTCCTTCAGGCAACCGCCGGCAGCGTCATGGCTTTGCTTTCGCAAAAGCCGGCGGATAAGGAGCGTGGGGGATGCAGAAGGTCATGAGCAAGATGCGCCGGGCTATGCAGAATTATCGCATGGTGGAACCGGGCGATCATATCGGCGTGGGGGTATCCGGGGGAAAGGATTCCCTGGTGCTTTTATGCGCGCTTTCAGAAATGCGCCGGTTTTATCCCGTGCCCTATACCCTGTCGGCGTTGGTCATGGATCCCCAATTCGGAGGAACGCCAACGGATTTTTCGCCGGTTGAGGCGCTGTGCCGGAAGCTGGATGTACCCTTTGTGTATCAGCCCACGGCGCTGGGATCGGTGGTGTTTGAGCGCCGAGAGGAAAAAAATCCGTGCAGCCTGTGCGCCAAAATGCGGCGGGGCATTCTGCATGACATGGCCAAGGAGCAGGGCTGTACCCGGGTAGCGTTGGGGCATCATATGGACGACACGGTGGAAACCTTTTACATGAACCTGCTGTTAAACGGGCACATCGGCTGTTTTTCCCCGGTGAGCTATCTATCCCGCAAGGGGCTGTACGTGATCCGGCCGATGATCTACCTGCCGGAAAAGGAAGTCCGCCGCGTATGCCGGAGACTGGCGCTTCCGGTGGTCAAGAGCCGCTGCCCGGTGGACGGAGAAACCCAGCGGGAAACCACCAAGGCTCTGCTGCGGGATCTGGAACGGCGTTATCCGGGCCTGCGGGAAAAAACGCTGGGGGCCTTGGAGCGCCGGGGAATCGACGGATGGGGAGCAAAGTAAACGAGGCTGGTAAAGCGGCGGTGACGGCGGGGCCCCGTTTTTTGCGGCGTTCTGTGCCTGCTTGTGCTATAAAGCCCCCGGGCTTAAAAAACGTCTTTTGGGAAAAATCGTAAATTTACTAATTTTCTGGTTGATAATAGGAAGATAATATAGTATACTAAATGGCAAGGATAGCGCATCCCGCCAACGCGGGCGTATGTGTGCGTATGGGTCCTGTGCGATAGGGCGCTGTGAACTATGTCAGGCGGGGAACCGAGCAGCATTAAGCAGTCCGCGCTGTGCGCCGCAGATCAACCTGTACGCACGCATACGCCCGCGTTTTGTTAAATCCCGCCGCGTTCAATGAAGGAGATCCTGCCGCATGTATCAGGCTTTGTACCGGAAATACCGGCCCCGGACCTTTTCAGAGGTTTCCGGCCAGCCGCATATTACCAAGACCCTGCAAAACCAGCTTTTGGAGGGCCGGATTTCCCATGCTTATTTGTTCACCGGCTCCCGGGGAACGGGAAAAACCTCCTGCGCAAAGATCCTTGCCAAGGCGGTCAACTGCCTGCATCCGCAAAACGGGGATCCCTGCAACGAATGCGAGGTCTGCAAGGGAATTGAAGCCGGCGCGATTATGGATGTGCTTGAGATGGACGCGGCTTCCAACAACGGCGTTAACGATATCCGGGACATCCGGGAAAAGGTGGAGTACACGCCTTCCAGCGCGAAATACCGCGTGTATATTATCGACGAGGTGCACATGCTTTCGGCGGGGGCCTTCAACGCGCTGTTGAAAACGCTGGAGGAGCCGCCCGCCCATGCAATCTTCATTCTAGCCACCACCGAGGTTCACAAATTGCCAGCGACGATTCTGTCTCGGTGTCAGCGGTTTGATTTTGGGCGGATTCCGCCGGAGGCCATTGCCGCCCGGCTCGCATGGATCTGCGGGCAGGAGGATATGACGATTTCAAACGAAGCCGCCCTCTTAATCGCCCGGCTGGCGGACGGCGGCCTGCGGGACGCGGTCTCGCTGCTGGACGTTTGCGCCAGCGCCGCGCGGGAGATCACGGAGGAAACGGTGATTTCGGCGGCGGGCATCGCCGGACGGGATCATTTATTTGAGCTGTGGGGTTACATAGAACAGCGGGATGCGGCGGGGGCGCTCCGCTGTGTGGACCGGCTGCACAAGGCCTCCTGCGACATGGGGCGGCTGTGCGAGGAGCTGATTTCCCATCTGCGGAACCTGATGCTTTGCAAAACGCTGGGAGATGTGACGGAACTGATCGTCTGCCCGGCGTCGGAACTGGAACGGCTGCAACAGCAGGCCGCGGGCATGACGCTGCCCGCCGTGCTGCACGGGATGGACGCGCTGGAAAACTGCCTGCGGGCCATGAAGCAGGGTGCCGCACGGCGTCCGGCCATGGAGAGCGCCCTTTTAAAGCTGGCCTCTCCGGAGCTGGATGTGACGCCGGAAGCGCTGCTGCGCCGGATCGACGCATTGGAGGGCCGCCTGCGGGCGGCAGGAGCGCCCCCGACAGGGGTTGGGGCAGAGGAGCCCCCGGAGAAGGAATCAAAGGCCTCTTTGGAAAAGAGCGAGGCCGCCTCCCCTGCGCCTGCGCCCAATGCCGCTCTCTCAGAACCGGCGGGGATGGATTTTCCCTTGGATTTGCCCGATCCCCCGCCGCCGCAGGATCCGCCGGCGCTTGTCACCTCCCCGGCCGGCGAACCGGAGCAGGAACCCGCTCCCGTTCCCCTGTGGCCGGAAATCCTGGCGGTGGTGAAGGAAACAAGCCCGATGATCTACGCGTTTTTGAACGATTCCGCCGCCTATGAGAAAAACGGCGTTTTGTTTATCGACGCACCCAACCAAAGCTTTCGAAAGCTGATTAACGAAAGCAAAAGCCACCGGGAGGCTATCAAGGCCGCCGCCCTGCAGGTGACGGGGAAAAGCTACAAGCTGGGACCCTATCGCCGGCCTGCGGCGCCGCAGGAAAAGGCGCCTGATCCGCTGCGCCAGGCGGTGGATCGGATGAAGGCCGCGGGAGTGGATGTGGAAATAAGCTGAAAAAGAAAGGAGCGGCAAGGCGGCGTGAAACAAAAAAGCGTTTGGATGATCAGCCCGGTTGTGATCCTTCTGATGGTGCTGCTGTGCCTGTTTTGCGGCATCACCTATTTTACCGACCGGCAGGTCTTTTACCCCTTGCTGGTGGTGACGGCGGCGGCAATCGCGTTCACCCTATTTTGGATGATGCGGCTGAAACAGGATATCTACCGTCATTTTGACAAACTGAGCCGCAGCTTAGAATCGGCGGGATCGGATGTGCTGAGCGGTTTTGTCCTGCCGCTGCTGGTCTGCCGGGAGAACCAGATCGTTTGGTATAACGACGCGTTTCGGGAAAACGTGCTGCACGGGCAGGAGCTGTACGGCGAGCCTGTCACCAGCGTGATGGACGAGGAAGCTTTAGCGGCGTTGGAGCAGGACCGGCGGGCGGATATGGAATTCGGCGGCAGGCAATATGCGGTGTTTGACAGCATCAGCGAGGTAGGAGACGTTAAACAGTACATTTACTATTTTCTCGACCAGACCAAGCTGATATCCAAGGCCAGAGACTATGACTTGTCCCGGCCTGCGGTGCTGTACATTCTGATTGACAACCTGGATCAGCTCATCAAGGGCGCAAAGGACAGCGAGCGCACCGCCCTGACCGGGACGATTCAGCGCACGGTAGAGCAGTGGGCCGCAAAAAGCGGGGGGCTGTTTCAGCGGATCGGCTCTGACCGATACATGATGCTGGTGGAGGACGATAAGCTAGAGCGCATGATTGAAGACCGTTTCTCCATTTTGAACGAGGTGAAAAAGCTGGATTTGGGGAGCCGCGGCGTCGCCACGCTGACCATTGGCGTTTCCCGGCGGGCGGCGTCCTTCAGCGAAGGAGCGGACGCCGCCGGCCAAGCGCTGGACATGGCCCTGGGCCGGGGCGGAGACCAGGCGGCCGTGAAGACGGGGGACGGGTTTACCTTTTTTGGCGGCACATCCGAGGGCGTGGAGCGCAGCACCCGGGTGCACACCCGGGTGATCGCCACCGCGCTGATGAATTTGATCGAGGGCAGCGACAACGTGCTGCTCATGGGCCACCGGTTCGCGGATCTGGATTCCTTTGGGGCGTGCTTCGGCCTGTGCAGCGCGGTCCGGAATTTGGGCAAGCCGGCCTGGATTGTCATGAACAAGGCCCAGTCTTTGGCGGGGCCGGTGGTGAAACGGCTGGAACTGGCCGGCATCCACGATATGATCATTGAAAAGGGCGAGGCGCTGGAGCGCATGACCCGCAAAACCCTGCTGATCATCACCGACACCCACCGGGCCGACTTTGTGGACAGCCGTGAGGTATACGACCATGCTTCCACGGTGGTGGTCATCGACCATCACCGCAAGAACGTTGGGTTCATTGACAACGCCGTGATTTTTTATCACGAAACCTATGCTTCCTCAGCCTGCGAGCTGGTGGCGGAGCTGCTGCAGTATATGGGAAAGGACCCCGTGGGAAAGCTGGAGGCCGAGGCCATGCTGGCGGGCATTATGCTGGATACCCGGTCGTTCGTGCTGCGCACGGGGGTCAAAACCTTTGAGGCTTCGGCTTATCTGCGGTCCCGGGGAGCCGATCCGGTGGCGGTCAAGACCCTTTTCTCCAACAGCATGGAAACCTACCGGGCCCGCGCGTCCATGGTGTCCACCGCGGAGATTTACGGGGACTGCGCCATTGCCAAAACCGAAAGCACCGCCCGGGAAATCCGCATCGCCTCCGCCCAAGCCGCGGATGAGCTGCTGACCATTGTGGGGGTCAACGCGTCCTACACGGTGTTCCCCACGGCGACGGGCGTCAATATTTCCGCCCGGTCGCTGGGGGCGATCAACGTCCAGCTGGTCATGGAGGTACTGGGCGGCGGGGGAAACCTGACCATGGCGGCCTGCCAGCTGGAGGGCATAACGATAGACGAAGCGGTGGAGAAGCTGAAAGCAGCGATTGATCAGGTGAAAATGAGTTATCTCAGCCAGCCGTGACCGGCTATGGCCGAAGGAAAGGATGAAACGGTCATGAAAGTGATTTTGAAACAAGATGTGAAGGGCCTTGGGAAAAAAGGCGAGCTTTGCAACGCTTCCGACGGGTACGCCCGGAATTTTCTGCTGCCCCGGGGCCTGGCCATCGAGGCCAACGCCCAGGCCATGAACGAGCTGAAAAACGCAGAGGAGGCCAAGGCTCATCATCTGGCGGTGGAAAAGGCCGCGGCCCAGGCCGACCGGGAGAAAATTCATGAAAAAACCGTCCAGATCCACGCAAAGTCCGGCGACGGCGGCCGGCTGTACGGCGCTGTGACCACCAAGGAAATTTCCGACGCGATCCGGGAGGCCTTCGGCGTTTCGGTGGATAAACGGAAGATTACCTGCGCCGATATCAAAAGCTACGGGCAGTACGAAGCGCAGATCAAGCTGTATGCCGGCATTACCGCCAGCGTGACGGTAAACGTGGGCGAATAAGAACCGGGAAAGGACCGAGGCGCACATGGCGGCAAAGCAGGACAAGGAAAACCTTCTGGTGTTCGACCAATCTCTGCCTTACAGTCTGGAGGCGGAGCAATCGGTGCTGGGCGCGGTGCTAGTGAGCCCGCATATGATGTCGGAAATCGCCGACACGCTGACGCCGGAAAGCTTTTATCTTCCCCAGCACCAGGCGATTTATTCCATTTTATTTTCCATGTACACCATGAACCGGAAAATTGATCCGGTGACGCTGCTGGACGAGCTGAAAAAAGCGGGAGCCTTTGACGAGGCGGGAGGCAAATCCTATATTATGCAGCTGGTGCAAACGGTGCCGTCCGCAGTGAATATTGACAGCTACGCGGCTATTGTGCAGGAAAAATACCATATCCGCTCCTTGATCCTGGCCGCGCGGGAGATTATCAGCGAAGCATCCGAGGGCGCTTCGGACGCCGCCATGCTCATCGACGCGGCGGAGCAGCGGATTTACGAAATTCGGCAGGGAAAGGAAACCACCGGCCTCAAGCACATTCGGGACGTTCTCACCGGCGAAACGCTGGATCGGATGGACAAGATGAACAACCCTGAAACCCGGGATGATTATGTCGGGGTGCCCATGGGAATATCCGCTTTGGATAAAATCACCACCGGCCTCAACCGCTCAGACCTGATTATTCTAGGCGCCCGTCCCGGCATGGGAAAAACCAGCATGGCGCTGAATATCGCCCGGAACGTGGCGGTGGGAGCGAAAAAGACCGTTTGCTTTTTCTCTTTGGAAATGACGCGGGATCAGCTGGCCCAGCGGCTGCTGTCCAACGAGGCGTCCATCCCCAGCGAAAAGCTGCGAACGGGCAATCTGGATCCCGACGAATGGGCGCGCCTAGTGCAGGCCTGCGACCTTTTATCGGCCAGCAATATCTACTTGGATGAAAGCTCTGGGATTACGGTGCCGGAAATGAAGGCCAAGCTGCGGAGAATGCGCCACGTGGACCTGGTGATCATTGACTATTTGGGCCTCATGCGCTCCCCCACCCGGAACGAAAACCGGGTGCAGGAGGTTTCGGAAATCACGCGGAACCTGAAAATCATGGCCAAGGAGCTGAAGGTGCCGGTGATCTGCTGCGCACAGCTTTCCCGCGGCACGGAAACCAAGGGAAAATCCCATCGCCCCGCTCTGGCGGATCTGCGGGAATCCGGGTCGATTGAGCAGGACGCGGACATCGTCCTGTTTTTATACCGGGAGGCTTATTATTCCTCCGAACAGCAAAACCCAGAGGAAATTAACCAAAACGAAGCGGAATGCATCGTGGCGAAAAACCGGCATGGCGGGGTGGGCACGGTCAACCTTCATTGGGAGGGACAGTTTACCCGGTTTACTACGCCGGATTACATTCACAATGATCCCCGGGGTTGAGGAAACCGTCGCCCGGTATCAAATGCTTGCGCCGGGCGACACGGTGACGGTAGCGCTGTCGGGGGGAGTGGATTCGGTTTCGCTTCTGCACGTTCTGCTGGGGCTGCAAAGGGAATGGTCTTTGTCGGTGCGGGCCTGCCACGTCAACCACGGCCTGCGGGAAGCGGCCGGGCGGGACGAAGCCTTCTGCCGGGAGCTGTGCGGGAAATGGGGCGTGCCGTTAACGGTGACGGCGGCCGATGTGCGAGCACAAGCGGCGAAAAGCGGGGAATCCTTGGAAATGTGCGGCCGAAGGCTGCGGTATGCGGCCCTGCGCCGGGCTGCGGGAGAAGCCGGTAAAATTGCCACCGCCCATCAGCTCAACGACCAGCTGGAAACCTTTTTTATCAATCTGCTTCGAGGAACAGGATTGTCCGGCCTTTGCGGTATTCCGGCTGTCCGGGGTCAGATTATTCGCCCGCTGCTGTTTACGGCGCGACAGGAGATTGAAGCTTACGCGGCGCAAAACGGGCTGTCTTATGTGGAGGATGAAACCAACGCGGCGCCGGATTTTTTGCGCAACCGGATCCGGTGGAGCGTGATTCCGGCACTGGAAGCGGCCAAGGGTGAGGAAGGATTTGCTCTGGCCCACGCGTTTGGGCGTGCATTTATGTCTCTCCAGAGTGATGAGGCATGCCTGCAGGGGCTGGCAAAGGAAGCCTACCGGCGTGGGAAGTCTCCGACGGGGCTTCTACTGGAATCGGTCAGGGACCAGGATTGGGCCGTGGGGCGGCGAATGCTGGCTCTGGCGGCGAGGGAGGCAGGCGCGCCGCCCTTGCGGGAAACGGGGATCAGCGCTTTGCGCGCCTTGGTAAACCGGGGAAAAGGCCGTGTGCAGCTCAGCGGCGGATGGTTTGCAAGGCTTCGGAGGAAAACGCTGGAATTTGTTTTCTTGCAGGCGGAACGGGCCGTTGAAGCAGCGGATTTCTGCGCGCCTCTGCAAGAGGGGAGAATCCGCGTGCCGGGGGGCGGTTTTAGCTGCCGGAAGTATTTGGCGGGCAGGGATGATGAAAAAATTCATAAATTGTTATTTAATTCGGCGGTGGACTGTGCTAAAATAGGAAGCAATCCGGTGGTGCGGACGCGAAAACCGGGGGATCAATTGTCTCTGCCGGGCCGGGGAACCAAGTCCTTAAAAAAGCTTTTGAACGAGGCGGGGGTGCCGCCGGAAAGCAGGAGCCGTCTTCTGCTGCTGGCGGACGATCGCGGCGTTTTGTGGCTGGAGGGTTTCGGGCCGGACAAACGGTGTGCACCGGATGAAAGCACAAGGGAGGTATTTGTGCTGACGCGGGAATAACGCGTTGCGGCAGGGCGCGTTTTTTTCGAAGGAGGGAACAAGGGTGCAGGAGGATATTAAAGAGGTTCTGCTGTCCCGGGAACAGCTTCAGGAAACAGTGGCGGAACTGGGCCGGAAAATCTCAGAGGATTACCGCGGCAAAAATCTTCTGATGGTCAGCGTTTTAAAGGGATCTGTGGTTTTCATGGCCGATCTGATGCGGGCGGTGGAAGTTCCCTGCCGGATTGATTTTATGTCGGTGTCCAGCTATGGCGCGGGAGTAAAAACCTCCGGCGTGGTAAAGATAATTAAGGATTTGGACATTGCGCTGGAGGGCTTTGACCTTTTGGTGGTGGAGGACATCCTCGACTCGGGAAAAACCCTGCATTATTTGCTTGAGGTGCTTTCCGCCCGCAGGCCGAAAAGCATCAGGATCTGCACGCTGCTGGACAAGCCGGACCGCCGGCAGGTGCCGATAGCGGCGGACTATTCCGGCGCGGTGATTCCCGACGCGTTTGTGGTGGGATACGGGCTGGACTATCATGAAAAATACCGCAACCTGCCTTATGTGGGGATCCTGAAGCCTTCGGTTTACGGAGGAGAGGAATAAGCGGAACCGCTGTTTTTAACAGAGAGCCGCTGGCGGCGGAGCATAAAGCATTCGCGCCTTTGATGGACGGTCGGTTAACGTCCAATCGGTATAGCGGGCGAGGAACGCCCGCCCTTTATCCAGTCTGTGCGGGATAAGGGCCGTGAAAATTCTTCCGGGCACAGCGGGGAATGGGTGTTATTTTGAAAGGGACCCTGAGAAACGTTTTATTTTATGTGGGGCTGCCGCTCTTGCTGTTGGTGGCGGTGATCGCCGTTTTGAGCACAACGGCCGGCTCCAGGCAGGTGAGGCGGCAGTATTCCGAAATTGTGGAACTGTTCAAGGACAATCAGGTGCAGGATTTCAAGCTGACGGTGGCCAGCGGCGAGCTTTTGTACCTGGAACGCGGCAAGGAAAAGGCTGATAAGAACTACGTCAAGTATAACGTTCCGGACGTTGGTTTGTTTGTGGACGACGTGTATGACGACGTGAAAAGCTTCAATGCCACCGCGTCTGACAGCGAAAAGATCACTTACGATATCATACGGGGCAGCAACAACTCCTGGATTCTAAGCCTGATTCCCACGCTGCTGATCATCGCGGTGATGGTGGTCTTCTGGATCTTTATGTCCAAGCGGATGATGTCCTTGGGCGGGGCGGATAAAACCATGAATTTCGGCAAAGCCAAGGTGCGCAAAGCGGGAGACGATTCCCGCAAGACCACCTTTGCCGACGTTGCGGGCGCCGACGAGGAGAAGGAAGAACTCAGCGAAATTGTTGCATTTTTGAAAAATCCCCAGCGATTCAACGAGCTAGGCGCGCGAATTCCCAAGGGCGTGCTCTTAGTGGGTCCTCCCGGTACCGGTAAAACGCTGCTGGCCCGGGCGGTTGCGGGAGAAGCAGGCGTTCCCTTCTTCTCCATATCGGGTTCGGACTTTGTGGAAATGTTTGTGGGCGTGGGCGCTTCCCGCGTCCGGGATTTGTTTGGGGAAGCCAAGAAAAACGCGCCTTCCATTATTTTTATCGACGAGATTGACGCGGTCGGCCGTCAGCGGGGCGCAGGCCTTGGCGGTGGGCACGATGAACGGGAGCAGACCCTGAACCAACTGCTGGTGGAGATGGACGGTTTTGGCGCCAACGAGGGCGTGATTATCATTGCCGCAACCAACCGTCCGGATATTCTGGATAAGGCGCTGCTGCGTCCCGGCCGGTTTGACCGGCAGGTCACTGTGAATTATCCTGACGTGAAGGGCCGTGAGGAAATCCTAAAGGTGCACGCCCGTGGAAAGCCATTGGGCCCGGACGTGGATTTGCGGAATATCGCCCGTTCCACCGCCGGGTTTACCGGCGCAGATTTGGAAAACCTGCTGAACGAGGCGGCGCTGCTGGCCGCCCGGGAAAAGAAAAAGGCGATCACGCAGGAAAATATTGCCGAGGCCACCATCAAGGTTATGATGGGCGCGGAAAAGAAATCCCACGTGATGAACGACAAGGACAAAATGATCACCGCTTACCACGAAGCGGGCCACGCGGTGGTTTCCTACTTCCTTCCCACGCAGGACGCGGTGCAGCAGATTTCGGTGATCCCCCGGGGCATGGCCGCCGGATACACGATGTACGTTCCCACGGAGGATAAGGATCATATTACCCGCACCGAACTGCTGGAAAGCATCTGCTCCCTGCTGGGCGGCCGCGCGGCCGAGGCTTTGACCCAAGAGGATATTTGCACCGGCGCGTCCAACGACATTCAGCGGGCAACGGAAATTGCCCGCAAGATGATCACCAAATATGGCATGAGTGAAAAGCTGGGCCCCATCGTTTTCGGGCATGATGAAGGCGAGGTGTTTTTAGGACGGGACTTCAGTTCCACGCCCAATTATTCCGAGAAGATTTCCGCCATGATCGACGAGGAGATCGAGTCTATCGTCACGGGACAGTACCAACGCGCCGAAGGCATTTTGCGGGAGCATATGGATAAGCTGAACCAGGTCGCCCAGTACCTTTTCCGGTATGAGAAGATGGAGCGCGCCCAGTTTGCGGACATCATGGACGGCAAGCCTGTTGAGGAGCCCGACAGCCAGCAGGAAGGCGGAAACCAAGAGCAAAAGGACGGAGAGGCTTCTCATTGAAAGGTCTTTCAGGATATTTTTAAATTAGGAGGAACAAAATATGATTACCAAGGACATGTGTATTGGAGATATTCTGGATCAATACCCCGACGCGGCGCCCTTTTTTCTGGAAATGGGCATGCATTGCTTAGGCTGCCCATCCGCCCGGGGGGAAACCGTGGAGCAGGCCTGCGCCGTTCACGGGGTGGATCCTGACGAGTTGATTCAAAAAATTAACGATTCCTTGAAGCAATAGAGGAAATCAAAATGGATGAAATAAGGGTCTGGATCCTTTTGTAAGCGGATCCAGACCCTTTCATTTTTAAAAGCCGATTCAATTTCTTTCCGGAGCTTTTTCGTATTTTTATCTTGTGCCGAAAATCCGGTCGCCCGCGTCGCCCAGGCCGGGGAGAATATACCCGTGATCATCAAGACGCTCGTCAATGGCGCCGCAGTAGACCTGCACATCGGGGTGCGCCTCGCAAAAATCCTTCATCCCCTCCGGAGCGGCCAAAATGCACATGAACTTAATGCTTTTGGGATTGCTCTTTTTGATCGTGGATACCGCGTCAATGGCGCTGCCGCCGGTTGCCAGCATGGGATCCACCACAAACACATCCCGCTCCGGGATATCGGCTGGAAGCTTGCAGTAATATTCCACCGGCCGCAGGGTCTCGGGATCGCGGTACAGGCCGATATGCCCCACCTTGGCGGCAGGAACCAGGTTCAGAACCCCGTCCACCATGCCAAGGCCCGCCCGCAGAATCGGAACCACTGCCATTTTCCGCCCTTGAATCACCTTTGTCCGGGCCACGCCCACCGGCGTTTCAATCTCCACTTCCTTCAGCGGCAGAGAGCGGGTCGCCTCATAGCAGATCAGCATGGCGATCTCCTCCACCAACTCCCGGAATTCCTTAGACCCGGTTTCTTTGTCTCGCAGCAAAGTCAGCTTATGCTGGATCAGGGGATGGTCGGCAATAAACAGGTTGTCATACATGGGCTTTTCCTCCTTATTATGGTATCGGCCTTATTGCCCGCAGCGCGCGGCAAGAAGCCTTTTGATCCGCTCGTGGGGATCAATGATCTTGCTGACGGATACGTCATGGTTCAGCGCTGCGATAAAATACGCGATGTATTTGGACACGTCCACCTCGCAGAACCACGGGCGCTGCTTGAGCTCCGGCGTCCGGTAGGTCAAATTGGTGCCCAGCACCCCGGAAATCACGCCTTCCTCATACGCCTTATCAAAGCTTTCCAAGCCATTGGTGAAAATCGCGTAGGTTGCGTAGGCGTAGATGCGGTTGGCCCTCCGCTTTTTCAGCTCATAGGCAATGTCCAGCATGGATTCGCCAGAGCTGATAATATCGTCCGCAATGAACACATCCTTGCCCTCCACCGAGTTGCCCAGGTATTCATGGGCGACGATGGGATTGCGGCCGTTGACCACCCGCGCGTAATCCCGGCGCTTATAAAACATGCCCAGATCAACGCCCAGAATCGACGCGTAAAACATATTCCGGTGCATAGCCCCTTCATCCGGACTGACGATCATCAAATGATTCCGGTCGGGCATAAAATCGGGGTACGCGTGAAATAGTGCTTTCATGGTTTGATAGGCTGGGATCACATTGTCAAAACCCATGAGGGGCACCGCGTTCTGCACCCGGGAGTCGTGGGCGTCAAACGTAATAAGGTTGGCAACCCCCATCCGCGCCAGCTCCTGCAGCGCCACGGCACAGTCCAGAGATTCCCGGTAGCTCCGCCGGTGCTGGCGGCCGCCGTACAGAATCGGCATGATCACGTTGATTCGGTGGGCCTTGCCGCCGGCCGCCTGAATAATCCGCTTCAGATCCTGATAATGATCGTCGGGCGACATGGCGTTTTCCCGGCCGAACATTTTATAGGTGCAGCTGTAATTCCCCACGTCAATGAGAATAAACAAATCGTCTCCCCGGATGCTGTCCTTAATGATGCCTTTGCCGTCGCCGGAGGAAAAACGGGGGCAGTCCACAGGTACGAGAAAGCTGCCTTCGTCCCGGCCGCTGCTCTGGCCCCAGGCGCGCAGATGCGCGTCAATTTTCCCCGCCAGCTCTTCGGTTCCCCGCAGAGGAATGATGCTCAGCGGCGCGACTCGGTCCTGAATGCTGAACTCGATATCTCCTATCTTGTCTACCAAACAAAACGTCCCCTTCTTTTTATTTACTCCGGATCACCGATCCGATTGCTCCAGCTCCCTGATTTTATCCAGCCGCGCAGTATGCCGGCCGCCTTCAAATTCCGTTTGCAAAAACAAATCCACCAGCGCCAGCGCCAGACCCGGGCCCACCACCCGGCCTCCCAGACAAAGGATGTTGGCGTCGTTATGCAGCCGCGTGTATTTTGCCGAAAACCCGTCGGAACACACCGCGGCGCGCACTCCCGTGACCTTATTGGCCGCGATGCACATGCCGATCCCCGTCCCGCAAACAAGAATTCCCTTTTCACACTCGCCCTTCGCCACCGCCCGGGCCACCGGCACGGCGACGTCCGGGTAATCCACCGCAACCGGCCTGTCTACCCCAAAATCCCGAATAGAAATGTTTTTTTCCTGAAGGTGCTTTTTGATCTCTGCCATGAGTGCAAAGCCGCCGTGGTCACAGCCCAGTGCAATCATTGCCATCTTCCTTTCCCCGTTTCGACAGCCTGGCCCGCAGCTCCCTTTGAGCCTGGGGCAACTGAATGTATTCCACTCGCAGCTCCGCGGCCGGAACAGCCGGGTACCGCTGCGCCAAAAGAGCGACCGCTCCCCCCCGGAGCAGACGGCGGTTTTCCTCCGCCAATCGCCAATTCGCGCCGGTGTTTCCTTTATTATAACAGATTTCCGCCCCGTCGCCAACCAGGTAAACCGGATTTTTTTGCAGCGTTTCGTCTTTTTTTAACGCTTCCACGGCAATCGCCCGGTCGGGACACATCCGGGCCGGTCCCCCCGCGGCGGCGCGGAACAAGGCGTTATACACATTGCCGCAGCGTGCGTCCATCACCGCGCAGATCACGCTTCCCTGCGGCGCCCCCGATCCCAGGGCCAGCGCCTCTAACACCGAAACCCCCGCGCAGGGAAGGCTCCACGCCAAAGCCAGCCCCTTTGCTGTCGCCATGCCGATGCGAAGGCCCGTAAAGGAACCCGGCCCCGCCGTCACGCCGATCCGATCCAGGGACGCCGGGGAAATGCCGCTCTCGTTTAGCATCTCCAAAACCATGGGCAGCAGCGTTTCAGAATGGGTGAGACCGTTGTCCGCAAACCGCTCGCACAACAGCTGTTCCCCGTCGGCCACGGCGCAGGCGGCTGTTTTGGCGGAGGCGTCAATGGCTAAAACTCGCATGCTCAGCACCCTTTCTTCGGCGTCCATTTAAATTCCCGGGCAGTTTCACCTTTCCCCGGGCAGATTTCAATGGAAATATATCCGTCCGGCAGGGCGGTTTCTATGTTTTCGCTCCACTCTGCCACCACTACACCCGGCCGCTCAAGATACTCGAAAAAGCCCGTGGAATATAGGTCGTCCCAGCTTTTCACCCGGAACATATCGAAATGATAAACCGGCAGGCGCCCCCCCTCGTATTCATGCACCAGCGCAAAGGTAGGGGAACTGACCTCCCCCTTGTAGCCCAGCGCCCGGCACAAAGCGGCGACAAAGGTGGTTTTCCCCATGCCCATGCCGCCGAATAGGGCGATCATATCCCCTGGCGTCAGGGTTAACGCTACCTGCCGCGCAAACGCGGCGGTCTGTTCCAGGTTATCGACGATGATTATAGGCATAGCCAACATCCTTTATAATAAATGCATCAGCGCCTCAGCGCGGCAATTTTATGCTTTGATTATACCACAGGCAAGAAAAAACCGCCAGTCCCAGGGGCAAAATTTTGCCCTGTACCCGCGGGTTTTTCTTTTGGGCCGCACCGCGGCCCATTTTTTCTTTGCCCCCTTTTATTCTGCTTTCGTAATTGGTTCTCACTTTACAAATTAGCAAACGGCCACGGAGAGCCAACGGAAAGTTTTCGTCCGCCTTTTTCAAAAGGCGGCGGATTCCAAAGGCAGAGCCTTTGGGCGCGTCCCGCAGGACGCGAAACACCTTCTCGTTCACAAAGCGCAGGAGAGGCGCCAAACGTCCCGGTGGGACGTTTGGCGGGGGAGAACCCTCGCCGGGGGTTCTCCCATGCGGCTATTGCCGCATTTCTTCTTTGCCCCCTTTTATTCTGCTTTCGCGACTAATTCTCACTCAACAAAATTGTGAAACTTATTCTTTTGCGCTCCTGCCGCGCGGGCGCCCACTTTTCCGTGCGTGGAAAAGTGGGCAAAAGACGCAAAGGAGGGGGTGTTTCGA
>CALWPT010000049.1 GCA_944383495.1 uncultured Clostridia bacterium | reverse complement strand
GGCTAAAGCTTCTTCCCCTTGGCCGGCTCCCGCCAACGCGGCTGCATCCCCCAGCGGCTCCGCCGGCAGCAGCGCTTCCTGCGCCGGCTTCAGCAGATCCAGGCTGATTTCATGTCCGCCGCGGGATATCGTCACCATCTCCAGCCCCGGCCGCTCCCCAAAGCTCACGTCCAGCACACCGTCCCGGTTGCGCAGCCGCCTTTCTCCGTTTCCTTCCGTCACCCTCTCCAGACGGTTGTCTATTTCCTCCCAGCTCCCGTCCTCCTTTTGATAATGCACCGCGTCCCCATACGTCACCGCCGTATAGCTTCCGTCGCTGTTCCGAAAATGCTTTTCGTATTCCCCGCGTTTTCTCTCGTCTTCCTCCTCGATCGTCACGTCCTCTTCCGAACCCAACTCCGCCGACGCCTCTGTCTTTCCTCCCGCTATACGTCCCTCTGTTATTCCTTCCGCCGCTGCTGTTCCCGCCGTCAGCCCTTCTCCGCGCTCCTTCCCGCCGTCCTGCTCTGCCGCCGCGCCCATGCTCGTGCTCACCGACAGCGCCAGCGCCAATGCCAATGCCAATGCCAATGCCAATGCCAGCCCCGCTGTCCCCAACCGTTTCCTTATCCACTTCTGCCTCTTTTTTATACCCTTTCCTCCTTGTTTCCCTAATTATTTCTCACTCGTTAATCCCTTTTTGTTTATTTTACCATGCCGCCGCCTCCTTGTAAATACTTTCCACTTGCTTTTTTTGCCAAAGCCGCCTTTTTTTGTTTTTTCCCTTATGGGGGCCCGGCAGAAGATATGCTTTGCCCGGCGCGCCATACAATCCCTACTTGCGCCGGGAGGTCTGGTATGGTATAATTTTTATAGTTTTGTCGCAGGAAAAGGTGCTCAGCGGATTTTTGACATAAAGGAGCAATGATAATGGCAACGGTCAAGGCGTTTCGGGGAATGCGGTTTTCGGAGCATGCGGGCAGCATCGAGGAACTGGTCTGCCCGCCTTATGACATTATTAGCGAGGAGCAAAGAGCCGCATACCTGCGGCGAAACTCCAACAACGTGATTCGTTTGGAACTGCCCCGAGAGGGGGAAAACCCTTATGAGGCCGCCGGCAGGGTTTTAGATGAATGGCTGTCTTCCGGCGTGCTGGCGCTGGATGCCCGGCCTGGCTTTTATATTTACGAAATTGGGTTTTCTCACCGCGGCATACCTATGTCCTTGAAAGGCGTGATTGGGCGGGTGAAGCTGGAACCATTTGAAAACGGAATAATTCTGCCCCATGAGGAGACGCTGTCCAAAGCCAAGGCCGATCGGTTTGAGTTAATGAAGGCCACGGGCTGTAATTTCAGCCAGATTTATTCCTTATATATGGATCCTGCCAAAGAAATCAGCGGGCGGCTGGAGCAGGCTTCAGCCGGCATGCCGGCCGTGTCCTTCACCGATGAGGACGGGCTTACCCAAAAGCTGTGGATTGAAACGGATCCCGCGGTTGTGGGAGCCTTGGAAAAAGCCTTTGCGGACAAGAAGCTGTACATTGCCGACGGGCATCATCGTTACGAAACCGCCCTCCATTACCGCGACTGGATGCGGGAGCAGGGAAGAGCCAAAGAGGGCGACGGCTGCGACTATGCCATGATGATGCTGGTGGCCATGGAGCATCCTGGCTTGGTGGTGTATCCCACCCACCGAATCGTGCGGGGGATGAAGGGGTTCCAAGCAGGGGAGATCCTGCAAAGCTGTGGGGAATATTTCCGAATGGTAAAAATGCCCGGTGCTTCGCTTTCACAAGTGGAGGCGGCGCTGGACGCGGCCTATGCAATCGGCGAAAAGGCCTTTGCGTTTTATGATGGGAATTTTACGCTGCTAACCCTGAAGGATCTCTCTGTCATGGAAGCCCTGCTGCCGGGGACGAGCAGGGCTCTGCGGGAGCTGGACGTCAGCGTTCTGCACACGCTCGTGCTGGAGCGGCTTATGGGAATCGACCGGGAGAACATGGCCAGCCAGAAAAATCTGACCTATACCAAAGCGCCCTCGGAGGCTGTGGCGGCGGTGGATCATGGGGAGGGGAACTGTGCGTTTCTTCTCAATCCCACCCGGGTAACAGAAATTCGGGATGTGGCGTTGGCCGGGGAAAAAATGCCGCAGAAATCAACGTATTTTTATCCAAAGCTGACCACCGGCTTAGTGATGAACCGGTTTTGAGCAGACTGATTAAGACGAAAAACGGCGTTTAATAAAAAAACGGGCCGCTGAAAACAGCAGCTCGTTTTCTGTTTCCGGCTATTCTTTCCATACAACGCTGGACAGCCGATATTTAATTCTTTCGGAATGTAATAAGGTCTGGCTTTTCCCTTTGCGGAAAAGCCAGACCTTCCAAAGGATGATTTGAATAAGACTCCAATTACCGTTTGGAGAACTGAAAACCCCTTGAAATAAGCCTTTCAACGTCGTTTTGTGTCATACAAGTGTTATTCTCAAATACACCTTTGTTCATACAAATGATTGTTCAAAGACAAGATAATTTTCACGAAGCTGTTTTGATTCCTTCATCATCAAAGCGTTTTTGTTTTTTCATGTATTCTTCATACGCCTTTTCTGCCGTCTCCGGTGTATCGTCCCTGATACCTTTCCAACCATCGCCATCAATGATAAGATAATCAAAGAATTTTTTTTACATCTTCAAAATCTTCCATATCAACCAAGCCTTCCTTTCAATATCATTATAGCACGATTTGATGAATGAATCAACCGCCCTGTAAGCCGTCAGAATTGACCTACAAGGCGGTTTTGTGTTTGGGGGTATTCTTATATACCCCTTGTGTTAAAACTGCACTGTGCGTTCATCTCATAGCGGATTCACCTTTACGCAGATACCTATTTATTGTTTGAATGCTCACATTCATAAATTCACTTATTTTTTGAATGGTCCAACCGTAAATATATCTGTATTCCATTGCAGAACATTCTTTTTCTGACATTTCGGACACAGTTCGTAATGATTTGATAGCGTATATAAGGGATTCTTTTTCTGCCGCAAATCCGTCAATTTCCTTTTGAAGTCCGGCAATATATTCTTTAACATGGGTTACGCCTTTTTCAACCATCAAACTTTCACATCTTCAAAGTGTTGTGGATGCTTCTAAAAAGAATTATCCGACACTTAAAAAGTTAAAGGTGTTGTTTAATCAATTATTCGATTATGCAGTTCAAAACGAAATAATCGGTAAAGATAAACACATTGTTGAATTTCTGAAGATCGGAACACCGGAAAAGAGTACCAAGCATTATAGGTTTACTGATGAAGAAATAAAAGCTATATGGCGATGGTCTGAAAACAATGAATACATTCAAGTGATTCTGATGCTGATTTATTCCGGTGTCAGACCGGGTGAATTATTCAACCTGAAGAAATCAAATGTGAATCTTGAAGAAGGTTCATTTTATATTGAAAAAGGTAAAACCGCCAATGCTGCAAGAAAAGTTCCGATCCACACCAAAACACTTCGGTTCTTTGAACATTGGATGCAAAAGAACGATTCGGAATACCTTATTACGCAGTTAAACGGTCAAAAATTCAGATTTGATACAAATCACAGTCAGTATACAGATAGTTATTGGAAACCGCTGCTGAAAGATATGGGTATTCTGCAATACGAGAATGAAACCGGTGAAATAAAAGAGCATACACCGGATGATACAAGACACACATTCACCACGCTTTGGAAGGAAAAGAAACTTGATGAAGCGATGCGAAGAAAGATTCAAGGTCATTCCGGAAAAGGCATCGGTGAAATGGTTTATACCCACTTTGAATTTCAGAAATTAAGTGAAGAATTGAACAAACTGTGATATAATTCTTTTAAGGTGATGTGTATGCTTGATAAATTTTATAAAGAGAATGAAGCCGATCAAGTTTGGTGGGTTGATACATCTGACAGGGATGGCGAATTCCTTTTCAGTTTTGATAAGAAAAAGGTGTTTAATTTGTTTGCAGACTATCCGCACAATCTGACACCTGAACAAAAAGAAATCTTTGACCGGGAAAACCCATTTTGGGCAGACTACTTCAAAGATAGAAATTAAATATCATTGATTCAAGCATCCGCAAGGGTGCTTTTTCTTTTGTATAAATTTGAATGAAAGGGGGTAGTGTATGTGCTAAATCCAAAATATTCAGTTTTGTGTCTTACCGTGTGTATTACCTGTGTCGTACCGTCTTGCAGACAGGTGACCGAAAAACTGAACAAAATTGAACAAACCCCCGAAAACACAGTGGTTTCGAGGGTTTGAAAACTGAACAAAATTACCGTTTGGAGAACTGAGGCGCGCGGCGAGCGCCTTTGAGCCCGTATTTCTTCCGTTCCTTCATACGCGGATCGCGGGTCAGGAAGCCTGCTTTCTTCAGTTGGCTTCGAAGCTCCGCGTCATACTGTAACAGCGCGCGGGACAGCCCGTGGCGAATCGCGCCGGCTTGGCCGGTCACACCGCCGCCGGTCACCCGGCATTCAATGTCAAATTTATCCTGCGTGCCCGTTAACGCCAACGGCTGGCGGACGATCAGCTTCAGTGTTTCCAAGCCAAAGTAATCGTCAATCCCGCGGCCGTTAATGGTGATGCTTCCGGTGCCCCCGTTATAAACGCGCACCCGGGCGACAGAGCTTTTCCTTCTGCCTGTTCCATAAAAATAAGGCTTTGATTCGTACATTATATCTGCCTCCCTTCCTTACAGCGACCAAGCTTCGGGCTTTTGCGCCGCATGCTTGTGGTCAGTTCCCTTATAAACGCGCAGACGGGTGAGCGCCTTGCGGCCAATGGTATTGTCCGGTATCATTCCTTTGACAGCCAGCTCCATGGCAAGCTCCGGACGGCTGCTCATCAGGGTTGCGTACTTAACTTCCTTGAGCCCGCCGATATATCCGGTATGGCGGCGGTAAAACTTTTTCTCCAGCTTGCCGCCAGTCAGCACCGCCTTGTCCGCATTGACGACGATGACGTGATCGCCGCAGTCGACATGCGGGGTGAAGATAGGCTTATGCTTACCGCGAAGCAGTGTGGCAGCGGTCGCCGCGACACGGCCCAAAGGCTTGCCGGCCGCATCTAGAACGTACCATTTACGATCTACTTGCCCGGCCTTGGCCATATAGGTAGACATACAATTACCTCCAAATTTTTATTTCCCCAAAAGAAACCATTTTTGCCCCCTCCAAAATCAGGGAGCAGCGCAAGAAACATGATAACATAAGGAATTTAACTTGTCAATAGCTTTTTGCGCGTGTTTTTATTTAAAATTCATAAGCTCTTTGTTCCTTCTATTTTCTCTTGTTTTCTCTTTTTTCCTCATCATTGATTTATAAGAATGGACCCGCTGTTTTATTTCCGATTTTAGGTCTGGCGGTTCATTCCCCTAATAGCGGCCTTTTACTAAGCTGAAAAGATAAAAAGGTTTTCGTTTGCCCTTTTTGAAGGACGGACGAAAACCTCTGCAAACTATTTTGGTTCCGCTTCCTTTTCCCGCCATGCATTCCGGCACCCGGCGCAGCCGCCCTTATGACAGCGCCCGCCGCAGCCCCGGCGTCTGCGCATTTGGCAAACCGCGCCAAATACCAGCGCTGCAAGAACCAGCAGGATTACAATATCCCCAACGCCCAAACTATGACCCTCCTTTTAAAATCCCAGCAGCCTTCCGATTTGATAAACGCAAAAGGCGGCAACCCAGGCAACGCCTGTCTGGTATACCATTGCAAATACCGCGCTGCGTACGCTGCCCATTTCTCGTCTGATGGCTGCCATCGCCGCCACGCAGGGCATGTACAGCAGCGTGAATACTAGAAAGGACAGAGCCGACAGGGGCGTAAACAGAAACGTTAACGGCTCCGCAAGACCGGCCGGCATCAGCACCGCCAGGGTGCTGACCACCGTTTCCTTTGCAGTCAAGCCGGTAATTAAGGCCGTGGAGGCCTGCCAGGTTCCAAAGCCCAGCGGCGCGAACACCGGCGCGATCAGCCGGCCGATACTGCACAGCATGCTCTGGCTGGAATCCGTTACCTGGTTAAACCGGAAATCAAAGGATTGCAGAAACCAAATGACAATGGCAGCCACAAAAATAATGGTGAAGGCCTTCATGAGAAAGTCCTTGGCCCTTTCCCAGATATGCAGAAACACATTTCTTGCTGACGGCAGCCGGTAAGCCGGCAGCTCCATCACGAAGGGAACGGGATTTCCCTTAAAAAGGGTGCTTTTAAACAGCAGCCCCGACAAAATCGCCATCAGCATTCCGCCCACGTACAGCCCCATCATCACCAGCGTCCCATGCCGGGGAAAAAACGCCTGGGTAAACAGGGCATAAATGGGAAGCTTGGCCGAACAGGACATAAAGGGCGTGAGCAGAATGGTCATTTTCCGGTCCCGCTCGCTGGAAAGGGTACGGGTGGCCATTATAGCGGGCACCGAACAGCCAAAGCCGATCAGCATGGGAACGAATGACCGGCCTGACAGTCCGATTTTCCGCAATAGCTTATCCATGACAAAGGCCACCCGCGCCATGTATCCGCTGTCCTCCAAAAGGGAGAGGAAAAAGAACAGCACCAGAATCGTGGGCATGAAGGACAGCACGCTCCCTACCCCGGCAAAGACCCCGTCGATTACCAGCGAACGGATGGTGGGATTGACCCCGGCGGAGGAAAGGACGCCGGCCGTCAAGTCGGTCAAGGCCGCAATCCCCATGTCAAACAGCTCGCTCAGGGCCGCCCCGATGCAGCCAAAGGTCAGGAAAAAAATGAAAAGCATGATCCCCAAAAAAATCGGAATTGCCCAGATTTTGTGTGTCAGCACGCTGTCAATTTTTACCGACCGCTTCTGCTCTTTTGTTTCTCCAGCTCGCTTAACCGTTCCGGCACACAGCCTTTGTATGTAATCATACCGCATGTCGGCCAAGGCCGCTTCCCGGTCGGTGCCTAAGGACGCTTCCATTTCATCCGCCACATGACCTATGATATCAAGCTCATTTTTTGACAGTTTGAGGGAAGCCTCCATAATCGGATCGCCTTCCAGAAGCTTTGTAGCTGCAAACCGGGGAGAAACCCCCGCGGCGGCGGCATGATCCTCAATCATATGGGCTAGAGAATGGATCGCCCGGTGCACTTCGCCGCGACAGAAATCCAACCGTTTCGGAGCCAGCTTCTTTGCCGCGGTTTCTATCGCCCGCTCCTCCAATTCCTCAATGCCTTCGTTTTTGTTGGCGGAAATGGGTATGACCGGTATGCCCAATTCGTCCTGCAAGGCCTTTATGTTTATACTACCGCCGCTGGCACGCACCTCGTCCATCATGTTCAGCGCTAGAACCATGGGGAGGTTCAACTCCATGAGCTGAAGCGTCAGGTAAAAATTCCGCTGAATATTGGTGGCGTCCACAATGTTGATGATGCCGTCGCTTTGCCCGCTCAGCAAGAAATCCCGGGTGACGATCTCCTCCGCGGTATAGGGCGATAGGGAATAAATGCCCGGCAGATCCACCACCGAAACGCCCTTATGACGCTTTAAAGCGCCTTCTTTTTTTTCCACTGTCACCCCGGGGAAGTTTCCCACATGCTGGCTGCTTCCCGTCAGCTGATTGAACAGGGTGGTTTTTCCGCAGTTTTGGTTGCCGATGAGCGCAAATGTCACAGCCAACCCTCCTCCAGACTTTTGTTCGTTTGTGGCTCTTCCGTGATCAGTGAGGAAGCCGACTAGGATAACATGCGTGCATGGCCTGCTGAAGGCAGCCCGCAAGCTTTTCCTTTCACCCCTTGGCCAAAAGCCCACCGGTAAATCCGGCGGTTTGAAGCCAGAGCTCTCCCGATTCCCTTACAGTCCTTAGGGACAACCTCTTTCTTCAACAATCTCAATTTTTTTCGCGTCCTCCCTTCGGATGGTCAGCTCATACCCCCGCAGCCACAGCTCAATGGGATCCCCCATGGGCGCCACCTTTCGCAGCATCACTCGAGTTTTAGGCGTCAGCCCCATATCTAAAAGCCGACGGCGCAGCGCGCCCTCACCGCCCACGGCCTTTATTGTTGCGCTGGCGCCCACGGGAAGCTCATTTAGCGTCATTGGCCCTCCGTCCTCTCTGAACGTTAGTTCTCTCTAATATTATACGTTTTTTCAGATGTTTGTCAAGCAAGGCGTATACTGCTGCCATGAAATCCCTTCATTTCCTATCCTATGTATTGTACAAGAGAAAATGCGCTATAATAATTATATGGCAATTAGAAAATTATCATAATTTATATAGAATATTGTCAATCTCTATGCCGCCATTTCTTGGTATAGTATTTACACAATTTCCCTTTCTTCTGCTTTTTGTCTTAAAAGTATACAAAGCTTCTCAGGAGGTGTCGGTCTATGTACTTGACGATCATCGGACAGAGGATTCGGGAATCCCGGCAGCGTGCTGGTATGACCATTGAACAGTTGGCGGCGCAGTGCGGGCTGACGACGGGATATGTAGGCAATATTGAACGAGCCTACGATTTGCCGTCGTTGAAAGCGCTGCTGGATATTGCGAATGCGTTAGGCGTCAGCTTTGATTATTTGCTGGGCTCTAATCTTCAATTTAATAAAGCCCACGCGCGGACGCTGGATGATTCTTATCATGCGCTGAAGCATGACATCAAGACCCTATCGCCCCAAGAGCGGGAGTTTATTTCTTCCGTGATTCAGCAGCTTCACCTTCTCCGCAGGGCGAAAAATCACAAAAGCTAAAAGCAACAAAAACGAAAGCCCTGCCGGGATCAGCGCCTGGCAGGGCTTTGCTTTTGCCTTCTCATGCACCCCTTCGCCGGGAGGCCCATTGACACGCTCTCAAGCAAGGCAAATTGCGGTTAGCGGCCTGACGTTTATTCAAACGCCACAAATTGGTTTTTCACCGGATCGTACCGATACCCCACAGACTCCATTGCATTCTCAACCGCGCCCCGTTCCGCGTTTAAATCGGCGCACAGCTGGGTAAGATCCGGATAAAAATCCCGCAGCTGGGTGTTAAGATAGCTTAACAGAATATAAGGGTCCTTGGGCAGCGCCATCAAAAGTTGCTCCCTGCAAAGCCCCAGTGTCTGCATTCCTCATATTGGACGTAAATCCGATTCCGGGGGATAAAGAGGGTTTGCTCCGCCAACCGGGTCAATTCGCCGGTGAGGGCCTCGTAAGCGCTGTCTGGCGCCGAACCAAACAGCCGGACCTCAATAAACGCCGCCGGTTCGTCTTTCCCCTGGAAATAAAGGGCTTCTCCGCCTTTGCAGCCTGCCATAAGCCATTGCTCCGATTTCCCAGGCAGCAGGGCCACTGCTTTTCCTGCTCCGGCAGCCAGCGCCTTTTCCTGCTCCTCTGTAATGGGGATGTTGGCGGTCACATGGATATAAGGCATATCGTCCTTCCTCCTTTTGGTTTGCGGATTTACGCAGTTTCAATGCTGGCGTCTGCCTTTAGCCCCAGCTTTTCCACCGCCATTTCCCGCATTTTGTACTTTAATATTTTGCCCGCGGCATTCATGGGGAAGCTCTCCACAAAATCCACATACCGGGGGGTCTTGTGCTTGGCCATATGGGAGGAAACGTACTCCTTCAGTTCCTCCTCGCTCATGGTCTCCCCGGGCTTCAGCACCACGCAGGCCATGATCTCCTCGCCGTACTGCTTATCGGGAACGCCGATCACCTGCACGTCGGACACCTTAGGATGGGTGTAGATAAAATCCTCGATTTCCTTGGGATAAATATTTTCCCCGCCGCGAATGATCATATCCTTGATCCGGCCGGTAATTTTGAAATTGCCGTCGGGGGTGCGGCGGGCCAGGTCGCCAGTGTGCAGCCAGCCGTTTTCGTCGATGGCGGCGGCGGTGGCGGTGGGCATTTTATAATACCCCTTCATGATATTATACCCTCTCGCCACAAATTCTCCGTCTACCTCGTCGGGCAGTTCCTCGCCGGTCTCGGGGTCGACAATCTTGCATTCCACCCCAAACATGGCGCCGCCTACCGTGTTGACCCGCACGTCCAGAGAATCGGTGGTTTTGCTCATGGTGCAGCCGGGAGAAGCCTCCGTCTGCCCGTAGGTGATACAGATCTCCGGCATATGCATTTTATCCACCACGTCCTGCATAACCTTCACAGGGCAGGGGCTGCCCGCCATAATGCCGGTGCGCATATGGGAGAAATCGGTTTTCGCGAAATCCTCATGGCCCAGCATGGCAATAAACATGGTAGGAACGCCGTGGAAGGCCGTGATCTTCTCTTTGTTGATGCAGTCCAGACCCTTCTTAGGCGAAAAGGCCGGGATGGGGGACATGGTGGTCCCGTGGGTCATGGCGGCGGTCATGGCCAGAACCATGCCGAAGCAGTGGAACATGGGCACCTGAATCATCAGCCGGTCGGCGGTGGACAGATCCATGCAGTCCCCGATGGCCTTGCCGTTGTTGACCACGTTATAATGGGTCAGCATTACCCCCTTGGGAAAGCCCGTGGTGCCAGAGGTATACTGCATGTTGCACACATCGTGCTTGTGAACCGCCGCGGCGCGGCGCAGAACCTCCTCCACCGGTACCCGAGCGGCAAGGGCCTTGGCCTCGTCCCAGGTGCGGCAGCCCGGCTGCTTGGAATCCACCGTGATGATGTTCCGCAAAAAGGGCAGCTTGCGAATATGCAGGGGTTTTTCCGGGTCGGCCGTCGCCAGTTCCGGGCACAGTTCCTTCATGATCCCCACATAGTCGGAATCCTTGTACCCGTCAATCATCACCAGCGTGTGGGCGTCCGATTGGCGAAGCAGGTACTCCGCCTCGTGAATTTTGTAAGCCGTGTTCACCGTGACCAGCACCGCGCCGATTTTCACAGTCGCCCAGAAGGTGATGAACCACTGGGGCACGTTGGTGGCCCAAATAGCCACGTGGTCCCCCGCCTTGACCCCCATGGCGATCAGCGCCCGGGCAAAGGTATCCACATCGTCCCGAAACTCCGCGTAGGTCCGGGTGTAGTCCAGTGTCGTATACCGGAAGGCAAACTGGTCGGGGAACTCCTCGGCCATGCGATCCAGCACCTGGGGGAAGGTCAAATCAATCAGGTGCTCCTTGGGCCATACGTATTTCCCCGTTTTAGCGCGATTCTCCTGGAGCCGGCCTGTTTCAGAAGCCTTTTCCATATATTGCCCCATAAAATGAGCAAAATGGGGAAACACAATGCCCGCGTCGCTTAAGTCAGGCGCATACCGCTTGACCCACTCCAGGGATACATATCCCTCGTAATTAATGGACTTCAACGCGCGAATGATCGCGTCCATCGGCAGGTCGCCCTCCCCCATGAGCTTGTAAACCACCCTGCCGTTTTCCACCACGGAATCCTTAATATGGGTATATTTAATGTACGCGCCCAGGTTCTGTACCGTCTCCTCAGGCGATTCCCCCGCAAAACGATAGGGATGATGAATGTCCCAAAGCGCGCCGATATGATCGCTGTCAATTTGATTCAAAAGCTCCCGCAGGCGGGCGGTATCGGTGTACACCCCGTTGGTTTCCAAAAGCAGCGTAACGTTTTTCTCCTCCGCGTAGGGGATCAACTCCCGCAGTTGGGAAAGGACGGCTCCGTCGTCCACTTCCCCGTCCGGCTCAGGCCTCTGATCCCCTAAAATCCGGATATAAGAGGCGCCTAGCTTTTGCGCCAGGTCAATGTACTCTTTGATTTCCTTTATGTTTTCCTCTTTCCGGTCGGCAAGCTTCAAAGCGCAGCCGGTGGAAAGGCAAGGAATCTCAAGCCGTTTTTTTTGGAGCTGCTCCAGGGTTTTCGGCAGATTCTCCTCTTTAAAGGGCTTGGCGCTGACGGAAAAAATATCATCTCCCAGGCCCCGCAGTTCAATCCCCGAAAAGCCAAAATCCTTTGCCATGGAATAAATGTCCGGCCAATCGAAATCCGGGCATCCCAATGTTGAAAACGCAAGCTTCATTCCAAAACAATCCTTCCCAAAACCGGCGCGTGTTTTCGCCGGACTATTAGATAGTCAGTATAACACAAATAAAAAATCTTGTAAACCCCGCGCCAAGGCCCCTTATGTTCCCCCGCGGAAAAGATTGCCGTTGCCGGAAGGGAAAATCCGTGGTATACTGAAAAAAACGTCCTGAAGAGAGGTCCCGTCATGCCCGCGTTCGCTCAGATGGAATCGGAAACGAAAATACAGTCGGTCGTCGCCCTTCCAAGGCCGGCCTGCTTTTGCCTTGAGCAATCCCTTTTTTGCGGACAGGCCTTCCGCTGGGAGCGGAAAGAGGGGGCCTTTTTCGGCGTGGCGGGAGACCGGGTTCTCACCGTAGCGCAAACCGAAACGCAATTGCTTTTTTATAATGCTTCCCGGCGGGATGTGCGGGAATTCTGGGTTCCCTATTTTAGCCTAGATGAAGATTATCCCGCTGTCAACGCCCTGTTTGCGCGGGATCCCCTGCTGCGGGAGGCGGGAAAGGCCGCGGGCGGGATCCGGATTCTGCGCCAGGATCCATGGGAGGCTCTGTGTTCTTTTATTTTTTCAAGCAACAACAATATTCCCCGGATCACCGGAATGATCAGCCGCTTCTGCCGCCTGTTCGGGCAGGAGCTGGAAGCCGGCGCACACGGTTTTCCGCCGCCGGATCGAATCGCGGGTCTGTCCCCGGAGGCTCTGGCGCCTGTTCGGGCGGGGTTTCGGGCAAAATATGTACTGGACGCGGCCCAAAAAGCGGCGGGCGGGCTGGATTTGCAAAAAATAGCCGCCCTGCCCCTTGACGAGGCGAGGCGGCTGCTGATGACCATCAAGGGCGTGGGGCCCAAGGTGGCGGACTGCGTCCTTTTGTTCGGGTATCACCGGCTGGAGGCGCTGCCAAAGGATGTTTGGATCAACCGGGTGCTCGCCGCGGCTTACCCCGGCGGGCTGCCGGATTTCGTCCGGCCCTTCGCGGGAATCGCCCAGCAGCAGTTGTTCCATTACGCCCGCACCACCGGCGCGTTTTCCTGACCGGCCTACAGCAGCCGCAGCAGGGTATCCACCGACATAGCCACAAAATATCCCGCAGCCACCAGCGCTACGCAGGCAAGGGTGATGAGCATGGTTTTCCAAAAGATCCGGCCGGCCCGGCGGGGCTGTCTGCGGTCATATCGTTTAATTTTATCCATAGGGACGATCCTTTCTTTTTAAAGGTTGTCCCTTTTATATTTCCCGGTTTTTGCCGATTCTTGCATGAAACCCATTGTTCCTTGCAAAATAATTTCAATTGCCTGGCTTTTTGTTTGCTTTTGTTTGGACCCGCCAGCCCTTCGCCGCTTTAAACGACAATATCGCAAAGGCTGTAATCCAGCGCCCGGGAAATGTCCGCGACGGCCAACTCCACCTGAAGCCCTATTTTTCCGGCGCTGAAGCAGATAGCTTCAAAGTTCGCAGCCGACACGTCAATTACGGTGGGAAACGCCTTTTTCATGCCGATGGGCGAGCAGCCTCCGTGTATGTAGCCCGTGGTTTTGAACAATTCCTTTTGCGGCAGCATAGAAACCGCCTTTTCCCCAACAGCGGCCGCCGCTTTTTTTAAATCCAATTCCCGGCTGACAGGAACCAGAAACACAAAGCTTCCTCCGTTCTTCCCCGCCGTCACCAGCGTTTTGAACACCCGGTCCGGATTCTCCTGCAGCAGGGCGGCGATTTCCATGCCGCTCATTTGCCCCGTTCCGGCGTAAGGATGCGAACGATATGCAACGCCGGCCCGATCCAGAATCCGCATTACGTTGGTTTTTTGTTCCTTGGCCATGGCAGCCGCCTTCCTTTGCCTTTCTCTTGTGCCTTTATAGACAAAGGATAAGCCAGGATCCCAATTCTGTCAAGAGATATTCCGCGGATCAGACGAACTGGATCGTCACTCGGCTCCGCTTTCACGAGGGCTGTCCGCACAATTGATCCAGCGTGCCAAAGGTATATCCCATATCCTCCCATTTGGTCAGCAGTTCATCGAGAATGGCAGCATTGGTTTTGGAGGTGCTGTGGAGCAGCACCACGGTGCCCGGATGAATTCGGGGCAGAAGCTTTTCAAAGGCCTGTTCCTTGGTGGGCTGCTTATTCTCATACCAGTCCACATAGGCAAGGCTCCAGAACACTGTTTTGTACCCCAGCTCCTTGGCCTGTTTCAAATTAGACTCGCTGAATTTCCCCTGGGGCGGACGGTAGTATCTTGTCATTTCCTGTCCGGTGATCTCCTTGAACAGTGATTCCAGCGAGGTGATTTCCTCCCGGAAGGATTCCATAGAGGATATTTTGGACATATCCGGGTGGTGAAAGGTATGATTACCCACGGTATGCCCCTCCGCCACCATGCGTTTGACCAGGTCGGGGCTTTTGTTTAGATAATTTCCCACCAGGAAAAACGCCGCCTTAGCGTTGTGCTTTTTCAGGGCGTCCAGAATTGCCGGGGTGTTGCCGTTTTCAAAGCCCGCGTCGAAGGTGAGATAAATGACCTTTTGGGAAGGATCGCCCGCATAATAGGCGTCATACTGCTTAAGATACTCCGCCGAGGCGTTGCCCACGGGGGTTTTCCCCTCTTCCCGAAAGCTTAATCCCCAATTGTCGACCCCGCCGGCCGCTGCCACCGCTTTCTTTTCCGGAAGCCTTGTGCAAATTGCGGCGATCAGCACCACCGCCAGGATTCCCGCCACCGCTCCGATAATGTGGCTCCGTTTGACCAGCAAATACATGGTACCACCGTTCCCTCTTTGATTCGTGGCGACGCTGCCCAAAATCTGCCTTTTTTGCTCGTGCGGCACGGACAAAGGAAGCGGATTTTTTGCGAATAACCGCATTTTTCACAGAATCGCCGACATTTTACTGCATTGTATTATTAACGTATGACCGCGGGGCCCGTTTCATGTCTGGAAAACGGAAATCCGGTTGTCCTCTTTTTTCGCACTGGTAAATCTGTCCAAGCAAAAGGGAAACGCGCGCCGTTTTTGCCGCCGCCGCGGTCTGTCCCGCGCTTCCGGGCGCTTGGGGCATCTCCCCGTCCGGGTTGCTTTTCCCTTCGGAAGCTGTTATAATACATTTATCTCTTGGGAACTCCCCAGGAAGTAAAACGCAGGAGGAACGTATTTATGATAACGAAACTGATTAAACCCGTTATTGCTCTGCTGACCGCCTTGCTGCTGTTGACGGGAACCCTATCCTTATCTGCCATAGCGAAGGAGCCCGCTGCGATATTGGAAGAAACGGGGACGGCCGGATCCGCCGGCGAAGAAGGCCGGGGACTGCTGGGCGACGTAAACAATGACAAAGTGTTGAATTCTATGGACGCGTTAATGATTTTAAAGCATGCCGTCAGGCTAATTGAGCTTACGCCCGAACAAGCCCTGCGAGCCAACGCAGATCTCGACGCTAAGAATGCCATTAATTCCAGTGACGCTTTAATCGTTTTAAAGGTTGCCGTGCAATTGATAGATCCCCCAGAGTGGCCTGATCCCGATCCAGCGCCCGGCCAAACGCCGGATCTCACCAAGGAGGGATGGCAGACGATCGGGGAAAATACATATTATGTGGAAAATGGGAAGCTTGTAACCGGATTGAAGGATATTGGCGGCCTGCGGTATCAGTTTAATGACGGCGGCGTTTTGAATTCCTACGTTGGAATTGACGTTTCCGTGTGGAACACCTCTGTGGACTGGAATAAGGTAAAAGCCGCCGGGGTGGACTTCGTCATGATCCGGGTCGGCTACCGAGGATACGGCTCAGCCGGAAATATGGTGGAAGACCGCATGTTCAAAACCCATATGGAAGGCGCCATTCAAGCGGGACTGGATGTTGGCGTTTACTTCTACACGCAGGCAATTACCGAACAAGAGGCCGTTGCGGAGGCCAACTTCGTTCTGGAGCGGATTAAGAATTATAAACTGACTTATCCGATTGCTTTTGATATTGAGAAGGCAGAGGTGGAGAACCCCGGCGATGTGCCGCGGACGGAAAAGCTAACCAACAAGCAGCGGACGGATATTACCCTGGCCTTTTGCAACACCATTAAAGCGGCTAACTATTTCCCCATTATTTATTCCAACAAAAGCTTTTTAGAGGATAAGCTGGAGACGAACCGCCTATCTGATTATCACATCTGGCTGGCCCATTGGGTGCAGAACACCGACTATGACAAGCCCTATTCCATCTGGCAGTATTCAGAAACCGGAACGGTAGAGGGCATACAGGGAAATGTCGACTTGGATATCGGCTTCTTTGACTATCCCGCCTACCTGAAGGAAAACGGCTGGAACCATTTAGAGAAGGAATCATGATTTGTTTGATGGGCCGCACTGCGGCCCATTTTTTATATTTTCTTAGCTCCCCGGGGCCTTTTTTTGCGCAGCGTTTTATCCAACATTTTCCGGTAGAACATATGTTCTTTTTATCGTATAATATGTACGGTGATACCATTGAACAAGCTCATCTTACACTCCGATATGAACAACTATTACGCTTCCATTGAATGCCTATACAATCCCCGCATTCGTGACAAGCCGGTTGCGGTGGTGGGCGACGCGGAGGCCAGGCACGGTATCGTGCTTGCCAAGAACCAGCTTGCGAAACGGTTTGGCGTGAAAACCGGCGATCCGATCTGGCTGGCGCGTCAAAAATGCCGTGAAATCGTGACCGTCCCGCCGCATTTTGACCGATACCTCCGGTTTTCCTCTATGGCCAGGGAAATTTACGGACAATACACCAATCGGGTTGAGAGCTACGGCTTAGACGAATGCTGGATGGATCTCACCGGCGAGGGGGAGCCGCAGAAGGAAGGCAGGGACATTGCCGACCGAATTCGCCGCACCGTGCGCCATGAGTTGGGCATTACCGCTTCTATAGGCGTTTCCTATAACAAAATTTTTGCCAAACTGGGCTCCGACTACCAAAAGCCCGACGCCACCACTGTTATCACACAGGAAAATTATCGGGAGGTGCTCTGGCCGCTGCCGGCCTCCGACCTGCTTTTTGTGGGGCCGGCCACAACCCGAAAGCTGGCATGCAGGGGGGTGCATACCATTGGGGAATTGGCAAACGCCGATCCCTGCTTTCTGCATCGACTGTTGGGCAAAAACGGCCTGACGCTGTGGCAATACGCCAACGGGCGGGACTCTTCCCGCGTAGCGTTTATGGATGAGGCCGCCCAGATCAAAAGCATCGGTAACAGCACAACCGCGCCCCGAGATCTGGTATCCGAGCAGGATATCCGCATCACTCTGTATGTTCTCTGCGAAAGCGTGGCGGCACGGCTGCGGGCGGCCCGCCTTCGCTGTACGGGCGTGCAGGTGGGAATACGAGATTTTAGGCTGTATTCCATCAACCGGCAGGGCCGGCTGGCGCGGCCCTGCTGCGATGCAGAAACCATTTTCAAGCAGGCGTTTGCGCTGTTCCATGCGCATCATACCGGCCAACCGGTGCGGAGCTTATCTGTCAAAGCGTTTGCGCTGACAGGCGCATCCGCCTTACAGCTGTCTCTATACCCGGAGGCCATGCGTCAGGACAGACAGGAACAGCTGGAAACAGCGCTGGACGAGATCCGGCGGCGGTTTGGCAATTTCAGCGTGCGCCGGTGCGTCATGCTGGCTGATCCAGAGCTGTCCAGGATGGATCCCCAGTCCGACCACATCATCCATCCCGTCCCGTTTATCGCTTGAGAGAGGAGCAAGGCTATGGCTCGAAAGGTGTTTGTAGAGGTGACGGCGCGGTTTGATCGGGAGGGGCGAATGCTCCCGCTGTCTCTCACTTGGGAGGACGGACGTACCTTTGAGATCGACCGGGTTTTGGATGTGCGGCGCGCGGCCAGCCTAAAGGCCGGAGGCCAGGGAATTCGGTATGCGTGCCGGATTCTGGGCCGGGAACGATACCTGTTTTTAGAGGAAGGCCGCTGGTTTGTGGAGGGGTAAACCATCAGCTTAACCGCCGCGGCCTTCTGCCAGAAGGGGGCAGGCGTATTGACAATCCGCAGCCTATGGGGTACAATCAAGCCAGAAAATGACATTTTGGGGGAAGGGATGGATCAAGCATATGAAGTTAACGGGAGAATACGCCCGCACAGCCCCCGGAAACGCCGCCCAATCGCTGCAAGCGGCGCTGGGCCTGACGGCGGCTTCAGCGGTCAGCGCCGTGCAGACAGGCGACAGCGTCTGGGCGGGCGTTTCCGGGCTGCCTTTTTTTGCTCCTTGTATGCCTTTGTTTTTGAACGATCCTCTGCTATACCCTCTTTGGGAGGCGTGCTTTGCAAAAGGTGACAGCCTGCTGATACAAGGGGACGGTACCGCTTTGGCGGGAAAAGGCGGAAAAAGCGCGCCGCTCTCCTTATCAGGCGAGCAGTTGGCGCGCATTCGGGAGTTGTTTTCTCAGGTTTGCAATTGGGGCGGCAAACTAAATGAAAAAGGGGAGCTTGTCTGCGATTTGAAATCTCCCTCTCCCGGCCCCAGCTATTACACCAATATTTTAATCGGCAACCGCATTGGCTTTGACCGGCCCCTCCAGTCCACACCAAAGGGGGTGACCGACCGGTTCGGCCGCGGTTCCTTCAGGGGCCACGCGGACGTTGCGGTTCTCGCCACCCGGTGGGATTCCCTGCCGGAGGAAAACGGCTTTCCCGCCAACCGGCAGTTTTATCTGTTGGAAAACGGAAAACAGATTTTTTATTCGGGCGATGCGGCGAATCCGGCTGTTAAAAATGCCGTCTGCACCTTTTCTCAAAACCGCACCATAATCGAATACACCCTGGAAAGCGGGCTGAAAATCACCCGGACGATCTTCCTGCTGCCCCAGTACGAAGGCCTTCCCATGGCGGTGGAGTGCCATCGGATCACCGTGGAAAACACGGGCGCACAGGATCGGGCGCTGCGGCTTTGCTGCACCGGCATGTTTGCCACCTGCGCGCCCAATGCTTTGGTGGGGGACGTCATTTACACCACGGTCATCTGCCAGTCAGACGTAATTCGGGATGAAAACGGAAACATCGCGGCGGTCAGCTACCATAACAATCCCGCGTGGGAACAGGGCAACCATCGGTTCCACACGCTGCTGGTGCACGGAGAAAGGGGCCCCGCCTTCCCAGACCAATTCTGCTTTTCCTATCCCGAATTCGTTGGAGACGGGACGTTGGAGCATCCCGAGAATCTCGCCCGCCTTTCCTGCCGTCACACCCGCAAAGGCCCCGGGTTCTTTGCTGTTTCGGCTCTTTTGTTCGTTAGGGCTGGGCAAACGGTAACCGCGGATAACTTTACCGGCCTTTGCTCTGAGGCAGTCACCCCCGATTATTCGGAGGAAGCCTTTCACAGCCAAGTGGCGGCGTTAATCGACCGGTTTTCCGATCCCGCGCAGGGAGAAAACGCCCTGCGGCAAACCGCTGATTTTGCAGGGCGATATGCTGCTTTTCTCTCTGTTTCGGATCCCGACCGGGATTTTGAGAGCTATGTCAACCAGAACCTTCCTTATCAAGTGTTTTACCAGACCTTTGCCTCCCGCGCCTTCGATCAGACCCAGAAGGGGTACCGGGAGATAGGATTCCGGGAAATCCAGGATATTTTTGCGTCGATGTACTATTTCTGTTCCATGGGCCGGGCGGATTTCGTCAAGCAGCTGCTGCGGGAGTGGATCTCCAACGTTTATGAAATGGGATACGCCAACCATGACTTTTACTGGGCCGGCAAACGCCCCGGCGTGTGTTCCGATGACCAGCTCTGGCTCCCGCAGGCCTTGGACCGGTACGTTAAGCTGACGGGGGACTATGAATTCCTCCTGGAGGATTGCCCCATGGCGGGAGGCGGCTCCCGCCGGATTTTCGACACCGTTAAGGCGATTATAGAATACTCGGGAAAAATTTCCGTTGGGCAGCACGGCCTTCCCCTCATCGACAAGGCCGACTGGAACGATACCCTCAACGTGGATCCCAATTGGGTGGATGGCCCCGAAAAGGAACGGCTTTACAAAGAACAGCTGAAGCAAGGGGGCAGTTGGGGGGATCCCTTTGTGTCCGACCAGTCTGAAAGCGTGATGAACGGTTTTCTTTTAAAGCTGGCCATGGACATCGCCGCCGATATGGCGGGCCGGCTGGGAGACGCCGCCTACCAGCAGGAGGTTCGCGGCCTGGCGGAAGCGCTGGCCGGCCGGCTGCAGAAGCACGGCTATAAAAACGGAATGTTCGCCCGGGTGCTGTTGAACCGGCCCGACAGCTATACCCCCTACTTAGGCGCGGCGGGAGACGGCTTATCCGTAGAAGGGGATGAGGGAACCTGCTTCCTCAATTCCTTTAGCTGGGCGATTCTGTCGGGTGTAGCGAAGGAAGAACAGATTCGTTCCATGCTGGAGGTCTTGGGCCGCCAGCTCCGCACGCCTTACGGGTTCCGGCTTTGTACCGGCGTGGATTACGCCAAAATTGCCCCGCAGGTGGGAGCGGCGCTCTATTACCGGGGCGACCGGGAAAACGGCGGCGTTTTTAAGCACGCCAATATGATGGCTTGCGCCGCGATGCTGCAAGCCGCCTCCCGGGTAGAGGACAAGGATCTGGCCGCAGAGCTATGCCGCACCGCCTGGTGGGTGATAGACGTGGCGCTGCCTTATAAGACCCTGGCGCATCCCTTTGATACCTGCGGCAATCCCCGGCTTTGCACACAGTATAACAATTCCGAAACGGGGGAAAGCTTCCCGCCGACTCTAAGCGGCACCTCCACCTGGCTGCTGCTGTCTTTAATCGCGGGATTTGGCCTGCAATTCTCAAAGGAAACGCTGACACTGGATCCCCTGCTGCGGGAGGAGGCCACCGGCGCCTGCTTTACCGTGCGGGACGGACAGGCGATTTATAAAATTACAGTGGATAAGCCCAAGGGCTTTGCCCGGGTCAAGGAGGGCTGCACCGTGTTGGTGGACGGAGCGCCTGCCGGCGTTTCCATTCCGAAATTTTCCGACGGCAAAACCCATACGGTAAAGGTCAAGCTATCGGCTGGGTGACCCCCACTTTGAAATTTTTCCGAACCGCAGCGCTGGCACGCAATTGAAAAGGGGACGATAGAAAAATCTATCGTCCCCTTTTTAGGTGCAAGGAAGCCCGCCCTCTGCTTTGTTAAAAGCAGAGGGCGGGCTTTAAAAATGCAAAGGGAGGTTCTCGCTTACTTCCGGTCCTTCAAAGCAGCCTGCGCAGCGGCTAACCGGGCGATGGGCACCCGGAAGGGAGAACAGGACACGTAATCCAAGCCGATCTCATGGCAGAATTCCACGGAGGAAGGATCGCCGCCATGCTCGCCGCAAATGCCGCAATGCATGGTGGGCCGGGTCTGCTTGCCCAGTTTGACCGCCATCTTCATGAGAGCGCCCACTCCCTTCTGATCCAGCTTGGCAAAGGGATCGTTCTCATAGATCTTTTTATCGTAGTAAGCGTCTAAGAACTTTCCGGCGTCGTCACGGCTGAAGCCAAAGGTCATCTGGGTCAGATCGTTGGTGCCAAAGCAGAAGAACTCGGCTTCCTTGGCAATCTCGTCAGCCGTCAGAGCCGCTCTGGGAATTTCGATCATCGTGCCGACCTCATATTTCAGGTCGATCCCGGCGGCGGCAATTTCCGCGTCCGCGGTAGCAACCACGATGTCCTTAACAAACTTCAGCTCTTTGACCTCGCCCACCAGCGGAATCATGATTTCCGGAACAATGCTCCAATCGGGATGCGCCTTCTTCACATTGATGGCGGCCCGGATTACAGCGGTGGTCTGCATCTTGGCAATTTCCGGATAGGTCACGGTCAGCCGGCAGCCGCGGTGGCCCATCATCGGGTTAAACTCATGCAGGGAAGCGATCAGCGCCTTGATCTCCTCCACGGTCTTATTCTGCGCTTTGGCCAGCGCCGCAATGTCGGCTTCCTCGGTGGGAACAAACTCATGCAGCGGCGGGTCTAAGAACCGAATGGTAACGGGGCAGCCTTCCAGCGCCTCATACAGCTTTTCAAAGTCGCCCTGCTGATAAGGCAGAATCTTGGCTAGGGCCGCTTCTCTTCCCTCGACGGTGTCCGCGCAGATCATCTCGCGGAACGCCGCGATCCGATCCGCCTCAAAGAACATGTGCTCCGTCCGGCACAGGCCGATTCCTTCCGCGCCCAGCTCCCGGGCTTTCTTTGCGTCGGCGGGCGTATCGGCGTTGGTGCGGACCTTCAGCTTACGGAACTTGTCGGCCAGTTCCATGATCCGGCCGAACTCACCGGCGATTTCAGCGTCCACAGTGGGGATAATCCCGTCGTAGATATTGCCGGTGGACCCGTCAATGGAGATATAGTCACCCTCATGATAGGTTTTGCCGGCCAGTTCAAATTTTTTATTGTCCTCGTCCATCATGATGTCGCCGCAGCCGGAAACACAGCAGGTTCCCATGCCGCGCGCCACAACAGCCGCGTGAGAGGTCATGCCGCCGCGAACGGTCAAGATGCCCTGAGAGGCCTTCATGCCCGTGATGTCCTCGGGAGAGGTCTCCAGACGAACCAAAACGACCTTCTCTCCCTTGGCGTTCCATTCCACTGCGTCGTCAGCGGAGAAAACAATTTTGCCGCAGGCCGCGCCGGGAGAGGCCCCCAGGCCCTTGCCCACTGGAGTTGCGGCCTTCAGCGCTTTCGCGTCAAACTGGGGATGCAGAAGCGTGTCCAGGTTGCGGGGATCAATCATGGCAACCGCCTGCTCCTCGGAAATCATGCCTTCGTCCACCAGGTCGCAGGCGATCTTCAAAGCGGCCTTGGCGGTGCGCTTGCCGTTCCGGGTTTGCAGCATATACAGCTTTTGGTCTTCAATGGTGAATTCCATATCCTGCATATCCCGGTAGTGATCCTCCAGCTTTTTGCAGATGCCCACAAACTGCTCATAAACAGCGGGCATAACCTCCGCCAGCTTGGCAATGGGAGAAGGCGTGCGCACGCCGGCGACCACGTCCTCCCCCTGGGCGTTCATCAGAAACTCGCCCATGAGCTTCTTCTCGCCGGTGGCGGGGTCGCGGGTAAAGGCGACGCCGGTGCCCGAGGTATCGCCCATGTTGCCAAAGGCCATCATCTGCACGTTGACAGCGGTGCCCCAGGAATAGGGGATATCGTTATCCCGGCGGTACACATTGGCGCGGGGGTTGTCCCAGGAACGGAACACAGCCTCAATAGCGCCCATCAGCTGTTCCTTAGGATCGGTGGGGAATTCCTTGCCAATCTTGGCCTTATACTCGTCCTTAAACTGGCCGGCCAGCACCGCCAGGTCTTCCGCGGTGAGTTCCACATCCTGCGTGACGCCTTTTTCGGCCTTCATTTTGTCGATCAGCTCTTCAAAGTATTTCTTGCCGACCTCCATGACAACGTCAGAATACATCTGGATAAATCTTCTGTAGCAGTCCCACGCCCAACGGGGGTTGCCGGATTTCTTGGCAATCGCTTCCACCACGTCCTCGTTCAGGCCGAGGTTCAAAATGGTGTCCATCATGCCGGGCATGGAAGCGCGGGCGCCGGAGCGCACGGAAACCAGCAGCGGATTTTCCTTATCGCCGAACTTTTTGCCGGTGATCTCTTCCATTTTAACAATGTACTCCATGATCTGGGCCTGAATCTCATCGTTGATCCTGCGGCCATCTTCATAATACTGCGTGCAGGCCTCCGTCGAGATGGTGAAGCCCTGGGGAACAGGGAGGCCCAGCCCCGTCATTTCCGCGAGGTTTGCGCCCTTGCCGCCAAGCAGGTTGCGCATGTCCTTGTTGCCCTCTGAGAACAGGTAGACATACTTGTGACTCATTCAATATACCTCCATTTTTTTGATTACGCTTTCTAAAAAATTCAAATGCCAGGCTTTATTTTCCAGGCTCAAAAGCTATTATACCAGACAATCCCTTAAATTACCAGACTTTTTTTGCGGTGGTTTTGCTGATATTTGACAAGCCGCCGGCCTGTTTTTCGTGTACATTGGCCTTCTCGGACTTGCAATCGGGAAGAAAAACTGGCATAATGAGAGTAACCGCAGGCTGTTGGAAGGCGCGCCTCCCGGCTTTGCGCCCCTTTGCTGCCGGAGGCTTGCGCGACACGGGGCAAACGATCCAAAAATTCTTTGTGCGGAGGCGTTTCATGGAACCCATTGGATTATATCTGCACGTTCCCTTTTGCCAGCGCAAGTGCAGCTACTGCGATTTCTATTCCGTTACCCAAACGGAGCTGCGGGAGGCCTATGTCTGCGCGCTGCTGTCCCGCTTAGAGGCGGCGGCGAAGGCGTTGAAACGTCCGGCGAAAACCCTGTATTTCGGCGGGGGAACCCCTTCCCTGCTGGGCGGGGCTTCCATTGCCCGGCTGACAAAGGCCGCCCGGTCGCTTTTCGGGCTGGAAGGGGCCGAAATCACCCTGGAATGCAATCCCGGAACGGCGCTGGACGAGGTTCTGGAGCGTGCGGCGGAAGCGGGCGTCAACCGCGTCTCCCTGGGCATTCAGGCGTTTGACGATCAGGTCCTTTCCGCCCTAGGGAGAACGCATACCGCCGCCCAAGCCGCCGAAGCGGTGGAGACGGTGCGGCGGGCGGGGATTCAAAATTTTTCCCTTGACGTGATGCTGGCCCTGCCGGGGCAGACGAAAAAAAACCTTTCTTCCACGCTGGACTTCTGCGCGGATTCCGGGGCCGCGCACATTTCCGCCTATTTGCTGAAGGTGGAGCCGGGAACGCCCCTTTCCAAAGCCAATCCCCTTTTGCCCAGCGAAGACGAAGCGGCAGACCTTTATCTTTTTGCTTGCGAACGGCTGGAGCGGGCGGGATTTTTTCAGTATGAAATCTCCAATTTTGCAAAGCCCGGAAAAGAAAGCCGCCACAACCTGATCTACTGGGACTGCGGCGAATATCTGGGCCTGGGCCCCGCGGCCCATTCCCTAATCCATGGGCGGCGCTTTTATTTTCCCCGGGATCTCCGGGGCTTTCTCGCGGGGGATCCGCCTGTTTTTGACGGGCCGGGCGGGCAGTTTGAGGAATACGCCATGCTCCGCCTGCGGCTCTCCCAGGGACTAACGGAGGAGGACGTCCAACGCCGGTTTGGACACGGGATCCCCCCTTCCCTGCGGAAAAAAGCGGAGGCGCTGGCGCGGGAAGGCCTCGCGCAGGCCGAAAGTGCCGGTATTCGGTTGACCCGGCGGGGCATGCTGGTGCAAAACAGCGTTCTGGGATTTTTGTTATGAGAGCGGCCTGCCGCCCCGGATAGGAACAGGCGTCACGCTGCAGGAAATACGGGCATGAGGCGCCGCTTTGAAAAGAAATCGGGGAACGAGATAAAAAGCGCCTCCCCTGGTTTAAAACCATCAGCGGAAAGGTTGGAGCGAAATGACAGAGCAAGTCAAGCAAACCCTGGAGGCCCTAAGAGCCAACAGCATGAATGCGGAGTACGTGGAAACCAAGGCGGAAGTGGTTCCCCTGCTGCAAAGGCTGCTGGAGCCGGGCTGCTCCGTGGCGGTGGGCGGATCCATGACCCTGGCCCAGTGCGGTATAGACACGCTTTTGCAAAGCGGTGCATATGAGAACCGGGGCCGTGAGGGGTTCGGGGCGGACGCATACCTTACCAGCGCCAACGCGGTGACGCAGGATGGCGTTTTGTATAACGTGGACGGCAATTCCAATCGGGTATCGGCTATCTCCTACGGCCCGAAAAAGGTCTACGTTATAGCGGGCGCCAACAAAATCGTGAAGGATTTAGAGCAGGCGGTGCTGCGGGTGAAGACGGTCGCCGCCCCGCGCAACGCCAAACGGCTGGACTGCGACACTCCCTGCGCCAAAACCGGAGCGTGCATATCGCTGGAGAAGGCGTCCCCCGCGATGACCGACGGGTGCCGCGGCGATGAAAGAATCTGCTGCAATTATTTAATATCCGCTAAGCAGCGGCACAAGGGCCGGATTATGGTCATTTTGGTTGGGGAACCCCTTGGCTTTTAGCCACAAAAGCTAGCAGCCAGGATGCGCGCCCCGCAAAACGGGACGCGTTTTGTTTTGCGCCGGCGCCGGCGCAGAATCGCAAGAAAAATAATGAATGGATGAAGATTATGCTTTAATAATGAAGAAAAATGTAGTATAATACTGTTGAATTCAATTTCTTGGCAGAATGGTAGAATGCCTGACAGAAAAAATGACTGCACAAACGATCTGTTTTGAAAGCCGCAAAACGAGAGCATTCCTTTGCCTTTGGCTTTTGAAAGGAAAATGAGTTTTCAAGAGTTTGAAGGCTTTCGGCGTTCTCTCTACGCCGGATCGTGGGATTCTGTTCATTAAGGAGGCGCTTTTCATGGCGAATAAAATTAAGCTCCGTGTCGGCGGAATGGAGTATATTATCAATACCGACGACGATGAGGCTTATATGCAGAACCTGGGGAACGAGGTTAACCGCAGACTGGACCAGCTGGCCCAAGCCAACCCCTTTTTGTCCACCACCATGGTGGCGGTGCTGGCGGCGCTGGAATACTGCGACAACGCCAAAAAATCCCAGATTGACGCGGATTCCCTCCGCGCCCAGTTAAGGGGGCTGACGGAGGACGCCGCTGGCGCCCGGCTGGAAGCGGACGAAGCCCGCCGGGAAATTGAGCGGCTGAACCGGGATAATCAGAACCTCCGCTCCCGGCTGCTGAACCGGTGACGCCCGGGGAGATTCTCTCCCCGGCGGGCAGCATGGAGGCGTTGATTGCCGCGGTGCGTGCCGGGGCGGACGGGGTGTATCTGGGCGCGGGATCGTTTTCCGCGCGCCGGAACGCCCCAAATTTTTCAGACGGCGAGCTGCGGGAAGCGGTTTCCTTTTGCCATGTGAGGCGTGTTCGGGTCTATCTGGCTTTAAACACGCTTATTTCAGATGAGGAGCTGCCTGCGGCGCTGTCCCTGGCCGAGCTTGCCTGTTCCGCGGGGGTAGACGCGCTGATCGTCCAGGATTTGGGGGTGGCGGCGCTGCTGCGGGAGTGCTGTCCAGAAATGCCTCTGCACGCCTCCACCCAGATGAGCATTCACACTCCTTCCGTGCTGCCGCTTTTGAAGAAATGGGGTTTTTCTCGTGTGGTTCCAGCCCGGGAGCTGAGCCGGGAGGAGTTAACGGAGCTTTGTGCTGCGGCAAAGAAGGCGGGGCTGGAAACGGAGGTGTTCGTACATGGGGCGCTGTGCATGTCGGTTTCGGGGCAGTGCTGGCTGTCGGCGGCGCTGGGCGGGCGCAGCGGCAACCGGGGCTTGTGCGCCGGCCCGTGTCGGCTTCCCTTTTCCGTTCCGGGCGGAACGGGGCATGACCTGAGCTTAAAGGACCTTTGCCTGGCTGACCGGCTGGGAGAGCTATCTGCCATGGGCGTGGATTCCTTTAAAATCGAGGGCCGGATGAAGGGGCCTGAATACGCGGCCGCCACTGCGTTCGTCTACCATAAAGCCAGTCGGGGCGAGGCAGTGACCAGCGAGGATTTGGCCATGCTGTCGGGGGTGTTTTCCCGCGGTGGATTTACCGCGGGGTACTATGACGGCAAGCTGGGCCGGGCCATGTTTGGGGTCAAGGAGCCGGACGGGAACACGCCGGCGCTCTTGCGTTCTATTCACGAATTATACCGGCGGGAGAGGCAGTCGGTGCCGCTGTCTTTGTTCTTTGTGGCACGGGCGGGGGAGCCCTGCCGTCTGAAGGCGGTCTGCGGGGCGTATGCCGTTCAAGCGCAGGGGCCTGTCCCCGCTCCCGCCATCCACCGGGAAATCACAGAGGAATCTGTACGGGCCGCCCTTTCCAAGCTGGGGGGAACGCCCTATTTTGCCGAAACGGTGGAAATCCAAACCGATCCGGGGTTGTCCCTATCCCAATCGGCCCTCAACGCCCTGCGGCGGGAGGTACTGGAACGGCTGACCGAGCAGCGGGCGAAGCCTCGTGCAAAGGCGTTCGTCCCCCCGGCTCTTTTGGCTCCCGAGGAACGGAAGCGCCGTCAAAAGCCGGAGCTGCGCGGCGTGTTTCGTTCCCCGGAGCAGGTGCCCCAGCGCCACGGGCTGGACTGGGTCTATTTGCCGCCGGACGCTCCACCGGAAGCCTTCTCCCGGCTGGCTGAGGAGGGAAATGTGGGCGTGGCCCTGCCCCGGGGGATGTTTGGCCGGGAAGGGGTCTTGGCCGTACAGCTGAAATCGGCTGCCAAGGCGGGGGCAAAAGCGGTTTTGGCGGGGAACCTGGGGGCGCTGCCGCTAGCCCAAAAAGCAGGTCTTGCCTGCCACGGCGGATTTTCCCTTAACGTTTTCAATCGGGAATCAGCCCGGCTTCTGGCCTGCGCGGGGATTTCGGATGCTACCCTGTCTATGGAACTGACCGCCGTTCAAATCAGGGCGCTGGCGACAGGCTGCCCGGCCGGAATGATTTCTTACGGCCGCCAGCCCCTGATGCTGCTGCGGGTCTGTCCCCTGCAAAACGGAGACGGATGCCAGAGCTGTCCCGGCGTGATTACCGATCGGAAAGGGATTGCCTTTCCGGTGTTGTGCGGCGGCGGATGCAGCGAGCTGTTCAATTCCAGCGTTTTATGGCTGGCCGACCGGCTGGGAGAATTCCCCGTGGATTTTCATACGCTGCTGTTCACCACGGAATGCAAAGCTGAGGCCGCCGGGGTCATTTGCGCTTACCGGGCGGGCCTTTCCGGGGAAAAGCCCCCGCCCCCCAAGGGCCATACCCGGGGGCTTTATTTCCGGGGCGTGCAGTGATTTGGAAGGAAGGGGAAGAAAAGGAATGGAACAAGAGCTTCTGCGGGAATTTCACGCCCTGGGCATCAAAGAGCTGCAAGCCGTCACGCAGCTCCATGCGCTGCCGGGGGATTATATTAACCTGCTCTGCCGCCTGCCGGGCGGCCAGGTCATGCAGGTGCTGCAAAACGACAAAACCTATCTCGGCGCCCAGGTCTGCAAGGAAACGGGCGGCCGGTGCTATGGGCTGGCCGCCGACGAAAACCAGCTCCTGGTGTTTGAGTACGGCGACGGCGGGTCCAACGCGGAGCTGATTTTGTGGAAAAAGCGGGGAGGCAACGGCATTTGAGCAACATCGTTCTGACCGGAATGCCCGGGTGCGGAAAAAGCACCGTGGGCGTGATTTTGGCAAAAACGCTGTGCATGGGGTTTGTGGACAGCGACCTGCTCATTCAGCGGCAGCACCAAAAGCCCCTCCAGCAGCTGATCAGCGCTTTTGGAGTAGAGGCGTTTCTGGATATGGAGCGGGACGCCATCTTGTCCATCCGCGGGGAAAACACGGTGATCGCCACCGGCGGGTCGGCTGTGTACCGGGCCGAGGCCATGGAACACCTGGGCAAAAACGGCCGGATTTTTTATTTGCGCCTCCCCTTTGCCCAGATCAAAGCCCGCCTGACCAACATTGCCACCCGGGGCGTCGCCCTGCCCCACGGCCAAACCCTGGAGCAAATGTATCGGGAGCGGCTGCCGCTGTACGAGCGGTTTGCAGACGAAGCAGTGGATTGCTCCGGGAAATCCATAGAGGCAATCGTTGCGGAGATCCAGGGAAAAATGCAGAACATATCAAGGCCATAAACAGGGAAACCTCCTCCCCGCAATTATCCGGACGGGAAGGCTCCCGAATTAAAATATCATGAGGGGATTAAAATGGCAGACAATGACAGCAAATACGCGCCTGAGGACAAGCGGTTTCAATCCATCAGCGAATTCAAGTGGTGCATTACTTACGGCGGAGAGGTGGAATTTGTGTTTCACGATAAAATTTTCGGCGTTTTCTCTAAGCTTCGTAAAACCCCC
>CALWPT010000048.1 GCA_944383495.1 uncultured Clostridia bacterium | reverse complement strand
GGGAATGATGAGCACCACGCTGTCATTGGCGGCAACACCCGTTTTCCGGAAATTCGCCCCTTTGACAGCGTTCCAGTATACCCCTTGCAAAACGGTCCGCTGCCAGCGCTCTGTGCCGTTCTGCTTGTACCGGTTGTATACCGTGACAACGTCCTCAAACATCAGCACCACCCCGCGATCAGCCCGGAATTCCAAAGATACAGGCAGGCGGCCTCATACATTCGCCTGCCCGGACCCTTGCCGCTGGTTTGGTAGGTTTTTGACCAACTGCCCACCGATTGGCTGGCCAATTCTCCGCCCTGCTCGTTGACCTGCACTGCCTCCGCAACCGCACAGGCGGCCAGCTTGATGGATTCATTGTCGGCGTGTTCTGCCGCCTGCCCGCCTGTCACCTCGTCCAGGTAGGTCCCCGCCCGGGTAACCAGGCGGGGAAAATCCTGCTCTGTGATCTGATTGCCTAAGTATGTATCGCGGTAAAAAGCATAATCAGCGTATGGCATGCTTCTTACCCCATATAACGGACGGCCAATTCCGGGTACATGGTTTTGTAGCCATACAGGACGTCCATCGATAGCATTTCCTTTTTATAGGTCATGTTATATCCCTTCACCACACGCAGAGACACGCCATTGTACGACGTAACATAGGATTCCACGCCGGAGGGATTGACCAGAGGCCGGGTGACGAAAGCAAAGGCAGAAGGGTGGAATCCCAGATTCGCAATATGATTGTCAGCCACGTCCACTACCGTTGCGGTTGTCACGTTCTGCTTCAGAGCGGGATAGATATTGACGGTAATCTCGTTGGATTCGGCGGCGGCTGTTTGGGTCACCACGTAATGATCGCCCAAAATGGTCAGCACATCGCCCTTGACCAGCGTGCCGGTAACAGTAGCTGCGGACAGAGTGAGAGAAGCAGCCCCCGCAGAAGTGCTGGATTTGGGTTTGACCGCCGCAGACAAAGTGCCCTTAGTGTGCTTCTTCACAGCCTGGGACATATAATTGTCCAGCCCCATGATCCGGCCCAAGGAGCCCTCCCGCAGTGCAGTGGTCGACCCGGATTTTTCAGCATTGACAATGGCAGGCACCGTCACCAGATTGGCGTCTGCCTCGGTATCCCACAGGGCATACCGGGGAGAAACAGGGGCTTTATTGGCGTTCAACACCTTCCGCATGGCCGCCAGATCGTCCAGAGAACTAGGCGTGGTTCCAGCGGTTCCGGCAACATAGGGGATATCCGCGTACAGTTCCAGGCCGTCAGAATTGATTTTCTGCGCCAGAGCGACGGCGGCGGGCTCCAAAAACTGCCGGTTCAGATCATTGATATTGGTGGCGCCCTGAATTGCCGTGATTTCCACGTCCACGGTGGCGATTTTATCCAGCGTAACCGGAACGGTGGTTTCGGTAATGTCCTGAGGCGTGATCCCCTCCGATTGATTAAATTCCTGCGCTTCCAGGACGGTCGGCTTGCGCACCTGAATGGTGTCGCCCAAGTTACGGGCGAAGTCGTTGGAAAAATCCTTATGCACCAGATTAGGAAACACCAGATTTTCCAAAAGCCGCGGCAATGTGGTTCGCGCGATTTCCTGAATGGTAATAAATTGATTTGCCATTTTTGCATTACTCCTTTTTCTTTAGTGTGGCGGCGTAATATTCCTCGTCGCTCATTTTGCTGTAATCGGGATTGCCTCCCGCGCCATGTTCCCGGCCGGTGTCAACACGGGCGCCGTCGGCGCTGTCGCCGAATAGGAACTGATTTTCAGCCGCAGCGGCTTCCACCGCGGCATGGATGTCCGCGTCCCGGTTCTTGCTGGCTTTCAGCGCTTCGATGTCCAACAGCGCCTTTGCGGCCTTGAAATTTTTGGCTTTGGCGTTTCGCAGGGCCGCTTCTACCTTGCTTTCCAGCTCCATTTCGTCCAGTTTTTCGGCATGTGCTTTTTCTGCTTCCTCATACTTGGTTTTCCACTCTTCGGAAGCTTTCTTGATGCCTTCGATATCCATTTGCTGAAAGCCTTCAATGGTTTTTCCGGCTTCGGCCAGCTGACCCTGCACCGCCTTCAGCTCCTCGTTCTTGGCGTTGAAATCAGATTTTGCGACAAAGCCTTTTCCAATTTCCGCCGATACCTTTTTGTCGATTTCCTCGGTGTAGCTCTCACCCAGGATTGTTTTCAGCCATTCCAACATACTTTTCCTTTCCGCTGCTTTCCTTTTTCTCGGGCCAGTCCCCGCGCCGCAGCCCCCGTATTGTTCTCCCCGGGGCGGGTTATTTTTGTATGAAAAAAGCACCCTGCTTTCGCAAGATGCTTTAATCAATGTTTAATGCGCTCTAGGGCATTAGATCCTTTACACCCTTTGCAGCTTTATAAATCCGCTGCATAATGGTATTTTCGCTTAGGTATTCCAGCCCTTTCAAAGTAATATGGATATCATCGTTCACAATCCGAAGTGTGTCGTTGATATCATAATATATTTTCACTCCGTCAATCAGGCCGGTGGTTAACATCATTTCCATATAACGCGCCCATCTGTATTCGCTAACCCCCAAAGCCTCGTGATTGATTTGGGCGATGTCGAATTCTGGATAATCCATTGCCTTTTCAAGCGCTTTCAGGATTTTGTAAATACAACCAAAATTATCGTTCATATTGTTTCATCTCCGCGATCCATATATCGCATTTTTTAAGCTGCCTTTTTCATCATCTTC
>CALWPT010000047.1 GCA_944383495.1 uncultured Clostridia bacterium | reverse complement strand
TTGCCATCCGGTCCGCGTCCACGGAAGATGCGGATGGAATAGGAAATCAGTTTGCCGTCTTTATTCCGGCGTTCCTGTAAATTGGCCATTGACAAAAGCCTCCTTGTATGGTTATTTTTATAAAAAGGACTCCCGCCCTCAGAGGAGCGGGAGCCACAGACTTTGAACGTAAAAACGTCCTTATGCAGCTGGTTTCGGGTTATTGCCGCTCTGGATGTAGGCCAGCACATCATCATAGAGGATCATGACGTTCCTGCCGTGGTAGAAGGCAGGGATAGAGCCGGCCTTGACCCATGCGCGGATGGCCCCCTCGCCGATGCAGTAGCCCTCGCTCTGCAGACGGCAGTAGATGGCGTGGATAGACCCGAAACGGACGGGCCCGGATGCGTGCTTGCTGGATTTCATGTAGTTGACCTCCTTAAGATGTTGTGTAGTGCTCCGCGCTTTTTTGAAGAAGCTCAAAGCTCAGTTTCAAACAGCGTTTGCCGTTGATTCTCGCGTAGGCGGAACGGTGTTCGCTGTTGTCTTCAAGAACACCTTCCCGCTTTAGCTCCTTGTTCATTTCATTTTTGCTCGAGAGCCGATACGGCGTATGCACTTGAAAATACGTCAGCAGCGTTGAGGGGCGTACATAGAGCGCGCCCTTCTTCAGAAGGCAGCAATCATCGATGTTGACCTTCTTTTGATCGGTGACAGCAGGAAGCAGACGGTTGGAATAACCATCCAGGATATACCAGCACAGATTGCCTTTGGGGTTTTCATTGGTAAGCCTCTCGCACTGGAGCGCCTGTTGCTTCAGGATTCGGTTCAGAATTTGCTGTGCGGCAGCGTGGGCCTGCTGATGGTATTGACCGTTAATTGCCCCTTGCTCCTCCGCAAACTGAAAGAACAGGTCAAGCGCCCAGAGGATGAGGAGACAGTTCTTCACCAGACGAGGATTGCTGTCGGCCTGAACATTGGCCAGGAGCTGATGCAATTCTTCCACCTTCTGGTCGAGCCGAGGCAGAAGCCACTGGATCAAGGCATAGAAGACCGTTGCGGCTACAGTTCGCTCCTCCGGCTGGCCGTCTTTCATTTGACAGTTGATGGGCGCCAGGACGCTCCGGGTGATGTCCGATGGATTCTGGAGCATGAATTCCCCGGTAAAGGCAACGCCGGCCTTGCAAATCTGCTGTTCGATCTGCTTTTGCTCGTTGATCCTGGCCCGTCCCGTGTCATTGGCGGCAAAGCGCAGGATACTCGCGAGAAGGTCCTGACGCTTGCGCTGTTCGGCGGGGCTGCCGCTTTTGGCCAGGTCATCCACCAGGACGATCTGATCCCGGAAATCACCGACCTGCGAGACGATGGCGGCGAAAGTGGAATTGGCGTCGAATTGTCCCCAGTACCGGCCCGGGTTCCAGCTGTCGTCATAGAGCAGCATGTAGCGCTGGGCGACGGTGGTCTTGCCGAAGTTTTGACCGCCAATGATCCCCAGAGACGGGAAGGTGGTCATGTCAGCCCCTGACAAAGCGGACCGCAGGCTGCCAGCAATGGTAAAGCCCCAGACGGGAAAGAGAATGTCCGGAAATGCTCCGAGGCGCTTGCACAGTTCGATGGTGGCAGTGACAGGAGAAAGCTCCGGGTCTCTGGCCAGATGAGCCTGCTCGACCCACGGTGCGATGCTGTAGTCTACACCGGGCGGCATTCCCAGAACCGTATCCCCGGCCACATAAAACCAGGATCCGTTGGGCAGGCGGCAGAGGCCGTGCTGCCGAAAGTTCAAGGGCATGGGAGCCTGGGTGTCTTGGGCCTTTTCCTGGCAGTAGGCCAGAACGGCCATGTCCAGAAGGTAGCAGGACGGTCTCACAGCGTAACATGTGGAAAGCTGCTCCAGGATTTGATTGGTCAAATCTTTCCTGGTGAGATCCAGCCAGACCTCCCGGATGTATTTCTCATTCCGGATCTTGATGCGGGCCATGGTGGGGCCGGCATTGGGGCCTTTGCTGGGGTCGTAGTACAACCAGGCATCCACAGGCTCGAAGTTGGCAATCTGTTTGGGCGTTTTTCGGCCAGCATTGTGAAAGGCCTGGCCTTCGGCAAAGAAAACAGAAGGTTCAGGATTCATCCTGGTCATCACCTCCAAAGCATTTACCGAGCTTCCTGTCCAGATCAGGATACAGGAAGTTGATCAGCTGGCGCCGATATTTCTCCTCGCATTCCTGCTTGTAGTTGCGCTCATGTTCCTCATGCATGGCACGTTCGGCTTTGAGCTTCTGATCCAAATCCTCGAGCTTGCGCTCTACTTTCTTACGTTTCTTCTTTTCTTCCTTAGCTTTCTTCTTTGCCTTCTTCCACTTCTTCTTGGCGTGCTCCGAAGCTTCGGAATCTTCGGAGCCGGAGGGCGGGAGACTGGGGAAAGACGACAGGGGGGTGTGATCGTTGAGTTGCATAAGGGAACCTCCTCGTATAATAATAGATTTAAGGTTAATAAATCAGGTATCAGCAGGCTTTTAGATGCCCGTGATACAATAGCTGTAAGACAGTAAGGTCAGGTTTCTTAGACCTCCTGTTGAGCCGCAAGGCTGCTTCAAACCAAATCCATCTCCCTGAACCGTAAGTCAGCTGCAAACCCATTGACTGTTTGCCGGAGCCAAAGCCGCCCTTTTAGCAGTAAGGGCTATTGCATTGGCCTTCTCCGGAATGATTCTGATACGCGAGGTTGCGGATACTCTGGTTATCATGGGTATCTCAAAGCCTACCGGCCTAAAATCTCCATGCAGGGAGGTGAAATTGGTGTTGCCTTTTGCTGCTTACATGGCTCTGCTATGACGTTTTCTTCTGTTATTTCATGAATCACCCTCTTGACTTCATACCGTTGAACTATATTTAAGATAATGTTTTCCGGGGTTCCCCCGGGTTATAGGCTCCGGAACCTACTCATACTATAAAACTTTGGTTCCTGGAATGGAAGCGCCGAAAGGCTCGGATTTTTTTGGCAAATTTTTCGAGGTAGAAATTTTTTAGGCAGAAAGGATGGTTATTTTGCAAAGTCATTTGAAAAGTCTTATACCAGATTTGATGGAATATGGTAAAATCACAACAATAGAAACCAGCAACATCTTTAAGGAGAAAGTTTATACCATTGAGCGTAGTCGGGAGCTTAAATCCAAACCCACAATATCAAATGCCGAAACAACTAAAAGTTATCGTCGTCTTAGTAAATTTTACGACACCTGTGATAATATAAATATTTGCACAAACAATTCAATTGCTTTTTTTGACGGAATTGCAGTTATGCTTGATTTTTTAAACTGCCATGCTAAAGAACAGCTGCAAACCATTTTGACTTTCGCATTGGGACAGAATGGATATCCTTTTGCCACATACTATGGCTACGAAAAATTGGCTCGTGTACATCCTTGCAACCTAGTTATAGAAGAACTCAAGCTAGGGGCAGATAACAGCCTAAGTGATGATGAGAGCAGGGATTGTTCAATACGCATACAGGAGGCTGTTAAGTCCAGTATTATGAGCTTAGCAAATTGTTTGGAAGGCAATTTTTATGCAATGGATTGTCAGTGGATAGATGAATATCTTCTAGCCCCTCTAAAAAAGGGAGCCCAAATCTTTCAGGATTGGGATACCTTATTAAATACTCCGGCCAGTAATCCATTTTCACACATGTCTATATCGCGAGCCAATTATAAGTTGCTATGGGGAATCTATGAGAAATATACCAAATATTTATATTCCAAAAGGAACATTTCCGAGTACAATAACGCTGTAAAAGTTTTGGAATCCATCAAGGAAATCGCAGTCATCATATTGACACTTGAACGTTTCTGGATTGTCCTTGAAAAGATCAAAAAGCTTGCTCCCGGTGCAAACTGTCAGTACAAGCGGAAATGGCTCCAATTGTACCGCCACTATATTCTCGAAGTAGAAAACAAAAGTCGCAATATCACATCTCCGTTTCTCACAGAAAATAATGAACCAGAAATATTAGTTAACACGCTAAAATTAACCTCTTTTCTATCCATTGCCAGAAATAATTATCCAGCTGCAGATGTCCTGAAATCAAGTCCACTTTGGGATGATACCCAACCTTGCATCAATTTAACTTCAGATGAAGAAAAAACTCTCCAAGGGTATACCAATCACCTAATTTACAAATTCATAAAAGGCATGGAAAGCATTCTATCAAACGAAGGTCCTCTAAAAGCCGCACCATTTTTTCTCGCTTCTTTTCTTAGCTACACAACAAGCCCCGTAATCCCTTTCAAAACTGGCTCCTATGAAATAAATAAAAATCATACAAAATTTGAGCCCGAATTTTGCAGTCCAGATCCTCGACAAATTTGCATTCAAAAAGCTCATCAGTATTTGTATAGGGCATTGTGGAGATGGTGGCTTAATGTGCACCCTAAAGACTTTGATCCCAATCTAAGCCATTATCTATTTCAAAGAACACAACTCCATATTTTAAATTACGATTCATTTCCTGATATAGAATTTCAAAATTATTATCCCGCATATTCTGAACGTTCTATTTATATGATACAGAACAGATTGGAAAACCTTTTGGAAATAAAAGATTATATGTTTCCGCAATACACAAGAAACATTATAGAGCATGTGAACATTCAGGATTTTTATGATAAAATATCTAACGAAATAAAACACAAGGAAAATATTTGGGATATTCGGAGAATTTTACAGAAAACAATCACAAAAAACGTAGCCGAAGAATATAAACGCCTAGCACTTATTGGATTCTACGGAATTGGAACGGCTGAACGGCCACAATCATGGCATGAAAATTTAGCGGACTGGTTGGAAAGCATTATTCGTAGCGATAGTAAAATTTCAAATTATGTGGAAGGAAAACTCAAGAACGTCAACTATCAGGAGCCTTTATTTCCGGGATCCGATTTCAAAGTGGGTAAATTCAGAGAGTCTTTAATAGAAATGGGATTGATTGAGCCTGGTCGCGCTTTTTGTGCCGAGGAATTCTTGCCATATCTTGCACAAGTGCAGCTTCTGATTCAGAAAATTTGCTGCAGAATGATTAAAGACGATATGATGCCCCGTGTCATCCAAATTTATCGGAAAGTATTTTTGGACGATTAATCTACAACCATACCGCAAAAATAAAGCAGGCCCGAGATACCCGACTCCCAGGTATCCCGGGCCTGTTTACTTTACCCTGCCACCTCCATCTTTGTTCCCTCTTCGCTCTCCTTCACCGCTTCCATGAACTTCTTGGCAAACGCCTTCGCTCTGGCAGCTTCCTCGCTATTCAGTACATCGACCGCCTCAAAGCAGAACAGCGCATAGGGCTTGCCGCCTCGGCTGGTAGCTTTCTTGAGGGTGATGCGGGTCACCGCGCCACTCAGCGGAATCAGAGTGCTAGTCAGCCGGGCGGTGTACTTGAGGAACAGCACTTTGCTGGTTACCGGCACACGCACCAGCAACGGCAGGACATTGCCCGGACGCAGTAGGAAAAGCAGCACCGACTCCTTGCATGCCTTGGCGCCCGTCTCGCCATCCTTGGAGCCATAGTCGTTGAAGGGACAGTGAGCGCAGACCTTGCCGTCCTCAGAAACGATGCTGTTATGGCTAAAGCAGGTGGGCGGCGTGCCTTCCACCGGGTCAGGGGTATCCCAGTACGCACGGGGCATGGTATACCCCAAAATAATACCGGTCAACTCCTTCTCTGCCTCGTCACCAGACAGCCCCGGAACGGTGAAAACAGTAGACCCTCCCGACGGCGATTTCACCACGTCAAAGAGCTGGTAGCTCAGGGGCTGATCGGGAAGATTCTCGTGAATGAGCTCGCGGGTTTTGTCGTTCAGAGCCAGGTAGCCAGACTGCGCGGGCGCGTTTTCCCGCAGGGCAAGCTGCTGAACCTGCTCGGCCTCCTGCATAGTCTGAATTTTGGTTTTGAGGCGGCTTTTCAGTCTTGTGTTTTCCATTGTGTTCTACCTCCAATTAAAGGGACTTGATCGCGAATCTGCGATAGCTGGTTTTGTTGGCGTACTTCTTATAAAGGGCTGGATGCTCAGCCTTGAGGGTCTTGCTGTCCAGCCGTTCCTGCACAACATTTTTCCATGTGACGATATGCTCACCTGCGGTGCCAGCTTCATGTTTGCCCAGCATCTGCTTGAGCTGGTTCTCGGCCTGCTGCTTCTGCTCGGTCAGGTCTCTGATCTGCTGGCAGGCTGTGTCGTACTGCTGGATCAGTTGTTCAGCCCGGTTCGGAAGCTCGATTCGGGAGTTCGGGGCGCTGTTCGGGAACTGTTCGGCCAGAAACCGGGCCGCCGAATCGGAGCCGTCCAGTACTGGCGGCGTCTTGTTCTGGACGTGTTGCCAGAAACGTTCTTCCAACTGAATCATGGTGGCGATCAGCTCGTCATCCCGCTCAATAAATTTCCAGCGGAAGGTGTTGCCGCCGATCAGGGCCGCAATATATGTTCCCTGATAACCGGTCACGGCCATGTAGTGCTGAACCTGCAACAAATATTCATCCGGGATGTCATTTTCCCACTCACTGACCTTGAAGGCGGAAGCAGTTTTGGCCTCAAAGATGCAAGGGCCAAAATCAGGGTGAAGGCAGATGCCGTCTAGGTTGGCCTGCATGAAAGGGTACTCGCCGCTGCGCAAAAGCTCCATCCGGTGTTCCACCTCAATGCCAGTGCGTTTAGTGAACTCGGCCCTCACCAGGGCCTCCAACTGGTTACCCCAGTAAGCGGCCTCGCCAGCCTCCTGCGTGGGGAGCTGACCGGTTTTCTCCATCCACAGTTCCACCGGCGACTTGTACCTGCTGACACCACAGACCACAGCGGCATCCGAGCCGCCGATGCCCTGACGGCGGCAATCAAGCCAATCTTCATAGGGCATGGATTGTGTGTTTGCGAAAACGTTATAAGACATAGGTTCTCAAGCTCCTTTACATTATAAAGAAAGCGGGGCGTGCGTTTTGAGCGCATGCCCCGCATAGTTATTCGGACACTTTATCATGCAGCGGCCATCACCATTTTATAGGCCTTGTCGATCATGGGGTTACCCTCGATGGTCCGCAGGAACAGGTTCTCGTTGTAGTTTTTCGTCTTACGGATGGGGTCAGCGTGGGTAGCAAAGTCGCTCACCGCGTTGATAAACCGGTAGCCATTCTTCCCCATATCAATCAGGTCGGGGGCGTCCCAGTAGCGGCGCTTCAAATCTTCCAGCAGGCGCAGATTATTCTTCTTCTGGATGTCAGACATATCCTCGATCACCGGGAAGAAACTCTGCATCCACTCCATCGCCTTGCGGTCAGAGACTTTGACGTGGGCCAGGTCATCGATTCCGCGCCCCAGCTCGCTCATATAGAGTTCAGCCAAGCGCAGGGTTTCGCTTGCCTCGCGAACCCGGCTCATGACGTTCTCGGTGTGGCGGGCGGCCCAGATACGGTTGGCGGTGTTCAGGGCCAGATTGAGGGTATTCTGACACACAACCCGGATAGGAGTCATGGCGACCTTGACGCCGCTGCTTCCATCATGGGAGTTCATGATAACCAGATAGGGCGCGATTTCATCCCCGGCAATGATGTAGCGCTGTGGCATACGGGCGAGCATCCAGACCTTGCGGCCCGTCTGTAAGGAACCGGCCGTCTCATAGGTGACGCCTTCGCCCAAGAGCTGATCGGTAAACTTAAAAGCGTCCTCATTCTGGACAACCTTATAGCGGTCAGAGACGATGCCCAGCACACTGCCGTCAGTATCCCGGACGTTGGCCTTGTAGCCGGGGATCCAGCAGCCTTCGTCGGTGCAGACGTCACGCTGGACAACACGCCAGTCAAGGCCAGCCCAGATCAGCGCATCGGCAGAAGCAGGGGCCTCCATGACCTGGACGCCCAGACCGTGCCAGGGCTTCTCGCGGACATAGAACATGGTTTCAACATTGGCAGACATAGTAATTTCCTCCTTATAAAATCCTTATTGTATATTGAAGCGCTTTGAAAATGTGGGAAATGTGGTTTATTCCCACATCTCCCACATTTTTACGTAACGACTCTGCGGTATCGTAGAAAAGTATGATGCTCAGCGGTGGTAGTCCACCACGCCGCCGATGTACACCGGCTGGCTCAGGTCAGTGTGGCGAAGCCAGTGGTCAAGGGTTTCCAGCGTGCCGGTGTCGGCGGTGTAGATGTAGACGCCGTAGCGATCCTCGTAGCTGTCGTTCGGGCCGGTCAGTGCTGAGTCGAAGGCCGGGGCAATTTTGCTGCCGTTGAATACAGAGAAGGCGGTCTGTGCCAGCACCTCGGCGGCGGCCCGGAAGCAGACGTAGCCCTTGCGGAAGAAGCTGCCCTTGAGGTCGGAGCCAAAGGTGAGCTGGTCGCCGACGCAGCGACAGAGTGGTCCGAGAAAGCGGGCCAGCTCGTGGATGGCCTGTTTCCTTGAACCAGTCGGGCAGGTTCCCGGCCCTGGCATAGTGCTGGGACGAGATGGGAGATGTGGATACTTCGTAGACGTTGCTGTGCATGTTTGGATTCCTCCTTACAGTTTGAATATGGGTGAAAATAGTGAAAGCCCCGGGGCGTTCCCCGAGGCTTTCATGGATATAGTATATATTCGATTTTGGTTTCAGATCGGAAGATAATTTGCTTTCCGTTTATCCTGCCGTAAAGTCAACGTTTATACTCCCAGTAAGTATGCCGCAACCGAAATGTTTTTATCATCGCACAATCCCATAAACCCGCATGATAAGCCAACTTTCACGATTCTCACCCCACCCTTATGTGAAACCCCGACAGTATTCACTAAATGCCATTTATAATTTGAATTCATCCTAACAGGAATATAAGAGTTCCAACCTCGACCATTCCTGAAGGGAGAATTTACCATGAAGACTACTCAATCTATGCAGAAGACCCAGAAGCAGCTGGGCATCTCCAAACTACGCAAGCATCAAATCGACCCTATCAAGAATATTCTGAACCAAAATGACACGATGGTAATTGCACCAACTTCCTCTGGTAAGTCTGCTATCTATCAAGTTTCCGCTCTAATAAAGAAAGAAGAAAACCGGTGGACATTGGTCATTGAACCGACCCTTGCCCTGATTGGAGATCAGGTACAAAAACTGCAACAGAAAGGCATTGCCGCCGTTGCTATCACAAGTCGTAACAGTGCTGAACATGATAAGATTTTACGGCAGTTACATAGCCATAATATTGCCCTTGTCTATACAACGCCTGAGCAGCTACAGACGTATCACTTCATCGAAGCGACCAAATACAACAGTCCCTGGTTGATTGCCGTTGATGAAGCCCATTGTGTGACTGCATGGGGAAATACGTTCCGGCCAAAATATCTGAAAATCAAGGACTATATTGCTAACCTCAAGCACCGTCCTGTGATTGCTGCTTTTACGGCGACAGCCTCTCCTGATGAGCGGAAAGATATTCAGAAATACCTTGGTATGGAAAAGACAAAGCTCCACACCATATCTCTCTATCGTGATAATATTACCCTGCTCAAGGAAGACTGTACTGGCTTTGATTTAAAACAACGGCTGAAACGTGTCCGGCACTATATTCACAAATACAGTGATGGCGGACGTGTTATTGTGTATTGTCCTACGCACGATACTACAGATATGGCAGCCAACTACTTAAGCAATCAGTTTCTTTGCCATGTTGCCAAGTGTCATGCTTACATGGATACAGATGATCGTGAAGAAAACGAGCTTCTGTTTATCCACGGGGACAAACACATTATGGTGGCCACAACGGCTTTTGGTATGGGTGTGGATGTATCAGATATCCGTCTGGTTATTCACTTCAACCTTCCCCTGAGTGTGGCCGACTATTACCAGCAAATCGGGCGGGCCGGCCGCGACGGTGAGAAGTCCCATGCCGTTTTGCTCTACAGCGAGGACGATGTGAAGCTGAACCGGCGCATTGTAAAAAAGGACTATTCAGGTAAAGTCAAGAAACAATTGAAGCAAAGCATCGATGAAATGTACAAGATTGCTCTCAGTGACCAGTGCCTGGTACGTCAGGTGTTGAACGCACTCGGAGACAAATACGACGGCAACTGCAACCATTGTACCAATTGTCAGCGGGCGAGGAAAAATAACCATGAAGATTGAAAAAGTGGAAACCGGTATCCATACCATCGAACTGTATGCGTGTAACCTGAAATACTCCCAGGTTCAAAAAGTCATCGACTACCTGGTAAATAAAGGACATTTGCGAATTACCAAACACGATCCACTCAATATTGACCGTCACATGAAGAGCGATTATCTTGTGAACGAGGGAATCCGTATGCGTGGATATCAATCCTATCAATACTCCAATGGCATCGGCCTGGCTATCAACCCCTGTACCCTTCTGGAAGGAGCTTATCAGCCTACCGAACTATTCCAGCCCAGGAAGAAATCTTGCTACAAACTGCTGGAACAGACTTCATCTGCCATGTATAAACTGGATATGGTAGACAATCCCTATCAAGGGACTCTATTTGTAGAACCCAAAGATCTAAGCCTCAGTCAGATGGACTTGACCATGAACCTTTGGTTTGATGACGATGTTGATCTCACCGAGATTGTCCGCCTGTTCTCCAAGGGGAATATCCCACGATATTTCAAACGGTACCGGTTTAAAGAGAAAAAGAATAGCTACATAAACCGTTATTGTTTTATCATGGAGTCAGAGATGATCACCTTCAAGGTCTATGATAAAATTCACGAGTTGAAGGACAATAATCGATGCCCGGAAGAGCTTCAGAGCAAAAAGGTCCTTCGCATCGAAGCCAGCATCAAGCGAAAGGAATTAATCCGCAAATTAAAACTGGATAAGGACGACTCACTATATAAAATGCTGAAAGCTGGATATAAGAAGGTGGATTCAGTGATCAGCGATTATATAGATAAACTCTTTTCCTGTCGCGGCAAATATGTTCGCTATGATACCGCAAAAAAGATGATTGAAAAGGCAGATATCAAACCAAAAAACAAGGAGCAAATGCTGTTCTTACTCCAAAAGACCAGTGACGGCGACGGTCTGGACACCGCCTTGAAAAAGCTGAAAGAGAAATACAACATCAAGAGCAAAGGTCCCATTAAAAAGCTCTATAAAAATTTTGGCAAGCTGGGAATCGCCCCCATTACCTTACGCAATGACAGCAGCATCAAGGAGATGCCGTGTATTCTGGATATGATTCAGGAGGCGGAAAAGTTGCTGGGATGAGAGACGGAACCACGCTTACATCAGTTGGGCACTTCCTTGACATCAAAGACCTATCCAAAGTATAATCAAGAAAAACAAGACAGCTAGAATTGCAGGAGCCCTGTACCTTTCAGCTTATGCCAAGATGGTCATGATCAATAGGAGAAATTGCAATGCTTTTCATCCTAAAACATTTTGACACGTCTCTTTTAACCTTATCAGCCCATCCACAGAACAGCGACCCGGAATACCATATCGCCCGGCAATTCCAGGAAAATGCGCATCTGCTTTCTTTGAGAATGGAGGCTGTTGTGAAGCAGCCCCGCTATCGTGCTATGCTGCGCAAATTTCTGGGTTTCCGTTTTGACCGGAGGGCGACAAGGTACAATCTCCTGCCGCAACGTTTAAAGATACTGGAGAAAGAAGTGCAGCACAGGGCAAAGCTATTACTATCAGAATACAAATCAAAAAACAAAATCAGATTTAGAATCATAATACAAATACTATAATCAATCAACAAGCAAACACCAGACAATTGAGATTTCATGAGGACTAGACCATGAAGAAATGTCGAATCACTGTCATACGTCAAACCCAGTATCCCGATCTGATGGCGCAATACGAGAACCCCATCGAGCACGCCTGTGATATGGAAGTCGGTCAGGTATTCATAGCGAACGGCTGGCAGAAGCCAGAGGGCTTTTGCCAGAGCGCCTGGGATACCCTTTCCCCTTTTGTGCTGGCCCTGAGCCACGGCGGCGAGAATTTCTACGACGGCTGGATGAAGAACCCGCGCTCCGCCATGCTGTCCTGCAACGACGGCTTTCGCCCGGTGAGCTTCCTGGTGGAGGCGCTGGATGAGGATACAGGCTGATGTTGAGCGTTTGGTTGAAAAATCGTACAATGGATTTATACAGAAAGGCTGCACTGTACGCTGAGCGGTTGTAAATTGAATAGAGAACATACACCCCGCATGTCAGGTTGTTTATACCTGGCAAACGGGGTGTTTTGTTTATGTATCAAAGAGTGCGTCGAGTGCGTCAATCAACATGCAACGACCTGTTGCATGACATAAAGAAAAAGTATCTTCCATCTAGAAAATGGAGGTTACAGCGAAGAGGCTGGTACTTGCTGTGTATGCCAGACAAGAGCAAAAATTCGCTCCATCTCGCAGCGCTTCCGTTTCATGTCGGAGTGAACATAGCGTTTCAGGGTGATATTCGCGTCAGTGTGTCCCATAATCTCGCTCAATGTCTTGATGTCGCAGCCGGTCTGCAGGCAAGTGGTTGCAAAGGTGTGGCGCAAAGCGTGGGGATGCACCCGGCGCACCTCTGCCCGTCGCAGGTAACTTTTGATGCTCTTGCGGTAACAGCGGGGTTCTACAGGCTTGTCCGCATTGCCGGAGAGGAACCAGGTGTCGGGCGACATGCCCTTCTGCAAATTATGCAGCAAAACAACAAGTTCATGGGGAATAGGTATCTCCCGGCCTGAACTCTTTGTTTTGGGTGTCTGTACAACGAGCTTTGTCCGTCCGACACCGCAGTATATACGGCTGACTGTGCGGCGGATGGTCAGTGTCCCCGCTTCAAGGTCAAAGTCTCCCCACTGCAGGCCGCATACCTCGCCAATCCGCAACCCCAACTGCATTTGCAACAGCAAACCGACAGTCCGGGTGGTTGGGTGGCGCAAAACAAATGCCTGGAGCGCAATCTGTTCCTGCTGGGAAAGGGACTTTGTGTGGTTTTGTTCCATTTGGGGCAGCTTGACAAAAATCTCAACCGGACGCATAAGATGGAGATGAGCCGCGTACTTGCAGATTCTGCGAAGGATGGTCAAGCACTCCCTTGCCAGAGAAGCCCCCCAGGGGCAAATGACTGCCGTCTTCGGGAGAAATTACACGCAGAATTCCCGACTCCAGTTGCTGTTCGCCGAGCGTCTGTACCTTATAAATACCAAACACAGGCAATATATAGCGATTCAAGGTATAACGATAATGATACAGCGTGGATTCCTTGATTCCATAGGATACCGAAAGCAGCCATTGCGACGACAGCTCCGCAAAAGTCATCTTATTTTCGCCTTTTTTCGACATAAAAGCCTCCTGTTTTACACTTTATATGAGTCAGTCTTGATTTGTCATACTTTGTGTTTAATCTTAGAATTAGACATTTCGTATTCTCCGTCAAAGACGCCCACAAAATCATATGTAGTATTGTGAAATTTCGCATGATTTAGTCGGCATTTCTCTTGCAAATCGTGGTAATACATGGTAAAATAACTATGCTTAAGGTATCATCCATTTTCTAGATGGAGGGCACTTTTTCATAAAGCGAAGGGACAGGGCACTTGTATGCAGGATGGATATCTAATTGATCTGCATTGTCATGTATTACCAAAAATGGATGACGGTAGCGACTCGGTGGAGATGTCCCTGGAGATGCTGCGCCGCGAAGCAGAACAGGGCGTCGTGACCGTATGCGCGACCTCACATTATTATGCCAGACAGAACAGCATTGCAGAGTTTTGTGCCCGGCGGGCCGCAGCCTATGAAAAGCTGGCAGCTGCCTTGCCGGAGGGTTTGCCCCGGGTGCTGCTGGCCGCAGAGGTGGCCTATTTCCCCCGCATGGAGGAACAGGATCTCAGCCCGCTTTGTATCCAGGGCACACGGACCCTGATGCTGGAGATGCCCTTTTCCGACTGGACGGACCTCCAGGTGGAGGCGGTGGAGACGCTGGTTCTGGACCGCCGGTACAATGTGGTACTGGTCCATCCGGAACGGTTCTGTTTCAGCAAGTCAAATCAGCAGCGGCTGGTCCGACTGGCCCAGCTGCCCATCGGGCTGCAGGTCAATGCAGGCAGCCTGTTGCGCTGGAGCACACGGCATCTGGCGCTGGAACTGCTGGAACTGGCCTCATATCCCATGCTGGGCAGCGACTGCCACAATCTGAGCAGCCGCCCGCCCAATCTGAAAGAGGGGCGCACCGTGGTGCAGAAAAAGCTGGGAGAGCGGTTCCTGCGGCGGATGGATGAGAACGCCGAACAGGCCGCTCGGGAACGGGAGTGGAGCAGGTAAAACGTGAGACATCAACATCATCATCGCTCTGATTATCATCACAGCAGGATTCATCGGAGAGATGCGGTGCGGGCCGCAGCGGTCGTTGTACTGTTGGTATTGGCGATGGTTGCAGCCTTTTACGGGATACGCAGATGGGAAAGTCAAGCTTACGCGGCAAGCGGCGAAAATGCAGGGCTGGCCTCATGGGAAAAGCCGGATATCACCTACAACGGCATCGTCTATGAGGCCAAACAGCGGGTTGATGCCTATCTTTTGATGGGCATCGACGTTACAGGGCCGGTGACCAGCAGGCCTGGCAACTACAATGGCGGTCAGGCGGATGCTCAGTTCCTGCTGGTGCTGGACAACGAAGCCCAGACCTGGCAGCTGCTGCGGCTCAACCGTGACAGCATGGTGGACGTGCCGGTCCTGGACCTGCGAGGCGACGTGATCGGCTATGAACGCCAGCAGCTGGCCCTGGCCCATGCCTATGGCGACGGGACCAACAATAGTTGCCAAAATACGGTGGATGCGGTGTCTATGCTGCTGGGCGGTGCCACCATCGATGGATATGCCGCCCTGAATATGGATGGCATCGCTATTGTCAACGACGCCATTGGTGGGGTGACAGTGACTATTACGTCTGACTTTACTGCGGTGGATCCCACTCTGGTAGAGAGTGAGACCATCACTTTGAACGGCCAGCAGGCTTTCGAGTTCGTTCGCACCCGTAAGGATGTGGATGATCAAACCAATCTGGCCCGAATGGAGCGCCAACGAATTTATCTCGAAGCTATGAAGTCTCAGCTGCTGACTCTAAGCAACGAGGAAGTCGTTCGGGTCATGGATGCCATAAACGATTACCTGGTGACCAACATCGGCAGCCAGACCGTCCTGGACCTGGCGGAAAAGCTGCGGAACTATCAGGGCCTGCCGGAACTGACCATCGACGGGACCAACACCATC
>CALWPT010000046.1 GCA_944383495.1 uncultured Clostridia bacterium | reverse complement strand
CTAATGCGGCGATATATGCCGATTACATAGACCGATATGCGCAGCAGGAAAAGGCCGGAGAATTTATAGGCGGATTCAATTATGAGCACTTCACAATCCGGGATAATGCCGCAATCACCCCGAATAGAATGCAGGAAATCATCAGTCAATACGATCCCCAAAGCATTTGGTACCGCCGGGATATTCTAGGAATGCGGTGTGTTGCCGAGGGGCTGATTTACCAGCAGTTCGCGGATCAACCCGACCGATTCACAATTGACTGGGAGCAGTTGACGAAGGAAATCCGCAAGGAATGGTTGCAAAAGATCCAATTCGTATCCATCGGCGTGGATTTTGGCGGCAACCGATCGCTGACGACGTTTGTGGCGACCGGTATTTCTCACGACTTTTCTGATGTGTTGGTGTTGGCGGATCATCACATTCCCGGCCGCAAGGGGGAAATCTATCCGGAAACGGTCAACCGGGAATTTGTTGGCTTTGTTCAGCGGCTAAAAAAGGATTTTCCCAGTCTGTACATCAAATATTGCTTTGCGGACAGCGAGGCACAGTATCTGATTAATAGCTTGCGGAAGGCTTCCGGCGCCGCGGGACTTGGAATCCAGTTTGCCGACAGTGCAAAAAATGAAATTGTCCAGCGGATTTATTGTACCAACACCCTGCTCAATACCGGCCGGCTGTATATTTTATCCGGATGTGAGTTGGTGGTAAATGGTTTGCGTGGGGCTGTGTGGGATCAAGCGGCGGCCGAAAAAGGCGTGGACAAGCGGCTGGATAATTTCAGCAGCGACATTGATATTTTGGACGCATTTGAATATAGCTGGGAGCGTTTTATGAAGCGACTGCTCCCCGAGAGGTGATATTTTTTTGAATATTTCAGCGGTGATCGATTTTATTAATCAAGAGCGCGGCATCAATATCTCCAGCGCCTATTATAAGCATGTGCAAATGTGGCTGGACTGGTGGGCCGGATTTTATAAACCGTTTCATTCCTTCACAGAGCTAGGCGTTGACGGCAAACGGATCCACAGAAAGCTCTACACCATGAAGATGGCAAAAAAGGTATGCGAGGATTGGGCGGCAATTTTGCTCAACGACAAAACGACCATCACAATAGATGATAAGACGTCAAGCCAATACCTTCAGGGAGACGATGGAACGGGCGGGATTTTGGGCGAAAACCAGTTCTGGCAGCGCGGCAACGAATTTATCGAAACGACCTTTGCATCCGGGACGGGCGCGACAGTTTTGCGGGTGCAGGGTATGAAAGTGTCGGAAGGAAGAGTGCAGCCGGGGGAAGGCTGCATCGAATTGGATTTTTTGCCCGCGCTGCACATCATTCCCATTACGATTCGCAAGGGCCAAATCATTGATGCGGCTTTCGCATCCGAGGTATTGGAAAATGGTGAAAAGTACATTTATCTGGAAACGCACATTCTAGAGGGAAAGGAATATACCATCACCAATCGGTATTTCAAAATCGAAAATGGTGCTTTGGAAGAGCAAACCCTTCCGCCTGGGATTGCGCCGGTGGTGCATACAGGTTCAGATATCCCCTGGTTCAGCATCTTGCGGCCGAACATTGTGAATAATGTAGACCCTTTTGCGGCGATGGGCGTGTCGGTATTCGCCAATGCAATTGATAATTTGATGGGCGTTGACTTGGCATTTAATAATTTCTGCCGGGATTTTAAGCTGGGCGGGAAAAAGGTTTTCTATAACAAATCCTTGACCAAAACGGATCAGGACGGCAATACCATCACCCCCGACGACGTGGCGCAGCAATTATTCACTGTTGTGGGTGACGAATTATTAACCGCCGATGACAACACACTGATTCATGAATTTAATCCCGCGATCCGCGTGCAGGAAAATACGGATGGCTTACAGGCTCAACTGGATTATCTCTCCTTTAAATGCGGATTCGGTACCAAGCATTACCAGTTCAATGCCGGCTCAATCGTCACCGCCACCCAGTATAACGGCGACAAGCAGGAGCTGATTCAAAATGCGGCCAAGCATTATATCGCTGTGGAGACATATATTAAAAGTCTGGTTCGTTCCATTTTGTGGATCGGGAAAAATATTTGTGGGGAACCGGTCGATCCTGATACATTGGTGAAGGTCAATTTTGAGGATAGCTACATCATTGACAAGGAATCGGAGCGCCTGCGGGATCAGCAGGAGGTGCGGGACGGACTGATGCAAAAATGGGAATATCGGGTGAAGTGGTACGGGGAAGACGAGGCGACGGCTAAAAACATGGCGGGAGCGGAACGGTCGGATAATGAGTACATGGGCTTCGGCGGTGAGAGCTGATGCTGACCCCCAAACAACTGGGTGACCTGCCGGATCCGCTTGTGGAGCTATACGCTCAGGCGGAGGCGGATATCTTAGCGGATATGGCCCGAAGGATCAGCACCTATAATTTTTTTATTCCCGCCGCCCAATGGCAGTACGAAAAACTGAAAGAAATGGGAGCGGTGGAGGCTGCGATTCTGCGGCGGCTGTCAGAGCTGACAGGGCAAACCCAAAAAGAGATGGAATCCCTCATGAAGCAAGCGGGAATGCAGTCGTTGGAGCGGGACGATAAAATTTACCGGGCCGCAGGATTGTCTCCTACGCCGCTGTCCGCCTCTCCGGCCTTACAGGAGGTTTTGCGGGCGGGGTTATCCAACACAAACGGGCTGTTTGAAAATCTGACCCGCACCACGGCCAACACAGCCACCCATCAATTTGAGCAGGCCCTAGATCGGGCCTATATGCAGATTATTACCGGAGGCTTTGACGCAAACGCCGCGATTCGGTCGGCCGTCAAGGATTTGGCTTCCCAAGGGGTGGCTTCTATCTCTTATGCTTCCGGGCGAGTGGATCATATGGACGTGGCGGTTCGCCGGGCGGTGCTGACGGGGGTCAATCAAACTTCTTTACGCCTGCAAGATACGCTGGCGGAGGAGTTGGAAAGCGACCTTGTGGAAACCACAGCCCACGAAGGGGCGCGACCCTCTCATGCACTGTGGCAGGGGAAAATATTCAGCCGGAGCGGGAGGCACCCGAAGTACCCGGATTTTCGAAGTTCTACCGGATACGGCGCCGGCGCCGGGTTGGGGGGCTGGAACTGCCGGCATAGCTTTTTCCCGTATTTTGAAGGAATCAGCGAACCGGCCTATACCCGCAGGGAACTGGAGGAGCTGCAAGCCAAAAAGTACACCTACAACGGCCAAAGGCTGACGGAATACGAAGCCAGCCAGCAGCAGCGGGGAATCGAGCGGCAGATCCGGCGGTGGAAGCGGGAATACGCCGCAATGGAAGCGGCCGGGCAGGATACCACGGAAGCCGCAGCCAAAATCCGGCAGTGGCAGGACCGGCAGAAGAATTTTTTGAAGCAGACCGGCTTGAAACGCCAGACCGACCGGGAGCAGGTGCCCGGGTTTGGAAAACAGGAAAGCGGAAAGGCCGTGCATGATGCAAAAATATTGAAAATGATGCAGGAAGATAGTATAATAAAAAAGAATTCGGATTTGCCCAAGTCAATACCGGCAGAAAATAGGAAGACAAGCGAAACGCTAGCTTTTAAATTTCATAATTTAAGCGGAATTATCCCCAAAGGGGCCACTCTATCCAATGTTGTCGTTATTGCGGGTAAAGAAACTTCGACGGAGGTTAAAGACTGGCGAAGGCTGTATAATTTATATGGTGGAGATCCGCGTGATTGGCAGAAAAAGGTTGGAACGGTGAAGGCCGGTTATTATCAATATGAAGTCCACTGGTTTGAACGAGACGGAGAAATCCCTGATAACGAGGGAAAGGTTGTGAGGGTAAGAAAATGACAGTAAAATATATAGGACCGGATATTGGCGCGACAGGGCTGACTAATGGGAAGATCTATGAAGTAACCGAAGTAGATGAAGCAACAGGCGCATTGCGGATTTTAGATGATGATCCGGTTGGCTTTGACAACTGGCTGTCAGATTGCCTCCCTGGGTATTTGTATTCACCAACGCGCCCGCAAGCGGCATTTGGCAAATATGAGGGTGGAAAATTTGAAATTATAGAAGATGATGAAAAAGGCAGCTTAAAAAATGCGATATATGGATCGCGGAGATGAAACAATATGAACGATAATTTTGGTTGTATTTACAAAATCCTGAAAGCGCTTGAAAAGGCAATGGATTATCCAG
>CALWPT010000045.1 GCA_944383495.1 uncultured Clostridia bacterium | reverse complement strand
AATTATGAAATTATTGCCACAAATTTTTTTAAACCCAAATGCAATTTCAAAAACATCTTATTCCTGCATTAGCCCGTATTTCACCTTAACCCGTTCCAGCTTTTCTCCCATAGGCCTTGTCAAAAGCAACAAAAATATCACATTGGAAACCAAATATACCAATGTCACCGGCAGCGCAGTGGTCAGGGCCGCCAGGTAGAACGACCAGCTGAACGCACCGTCCCGCATCATTGTGGTCCAAACATCCATGATGGCCGAAAATATAACGCCGGACATTGCCCCATAAACGCACAGCAGTATCCGGTTTTTTAGAAGCCATCTGGCAAAAAGTCCCGCCAGCAGTCCGATCATGCCCCACGTAAACATCTGAAAGGGCGTCCATGGCCCCTGCCCGTAAAACAAATTGGATACGATTGCCGATAGAGCGCCGGTCAAAAATCCCGCTTCTCCTCCAAGATAAAGTGCGGTAATGATTACCACCGCCGTCACCGGCTTGAAAAAAGGAACAAAAACAAAGACGATCCGCCCTAAAGAGGACAGCGCCACCATTACGGCAATCAAAACCAACTCCCGTCCCGTGCTTTTTTTCTCGTAGCGCAGAAAAAACGGGACGCAGGCGGCAAGCGCCACCAACAGAGAGATATATGCGTAGCTCCGATCCCTGAATACCGTCAGCCCAATCCATACCAAGCCCGGCGCCAAAACCAGCAATATACCGTAAGAAAGGAGCTTTTTCGTCTTTTTCATTTCCCACCTCGGCAAAAAGCCACTACATCCTCCACCGTCACGGCAAAGGGATCCAGATGCCGGGCAATGCGGTTGGCGGCGGTAGTATAAAAATTGTTCTCCGCAAAAAACCGGCGGGGCACATCATCGGATACGATCTCACCATCAAAGAACAGCGCGCAGCGGTCGGCTGCCATGCAGGCGAACTCCACATCATGGGTAACGGTGACGATGGCTATTCCATCCTTTTTAAGCTCCCTGATGATCTCCAGCAACTGCAGCTTGGCAAACGCATCGATCCCCTTTGTCGGCTCATCCAGCAGCAAGATTCGGGGACGTAAAAGCAGCATTTTCGCCAGGGCGCATTTTTGCTGTTCTCCACCGCTTAGATCGTATGGATGCTGTTTTTGCAGCGGCTCAATTCCCAAGCGGGCGCTGACCGATTCGATCATATCCGCCCGCTCTTGCGCACTGTATTCCATCACCTTGCAAATTTCCTCAAAATCCGCTTCCACTGTTTTCTTGAGGAACACGGTTTGCGGGTTTTGAGGCAGCAGCGCCAGATGATGGCGATATAATTCGCCGCCCCTATATTCCTTCAGCGGTTTTCCCGCCACCAGCACCTTTCCCCGGTATGCCTTCCGCAATCCGGCCGCAATGTCCAGCATGGTGGTCTTGCCCGTGCCGTTGCCGCCTAAAATGCAAAAGGACTCCCCTTTGCAGACAGAAAAGGTCACGCCCCGCAGCACATCCGGCAAATCCCGACTGTATCGGAACCAGACCTCCTTCAGCTCCAGAGCTGGTTCCCCCCCAGGCATATAGGCAGCCGGAGGGACACAGGGAGGATTCTCACTCCAATGCTCGCTCAAATACCGACGACCTTCTTTGACCGTCAACGGGCAGTCGCCGATTCTATCAACGCCGCAAAAGATCCGTACCGCGCTGGGCAGCGCTTTCAGCATCGGATGAGCAGGATTTTTCTCCCGCAAAGCCCGTTCCACAGAACGGGGCGGCTCATAGGCTGCGATCCCGCCCTCTTCCATCACCAGTACCCGGTCGGCTATCGGGAAAACCTCCTCCAACCGGTGTTCCGCAAGCAAAATGGTCAGACCCAAATCCTTATTCAGCTTTTGCAGCGTGGCAATGAAATCAGCGGCGGCAATGGGGTCCAGCTGAGATGTGGGTTCGTCTAGTATTAGAACCTTCGGCTGCATTACCATGATAGACGCCAGGTTCAAAAGCTGCTTTTGGCCGCCTGACAGCTCAGAGGTGTTTTTTCGGAACCAGTCCTGGATCCCGAAAAAGCTAGCCATCTCCCCGACTCTGCGGCGAATCACAGAAGTGGGCGCGCCCATATTCTCCAATCCAAAGGCTAGCTCGTGCCAAACCTTGTCTGTTACGGTCTGGGATTCGGGGTTTTGCAGAACATACCCAATTTCACAGGCGCTTTTGCGCTCACTGAGTTCCTGTAAACAAAGGCCGTTATAAAAAATTTCTCCCGACCGCGAACCATGCGGAGAAAGCTCCCGTTTGAGCATTTTCAAAAGCGTGGTCTTGCCGCAACCCGACTGGCCGCAGAGAACCACAAAGGAGCCGCCTTCCACCGAAAGAGAAATCTCCGACAGGGCGTTTTTTTCTGCCGCCGGATACCGGAAGCTTAGATTTTCGATACGGAATAGATCCATTTGAGGTTTTCCTCCGTTTCCAGAATAAAAGGCAGAAAGGCCAGCAGCCCATAGCAAACGTAACACCATATGGCGGCCAAGGCGGTCTGCACCGGAGCAACCTCCGGGTAAAAGGTAAAGTGCAAATAGCCCATCCTCATTCCGGCCAATACAGCGGCAAACAGAATCGCCGTTCCAGCGAGAAACACGCCATCCCGCAGAGTAAACCGAAAAAGTGAAAAACTGGTGCGGCCCTTCAAGCCGTATCCCCGCGCCCGCATGGAATCCCCTGTGTCAACCGCATTTTCCAGCGACCAGGTCACCATAACGGAAAAGACCCGCAGACCGCCCCGCAGTTTGTCCACATAGCTTGTGCCCGCGTAAAGTCCCATGGCTTTCTGCGCCCTTCCCACCCTTTGGGCCTGATTTTGAAACAACGGAATAAACCGCAGCGCCATGCTCAGCACCAGCGACAGCTTTGGAACGATCCGTCCAAAGAGATACAAAAATTTATCGCTGGTCATAACCAGGCTGTAGCATTTGCACCAGAAAATAATGGAAACCATCAGCGCTGCAATGTCGATCCCCATCAGGATCGCCTCCAGCGTCACAGGATTTCCGTTCAAAAAGAAAAGAGGCGTAACGCCATTGTGGGAAAACAACGGATTTGTGACCGCGATTAAAAGAAAAAGCACGGCATAGTACCCCATGCTGCGCCAAAAGCCCCCGCCCTGTTCCAGTGTAGCCCAAAAACAAACGGCTCCCAATAGGCTCAATGCCAGCAGTACCGGATGGCTCGTAAACGCAGAAAGAAACAAAACGGCAATAAAATAACAAAATAACACAAGGGGGTGTAATGCTCCAAAGGCCTTCATATTTCCTCCCATCTAACTGCATGCCAAAAATCACCGACCCTGTAACCCGGAGCCGGAATCGTTTCCCACATCTCGGCCCAGGTCACAGGTGTACTTCCACTCAATCACGTCCCCATCCTTGGGGAAATACTTAGAGCAGCCATAGCCCGGGAACGCGCCGTTGACTGTGTACAGCCACCCGGACAAAGGGCCGCAAGAAAATTCATAAAGATAATGAATCCCCCGAATGTAGGCGCTGCCGTACCCATTGTCCCTGACGCCTTGGTACTCCATCTGGATTTTATGATGCCGGGTGGCCCTGGATAAAAGATCAAACACCGAGTCCCCCGGCCGAAGTACGTATTCCGTTTTTTGCAGAATCACGCCGTCCTTGGGAACGTATTGTTCCGAACGCAGAGCCGAATCCAAGGCATCCCAATTTTCAAGAATGGTATCGCAGCGGATGCTTAAAAACACAGTTTCGCTGTCCTCGCTGATATCGTCGATATGGGTCAAATAATACTCGTCTACCGACTGAATCTCTGTTCCCCGAATAACAAACACAGCCAGCAGCACCACCGCCAGCAACACCAGCAAGTCTTTTTTCACATTGTTCCCCGTCCTCATATTGTATAACGAGCGCATTGATTCCCGTACATGCAGGTAAAACGCAAAAAGCGGCTAACATAAAAAATAATATACCACAAGGCGTACTTTTGCAAGTCATTTCTTTCTTCAAAACCAGCTCAATGCAAACAGATCATTGACATAGAAACATCCCCCAATGCAGGCTAATCACTGCACTCGGGGGATGCACCATACAATTTTAGGAAAATCCTGAATCAGCCCTGCGCCTGCAAGCACTTCTTAAAATGGCTGATTACATAGGAAACATCGTCGTTAGAAAGCAATGTGTGAAGCGGCAGGGAAATCTCGTTTTGGTACTGGGCAAAGGCGTTTGGATAATCGGAAATAGAAAATCCCTTGTTTTTGTAAGCCGTCATCATCGGCAGGGGTTTGTAATGCACCACTGTGGCGATCCCCGCCTGTGCCATTCTGTGAAAAATAGCATCCCGCGCCGCCTCGTCGATCCCGTCCACTCGAACCAGGTATAGGTGCATACTGGAGGAAAAGTCCTGTCCAAGATGCTGAATCGGCTGACAGGGCAGGCCGCGCAAGCCTTCGTTATACAACTCTGTGATTTCTTTCCTCCGTTCCAGCAGCGCTGGGTACCGCTTTAATTGCTCCGAGCCAATGGCGGCGGCAATGTCAGTCATATTAAATTTAAAACCCAAGCATTGAATGTCGATTTCCCAGCCGCCTAGCTTGGACTTTGCCAACGCATCCTTATTCTGCCCATGAAGGGAATACAACATATATTGGCGGTACAGATCATCGTCAGACACGCCGGAAATCGGGCGCCAGGTGACCGCGCCGCCCTCGGCAGTGGTGACATTTTTAATCGCGTGAAAGGAAAAACAGGTGAAATCCGCTGCTCCGCCGCTCTTAACACCATGGCGCACCGCGCCGATGGAATGGGCCGCATCCGCTACAATAGCAATCCTTCCCAAAGCCTCCTGTATCTGGTTTGACGGCCGGAATAAGCTGCTTTTTCCCTCCACAATAGAACGCACTCGGTCATAATCGCACATAACCCCGGCAATGTCCACCGGAATCACGGCCTTGGTGCGCTCTGTGATAGCCGATTCCAGCTGATCATAGTCCATCTCATAGCTGTCCCGCGCTGTGTCCACCAGCACGATCCTCGCACCGATATGGTCAATGATTGAGGCGGAGGCGGTATAGGTATAGGCGGAGGTGATCACCTCGTCTCCAGGGCCGACGCCAAGAATTCGCAGCGTCAATTCCAGCGCGGCCGTGGCAGAGTTAAGGCAAACCGCCCTTTGTGTTCCGCAAAACGCGGCAATTTCCCGTTCAAACCGCTTGGTTACAGGGCCTGTCGTGATCCATCCGGAGCGAAGCACCTCCACAACGGCGTTGATTTCCGCTTCCGAAATATCCGGCGGAGACAGTTTAATTTCTCTTCTTTCCATGCTAATTCCTTCTCTGTTTCAAATTCAAAATAATGAGCAATCCGGCATTTCATTGATTGATAAACCCTTTGCCCTGCCTCACTATTCGGGTTGTGCGTAAAAGGCCGCAGGGCAGCACTGGTTCTTTATTGCAATGGACGCAAACAGGCCCCGCGTCAATTGCCGCGAAGCCATACTTAACGCCGGAACAGATTTCCGCCGCTGCAATCGATAGCGGTAATTACCGGAAACCGGTCAAATTTCAATTCCTTCACCGATTCGCATCCCAAATCGTCAAACGCGATCACCCGGCAGGACCGAATACACCGGGCGGCTAAAGCGCCCGCGCCGCCAATGGCACAAAAATAAACCGAGCCATTCCGGGCAATCGCTTCACAAACCGCTGGGGATCGCTCCCCTTTCCCCACCATGCCGCAAAGACCGAGATCCAGCATCCGAGGCGCATACGGATCCATACGGGCGGAAGTCGTCGGCCCGCAGGAACCGATTGGAAGACCTTCCGGCGCAGGCGTCGGCCCCGCATAGTAAATCACGGCGTTTTGCAGCGAAAAGGGTAAAGGCTTTCCCTCTTCTAAAAGGACAAAAATCCGCTTATGGGCAGCGTCCCGCGCGGTGTACACCGTCCCGGATAAAAGCACCCGGTCGCCCGCGTGCAGCAACGGCGCCTTCTCTCGAAGTTCGGCGGTATGTATCTCCCATTCCGTCACGGCTGCGCCACCTCCGGAGCAGTAAGCTCCCGGCATTGGGACAAAACCTGCCCCAACGCGGCGGATAGCTCAGAAGCGTCGCTGCACTTCTGCCGGATATCGTTCAATGCGGATTGCAAATCGGCAATTTTCTGGTCGCGGGCTGCCGCCAGATCGGAAAGCGTTTTGTTTTGCTGCCGCAGTTGTGCGAGTTCCTCCTCCATTCCAGCAGGAGGAACGGCTACTTCCTTGATCGTTTCCACGATTTTGGGTTCCCTTTTAAGGCGCTCAACCTCCTCGCAGACAGCGGATAATTGCCCGGTACGGGTACGAAGTTCCTCCTCCGCTTTTTCCAGCCGCTCTTTGAGCCGAGCGGTTTCTTTTTGGTGCTCCTTCATCATGCCGTCTAGATATCGGATCACGTCCGATTCCCGAAAACCGCCGAAAAAGGATTTATGAAAGCTGGCAAAAGCGGACATTTTCCCGCCCTCCTATTAAAACATTTTCTTTTTATACAAAATAATTCCTACCACGCCGGTCAGTACCACCGCGATGATCAGCGGATAAAGAATCGAACCGGAAAGGGGCAAAAGATTTCGTCCGTCTCCGATATTCATTCCATAATAGCTAAAAATCATTGTAGGAATGGCCATCACAATGGTAATAGAGGTCAGCACCTTCATCACAATATTTAAATTATTGGAAATGACCGAAGCAAAGGCGTCCATCGTTCCAGACAAAATGCTCAGGTAAATATTCGACATTTCAATGGCCTGCTTAATCTCGATCAGCACATCCTCCAAAAGTTCCTGATCCTCATCGTACAGCTTGAGATACCGGCCGCGAAGGATCTTTTCCATTGTTACCTCGTCGGATTTCAGGGAGGTTTGAAAATAGACCAAGGATTTCTGCAAATCCAAAAGCTGAATCAACTCTTTGTTTTTCATTGATTTCCGCAGCAGGCTTTCCAAATAATTGGTATGCTTGTCTATTTGCTTTAAATACTGAAGGTACCTGCTGGCCATGCGAAGCATCATATATAGCACAAATTGGGTTTTCCGCCCGGTGTGGACATTTTTCACCAATCCCCCGGAAAACTCCATCAGCACTGGATTCTCCCGCAAGGACACGGTAATCAAATCCCGCTCGGTGATGATAATGCCCATTGGCATGGTGAAATATAGAATATTTTCTTCCTGCTTTTCCACACAGGGCACGTCAATGACCACCAGCGTCTGCCCGCCTTCATTGTCCACGTGGGCGGATTCCTCCTCGTCCAACGCTGCGCGGAGAAATTCGGGTTCAACGCCGTAAACATGAATCAACGCATTGAACTCATCCTCATCGGGCGCAATCACGTTCACCCAGCATCCGTCTTCCCGCTGGGGCACAGGTTCAATCCGCCCATTTACTGTCTTGTAATAGGCAATCATGCACATTCTCCCTTCTCAGGAGGGATGCACCGCGCCGCGGGCGCAGCGTATTCCCTGTTTTTCGCTTCTACCTCGCGGTTTGGATGAATCTGAACTCACTGACGCCCACCTGCCTTTCAATCTAAATGGCCAAGGCTTCAACCATTTGCTATTATACCAATATTATTCCCCATTTGCAACCGCAAAATCATCCGTCGTCCTCTTCGGGAAGCCGGACAATCAGACCCAGCAAAGAAGCAAGCTCCGCCGCCTGAAGAGGCGTCACCACCGCGCCCTTTAATTCACTGCCGGAAAGAAGAATTCCACTGATTTGGGAAGTCGTAAAATCCATTCCGTCCAGTGGAGTGTGGAAAAAATCACATTCGCACAGATTGCATTGATCGAAGAAAACGCCCTCCACCTGACATCCGCCAAAGGAACCGCCGGAAAAATCAGACCGCGAGAACGAAACGCGCTTCATCACAGCCTGTGGGAAAAGGGCATATCGGAACGCGCAATCCTCAAAGAAAGCGTTCTGCAAAACCCCTTGAGAAAAATCCACTCCCAGCCCTTTGCATTGACTCCATACGCACCGCTGAAACGCGCCGCCGCGAATCCGGCAGTTGGAAAAATCGCACCGGTCAAACCGGCAGTCCACAAAGCTGTTTTTCTGCAAATCCGCCGGCCCAAAAAAGCAATCCTCAAACCGGCAGCCCCGCCATTCCAGCTTTTCCAGTTTCCCGCCCGAAGCCAGGCGGCCTGTGAGGTAAAGCCCTTCCGCATCCCGTTCTTCCCGGGCAGCGGACAAAGCCGCCTGCCCGATGTCCTGCTCTTCCAGCACAGCCGGCAGCTCCGGCGGCCGGGGCAATGCTTTTTTTACCACGTCCCGATATCCCTTCGGTAGTGAGCGCCTTCAAAATGAATCCTTTCCACCGCGTCGTAGGCAGCACGCAGCGCCTCCTGCAAAGCGCCTCCCGTTGCGGTAATCCCAAGAACCCGGCCCCCATTGGTAACTAGCGCACCGTCTTTCATCGCCGTTCCGGCATGATAAACAATCGCGCCCTCCACTTGACCGTTTTGATCCAAGCCTGTAATCGGCAGGCCTTTGGGATATGCATCAGGGTAGCCGGGGGAAGCCATGACCACGCAAGCCGCCGCGCCGTCGTCCCACTGAATATCCAATGCGTTCAGCGTTCCTTCCCGGCAGGCCAGCATGATTTTCATTAAATCAGACCGAAGCCGAGGCAGCACCACCTGCGTCTCCGGGTCGCCAAACCGGGCGTTGAACTCGATCACCCTCGGCCCGTCCTTCGTCAGCATCAGTCCAAAATACAGGCAGCCCTTAAAAGGACAGCCCTCTCCCGCGATCGCTTTGACCGTTGGTTCAAAAATTGTTTCCTGGCACGTTTTTGCCAGTTCTTTCGTATAATGGGGGTTAGGGCTAATCGTGCCCATACCGCCGGTATTGGGGCCTTTATTGCCGTCGAACACCCGCTTGTGATCCATAGAGGAAACCATAGGAACCACCGTTTTGCCGTCGCAAAAAGTCAAAACCGACACCTCCGGGCCGGAAATGAATTCCTCGATTACCACCTGGTTGCCCGACGCGCCAAACTTTTTGTCCCGCATGATCGTGTCGAGGGCGGCTTTGGCCTCTTCCCTATTTTGCGCGATGATAACGCCCTTTCCCAGCGCCAGGCCATCGGCTTTCACCACCACGGGATACTGGTTTTGCCGCTCAATATAGGCAAACGCCGCGTCCGCGTCGCTGAACACCTCATACCCTGCGGTGGGAATCCCGTGTTGTTTCATTAGGTTTTTGGAAAACACCTTGCTGGACTCCAGCCGGGCTGCCGCAGCCGTGGGCCCGAAAGCGGGAATTCCCTCCCCTTCCAGTCGGTCGACCATACCCGCGGCCAACGGATCATCCGGCGCAACCACGACAAAGTCGACGGCTTGCTCTTTGGCCAAGGCAACCATACCGTCAAGATCCATAGCGTTCACAGGAAAACAGACTGCGTCGCAGGCAATACCGCCGTTGCCGGGAGCGCAAATGACCGAGGAGACAAGGGGACTCTCCTTCAGTTTGCGGATCAGCGCGTGTTCCCTGCCGCCGGATCCCACCATCAATACTTTATACTGTTTCATGTTTGTGATCATCCTTTCCCACTCGCTGGGATGCTTTTGCCGTGTTTGAAAAGCAGCCCCAATTCGCTCTTTAAAACCGGGCCGATTTTCGGGCGGGCGGCCATATGCTGCTCCCGGTCAATGATGGAACAGGCGGATGCCGTTGCACGCCATGACAATCCCATATTTATCGCAGGTTTCAATTACATTGTCATCTCGGATAGAGCCGCCCGGCTGGACAATATAGGAAACGCCGCTCTTGTGAGCGCGTTCTATATTGTCTCCAAAAGGAAAAAACGCGTCGGAGCCAAGAGAAACCCCGCTGATCTGACCCAAATATGCCTTCTGCTCCTCCTTGGTCAGCGGCTCGGGACACTGGGTGAACCACTTCTGCCATTCCCCATCGGTCAGAACGTCCATAAATTCCTCGGAAATATACACATCAATGGTATTATCCCGGTCGGGGCGGCGAATCTCCTCTTTAAAAGGCAGTGCAAGCACCTTCGGATGCTGGCGCAGATGCCAAATATCCGCCTTGTTGCCCGCCAGCCGGGTACAGTGGATCCGGCTCTGCTGCCCGGCGCCAACGCCAATCACCTGACCGCCTTTCGCGTAACACACCGAATTGGACTGGGTGTATTTCAGCGTAATCAGCGCGATCAACAGGTCCCGCTTCGCCTCAGCGGGCAGATCCTTATTTTGTGTGACAATATTGGAAAGGCAGCTTTCATCCAACGTGATATTGTTGCGCCCCTGCTCAAAGGTGACTCCAAACACATCCTTGTGCTCCACAGGGGCCGGCACATAATCCGGGTCGATCTGAATAATGTTGTAAGAGCCTTTCCGTTTGCTTTTTAAAACCTCCAATGCCTGTGCCGTATACCCGGGCGCGATAATCCCATCAGACACCTCCGGTTTAATCAGCATTGCCGTGTCCAAATCGCATTCGTCCGAAAGGGAGATAAAATCCCCATAGCTGGACATGCGATCAGCGCCGCGCGCCCGGGCATACGCGCAGGCCAAAGGCGACAAATCACCCTCCACATAATAAATCTTTTTCAAAATCTCCGTAAGCGGAAGGCCAACCGCAGCGCCAGCGGGACTGACATGCTTAAAAGAAGCGGCGGCAGGCAGGCCCGTTGCCGCTTTTAGTTCCTTGACCAGTTGCCAGCCGTTCAGCGCGTCCATAAAATTAATATAACCTGGGCGGCCGTTTAAAACGGTGATGGGAAGTTCCCCGTTCTGCATCATGATCTTTGCCGGTTTTTGGTTGGGATTGCAGCCGTACTTCAATTCCAGTTCCTTCATGGTCTTATCCTTCCTTTCCAGTAAAACCACAGGGCCGCCGCCATTTCCGGCCGCGGCCTTGTCTTATTATTCTTCCAGCTTATTGCGAATGCGGTCTTCTGTCTCTCCCGTTTGCAGGTTTAAATACCGCACAAACAAAGAGACCTTATTTTCGTGATGCAAGCTGCTCCACAGCAAATCGGTAAAGGGATCAATATCCCCCGAAAGCGCTACCGGGACCGGTTCTCCCCGAAAGGTGGGGAGCGGGTCGCCGTTCCCTTCATACGTATGAATCATATGGCCAATCCCGTCGACCGGCTCCGCATATTCAAAAAAGAACCGCTGAACCGAGGCAGGATTGTGATCCATACTCTTTAAAATAGAAAGCTTGTAGACCATTTTTCCATCCCGCGCTTCCACAATTCCCGAAATTCGGGGGGTATAATTGGGGGGATCGGGCTCAAACGTCCGCGTGCGCAGGGCTTCTTCAAACGTTTTTCCTGCCTGTAGGGACTCGAACACCGTGTCCGTCTGGTCCCCATTGGTGACAATCGTGGCGTTTCCCAGCACCCGAACCGGCGCGTAAATCACCAGCGAAGGATCCGTCAGCTTGGAAGGATCGAACGCTTTATTGCGAATTCCTTCCCCCTCCTTTACAAATACGCGGTTGCGGCTGTTTTCGCTGCGGCCCATGGTAAAATACGCCATAACCGCTCGGCTTCCAGACAGCCCCAAAATAATCCCCCGTCCGGGATATTCGTTGTTTCCCAAACGCTCCCGCAATGAATATGCGTTCATGCCATTAACTCCTTTCGTCCCGGACTTCTCCCCGGCAAAACATAGCGACAGCCTTGGGAAGAAGTTCCCATTCAGCCTGTTCCATAACACGCTTTTGTAAGGTTTCCGGCGTGTCCCCTTCCAGCACGGGCACCGCCTTTTGCAAAATAATTTTTCCCCCGTCGCACACCTCGTTGACAAAATGCACCGTCGCCCCAGTGACCTTAACGCCATACTTCAGCGCCGCCTCATGCACCTTCAGTCCATAAAATCCCTTTCCACAGAAAGAGGGGATCAGGCTGGGATGCACATTGATCATCCGGCCTTTATATGATGTTAGCAGCTTCGGCCCCAAAATGCTGAGGAATCCGGCTAAAACCACTAAATCGGCCCGGCAGTCATCCAGAGCGGCGCAAAGGGCTTCGTCAAACAAATCCGAGGATGCAAAATCCTTCCGGCAGACAACAACGCCTTCAATCCCTGCGTTTTTCGCCCGCTCCAGCGCGTAAACCCCCGGCTTGCTGGCAATGACGCGGGTAAGCCTGCCGCCGGGAATGTCTCCCCTTCGCTCCGCGTCGATCAGCGCCTGCAAGTTGGTTCCGCCGCCGGATACCAGAACCGCAATGTTCAGCATAGCTCGACTCCCTTTTCGCCGTCGGCAATTTCACCGATGATATAAGCCTTTTCACCCAGATCCCGCAGGAAAGCTGCCGCCTCTTTTGCGTCATCCGCCGGGAGGACTACCGCCAATCCAATCCCCATGTTAAAGGTGTTGAACATATCCCGTTCCGGAATAGAGCCAGTTGTCTGGATCACATGGAAAATCGGCGGAACCGGAAAGCTGTCCTTTCGAATCACCGCTTTGTGAGAATCGTTCAGCATGCGGGGAATATTTTCGTAAAACCCGCCGCCGGTAATATGGGACACGGCGCGAATATCAAACTTTTCAATCAACCGGAGAAGAGGCTTAACATAAATCCTTGTGGGCGTCAGCAGCTCCTCTCCCAGCGTTTTACCAAGCTCATCCACATACAGCCCAATATTTTCCTCCCGAATATTAAACACCTTGCGCACCAGAGAAAATCCATTGGAGTGCACGCCTGAGGAAGCGATGCCAAGGATCGCGTCTCCCGCCTTGACACGGCTTCCGTCAATAATCTGATGCCGGTCGGCAATCCCGACGCAGAAGCCTGCGACGTCATATTCCGAAACGGGATAAAAGCCCGGCATTTCGGCAGTCTCCCCGCCAATGAGGGCGCATCCAGCCTGCACGCAGCCCTCCGCTATACCGGAAACAATGGCCGCCACCCGCTCGGGAACGTTCTTCCCCACCGCGATATAGTCCAAAAAAAACAAGGGCTTTGCACCCGCACAGGCCACGTCGTTCGCGCACATGGCGACGCAGTCAATCCCCACGGTATCGTGCTTGTCCATCAAAAAAGCAATTTTCAGCTTGGTTCCCACTCCGTCGGTACCGGAAACCAAGGTAGGCTTGACCATGGCCTTGGTATCCAGCTCAAACAATCCCCCGAACCCGCCGATATCAGACATCACGCCCGGAATTCGCGTGCGGCGCACATGGGATTTCATCAATTCCACTGCTTTATATCCGGCGGTTACGTCCACCCCGGCGCTTTTATAGCTCTCAGAAAAACTCTCCATTTCGTTTTATCCCCTTTGCTGGCTAATTTTTTGGTCAACCTTGTCCGTTTTTTTCTCCTGTGGTACATCTACGGGATAATCGCCGGTAAAGCAAGCGTCGCAAAAGCCGCAGTCGGAATCATGAACCATTTCACGCAGGCCGGCCAGGGATAAATAGCCCAAGCTGTCCGCGCCGATCTGCCTGCGGATCTCCTCATTGCTCATCCGGCAGGCAATCAAATGCTTCCGGGAGTCAATATCCGTTCCGAAATAGCAGGGGTTCAGAAACGGCGGCGAGGAAATCCGCATATGCACTTCCTTAGCGCCGGCGCCGCGCAGCAGCTCAACGATATGAGCGCTGGTGGTGCCGCGGACAATAGAGTCGTCTACCAATACCACTCGTTTTCCCTTGACCGCCGCCGAAACAGGATTCAGCTTGATATGTACAGAACGCTCCCGCAGCTTCTGGCTGTCTTGAATGAACGTCCGCCCGATATAACGGTTTTTAATAAATCCAATTCCATAGGGGATTCCCGATTCCATTGCATATCCCAAAGCTGCGTCTAAGCCGCTGTCGGGAACGCCCATGACTAGATCAGCTTCCACCGGATGCTCCTTTGCAAGGCTGCGCCCCGCCCGCTGGCGGGCAATGTGGACGCTTGTCCCGTGAATCACCGAGTCGGGCCGAGCAAAATAAACATGCTCAAAAATGCACATAGCGGACTTGGGACGGCAATGGTCTGTGAAAGAACGCAGGCCGTTTTCATCCACAACCACTACCTCGCCCGGGCGCACATCCCGAACAAATTTCGCCCCTAAAGTATCCAGCGCGCAGCTTTCAGAGGCAAAAATGGTCTGTCCGTTCAATTCGCCGATACACAGGGGGCGGAACCCCATGGGATCCCGGGCCGCCAGCAGCTTGCGGGGAGACATGAGAACGATGGAATACGCCCCCTCCAGCTTTTTCATCGCCCGCACCACCGCCTGTTCCACCGATCCGGCGGTGAGCCGCTCCCGGGCAATGAGGTAAGCGATCAGCTCCGCGTCGCAGGAGGTTTGGAAAATCGCGCCGCCCTGCTCCAGCTCATTTTTTATCTTGGAAACATTCACCAGGCTTCCGTTGTGACCGATGGCCAGCGTCCCCTTCACATACCGCATGACCAGCGGCTGGGCGTTGGCCCGTTCGGGTTTTTCACTGTCCGAAGCGCGCACGTGGCCCACCGCGATATTGCCTTTTCCCAGCTTTTCCAGGGCTTCGGAATTGAACACCTCGGGCACCAGCCCCAAATCCTTCCGATACCGGATCACGCCGCCGTCGTTGACGGCAATGCCGCAGCTTTCCTGTCCCCGGTGCTGTAAGGCAAATAACGCCAGGTACGCGTCCGCCGCAACATTGGCGGAGGTATTACTGTAAACGCCGAACAAGCCGCATTCCTCATGGATCATATCAAACATGCCATTCCCTCCCGCTTTTGTCAAATCCCCGCGATCTCCTGCTGCAAAACCGCGTCGGCCGCCAAAATATCATCGTTCATTTTCCGCTTAAAGGCCGCCAGCTTGTCCGCCAAACGGGTATCGCTGAGCGCCAGCATCTGCGCCGCTAAAATCGCCGCGTTTGCAGCGCCGTCAATCGCCACAGTGGCGACTGGGATTCCGGAAGGCATCTGCACAGTAGCCAGCAGCGCATCCAGCCCGTCTAACGTGGAAGACTTCACAGGAATACCGATGACAGGCAGTGTCGTGTGCGCCGCGAGAACGCCGCCTAAGTGGGCTGCTTTCCCTGCCGCCGCAATGATGACGCCAAACCCGTTTTCCTTTGCCTTGGCGGAAAATTCTGCGGCGGCATGCGGCGTACGGTGGGCTGAAAGCACATGTGCTTCAAAGGGAATCTCCCATTCTTTCAGCCGCTGAATAGCGGGGGCAACAGCTTTTAGGTCGCTTTTCGAACCCATGATGACGGCAACTTTCATGCTTTTCGGCTCCTATTCTTTTTAAAATCCACAATATCTGGGGATATTTTAACATACAAACCCAAATTTTACAAGGGAAAAAGAAGGTGATTCTTTACTCAAAAAAGAAGCGTCATACCAAAAGACGGCTGCTATCATGACGGCAAGGATATTTCTCGTGCGGCATCCCAGCCAAAATACAGCGGGAAAGCCCATTCCGAACATGCATCGTCCCCTTCTTTGAGTTCTATGCGTTTGTATCCAACCTGAATAAAAGGGACAGCCTGTTGCGGAAATGTTCCGCACAGGATGTCCCTTTTTTACGCTTTTCAGCCCACGTTCCATCAGAATTTACACATGGCTTCCGTTCTCACGTAACCAATTTTTTTCGTAGCTCTTGTAAAATAGCTCGTTCCCTTCGGGAAACCTGAACCTGGGTCATTCCTAGCTGCCGGGCGGTCTCGGCTTGCGACTGCTCCATAAAAAATCGCAGCGTAATGAGCCGGCCATCCCGCTCGGGGAGCCGGTCCAGCACCTGCCGCAGGGCGAGGGCGTCGGCAACCTCTTCTTCCACCCCCGGCGAGGAAAGCTGCAGCTCCTCTACTCCGTCTTCCGTCTCAAATGTCAGGGAGAGTGCCGGCTGCGCGGCGCACAAAGCCTCTGTCGCTTCCTCGCAGGAAACGCCCAGAGCCGCCGCTACCTCAGATACCGCCGGCTCCCGGCCCAGTGATTTTGTCAGCTCGTCCGCCGCGCGGGAGGCCTTGAGGGACAGTTCCTTTAAGCTTCTCCCCACTTTGACCGATCCACCTTCCCGGAACAGGCGCTTGATTTCACCCAAAATCACCGGAACGGCATAGGTTGAAAAAGCAAAGCCCCGGGATGGGTCAAAATGATCCGCGGCTTTGATGAGGCCCTCGCAGCCAGCCGAATAAAGCTCTTCGTATTCAATTCCCCGGCCGGTGAACCGATGGCAGCAGCTATGTACTAGCTTTAAATTGTCGGTAATGAAACGATCCCGCTCAATCATCGGCGCTTCGTAGGGAAAGCTGTTTACGGAAGGAAACGGTGGTCCCCTTTCCAACCGTGGAATGAACGTGGATTTTATCCATAAAGCTTTCCATAACCGCAAAGCCCAGTCCCGCCCGTTCTCCCCCGGCGGTGGTATAGAGCGGCTCCATAGCCTTTTTCACATCAGGAATTCCACAGCCCTTATCACGGATCTTGATCCGCACTAAGCCTTCCCCAAACAGCTTGACGGTGATAAAAATCGGCCCGATTTTTTCTTTATATGCATGGACAATACAGTTAGTTACCGCTTCTGAAACCGCCGTCTTGATATCGCTAAGCTCTTCGATGGTGGGATCCAATTGGGACACAAAGGCCGCCACCGCTACACGGGCAAAGCTTTCGTTGGAGGAACGTCCATCCAGAGTCATTTTAAATTCATTTTTTGATTTCAACGCGCCTGCCTCCTTTGTCGATCACCGCCAGGCGATTAAGCCCAGCCAGCTTCATGACCTTGAAAATCTGCGGGGAAGTGTTGGTGATATGAAGCTCTCCGCCCCGGGGGGAAAGCAGTTTATACCGGCCCATGACCAGGCCGATTCCTGAGGAATCCATAAAGGTTACATCCCGAAAATCCAAAATCAGCAAGGTCGGCAGGTTGGTGTTGACCGCAGCGTCAATTTCCTCCCGGATTCCTTTTGCTGTGTGGTGGTCGATCTCTCCGTCAAGGTAAGCGGTGACCGCTTCGCCGGAGCACTCGATTCTGACAGACATATTGCACATCCTTTCTATGGGGCTTGTCCGCAAACAGCCATACCCAGGGTATCCCGGACGGCTGTTTCTACTGACATGGCATCCGCTCCAGCGCCGTTTTTGTTTGATAGGCCTGCCGGAACGGCTTTGCTTTGCAGCGATTTTTTGCAAAACAAAAAACCTCTATCTAATGATAGAGGTTTTTTACCCGGTTTGCGCGAAAAGCCTGTCGCGGGATTTATGGATTTGTTTGGCGGTTTTGCAGGATTTGTACCGCTTTTGGGCGAAGAGCCCCGCATAAATAGAGAGAACCGCATAAAAGGGCCGGCCCGCCGCAGAAAAGAGCCGTTTGCAGCGCTTTGTCAAGAGAAGACTCCGCTGTAACCGCAGAGCAATACTTCCCCGCCAGCGCCGCCAGCGCCGAAGACTCCATACTTCTGGGATTGGGAACCGGAACGGTAATGATTTTTTTACACCAAGGCCCAATATAAGATAGGCAGCCATCCACATCCTTATCGGCTAGCATGCCCAACACAGCCGTAAACGATCCCTTCAGCGCCGGCGGCAGGCTTTCGGTCAAAGCCTTTGCCCCTGCCGGATTATGGCCGCCATCCAACAAAACCAGCGGCTCTTTCGAAAGCACCTCGCACCGTCCGGGGAGCCAAACCTCCGACAGTCCCCGGCGCACAGCTTCGCGGGAAACCGCCAGCCCTTTTTCCCGCAGCACATCCACTGTCGCCAGCACAGCCGCCATATTTTGCATTTGATGCTGGCCGGGAAGCGGGAGGAAGTATTCCCTCCCCTGCCACAGGAAGCGCGTCCCCATTATGTCGGCCGCCACCGGCTCCGGCATGGGGGGAACCGTTAGCGGGCAGCTTCGTTCCAGCGCTGTTTGTCTGATCACCGCCAGCGCTTCCGCCGGCTGGTCCGGAACCGTGACAACCGGGCTCCCCGGTTTTAAAATCCCGCACTTTTCCATGGCGATCTGCTGCAAAGTGTTTCCCAGCACACCGCAATGATCCAGGGCAATTGAGGTGATCACCGCGCACAAGGGCGGAGGGATCACATTGGTTGCGTCAAACCTTCCACCCAGCCCGGTTTCCAAAATCACTACATCGCAGCCTTTTTCCAGGAAATAGAGAAATCCCACGGCGGTTATAAACTCAAATTCTGTGATCACAACCCCCTGTTTTGCCAGCTTCTCCGATTGCATCCGGACCTTTTTTGTCAGTCTGGCAAGAGCCGCTTTCTCGATCATTTGCCCATTTACCTGGATCCGTTCCCGAAAATCCAATACATACGGGGACACGTAATGCCCTGTTTTGTATCCCGCCGCCCGGCAAATAGAAGCCAGCGCCGTGGTCACTGAGCCCTTGCCGTTGGTGCCCGCAATATGGATGAACCGCAGCGACCGCTGCGGTTCATTGAAAGACGAAAGCAAGGCGGAGATTCGCTGAAGCCCCGGGTTCATTCCAAACGCCAGCAGAGAGTGAATATACTGCACCGCCAATACGTATTCCTTATCCAAGGCTCTTAATCCCTTCCTCGATCATGCTAATTTTTTCCTGTAGCTTTGCCGCCTTCTGCCTTTGGTCTTCCACCACATTGGCAGGCGCCTTGCGGACAAAATTCTGATTTTGCAGCTTGTTCTCAATCCCCAAAAGCTGTTTTTTGGCATTTTCCAATTCTTTTCCCAGCCGCTCTCGTTCAGCCTGCAGATCCACCAGTTCTCCCATGGGGATATAAATCTTCGCGTCCGCCGTCACAATCGAAACAGCGTTGTCCACCGCCCACGCGTTCCCAATCTCCACCTGAGAGGCGCTGCACAGCCGCTCCACCACGGCTTTGGCCGCCCCAAAGGTCTCCTGATAGGATGTGGCGATATACACCGCCGCCTTTCTGGAAGGGGGAACGTTCATTTCCGACCGGCGGTTGCGCACGGCTTTTACCGCCGCCATAATTCGTTCAAACTCAGCCTCCTCATGAACAAACCGCAGTTCTTCCCGCGCCTTGGGCCAGGAGGTCACCATAATGCTTTCTCCCTCATGGGGCAGGCTTTGCCAAATTTCTTCCGTAATATAAGGCATAAAGGGATGCAGCAGCTGCAGCGTTCCGCTCAGCACGTATACCAACACCGCCCGCGCCGCACAGGCGTCTTCCCCGTTCAGACGCACCTTGGCAATTTCAATATACCAATCGCAGAACACATCCCAGATAAAATCATATAGCTTCTGAACGGCAACGCCCAACTCAAATTTTTCCAGATTAGCGGTCACTTCCGCCACCAAGGTATTAAACTGGGATAAAATCCATTTATCCTCCATGGCGAGGCGATCCGGCAGATGGGGCGGTTGCTCGTTTTCCTCCAGGTTCATCAGCACAAATCGGGCGGCGTTCCATAGCTTGTTGGCAAAATTGCGGGAAGCCTCCGCCTTTTCCGGCATGTACCGCATATCGTTGCCGGGGCTGTTCCCGGTGGCCAGGGTAAAGCGCAGAGCGTCCGCTCCAAATTTATCAATTTCTTCCAGCGGATCAATTCCGTTTCCTAAGGATTTGGACATTTTCCGGCCCTTCGCATCCCGCACGATGCCATGCATCAGCACCGTATGAAAAGGCGCCTGCCCCATGTGTTCCACACCGGAAAAAATCATGCGCGCCACCCAGAAAAAGATGATATCATACCCCGTCACCAAGGTGCTGGTGGGGTAAAAATACGCGAGCTCCGGCGTTTTATCCGGCCATCCCAGAGTGGAAAACGGCCATAAAGCGGAAGAAAACCAGGTATCCAGCGTATCGGGATCCTGCCGCAGCTCACCGCCGCATTTGGGGCAGCGTTCCGGCGCTTGCGCGCTGACAACCATCTCACCGCAGGCGTCGCAGTAATAAGCGGGAATCCGGTGCCCCCACCACAGCTGGCGGGAAATGCACCAGTCCTTGATGTTTTCCATCCAATGATAATAAATTTTTTCAAACCGCTCGGGAATAAATTTCGTTTCGCCGCTCTTTACCACGTCGATAGCGGGTCTGGCCAAGGGCTCCATTTTCACAAACCACTGGGTGGAAACCCTGGGCTCCACTGTGGTGGAGCACCGGTAGCAGGCGCCCACATTGTGTTTCATTTCCTCAACCTTTACCAGATAGCCGCCCGCCTCCAGGTCGGCCACCACCTGTTTGCGAGCCTCATACCGATCCAGCCCCTTATATTTACCGCCTTGCTCATTCATGGTGCCGTCCTCGTTCATCACATTGATGACCGGCAGGCCGTGGCGCAGACCCACTTCAAAGTCGTTGGGATCGTGGGCCGGCGTGATCTTAACAACGCCGGTGCCGAATTCCGGTTCCACATATCTGTCCGCCACAATGGGGATCTCCCGGTTCATCAGCGGCAGAATCACGGTTTTACCCACCAACGCCTTATACCGCTCGTCATCGGGATGCACCGCCACAGCGGTATCGCCCAACAGGGTCTCCGGCCGTGTGGTGGCAAGCTCCACGGCGCCGCTGCCGTCGCTCAACGGATACCGCAGATGCCAGAAATGGCCGTTTTGCTCTTCATATTCCACCTCCGCGTCGGAAATGGAAGTGAGACAGTGGGGACACCAGTTAATAATGCGCTCGCCCCGATAAATCAGGCCCTTTTCATACAGCCTCACAAACACCTCGTTGACGGCCTTGCTGCAGCCTTGGTCCATGGTAAAGCGCTCCCGCTCCCAATCGCAGGAGGAACCGATTTTTTTCAACTGTTCATTGATGCGGCGGCCGTATTTTTCCCGCCATTCCCAGGCGCGCTTTAAAAAACCTTCTCGGCCCAAATCTTCCTTGGTCAATCCCTCTTCTGCCATAGCGGCGACAATTTTTGCCTCGGTGGCAATAGCTGCGTGGTCGGTGCCGGGCAGCCACAGCGCCTCATATCCCTGCATGCGGCGGAAACGAATCAAAATATCCTGCAATGTACAGTCCAGTGCATGCCCCATGTGAAGCTGGCCGGTAATATTGGGGGGCGGCATAACGATGGTATATGGCTTTTTGTCAGGATTGACCCGGGCATGGAAGTATCCACCCTTTTGCCAAAAAGCATACGTTCGATCTTCCACTTCCCGGGGCTCGTAGGTTTTCGCCAGTTCCTTGCGCATAAACGTCCCTCCAAACGAAATTCCAAAAAAGGTATATAAAATGATTATACACGGACTTTTTAAAGAAATCAATAGAGCATCCTGGATTTTAAGAAACAGCTGTCCTGATGAAAACGGTAAGCGGCAAGCTACGTTTTTTACCAGTCCGCCTCCTTTTCCTAGTAAAAACATTTGAAATTCCCTGCATTGCACTTATGCAAACCATTATATACTGATTGATGCCGCACCCCCAGGCGGCAGTGGGCTCCAAGCGTTTAGTTGCAAAAAGCCTAAAGGCCCTGAAGCGTATAACGCTTCAGGGCCCCGTTAGAAAAACACAAATTGTAATTCATAAACGGCGAAATAAGAGTGATCGGCGGCCGAATTCACTATTTTGCACCGGCCAGAGCCCCCGCGGGCATTTTGGCCTTCCGTTTTTGCATTCTGGGCAGTGCCGAAAGATATTTTTGCAGCTTGCCGGAGGCCATCAACACCGGAATACAAAGGAAAAACCAAAGAACAGAATAAAGTAAACAGATTTGTCCCTTAACGTTAAACGGCAGGTTGGAATAATCCCAGACGTTCCATTTCAGCTTCAGGTTCACAACACATCCAACGATAAATTCTGTAACAGTGATCAACGAGCTTCCTGCCAGGCATTTCTGCCACAGCTTTTTGCCCGCCATACGAATATTCGTTCGATACAGCAGCACAAAGCAGGTTCCGCCGGTGAGCGCCATCGTCCAGTGGGTGTAGCCTCTCCACAGAATTTCCACCAGTCCATACCCTACTGAGCCCAGCGCGTATATGAATCCGTAATTCCGAAATGTTTTCATCTCATTGTTCACTCCATTGTTAGGTGTTACGCTTAGTATTTGCTGCATGTTGAAGAAAACGCCTTGGGAAATATCCGCAGCTTTACCAGCGGTTGACTATTTGCATTTGAAGCTTTTCCAGCCCATTCAACGCTTGAACAGCGGCATTTGGATCAGGGCCGGCGGTACAGGCGGCATCAATGATCACTTCCGACTCCGGCAGCGCGGCCCGCGCCAATACAGCGGCGGATAATACGCAGATCTCCGTTATCACACCGCAAAAAGTGAGGCTGCTGTAATTCGCATGTTGCAGATGCTTGGCAAAGGCGAGGGAGCCAAAGGCATTTTTTTCAATAACCGTGTCTTTGCGCGTCCGCTTTTCGGCAACCCTTCCAAATAGGGCCCAGCCGGGCGTCCCTTTGATGCAATGTATAATTGGCAGCGCCCGTCCTTCTCGGGTTTGAAGATAGTCTTCGCTGTGGGTATCCATGGTAAAAATGACGTCGTCGCCGGCTCTGCGCGCCGCGTCAATTCTGCTGCAAATGGGGGCTTCCAGCGCCCTGGCCGCGGGGAAACCGAGAGAGCCCGCTACAAAATCGGTTTGATAATCGATAATAATCAAAGCTCTTTTCATATACGCCTCCTGAACACCGCAAATTTTTTTCACACCTCCGGTAAAATCCCATGCATGCACCAAATGCCTCATATCTAACATGAAAGCGAGCGCGATTCAATGCTTTTTTGCTCTTATTTAGTATTTGTTAAAGCCCTGCAAATCATGATACCCGATTTCTATTATGCGCAAATCCAGAAAATAACAGCAGCCGTATCACAAAACAAGCGGGCTTAAAATAGCTATGCTATAGTAAGCCCGCTTGTTTAGATAACCGCGCAGTTGCAAAAGGCAAGACGGCTATAATATCATACGGTCAGACAGCGCATCCGCTGCATTGGCAGAATACAAACGCATAAGAGCTTCCACCGTCATATGATCCCGCTCGCTTCCCTCAAGGGTCAGGATCAACCGTCCCTGGCTCAGCACCAGCGTTTTATTCCCGTATTCCAATGCGTTTTGAATGTTATGAGTGACCATAAGGGTAGTAATTTCGTGTTCTTTCACGATCCGGTCGGTCAGTGACATGATCTGCCGGGAGGTTTTGGGATCCAGCGCCGCGGTGTGCTCATCTAAAAGCAGCAGGGACGGAGTAACAATCGTCGCCATCAGCAGAGTCAGCGCCTGCCGCTGCCCGCCGGATAAAAGGCCAACCTTCGTTTTCATTCGGTCTTCCAAGCCCAAATCAAGATCCTTCAGGAGTTCCCTAAACAACTCCCGATCGGCTTTTTTCACGCCGGCGCTCAAGCCCCGACGCCTGCCCCGTCCATAAGCCAGCCCCAGATTTTCTTCGATGGTCATATTGGGGGCGGTGCCCTTCAGCGGATCCTGGAACAAGCGGCCGATATACCGGGCCCGTTTATGCTCAGGCAAGCGGGTGATATCCTTTCCGTCCAGGAGCACCCGGCCGCTTGTCAGGGGATAAGCGCCGGAAACCGCGTTGAGCAGCGTGGATTTTCCTGCACCGTTGGAGCCGATCACCGTGACAAAGTCCCCATCCTTCAATGTAAAACTTACATTGTTTAAGGCAACCCGCTCGTTGACAGTTCCAGGCAAAAATACCACCGTACCGTTTTGCAGCTCAAGCATCGTTAGGCTCTCCCCTCTTGACTGCGGCCCGGCCGGACTTTCCCTTCTTCACTGCATCTTTGACCAGGGGAACCGCTAAAGCCACGGTTAAAATCACTGCGGACAGCAGCTTCATGAACAACGTGTTCAGTCCTGTGCTGAACACGAGGCTGATGACGATCTGATAAAGCACCGAGCCTAAAATTGCCGCTAAAACATTGCATACAATAGAACGGCGGCCTAAAAAGGCTTCTCCAATGATGATGGAAGCCAAGCCCACTACCACCATGCCGATGCCGAAGCTAATGTCCGCAAATTCCTGATATTGTGCCATCATGGCGCCGGAAAAGGAAACCAGCGCGTTGGCCAAGGCCAGGCCCAGAATCTTCATCCGGTCAGCGCTGATGGAGGAAGCCCGAACCATAGCTTCGTTGTCTCCCGTTGCCCGCAAAGACATACCCAACTGCGTGCGCAGGAACAATAATAATAAAAGGGTCAGCGCCGCCAAAACCAAGGCCGGAAACAAAAAATTGACGTATGGCTTCAAAAAACCGGGCAAAATGGTTTCGGCCAAACTGAACACCGTGCCGCTGTTAAACAGGGAAATATTAGGTGATTCCTTCATCACCAGGAGATTGATGGAATAAAGCCCGGTCATTGTCAAAATGCCTGCTAAAATGGGTTGCACCTTTAACTTTGTCAATAAAAGCCCAGTAACGCAGCCCGCTGCAAGGCCCGCCAAAGGAGCGAGCAGCAATCCCAAAAAGGGCCTGCCATCCATGGCAAACACAGCGAAAACCGCCATGCCCAAAGTAAAGCTTCCATCCACCGTCAGGTCGGGAATATTCAGGATCCGAAAGGAAATGAAAATTCCCAGCGCCATGATCGCATAGATCAATCCCAGGCGGAGTCCGTCTGTTAATATAATTAATGACATGCTGATCACTCCTGACCTTGGCTTATTCCTGCACCAAAATTTCCGTATCGCTGCCGTTCAAAATGCTCTCCGGAATAGTGATGCCGATATCTTTGGCGGTTTTCAGGTTCAGGTAGGTTTTAAACTGATCGTACTCCTTGACAGGAATTTCACTAATATCCTTGCCTTTCAGAACCTCCGCTGCCATCTGCGCGGTTTCTTTTCCCAGCACGGTGTAGTTGATGCCAATGGTGGCAAGGCCGCCGTCGTTCACCATCGAATCCGCGCCCACAAACACCGGGACTTTTGCTTCCGTGGCAGCTGCCGTTACCGCCGGCATGGCGGAGGCTACCGTATTGTCCGTAGGGCTGAAAATCGCGTCCACCTTAGAGGCCAGAACCCTGGCGGCCTGCTGAACCTCTGAGGTGTTGGTGACGGTAGCCTCAACAACCTCGATATTTTTCGACAAGGCGTACTCCTTCGCGGTTTTAATACTGCTGGCCGAATTGCTTTCACCCTTATTATATAAAAGGCCCAGCGTTTTGATGTCCGGCTTGATGGTCAGCGCCATATCAATGATGCTGGCGACGGGGATCCGGTCGCTGGTGCCGGTAATGTTTTTATCGGGTTTTTCAAGGGTTGAGGTAAAGCCGCTTTCCACCGGGTTTTCGCAGGCGGCGAAAACCACCGGAATATCCTCGGCGTAGGGCGCTGCCGCTGCTACCGTTGGCGTGGCGATGGCGATAATAATGTCCATATTGTTGTTTTTAAAGGCTTGCATGATAGGCGCCAGGTTGCTTTGGTTGCTTTGAGCGTTTTTATACTCAATGGTGCAATTAACGCCGTCCTCATATCCCTGTACCTTGAGCTCGGCCAATATGCTTTCCCGAATGGTATTAAGGGAAGGGTGCTCCATAATTTGCGCAATGCCGATTTTGACCTTCTGCGCTTGCTCAGACCCCGACGATACGGCTCCCCCGTTTTGAGAACAGCCGGTGAACAGACCTATGCATAGGCCGGTCAATAATAAAAAGCAAATCATCCTTTTCATTGAAGGTTCCTCTTTCTATCAAAAATCTTATTTCCTAATTTCCCAAATTTCATAGCTTTGCCAATTGAAATCATAACGCACTCTATATTATGCAGGGCGATCCCGCCCACAGCCACATCCCTGCGGAATAAAATTGTATGTCCACAGGACCACCCCCTTTCATTTGTCGAGCACATAAAAACGCCTGTCCTTGCATGCCATCAAGGACAGGCGCTGAAACACTTCACCTGCGGTGCCACCTTGTTTGACGCCATCACAAAAACAGCGCCCTCTCATGAAAATGCCAACACATTTTCGTCTCTATAACGGGAGAACCCGTCGCCAGATACTCAGAAGAAGCAACTTCCTTTCCCCGCGCCCTCATGAGTCCATTTATCCGCCCCGCTTTCTGCCGGGATTCCAGCCTCCCCAGCTCTCTGGAAGCGCGCTGACGGTTTTATCTCTCAATCAACAGTTTTTTAAATAATACCATACCTCGCCTCTTTTGTCAAGTGATTTTATCGCTAAAGGAAATAACCGAACAACTGAAAAAGGAATGCGAACTGCTCCGCGGCAGACTTTTGCTATTGATGAATAAGATGGATAGATAACGAATTACCTTGTTTCCTTTTATTTCATAGTTTGGCGAAATGGTGAAATCCAATGTTTTCAGAGAAAACAGCGTTTGGGAATGCTTCTTTCAACATCATTTTAACTGCCTCATTCTTGCCTGTAGATTTGAATTCTATCTTTTGAATTTGATATTTATCCGAAATAAATTTTATCATTTTTTCCTCAACTTCTCGTCCTAACGCCCGGCAGGATAGACTAAAAAGGGTTAAGGCATCACCTTCAACCTCAATCGCTCCCACAAGCCCTAAATCAGAAAACCGGTCAGAAACCGAAACAGAATACAGTTTAACAGCTTCAGAAGTAATGTATTCCTTGATTTCAGCCACTGTATATCGCCTGCCATTGGTGCATTTGTTTGTCCGTTGGGTGAGCTCCGAGATCCGGCCAAATTCAATCGGCGCTGCTTCGTGAATATCCATCTTGATTTCGAGAGCAGCTATATAATCAGCATAGTGCGTATATTTCGCTTTTAACTCTTCCCTAAATTCATTTGTCCGATAGGTTTCGTTGCGTTTGTCGATGTCCGCTATGCTGACGTTGCTTTTCAGATTAAAGCATGAGAACTGCTCATATTCCATATTCCGTTTAAAGAGAATGGTCGTAACTTCCGGCAACATTGCTTTCACTGCTTCAATCTCAACAGGGGTGTCATCCACAAATACCATGCTGTCAAGACTGATATTGAGTTTCTCCGCAATTTTTTGGATATTACTGGGTTTGTCCTCCCAATTTACCTGAAAGCAAGCAATCTGCTCTTCTTTCAAAATCATT
>CALWPT010000044.1 GCA_944383495.1 uncultured Clostridia bacterium | reverse complement strand
AGGGGCGCTGCATACCGGGGATGATCTCAACAACGATGATGGCCTTCCCATCGATTTCCTGAACCGCGATGTTCGGGGTGATCTTTGGTTCGCAGCTATCAAAAATGGCGTTGGTAATCGCATCCATCTTCTGAAAGACTTCCTCTTTGGAAAAGCCGGTGACAGTCCATGTGCCGTTCTCCACACCAAAAACCAGCTTGCCGCCCTTACCGTTGGCAAAAGCCACCACGGTCTTCATGTATTTCTCACTTTTGGCGGGAATCTCGCTCTTGAACTCCACATTTTCAGATTCACCGGCGAAAATCTCTTCTGCGGTCATCTCGACCACCTCCTTCACATTCTCGTGTTATCTGTTCTTATATCTTTGCCAGAACGGAGTATTTCTTTCCGTCGCTGGCAGTTTGAATCTTCTCGTAGTTGACCTTCACGCCGTCATCCAAGTCCAGCTCAATGCGGCTCAGGGCAAGGTGGGCAATCATCTCATCATAGTCGCGGCATTCCTTGAGCTGCTTTTGGAGCTTCTCCTTGCGCTTGGTGGAAGCGGCTACCTCGCGGGCGTTGGTGCTGTGGTCGACCATATCCTGCATCCGGTTGATTTCGGACTCGTAAACACGCTGCATCTTGTGGAGATAGTCCACGCGGAGGTTGCCGATGGTGTCCGGCGTGTAGCGGTGGAGGTAGATCAGCGCCTTGAAGCCGTTCTGCTTGCCGCTGTCGAACAGCCAATAAATCGGGCGCTTCTGATAGCTCTTGCAGTGGTCTTTGAAGAAATCTTTGAGGAAGTAGCTGCGGATGATCTCACGGCTGCTGTTGCCCTTGCCGCCCAGCGCCCCGGCGATGAAGTCCAGATTTTCCTCCAAGGTGTCAGAACCGTAAGCTGCTTTGAGCCAATCACACAGGCGAGCGATAATATCATCTTCCAGATATTCTTCGTCGGTAATGGGGATTACATCATCGTGATCGGGCAGAAAAGTTTTGTACTTGCTTGCATCCCAGTCCCCGCCAGCATAGGCAAGTCCGTCCACATCCAGCGAATAGCGTCCAAACATACAGCCCACGGCGTAGGAGAGCAGTGAGACTATCTCGTCCCGCTTGGTGTGGACATAGCTACTGCCCTGCATATTCTCCGGTATATCGTCTTTGGTGTCGAAGATCCGGTGGACAGTAATATCCTTGTCCGCCACATCGGGGGTCAGCTCATCCTGCAAGCCGTAGATGTCGATGAAGATGCGGTTTAGCTCTTCCTCGTTGGCTTTGAGCTGCAAAAAGCGTTGTTCACATTCGTTTTTCCATGCTGTGTAGGCATCGTCCAGACGGAAAGCCGGGCCGAGAAGCGAGTGACGCTGGAAGTCCCATGAGGTTTCGGAGGAATCCCAGTCACTTTTACTTAATTTGATGTTTTCATGAACAAGCTTATCAACTTGTTCATGTGTTAATGGCAGTTTTACAGGGACTTTTAGCATTGGTCCCTCATGAAAATCCAGTGTTGGCGATAAAACGGTCAGTGCAAATGCAGCAATTTTACTGTTTAATAAACCTAAAATACTCCATAAGTTTTTATCATTATTTACGAAACACATTGAGCCTTTCGACTCAAAAACATAACCTTCCGGGCTAAACCTTAAAGACAACTGATTTGCGAGAGAGGACCATGTTAATCCTCTTTTGAAATAGAATTGAGGATTACGAATAACTGATCCTGAAAATGCTCGCATTTCCGCCCCATCATTGTACCAGTTGGCCACATATATATTGTTTCCGTACCATTTTCGATAACTTCCACCTTTATTGCAAGGGAACCATTTTGCGTTTTTGTCCGCCATTGAAGATAGTGAGGAATTTACTTTTGATACCTCATGCCAAAAGCGCAAGAATTTATCATTGTCACCGGTAGCAAAACCCTGCTTCGTTTGCGCGAAATCGGATAAATGCTTATCGTTGAATGCTTCAAACAGGTTGTCGCTAATCCAATATGCAATCGGTGCGCCGGGGATCTTATAGAAATAAGTCTGCTGAATAAGATAACGATTTTCCCCCGCAAGGAACATATCCTCCTTGCCCCGTTGAGTTGTCGGTTCAATCAGGCGGCAGTAGGTGCCTTTGTAGTCTGCAATATGGCTGTTGCGCAGCACAAAGCTGGTGGTCTGCACCACCTCGCCGCCAATTTCCTCAAACGCTCGCGGGCCGAGGTGCGCCATGTTGACAGTATCTTTCAGCAGCAGCTTCGCCCGCAGTTTTTCAAAGCTGGACAGGAACATCCAAGCGTGCTGGGTAATCATGGCCTGGTAGCCATTTCTTTTTGTCATCTTTCCGCAGGCTTCTATGAATACGGCGAATAGGTCGCTCTTGCTGTCCGGGTAGTGCTTTTTCACATACTCTGCCAGCTTGCCGCCCATGCCAGAACTGCCCATATAGGGCGGGTTGGTGACTACCACATCATACTGCTGCGCCAGCACCTCTGCCGCACGAATCAACGGCAGAACGGTGGCCAGGGCTTCTTCCCGGTACAGGTTGATATCGTCATAGATTTCATCCGCCCGGGCGTACAGGGCGGCAAAGTCCACCGGGGCAACTGTCAGGATGGAGCCGTACTCTTTGGCATCGCACAAGTCGTTTACAATGCTGTCCAAGGCGGCCACCAGCTGGGGCTCGCCATTGGCGAAATAATCCAGTGCCCCGGCGTTGACTCCGTTGCTCTCCACAATGGCATAGACATGAGGCTGGATGCTGCGGGAGAAAATGCGCCGGTCGTACTGGCGGGCCTTCATCATCACGGCAAAATAGGCGAGCTGGGCTGC
>CALWPT010000043.1 GCA_944383495.1 uncultured Clostridia bacterium | reverse complement strand
TGAAGGGACTCGAACCCCTGACCCACTGCTTAGAAGGCAGTTGCTCTATCCACCTGAGCTACAAGCGCATTTAGCCGAGGCATGCAAAAAACAACCCTGGGCGCAGACGGACCGAGGCGAACCGCCGCTTGATCAAAAAATCAACTGCTAACTATATTACTATATTACTGCTTTTTTGTCAAGCTTAATTCTTTAACGGACGAGAACAAATACAGTCAAAGCATTTTAACAATTATTTTCCATAGCGGCAGAACCGCCATTGTTTCGGGTAATTAAAATAGATCGCCCCAAAAACCACGCGAGACGGCAATGCAATTTTTAAAAATCAGGCTTGACAGTACCCCGCCGCCACATCGGCGGCGGTGGCCGCATCAGGGGTGTAAGCGTCAGCCCCAATGGATTTGCAGTAGCTATCGGTCACAGGAGCGCCTCCAATCATTATTTTGACCTGATTGCGGATGCCCTTTTCCTTTGCGGTTTCCACCACACGGCGCATTTCGTCCATTGTGGTGGTCAGCAGCGCAGAACAGGCAATAATCTGCGCGTTGTTTTCCATCGCAGCGTGAATAAAGGCCTCAGCGGAAACATTCACGCCCAGGTCAATTACTTCCAGACCTTTTCCTTCCATCATCATACGAACCAGGTTTTTACCAATATCATGCTGGTCGCCCTTGACAGTGCCAATGACCACTTTCCCTGTGGCTTTCACTCCCTCGGATACCAGCAGCGGCTTCAAAAGCTCGGTTCCCGCATTCATCGCCCGGGCCGCAATTAAAACCTCCGGCACATAAACCTCGTTATTCTTAAATTTTTCACCAATGATGCTCATGCCCTTCAACAGGCCCTTTTCTAAGATATCCCGGGCAAAAGCCCCCTCGTCAATTGCCTGCTGTACCAGCGAAATGACAGCTTTGCGATTACCCTTTTGCAGTGCCGCAGAAATTTCTTCCAATAGCATATTAGGCGTCCTCCCTTAAAATATTTCTTTATCTCCCAATACTGCGATGAACAGACAACATAGAACCGTCCGCAGTCCCGTTTGATTTTGCCTTCAGTATACCACAGTTCTTTGAAATTTGCCATTTTTTTATTTTTTCATTAAGAGCAATAACATGCTTTCGCAAGCCGTTTTTCATTTCACACGATTTCCTAAGCCTATTCATCATTTTTTATAACGAAAATACAGGGCGCCCCCCAATACCGCAACGAACAATTCGGTAATGGGAAATGAAAGCCAGACGCCTGTCATCCCCCATAGCGCCGATAACAGGAGGGTTACAGGGACAATGACGAGCAACCCTCTAAATAACGATATAATATGCGCTGGGAAGGGCTTTTCCGTTGAGATCAAAAACATGGAAATAATGATATTAAAGCCGGCAAATACAATAGCCGTAAAATACAGCCTTAAGCCCACGGCGGCAATTTGCTGTAGCTGGAGATTGTTCTCACTATTAAACACGCCTGCAATTGGCCCGGCAAACAGGCATATTGCAAGATAAAGAACACATGATACGATCAGCATGGAAGCCATGGCATAATGCAATACCCTCCTGCCAGTCCGGATCTTGCCGCAGCCGTAGGAGCGGCTCACCATCGGCTGAATCCCCTGAGCAATCCCCGTATACACCGCGGTCACAACCAACGACAGGTTTGCGACAACGCCATAAGCGGCAACGCCTACATTGCCCCGCAAATGAAGAATCACCGCGTTAAAGGTTATGATGACAATAGCGGATGACAGTTGCTCAAACAAAGATGGGAAGCCCAGCGATAGGTTTATTTTTACCATTTGAGGGAGCAGACTTGTTTTAATAAAATGAAAGCCCTTCTTTTTCAAAGTCCAATGCGGAGCCATGATCAGCACGCTAATGATAGGCGCCAGACCCGTGGCAAAAACAGCGCCGAATATGCCCATTTTACAGGGGAAAATAAATATATAGTCCAGGATGATATTCGACAGGCTCCCCCCAATCATGGCGAACATGGATAACGATGGGTTTTTGTCATTTCTTACAAAGCAAAGCAGTATGTCATTCAAAAGAAACGCCGGAGCAAACAATAGTAAAACCTTAATATAAGTACTTGTCATGGCAAAGACCGCTTGGTCCGCTCCCAAAGTGGAGGCAAGCGTTTCTGATAGGAATAGCCCGGTTAAAACAAATATAACGGAGAAGATAAAAGCGAGATACATCGTATTGGTAAAGATAATATCTGCATTTTTGGCGTTTTTCTGGCTTTTAAAAATAGTATATTTTGTCGCCCCACCCAGCCCTAGCATCAATCCGCTGCCGTGAATAAAGTTATAGACCGGAATGGCCAGGTTTAATGCAGCCAGGCCATTGGCGCCCAAGCCTTTGGCAACGAAAAAGGTATCTGCCAGAATGTAGAGAGAAATGCCAATCATACCAAATACGCTCAAGGACGTATTTTTTATATATTCTTTCCATAAGCCCTCGTTTTTCATACTACCTCTCCTTTAAAAAGAAAAAGCGTTGGTATTTTGTATCTTCAAGGCCTACTGATACAAAATGCAACGCTTTCATTTTACCCGGCGGCAAAATATAATTTATTTTTATTATGATACCAGAATATTTTACAATAGTCAAGGGAAACCTCTTTTCGTTTCTTTTCAGAGAATGTCTCGCGGCCGCCGCGGAGAATGCGGATTCCTGTTTCATCATTGTACCTGAGAAAATATAGTTAATAGCATGCAAAAAATTAATTTTCACGTTTCCAAGTATAAACATTCCTTCCATGCAAACAATACTCATGAAAATGTTGTCTGAGCAGCGAAAACCTGCTCTTATCCCATACATTTACCAAACGACATGATGGAGGAAATCATAATGAAAGCAACCGGAATTGTTAGGCGTATTGATGATCTTGGCCGTGTGGTAATTCCCAAGGAAATCCGCCGGACAATGCGTATACGCGAGGGGGATCCTTTAGAAATTTATACCGATAATAATGGGGAAGTCATTTTTAAAAAATATTCTCCCATCGGAGAATTGGCGCCTTTTGCCGCGCAGTACGCCGAAGTGCTGGGCAAGGCCGCCAATCTGCCTGTGCTGATTTGTGATAAGGATCACTGCATCGCCTGCGCGGGGGTCATGCGCAAGGAAGTGCTGGAGCGCCGTGTCACCCGGAATCTGGAGGAAATCATGGAGCAGCGGATGTCTATTTCCGTTAAACCGGGCGACCATAAAAAAATTCAGCCTTTGGAGGGTGTGGATCGGTTTGCGGCGGCTGTCTTCCCTATTATCTCCGCTGGAGACCTAACCGGCGCGGTCGTGCTGCTGCAAGGGGATACCGGATCGACCCAGACGGCCAACGAATCTGACCTTAAACTGGCGCAGGTCGCCGCCTCCTTTTTAGGCAAGCAAATGGAGGAGTAACCCCGCCCTTTGGAATGGGGCGATGCGCCCCGTTCTAAAAACACGACGGACTGACGATGGACCAACGGTAATAAACGCTGATTTTCCATAAACCGTTGCATTTGAAAATTTGGATTTTGAATGATAAACGCCGCCGCATATAGATTTGCTGCGGCGTTTTCTGCATTTAGGGAAATCATATTGCAAACCCAACTAAAATATAGTATGATGGTTACAATTTCAGATCAATCGTTTTGATAGGATTGGGCAACAGTCCCGTTTTATTATCAGGGGGAATCAGATTGAGGGGAAAAAAAGCAACCGCCGCAAGCAAAGAGCCAAATTCTGCGCCGGAGGCGCTCCTACAGAATAAGCACTTTGCCGCGGGCGTTAATTTTTACAAACTGGTATGGGTGTTTATCATCGGATGCGTGCTGGGCTTCGTTATTGAGGAGGCCTGGTGTTTATTGACCAAGCACGTATGGGAAAGCCGTAAGGGGCTCATCTATGGTCCTTTTAGCCAGGTTTACGGTTTTGGCGCCGTATTGATGACATTGGCCCTCCACCGGCTGGCGAAATATCGGGATATTATCGTATTTGCCGGTTCCGCCTTGATTGGCGGCGCGTTCGAGTTCATATGCAGCGTGGTGCAGGAATACGTATTTGGAACTGTTTCATGGGACTATAGCGATCGTCCCTTTCATTTGGGGGGGCGCACCAATTTACTATATATGTTTTTCTGGGGCGTGCTGGGGCTGCTGTTCATTAAAGAAATATATCCCCGCATGAGCCGGCTGATTGAAAGGATACCGAATAAATGGGGCGTTGCGGTAACATGGGTATTGATTATTTTTCTGGCGTTTGACATGTTTATTTCCAGCGTCGCGGTTGCCCGGCAAAGCGCTCGACGGGCAGGACGCCCTGCCCGGAATGGCTTTGAGGAGTTTCTGGATAATACTTATACCGACGATTACCTTCATAAAATTTATCCCAACATGATTGTGGTAGAATAGATTTTACGCAGAGGGCTGTCTTTTATCCCATACGCAGGATAAGCTGTGAATACAAGGGAACTCATGAATGAAACTGCCGGTCGTGGATGATGCGGAACAATCTGCTCGGCGCTGCGGAAACACGCCGCGCTTGAAGGCCGGAGGGCATTTGGGGCCGTTAGCGCCCGGCAGGGCTTTTATAAACAGGCCAGGCAGTTGCAGTTCTTGACATTTGCCTTTAAAAATGCTATTATAAACTAAATATAAAACCTTTTACAAAAAGCGTTGACGGGAACACGCGCTGAAATGAGCCTTTTCAGAGAACGCCGCATATGCTGCAAGCGGCGTATGGTTCTTCGGCGTTCACCACCCCGGAGCGCCTGCTGGTAAAAAGGCGGGCCGTATTTCCCGCGTTAAGGGGCTAATAAGCGGCGGGCGGATATCGCCCGCAACCAGGGTGGAACCGTGGAGTTTGCAGCTTCATCCCTTTTGTGCATGCTATTTCATGCCAGGGATGAAGCTTTTTGTAATTTAGAAAGGACGTTGGTAATATGATTCAAGTGACACTAAAAGGCGGCGCGGTCAAGGAATTTGATGCAGGCGTTACAGCGGCTGACGTTGCCAAAAGCCTAGGCACGGGGTTATACAAAGCAGCCTGCGCCTGCAAAATCAATGGGACTCCCTCCGATTTGCGCACCCCGCTTTTAAACGACTGCGAACTGCAAATCCTAACCTTCGACGACCCTGAAGGAAAAAAGGCCTTCTGGCACACCTCCTCCCACATTCTGGCTCAGGCGGTCAAGCGGTTATACCCCCAGTCTAAACTGGCCATTGGGCCGGCGATTGACAATGGGTTTTACTATGATTTTGACGTGGAAAAGCCCTTTCTGCCGGAGGATCTGGAAAAAATTGAAACGGAAATGAAAAAAATCGTCAAGGAAGGCATTGAGCTTCACCGGTTTGAGCTTCCGCCAGAGGAGGCCATGTCCAAGCTGAAAAGCATGGAGGAGCCCTATAAGGTGGAACTGGCGGCGGAGCACGCCTCCAAGGGCGAGGCCATCAGCTTTTACAGCCAGGGGGATTTCACCGACCTGTGCGCCGGTCCCCATCTACTGAGCACCGCGCCGGTCAAGGCCGTCAAGCTGCTTAACTGCACCGGCGCTTACTGGCGGGGCGACGCGAAAAATCCCCAGATGTGCCGGGTGTACGGTATCACCTTCCCCAAGGCCTCCCTTTTGGATGAATATCTTACCATGCTGGAGGAAGCGAAAAAACGCGATCATCGAAAAATTGGCAAGGATCTGGAACTGTTCGCCTTTATGGAGGAGGGGCCGGGCTTTCCCTTCTTCCTGCCCAAGGGCATGATTCTCAAAAACCAGCTGATTGACTTTTGGCGGGAAATTCACCGGGAAGCGGGCTATCACGAAATCAGCACGCCCATTATTTTAAACCGCCGCTTGTGGGAACGCAGCGGGCATTGGGATCACTACAAGGACAATATGTACACCACCGTCATCGACAACGAGGATTATGCCATCAAGCCCATGAACTGCCCGGGCGGCATTCTGGTGTATAAAACCAAAATGCATTCCTACCGCGACCTGCCGCTGCGCATGGGCGAGCTGGGCCTGGTGCACCGCCACGAGCTGTCCGGCGCGCTTCACGGACTGATGCGGGTGCGCAATTTCACCCAAGACGACGCGCATATTTTTATGACAAAAGACCAAATAAAGGAAGAGATTAAAGGGGTCGTCCGTCTGATTGACAAGGTCTACAGCCTGTTTGGTTTCATGTATCACATTGAGCTTTCCACCCAGCCGGAGGACTCTATGGGCGCCAAGGAGGACTGGGATATTGCGACTGACGCCCTGCGGAACGCGGTGACAGAGCTGGGTTATGATTACATCGTCAACGAGGGTGACGGTGCGTTTTACGGCCCAAAGCTGGATTTTCATCTTACCGACTGCATCGGCCGTACCTGGCAGTGCGGCACGATCCAGCTGGACTTCCAGCTGCCTGAGCGGTTCGAGCTGGAGTATACCGGCGCAGATGGCGCCAAGCACCGCCCCATCATGATCCACCGGGTGGTATTCGGCAGCATCGAACGGTTCATCGGAATTTTGACGGAGCATTTTGCCGGAGCGTTTCCGGCATGGCTGGCTCCGGTGCAGGTCAAGGTGCTGCCAATCAGCGAGCATCAATACGAGTATGCCCGGCAGGTGATGCAGCGCCTGGAGGCGGCCGGCATCCGTGCGGAGTTCGACGATCGCAATGAAAAGATCGGCTATAAGATTCGGGAAGCCCAGTTGGAAAAGGTACCTTACATGCTGGTGGTGGGTGATAAGGAAGTGCAAAATAGAACGGTATCCGTCCGCTCTCGCCGGGAGGGGGACAAAGGCGCGATGCCGCTGGAGGATATGATCAAGGTATTGCTAAAGGAAGTGGAAACCAAGGCGCTGTAATAAGGATAGGAGCTTTGACCAACGGCCGCATAGTCCTTGCATATCCATTTGGAGGATGCGAGCCGCCTTTATCAACCGGGCAAAACGTCTCGGGTGCCGTGAAAGGATGGACATTATGTTGACAGACATTGATATTGCGCAAGGCACGCCTTTGCTGCCAGTGGATGACATTGCGTCCAAGCTGGGGATTCCGGCTAAATACATCGAGCATTACGGAAGCTACAAGGCCAAAATTGACTATAATCTCCTGCTGAAACAGGAAGCGAAGCCCGACGGCAAGCTAATATTGGTGACGGCCATCAATCCAACGCCCGCCGGGGAGGGCAAAACCACTACCACGGTGGGATTGGGAGATGCGCTACAGCAGCGGGGCAAGAAGGTCGTTCTGGCTCTGCGGGAGCCGTCTTTAGGGCCTGTTTTTGGGATCAAGGGGGGCGCCGCGGGGGGTGGGTATGCCCAGGTGGTGCCCATGGAGGATCTGAATCTTCATTTCACTGGGGATATCCATGCCATTGGTGCGGCCAATAACCTCCTGGCAGCCATGGTTGACAACCACATTTACCAGGGAAACGAGCTAAACCTTGACCCACGCAAGATCACTTGGAAGCGCTGTGTGGATATGAACGACCGACAACTGCGCTTTTTGGTGGATGGATTGGGCGGCAAGGTCAACGGAACACCCCGGGAAGACGGATTTGACATTACCGTGGCGTCGGAAGTCATGGCAATATTATGCCTGGCCCGGGACTTAGACGATTTAAAAGCCCGCTGTCGCCGCATTGTTGTGGGATATACTTATGATGATAAGCCCGTAACCGCCGGAGAACTTCACGCCGAAGGAGCGATGGCCGCCCTATTAAAGGATGCTTTGAAGCCCAATCTGGTGCAGACGCTGGAGCACACACCCGTGTTCATTCACGGCGGGCCCTTTGCCAACATTGCCCACGGCTGTAATTCTCTTATGGCCACCCGCATGGCGCTAAAGCTGGGGGATTACGTGGTCACAGAGGCTGGCTTTGGCGCGGATCTGGGTGCGGAAAAGTTTTTGGACATTAAATGCCGCATGGGTGGGTTGACCCCGGCGGCAGTAGTTATTGTTGCCACTGTGCGGGCGCTGAAGTTCCACGGCGGTGCGCCCAAGGCGGAATTGGATACGGAGAACCTGAAGGCGCTGGAGCAGGGGTTGCCTAACCTCCTTCGACATATTGACAATATCACAAAACGCTTTGGCCTGCCCGCTGTGGTAGCGGTCAACGCCTTCCCCACCGATACGAAGGCGGAACTGGAACTGCTGGATCGGCGGTGCCGGGAACTGGGCGTCAATGTTGCGCTGTCGGAAGTATGGGCGAAAGGCGGCGAAGGCGGTCTTTTGCTGGCGGACGAGGTACTGCGAATTGCAGAGCAACCCACGCAGTTTACCATGACTTATGAAAATGAGGAAAGCCTAGAGGATAAGCTGAACGCCGTGGCCAAAAAAATATACGGTGCAGATGGAGTGGATTTTACCCCGGCTGCGCAAAAAGAACTGGCGCGACTGACGGCTTTAGGCTTTGGAGGACTGCCCGTGTGTGTTGCAAAAACTCAGTATTCGTTCTCCGACGACCCTGTCAAGCGGGGCGCGCCGGTGGGGTTTCGCGTCACGGTGCGCGGCTTGAAGGTGGCGGCTGGGGCTGGATTTGTCGTTGCTCTTACGGGGGAGATCATGACCATGCCGGGACTGCCTAAGTCCCCCGCTGCCCAGCGGATCGACGTGGACTCTGCTGGAAAAATATCAGGATTATTTTAATAGGTTCGCAATTATAATTAAAAGCACTTGAAAACAAGCGGTTTGCTCAGGCCCCAGAGGGGTCAGTTGCTTGCCGGCCCCTGGAAGAGGAACTGAGGATTTGCCTTTGTATCACTACTTTGAGCAGCCGCTAAAAGCGGCTGTTTTCTTTCGCCTGCTTTCTCTTGCTGTCCGTAAACAGGCCTATGTGCGCTTTAAGTGAAATTGATTCATTGAAAAAATCTTGTTCAAACGAGTATCGGAGGTATTCCTGGATTTTTTTGCGTAGTGCCTAACCATGGGATCATTCAAATCAAAAGGAGATTTTTACGCGGACAGCTTAGGATATCATTTTATATGCCGCTATAATTCTTTCAAGCTGTTTTTTTGTCACTTGTAATCCCCTTGCAACTCACACCCAGACCATTTTTATGATCATTATTGTACTTGTCCATGGAAAAATTCTCTGTTATCATAGATTTGCACAACCATCGCAGTTCTCCGATTGCCGCACTTATACTGATCTTGCTATGCGATTTTCTTGCGCTTGTCCCTGCCCTTAGGAGCAGTCAGGGAAAAAGTCCGTATAAAGGGGATAAAGGGAACACAATGCCATAAATTCTTTATTTCCAAGGCTTTTGAAGAATTTGATTCAAACACTCTAGCCTCTGATATGAGGTCATAATTTCTTGAAATTCAATTTAGGATTATGCTGTCAAGATCCAATGCTCGCTGAACAAATGGACAACAGTTAAGGCGCCTTCCTTACGGAGGGCGCCCCAGCTGTTCGCGTCTTTCTATTTTTTAAAAATAAACGACGTTACACCAATTCAATAATTGCCATTTCAGCGGCGTCGCCGCGACGGGGACCAGTTTTAATGATCCGAGTGTAACCGCCGCTGCGGTTACTGTAACCGGGAGCGATATCGTCAAACAGCCTTTTCACAACCGATTCCTTGGTAATAAACGCCATGGCCTGCCGTTTGGCGTGCAAATTGTTTTCTTTAGCAATGGTGATGTATTTTTCAGCGACCGCTCTCACCTCCTTGGCACGGGTCACAGTCGTTTCAATACGGCCGTTTTCCAGCAAGAAGGTCACCATAGCGCGCAGCATCGCTAACCGATGGTCAGCGGTTCTGCCCAGCTTCCTAGTACCTGGCATTACATTCACTCCTTTACAATGAGGGAGAAATACCCTTATTCGTCATCCTTGCGCAGCCCGAACCCCAGGGTCTCCAGCTTCTTAATGACCTCTTCTAAGGACTTCCGGCCTAAGTTACGGACCTTCATCATATCTTCCTCCGACTTGCCGATTAGGTCCTCTACCGTATTAATTCCCGCCCGTTTCAGGCAGTTAAAGCTGCGCACCGAAAGATCCAGTTCCTCAATGGTCATTTCCAGAACCTTTTCCTTGCCCTTGTCGTCTTTTTCCACCATAATATCCCCGTTATAGGCATTGCCGGAGAGATCGACAAACAGGTTCAGGTGCTCTGTCAGTACCTTGGCGCCCAAGGACACCGCCTCCTTGGCAGTAATGGTGCCGTTGGTCCACACCTCGATGGTCAGCTTGTCATAGTCGGTTACCTGGCCGACGCGGGTGTTCTCCACGTAGTAATTGACCTTTTCAACCGGCGTGTAGATTGAATCCACAGGAATTACGCCGATGGCCGACTGAGCCTGCTGTTTGTTGCGTTCAGCCGAGACATAGCCCCTGCCTTTGTCCAGCACCAGCTCCATATAGAGCTTGCCGCCTTCCGACAGCGTTGCTATGTGCATATCGGGATCTAAAATTTCCACCTCAGAGTCCGCCTTGATACTGCCGGCAGTCACCTCACAGGGGCCGACAGCTTCAATATAAACCACCTTGGGGCCGTCCCCATACAGTTTGGCCCGCAGCTTTTTGATATTCAGGATAATCTCTGTAACATCTTCCTTCACATCAGGGAGCGTGGTGAACTCATGAACAATCCCGTCAATCTTAATTGAGGTGACGGCCACACCGGGCAACGAGGAGAGCAGCACTCTCCGCAAGCTGTTCCCCAAAGTGATGCCGTAACCCCGCTCCAACGGTTCAATGCTGAATTTGCCATATGAACCGTCCGGCAGTAAGTCCTCTGCTTCAATTCTGGGCTTCTCGATTTCGATCATGCAAAAGCCTCCTATCATGTGCGGGTCAAGAATAGCCCGCCAATCAAACGGTTATGCACAATGGTCTAAAACGGCACATGCCGTTTCGTATCAAAGTGCCGGTTATTTGGAGTAGTATTCGACGATGAGCTGTTCCTCAGCGGGCGCATCAATATCCTCGCGCTCGGGCAGGTTAATAACCTTTGCCTCAAACGCCTCGGCGTTTTTGTCCAGCCACTTAGGAACAGGACGAGAAGCATTGGATTCCAAAACAGCCTTCATCTTATCGCTGTCACGGCTGCCCTCCTTGATGGAAAGCACATCACCGGGGCGGCAAAGATAAGAAGGAATATTTACCTTACGGCCGTTTACTTTAAAATGACCGTGCACCACCAGTTGACGAGCCTCCGCACGGGAAGACGCCCAGCCCAGACGATAAATAATATTGTCAAGACGGCTTTCCAGAATACGCAGCAAATTCTCACCCGTCACGCCCTGCTTGGCCTCCGCCATCTCGAAATAATGGCTGAACTGTTTTTCCAGCACACCGTAATAGCGCTTTGCACGCTGCTTCGCACGAAACTGAAGCCCGTATTCCGTAACCTTTTTACGAGCCTGACCATGCTGACCGGGAGCGTAAGAACGGCGGGTTACGGAACATTTATCGGAATAGCAGCGCTCGCCCTTCAGGAATAGCTTCTGCCCTTCCCGACGACACTGCCTGCAAACTGCACCTGTGTATCTTGCCATTTATTTCACCTCCTGCAAAATTATACGCGCCTTCTCTTAGGCGGCCGGCATCCGTTGTGGGGAATGGGCGTCACGTCTTTGATCATACTGACTTCCAATCCCGCGGTCTGCAACGCACGGATGGCGGCTTCCCGGCCGGAACCGGGCCCTTTTACAAACACTTCAACGGTCTTAAGCCCATGCTCCATCGCAGCCTTGGCGGCGGTTTCAGCAGCGGTTTGGGCGGCAAAAGGCGTTGACTTCCTTGAACCGCGAAAACCCAACTCACCGGCGGAAGCCCAGGACAGGGCGTTGCCCTGCACATCGGTGATGGTTACAATGGTGTTGTTGAAGGTCGATTGAATATGGGCGGCGCCGCGTTCAATATTCTTTTTTTCACGGCGTTTATGGGTGGTAACCTTTTTACCCTTGGGTGCCATACTTCTTTCCCTCCTGATTACTTTTTCTTGTTGGCGATGGTCTTCTTGGGGCCCTTGCGGGTACGAGCGTTGGTTTTAGAACGCTGACCCCGCACTGGCAGGCCCTTACGATGACGCAGCCCACGGTAACTGCCAATTTCGATCAGTCGTTTGATATCAAACGCGTTGTTCCGGCGAAGGTCACCCTCCACCGTCAGGTTTTTATCAATATATTCCCGCAGTTTGGATACGTCGTCCTCGCTTAGGTCCTTTACCCTCGTATCAGGATTCACGCCGGTCGCGGCGAGGATGTCACAAGAAGTTTTGTGGCCGATCCCAAAAATGTAGGTCAGGCCGTATTCGATCCGCTTCTCACGAGGCAGATCGACACCAGCTATACGCGCCATTTACGATTGCACCTCCGTTTTATTGGAATGACAGGTTAACCCTGCCGCTGTTTATGCTTGGGATTTTCGCAGATTACCATGATTCGTCCCTTGCGTTTAATAATTTTGCATTTCTCGCAAATCTTTTTCACAGAAGGCCTTACTTTCATGTCTTTGACCATTCCTTTCGCAAAGAATGAGAAACTTGCCATATGAAAAGCCCGGCTTGCCGCCGATTTGCAAATTTCTCTTCGGTTTCCTTTCTACGAAGCGCCTTATTTAGAACGCCAAGTGATCCGGCCTTTGGAGAGGTCATAAGGGGACATTTCTACCGTGACCTTGTCTCCAGGCAGAATCCGAATAAAATTCATCCGAAGCTTTCCGGATATATGAGCCAAAATTTCATGGCCGTTGGGAAGTTCCACCTTGAATGTGGCATTGGGAAGCGCTTCCCGCACGATGCCCTCCAGTTCGATCATATCCTGCTTTGACATTCAATTCCTCCTTACAGGCGACAGCCCCCGCCGTAACACCGCAAAGCGCGGCGCAGGGCGCGGTTTGTTGATAACTCCCGGAGCGTCAAATGAGCATTGGTCTGCTGAACGTGCTTTTTGTTTTTCCGCTTAGGCCGTTCCAGTGGTCGTTCCTTTCCGTCGCAGAGAAGGACGCTTTCTTTCTTTACCTCTACAACTGCTAGAAAACTGCCTTGATCCCGGCCCGCCAAAGACCGCACGATCTGCCCCTTTTTCAAATCTGTCATGGCTCCACCTCGGTTACGGCAGCGTCAGAAGCTTTGGCCCTTCGGCCGTGATCGCTACCGAATGCTCGAAATGGGCCGACAGGGAACCGTCCTTGGACACTACCGTCCATCCATCGTCCAGAATGCTGACTTCACCCCCGCCAGCATTGACCATCGGTTCAATGGCAATGGTCATGCCAGGCATGAGGCGTAGTCCCCTGCCGGGAACTCCGTAATTTGGAACTTCAGGCGCTTCGTGCATGCTTGCGCCTACTCCGTGGCCCACGAACTGGCGAACCACCGAGTAACCGCATGCCTCGACATGCCTCTGCACCGCGCTGCCGATATCGCCTAACCGGCCGCCTGCACGCGCCGCTTCAATGCCCTGCATGAGGGCGTCCCGCGTCGCGTCCATCAGCCGCTTTGCATCGGGTGAAATCTCTCCCGCTGCAAAAGTGGCAGCCGTATCGCCGACATAGCCTTCAAAGGTAGCGCCCACATCTATACTAATGATGTCGCCCGCCTTCAAAACGCGATGATGACTGGGAATGCCGTGTATGACTTCGTTATTCACGGATGCGCAAATGGATGCGGGAAATCCGTCATAACCTTTAAATGTGGGGATGGCCCCTTCGCCTTCAATAATCTTTCGGGCAATCCGGTCGAGCTCGGCGGTTGATACGCCGGGCTCGACCGCGTTTCCGACGCCCTGCAATGCCCGTGCCGCGATCCGACCCGCCTGTCGCATAATTTCCAATTCGCGGGCGGTTTTGAGCACAATCATGTCAATTGCCCGCCTTTCCGGTTTCCAGCGCCTGGAAGGTAAGGGCCGTTGTATCGGCTACTTCCTCCTGCCCTTCCACGATGCGCAGCTTCCCGGTCTTGGCGTAATAATCCTTTAACGGCTCGGTCTGTTCGTGATAGACCCGCAGCCGATCAGCGACAATCTCAGGATCATCGTCTTTCCGGCGGGTCAAAGGCGCGCCGCATTTGTCGCAGGTTTCCTCTTTTGCGGGCTTTTTGTATAACACATGATAGGAAGCGCCGCAGGAACCGCAGACCCGGCGGCCGGACATCCGTTGAATGATCGTGTCGTCCCGCACCTCAATATCAATCACCTTGTCGATCACGATTCCCATAGCGTCCAAAGCCTCTGCCTGAGGTATTGTCCGGGGGAATCCGTCTAACACAAACCCGTTTTTGCAGTCGGGCTGCGCCAGACGATCCTTAATAATCCCTATCACAACGTCGTCAGGCACCAATTGGCCCGCATCCATATAGGATTTAGCCTTCAAGCCCATTTCCGTACCGTTTTTCAGTGCTTCCCGGATCATATTGCCGGTGGAGACAGCGGGAATCGAAAGCTTCTCACAAACCTTTTCCGCCTGTGTTCCTTTCCCGGCGCCCGGGGCGCCTAAAAAGATTAAGTTCATAACGAGTATCCTCCCATATCAATCCAGGAAGCCCTTGTAATGCCGCATGAGCATCTGAGACTCCAGCTGCTGTACCGTATCCAGCGCAACGCCGACTACGATCAAAACAGACGTGCCGCCCAGGGTGAAGTTCACGCCAGTCGCAGTACCCAAAACAATAGGCAGCACGGCGACAACGCCCAGAAACAGCGCCCCGATCAGGGTTACTTTAGAGAGAATCTTCGCCAGATATTCCACCGTAGGTTTACCAGGCCGAATACCCGGAATGGCGCCGCTGTTCTTCCGCAGGTTATTCGCCATTTCCACCGGGTTATACTGAATGCTTTTATAGAAATACGCAAACCCGATAATCATAAGGAAATAAATGAGCGCATAGAACAAAGAACGATAATTCACAAGGCTCAAAAGCCGGTACCATAAGGATTCGTAACTGGTCTGGCCCATGAATGCAAGAATTGTGCTGGGAATGGATAAAATGGAGCTTGCGAAAATGATCGGCATAACGCCGGACATATTCACTTTAATGGGCATATGAGTGTTCTGGCCACCGTATTGCTTGCGGCCCACTACACGCTTAGCGTACTGAATCGGGATCCGATGTTCTGCCGCGGTCATAAATACAATAAAGACCACGACGGCCAGCATCAGAATTACAATGCCCACAGCGGCAAAATAGTTCTCCGCCTGCCAATATCCCCACAGCGCGGCGATACCGCTGGGAAGACGGGAAATGATTCCCGCAAACAGCAAAATGGAAATACCGTTGCCCACACCCTTTTCATCAATCCGTTCGCCCATCCACATCATGAGGGCCGAACCAGCTGTGAAACAAAGCACAATGACAACGCCCGCGAAAATATTAAAGCCTAGGGTATTTACATAGCCAGCGCTGGCGCCGATCGGCTTCACCAGGGGGGTACCATTCTCTCCGCCATTCAACAGATAAATATAGAATGCGATACCTTGAATGAGCGCCAAAACAATAGTGGCAAACCGAGTATAGGTCGCAATCTTCTTTTGCCCTTCCTCGCCCTCCTTGGCCAGCCTTTCCAAAGGCGGAATCGCTACAGTCAACAACTGCATAATAATGGAGGCGTTGATGTAAGGCGTCACCGACATGGCAAACAGCGCGGCATAGTCCATAGCGCCGCCGGTAAGAATATTTAAATAGCTAAAGAATTCCCCACCCGAACCGCCTATGTCAAGAGCGGTTTTCAGGTTGGCCACATCAATAAAGGGGACAGGAATTATGGAACCCAGACGAAACAGAAAAATAATCAAAACAGTAAACAGAATTTTCTTCCGCAGCTCTGTCACCCGCCAGGCGTTGCGCAGGGTTTCTAACATTTACAACACCTCGGCCTTTCCGCCGGCAGCTTCGATCTTCTCCTTTGCCGACTTGGAGAATGCGTTGGCGCTGACCGTGAGCTTACGCGTCAGCTCGCCGTTGCCCAGGACCTTCACTCCGTCCTTCAGACCTTTGACAAGGCCCTTGTCCATGAGCGCCTGGATGTCAACTGTCGCTCCATCCTCAAACTGATTAAGGGCGCTTAAGTTGACGACATTATATTCCGTGCGGAATACATTGTTGAAGCCTCTTTTCGGCACACGGCGCTGCAAAGGCATCTGGCCGCCTTCGAACCCCGGCCGCATACCGCGCCCAGCCCTGGCTTTCTGGCCTTTATGTCCTTTGCCGGCAGTTTTGCCGTTTCCCGAACCAGCGCCGCGGCCGATCCGTTTCACAGCTTTTTTAGAACCCGCAGCCGGAGACAATTCGTGTAAATTCATTTGACTCGCACCTCCTTAGCTTTCGTTTACGCTTCAGTTACCTCCACGAGGTGGGAAAGCTTTTTGATCTTACCCCGGGTCTGGGGATTATCGGGCTGTACCGTTGTGTTTCCGATTTTTCGGAGGCCAAGGGATTCAGCCGTTGCAATCTGATCCTTTTTAGACCCGATCAGGCTGCGTTTTAAGGTGATAGTAAGGCTCGCAGCCTTCGTCGCTTTCTTCGTAGCCATTTTGCTGCCTCCTTATTACCCTAGAATTTCTTTCACCGATTTGCCGCGTACCGCAGCCACTTCCTGTGCATCCCGCAGTTGGGATAAGCCCTGGATCGTAGCGCGCACCACATTGCAAGGATTGTTGGAACGCAGCGCCTTGGTACGGATATCCTTGATCCCCACCGTTTCTAGTACGGCACGCACCGGACCGCCGGCGATAACACCGGTACCGGGAGCCGCGGGTTTCAGTAAAACACGGCCCGCACCGTAAGCTCCCAGAATCTCATGGGGTATTGTCGTTCCCCGCAGGGAAACCTTAATCAGATTCTTTTTTGCGTCCTCAATGCCCTTGCGGATCGCCTCGGGAACCTCGCCTGCCTTGCCTAATCCAAAGCCCACGATCCCCTTGCCGTCGCCGACGACCACAAGTGCGGAGAACTTGAAAATGCGTCCGCCCTTGACCGTCTTGGAAACGCGGTTGATGGAAACCACGCGCTCCTGAAGGTCAAGAACTGTTGCGTCAATATTTGCCAAAACATTCTCCTCCTTTATTAGAACTTGAGGCCGCCCTTGCGGGCACCTTCGGCCAATTCCTTAACGCGGCCGTGATACAGGTAGCCGCCGCGGTCAAACACAACCTCGCTGATGCCTTTGGCAACGGCCCGCTGCGCGATCATTTCCCCCACCTTAGCGGCGGCTTCCTTATTGCCGGTGCTGCCGGAGAAGTCTTTCTCAATGGTAGACGCAGCGCATAAGGTCACGCCGGCGGCATCGTCGATCACCTGGGCGTAAATATTGCTGTTGGAGCGGAATACATTAAGGCGCGGCCGCTCTGCAGTTCCGCTGATCTTCCCGCGCACACGCGTGTGGCGGTGAAGTCTGGCTTTATTGCTGTCAGGCTTGTTAACCATTAATCATTCACTCCTTACTTTTTCGCGCCCTTGCCGGCCTTGCCTTCCTTGCGGCGGATAACCTCGTCGGCGTACTTGATACCCTTGCCCTTATAAGGCTCCGGCGGACGTTTCTTGCGAATTTCGGCCGCATACTGGCCGACCTTTTGCTTATCAGGTCCCAACACAACAATGGCGTTGGGATTAGGAACCTCCAGCGTAATGCCGTCGATTTCCTCCATCACAACCTGATGCGAGAAGCCCAGGTTCATAACAATGCTTTTACCCTGCTTCTGCACACGGTAGCCAACGCCGTTGACTTCCAGTTCCTTTTTAAAGTTTTCCGTCACGCCTGCCACCATATTAGCAATCAGCGAACGGGTCAGACCGTGCAAGGAACGGTTCTCCTTGTCGTCGTTTGGACGGGTCACGATGATCTCGTTATTCTCCACAGCTACTGTAATATTGGGATGGATTTTTTGTGTCAGCGTTCCATTCTTGCCCTTTACGGTAACAATACCGTCCGCGACTTTCACATCGACGCCGGCAGGGATCGCAATGGGCTTTTTACCGATTCGAGACATTCCATTTCCCCCCTTACCAGACGAACGCCAGGACTTCGCCGCCGATGTTCTCTTTGCGGGCCTGCCTGTCGGTCATAATGCCTTTGGATGTGGAAAGTATCACGACGCCGAGGCCTTTCATGACCTTGGGCATATTTTCCACATTCGAATAAATCCGCAGACCGGGCTTGGATACCCGGCGCAGACCGGTAATTACCTGAGATTTATTGGGGCCGTATTTCAGCGCAATACGGATGATCCCCTGCTTTCCGTCTTCAATGACCTGAAAGCCTTTTACATATCCCTCGTCAACCAGAATCTGGACAATCGCTTTTTTCATGTTTGACGCTGGGATATCCACCGTATCGTGCTTTGCCGAATTCGCATTCCGGATCCGGGTCAGCAGATCGGCGATCGTATCGGTGATTTGCATGCCGTCAACCTCCTTTGCAAATGCTTCTTACCAGCTTGCTTTCTTCACGCCGGGGATTTCGCCTTTGTACGCCAGATTGCGGAAACAGATCCGGCAAACGCCGTACTTGCGAAGATACGCGTGGGGCCGGCCGCAGATTTTGCACCGGTTATAAGCCCTGGTGGAGTATTTGGCAGGCCGCTGCTGCTTGAGTTTCATGGATAACTTGGCCATTTTTTCTCCTCCTTACTTCGCAAACGGGGCGCCCATCAGCGTCAACAGTTCCCGGGCTTCCTCGTCGGTTTTGGCGGTGGTGACAAAGCAGATGTCCATGCCCCGCACCTTGTCGATCTTATCATAGTCAATTTCCGGGAAAATCAGCTGTTCCTTCACGCCCATGGAATAATTGCCGCGGCCGTCGAAGGAGTTGGGATTAATTCCCCGGAAGTCCCGTACGCGGGGAAGCGCGGCGGAAAAGAACCGGTCGATGAACTCGTACATCCGATCGCCCCGGAGGGTGACCTTCACCCCGACGGGCATGCCTTCCCGCAGCTTGAAGTTTGCAACGGACTTCTTGGCGTTGCAGACCACCGGACGCTGGCCAGTAATCGTGGCCAGGTCGTTAATGATCGCGTCAATCATTTTGGGGTTGTCGCGGGCCTCGCCGCATCCAACGTTGATGATGACCTTATCGAGCTTAGGAATTTGCATGACGCTCTTATAGGAAAACTTTTTCATCAGCGCAGGCGCGACGTCCTTTAAATAGGCGTCCTTTAACCTAGGCATTTGTCATACTCCTCCCTTTCTCAATAAGTCTCGCCGCATTTTTTGCACAAGCGGCGCTTTTCGCCCTTATCGGTCACCTTATGGGCGATCCGAGTGGGCTTGTTGCACTTGGGGCAAACAGTCATGACCTTGCTGGCGTACATCGCGGCTTCCGCCTTGACAATGCCGGAAGGATCCCCCGCCTTACGGGGCTTGACGTGCTTGCTGACCATATTGCGTTTTTCAACGATGACCTTGCCCTCCTTGGGGGACACTTCCAGGACCTTGCCCTGCTTGCCCTTGTCCTTGCCGGACAGAATGACAACGGTATCGCCCTTCTTCACATGCACTTTACTCATAATTTCTGCTACCTCCCATCAGAGCACTTCGGGAGCAAGGGAAAGGATCTTCATGTAATCCTTTTCACGCAGCTCACGGGCAACCGGTCCGAAGATACGGGTGCCTCTCGGGTTTTTATCTTCTCTGATGATGACCGCGGCGTTTTCGTCAAAACGGATGTATGTGCCGTCCTCCCGGCGCAGACCCTTGGCGGAACGCACGACAACCGCTTTCACCACGTCGCCCTTTTTCACAACGCCGCCCGGTGCTGCTTTCTTCACGGACGCAACAATCACATCGCCGATATTGGCGTACCTCCTGCCGGAACCTCCCAGGACACGGATGCACATGATCTCCTTCGCCCCGGTGTTGTCGGCAACCTTGAGGTAACTCTGTTGTTGAACCACAGTGGCTTCCTCCTTTTCGAAGACCTATTTATTTGGCTTTCTCGATTACCTTGACCAGCCGCCATCTCTTATCCTTTGACAAAGGTCTGGTTTCCATCACCATGACGCGGTCGCCGGTTCCGGCGGTATTTTGTTCATCATGGGCTTTCAGCCGAACGGTCTTTTTAATAATTTTCTTGTAGAGCGGGTGCCGTACATTATCCTCAATAGCAACCACAATGGTCTTATCCATTTTATCGCTGACTACCTTGCCAACCCGGGTTTTCCGAAGGTTTCTCTCAGACATGCCTCATATACCTCCCTTTCTTACGATTCCTGGCTGTCGCCAGACAGTTCCATTTCCCGCAAAATGGTTTTGATGCGGGCAATGTCTTTTTTGACAGCCTTGATTCGCATGGGATTCTCGAGCTGGTTGATCGCGTGCTGGAAGCGCAGGTTGAACAGTTCGCTCCTCAGCTCCTCAAGCTTTTTATTCAGCTCCGCGGCTGTGCTTTCTCTGATCTCACTGGCTTTCATTCTTGCTCACCACCCGTTTCCTTCGCCACAAATTTACATTTGATGGGCAGCTTGTTGGCGGCCAGACGCAGCGCCTCACGCGCCACATCTTCGCCCACGCCGGCAATTTCAAACATCACCCTGCCCGGCTTGACCACCGCAACCCAGTACTCAGGAGAACCTTTACCGGAGCCCATGCGGGTTTCGGCGGGCTTTTCCGTAATGGGCTTGTCGGGAAAAATTTTGATCCAAACCTGGCCGCCACGCTTAATGTAACGGGTCATAGCAATACGAGCGGCTTCAATTTGATTGGAAGTGATCCAAGCGGGCTCCAGCGCCTGCAAGCCATATTCGCCGTTGCTGACGAAATTGCCGCGGGTCGCCTTTCCCGTTAACCGGCCGCGATGCACGCGGCGGTATTTTACACGCTTAGGCATTAACATTGCGGCGTCCTCCTTCCCGGCGGGGCGGCTTATTGGCGGCGCTCTTCAAAACCTCACCGGTATACAGCCAGATTTTAACGCCGATTTTACCGTAAGTGGTGTTCGCCTCCGCGAAGCCGTAATCGATATCGGCGCGCAGGGTCTGCAGCGGAATGGTGCCCTCGTGATAGTGCTCTGTGCGGGCAATTTCCGCACCGCCCAAACGACCGGATACCTGCGTTTTGATTCCCTTAGCACCCAGTTTCATGGTGCGGCCCATGGCTTGCTTCAGCGCCCGCCGGAAGGAAATCCGCTTTTCCAGCTGAGCGGCGACATTTTCCGCCACCAGTTGAGCGTTGAGGTCAGGATTTTTTACCTCAACGATGTTGATGGAAACAGGCTTGCCCAGCATTTTTTCACAGGTCAGCCGAAGCTTTTCAATCTCCGAACCATTGCGGCCGATGACCATACCGGGTTTCGCACAATGGATGAATAAGCGAACGCGGGATGCGTCCCGCTCAATTTCAATTTTCGGAACGCCGGCGGCATAAAGGGTCTTTTTCAAAAATTTCCGCAGTTTATAATCTTCCACCAGGATGTCTCCAAAGACTTCATCCTTGGCAAACCAGCGGCTGTCCCAATTTTTAATTACGCCGACGCGCAAACCATGAGGATTTACTTTTTGTCCCATTTGTATACCTCCTTCTTCCTTATTCCTTCTCTTTGAGAACCATGGTAATATGAGAGGTTCTCTTCAAGATGTGGTATGCTCTGCCATGGGCGCGGGGCCGGATGCGTTTCAGCGTCGGGCCCTGGCCGACAAAACACTCGGCGACATACAAATTGGATACATCCATCTGATAATTGTTTTCCGCGTTTGCCATTGCAGATTTCATCAGTTTTTCTAAAGCTTCGCAGGCGGCCTTCGGCGTGTGTTTCAGGATAGCCATGGCCTTGTCAGCGTCCTTTCCTCGAATGAGGTCCAGCACGATCTGCACTTTGCGGGGGGATATGCGGGCGTTTCGTAAAATTGCCCTTGCCTCCATGTCAATCTCTCCTTTCACACACTATTTCGCGCCGGTGGTCTTGGAACCAGCATGGCCCTTAAAGGTTCGGGTCGGCGCAAATTCGCCCAGCTTATGGCCTACCATATCTTCCGTCACATAAACCGGGACATGCTTCCGTCCGTCATGGACGGCAAAGGTATGACCGACGAAATCAGGAAAAATCGTGGAGGCCCTGCTCCAGGTCTTCAAAACCCGTTTTTCGCCGGAAGCGTTCATTTCCTGCACTCTTTTTAAAAGGACGGGCTGTACATAAGGCCCTTTTTTCACACTTCTGCCCATAATGATGCTCCTTTCAATCGATTACTTCGCATTGCGGCGCTTCACGATATATTTATCGGAGCGGTGATGCTTGGCGCGGGTTTTGTAGCCCAGGGCGGGTTTACCCCAGGGAGTGACCGGGCCCGGACGGCCAATGGGGGATTTGCCCTCGCCGCCGCCGTGGGGGTGATCACAGGGGTTCATAACGGAACCGCGGACGGTGGGACGCCAGCCCATGTGACGTTTCCGCCCCGCTTTTCCAATGTTTACATTTTCATGCTCAATGTTACCCACCTGGCCGATGGAAGCCATACAGCCCGCCGGCACGTTCCGCAGCTCACCGGAAGGCAGCCGCAGCAGCGCCATGTTGTTTTCCTTGGCCATGAGCTGGGCCATGTTGCCCGCAGCACGCACCAGCTGCGCGCCCTTACCGGGGTACAGCTCAACGTTGTGGATCACAGTACCCACAGGAATGTTGGTCAGCGGAAGCGCGTTGCCGGGAACAATGTCCGCCCCAGGGCCGCTCATTACGGTGGCGCCTACCTTCAAGCCGACGGGAGCGATAATATAGCTTTTCTCGCCGTCTTCATACTGTATCAGGGCGATATTGGCCGAACGGTTTGGATCGTATTCAATAGTCAAAACCTTTGCAGGCACATCGAATTTGCTGCGCTTGAAATCAATAATCCGGTATTTTTTCCGGTTGCCGCCGCCGCGGTGTCGAACAGTGATACGGCCATAGCTGTTACGGCCGGATTTATTTTTTAGCGGCGCCAACAGACTTTTTTCCGGGCCCGCTTTGGACAGCTCGCCGTAATCGATCACTGTCATGCCGCGGGTGCCGGGGGTCATCGGTTTATAGTGTTTGATCGGCATTTGGGTTCACACTCCTTATTTCTGGCTTTGCGGGATATGATGCCGCATATCCCATACGTCGCCTCTGCCTCAAGTTATGGCAGAAATTACATCATACCGTCGAAGAATTCAATTGTTTTAGAATCCTCAGTTAGGGTCACGACGGCTTTTTTCCAATCAGAGGTGTAACCTTCAAACCGACCGTACCGCCGTTTTTGGCCCCGCACGCTGATGGTGTTGACCTTCGCTACCTTCACGCCAAACTGTTTGGCTACGGCATTGGCAATATCAATCTTGGTCGCACCTTTGTCCACTCGGAAGGTATATTTCTTCATTTGGGCATTTTCCATACTGGTTTCGGTGATAATCGGCGCAATGATGACTTCAGTGGGATTTTTCATTACGCATACACCTCCTCAATCTTACTGACAGCGCCCTTGACAATGACCAGGGTATTGGCGTTTAAAATATCATAGGTATTGATGGTGTTGACCTGTGCGGTCTTAACCCCGGCAATATTATTGGCGCTCTTCACAGCAAAGGGATTGTTGTCCTCCAAAATGATCAGCGTCTTTTTCCCTGCGCCGATGGCGGACAGGGCCGCCGCTACGGTCTTGGTCTTATACTCCTCCACGTTCATGGCGTCCAGAACGATCAGCGCATTGTCCTGTACCTTGGCAGACAAGGCTGATTTCAGCGCCAGTCGGCGAATCTTCTTATTGATCGAAAACCGGTAGTCCCGAGGCTTGGGGGCAAATACGATACCGCCGTGCCGCCACTGGGGAGCACGGGTGGAGCCCTGACGGGCGTTGCCGGTGCCCTTTTGCCGCCACGGCTTTTTGCCGCCGCCTGAAACCTCGGCCCGCGTTAATGCGGACTGGGTGCCCTGCCGCTGGTTGGCCTGATACTGCACAACCGCTAAATGCATGGCGGAAGTGTTGGGCTCGATTCCAAAAATGGCTTCGGAAAGGGCGATGTCCCCTACCTTCAATCCGGCCATATCAACTACTGCTACATTCGGCATGGTACTCTCTCCTTTCCTTACGCTTTCTTAACGCTGTCGGCAATTGTCACAATGCCGCCCTTAGGCCCTGGAATAGCGCCTTTTACAGCAATGATGTTACTTTCCACGTCCACCTTGACTACGTCAAGATTCTGAATGGTAACCCGCTCGCTGCCCAAATGACCGGCCAGCTTCCTGCCTTTAAATACACGAGATGGCGAGGAACAGGCTCCCAAGGAGCCGGGATGCCGGTGCACAGGGCCGGTACCATGGGATTCCTTCAGCCGGGCAAAGTTCCAGCGCTTGATAACGCCGGCGGTGCCCTTCCCTTTGGAAATACCCGCAATATCTACACGGTCCCCAGCCTCAAAAGCGTCCGCCTTGATGATATCGCCCACGTTCAGCGCGCCGCAGTCCGCAAGCCGAAATTCCCGCAGCACCTTTTTGGGAGCAATGTCATTTTTAGCAAAATGGCCCTTCATGGGCTTGTTGACCTTGTTGGCCTTCATGTCGATAAAGCCAACCTGCACGGCCTCATAGCCGTCGTTTTCTATGGTTTTCTTTTGGGAAACCACGCAGGGACCTGCCTCGATAACGGTCACGGGAACGACCCTGCCCTTTTCGTCAAAAAGCTGAGTCATGCCAAGCTTTTTGCCAATGATACACTTTTGCATGTCACTTTCCTCCTGTTTCGGTTATTGGTTGACTCCTTTATTATTTTAAAGAGCCAACATGACCAGGGGCGTAAAGCTCGATCCATTTTTTACAGCTTGATCTCGATCTCCACGCCGGCCGGAAGCTCAAGTCCCATGAGCGCTTCCACCGTTTTGTTGGAAGGCCGCAGAATGTCGATGAGCCGCTTGTGGGTTCTCATCTCAAACTGCTCGCGGCTGTCCTTATATTTATGGACAGCGCGCAGAATGGTCACGATTTCCTTTTCCGTGGGCAGCGGAACGGGACCGGAAACACGGGCGCCCGTGCGCTTCGCCGTTTCCACAATCTTCTCCGCAGACTGATCCACCAGCTGGTGATCGTACCCCTTGAGCCTGATTCTGATTTTTTCCTTGACTGCCATTTAAAAGCTTCGCCTCCTGAAAAATAGTTGGCGGACTATGCTTTCGATCGGATACCCTGTTCCGGGTGTTTCATTCCAGCCCATGAAAAAACCGGACAGACCAAACACGGCCTCATCCGGGGCTGCCAATCAAAAGCGACCAAACACCCTGTTTTCACAGCCCAATTGCCATGAGTCAGGATGCCTGGCATCTCGTCGCCCGGTTTAAAATCGGACATACTCCGCGAAAATTCCCCGCTTCAAGAGCGGCCACCTTCCGCATCAACGCACATCTCACGCAGTCGCGCTTGAATATATTACCACACAAATTTCTTAATTGCAAGCCCTTTTTTCATTTTTTTACCCTTTTGTTGAATTTGTTTTTAAATTAGCCTGCTGATTCTTTTCTTCCATCCGTGCTTTTTGCTATTAAGCTTCAAAATAAAACCCTTGCGGATCCAGACAGACAACAAGCAACAATGACCGAGGCCATTGTTGCTTGTTGTCTGTCTATGTACCTTTATCGGCTTTGCAGTTCCATTATCCGTCGCGCTACAGCCTGGCGCCGAAATTGTGCCGGCGGCACCCCCACAATCTCTGAAAATATTCGGGAAAAATGCTCCGGTGTGGTAAAGCCGCAGCTGCGAGCAATTTCCTTTAATGGAATTTCCGTGAACTGGAGCTTCTTCTTTGCCATGTCCACTCGATACCGCTTTAAATAATTCATTACTGTTACGCCGGTTTCTTTTTTAAAGTTGACTGTCAATGTCGTATGATTGGTGCTGCATTCCTTTAATATGTCCTGCAACGTTATTTTGACCATATAATGTGATTCAATATATAGCAACGCCTTTTTTACATAACTGTTATTGGAAACAGCTGGATGTATTTTACACACGGTTAACTCTCCTGTCCTTAGCATTTGATAATGTTTTTTCAGAACAATCATAATATTCATAAAAACGGATCTAGATCGGCAAGACCAATACCAGTCCGGCTTAACCAGCAATTGATATCTCAGCTCATTATAGGCTTTTATTACCTGAGAATAATGCTCGAAAGTTATAGGGACAACAACACCGCCTTCAATAAACGGACGGTATAATAACATATCATGGTTTTGAACAATATTTTCACGCATAGAATTCCGCAGAAAGGCAAAACTCATATGGCGGCTTAAAAACTGAGGTTGAAAAAAATTCCATTGGCACAAAGCTTCCGTTTTCGAATTAGCCTAATCTCAGAGTTTTCACTGAAACAAATAAATCCCGGGGCGCCAACGTTTAATTCCTTTCGATTTACACAAAAAACAGCCGAACCTTCCAAAACGATCAACAAGAGGAAGTATAAATTTTTCGTTCGTATAAAATTGCTATTCAGATAATCAATGCAAAATATCTGATCACATTGTCTTTTACTTTCAATTTCCATATCAGGAAAAACCGCCATACCACTGGGGCCCCCTTTGATCGCGTATAACATTCCCAAATCGAGATTATTATATCGTAATCAAAAAGAAATATCAACCGTATTAGAATAAAATTCCAATATTTTATGAACAACAGACATAAAAATTTTCAATTTAGATAATTTAAAAGCTCACAATTATTTTGAAAAAATATCGCCATTGTTAGAATAAATGCGCCATAATAAAATTCCTTGTGCTTCTTTTAGTTTTTTCCATTTTTTGTTACAACCCTCTGTAGTGCTTCCATAAAAAATATGAAACCGATTTTCCACCACGCCTCTTCAAAAAAAAACGCTTGCTTTCAATGAACTTTATATTAAAAATAAGATTTTAACATTTTCAACAAGGTTTTCAACAGATTTATGTGAACCCAACAGAATACCATAAGTATATCCTCAGCCACAGGATAAAAGGTTCAGAATCCCGCTTCCATCGGTTAAATACTGTCCGTGCTCCTCCATGCGGGCAGCGTCGGTGTTTTCCAATCGGTTTCCAAATTCACCAAGTACCCACAAGTCCCGCTTCCTCGGCGCGGACACCGTCAATGTAAACCGGGCTCCGCATTGATATAACCGGCTGGAACGAAGCGAAAGCCGGTCGATCCGTCTAGCGGCGGATAAAACATCCTCCAGCGCGTCAAACGTGAAGGAGGCCGTACTTTTTCCCGGAACGGGCGTAAATCGCCTGGGCGCCGACGGCAGCCGGGTAAAAATAATACTGCATCCCCCGCCCCGGACGGGGAACACCTCGATCAGCATCTTACCGCCCCGCAGGGGAAACCCCGCAGCTGCGCTGGCTTTCATCAAAATATCGGTTATGGCCTTTTTCGTCGGCTGGTTGGAATAATCCAGCTGTGCGTAGGTTAGATGGTATTCACTCAATTCCTCGCAGGAAATCTCTACCCGCAAACGGTCCCTCCCAATTAACTCAAACTCCATTGCTGTCCCTCTTTTCCGCCGCTGTGATCACATAGAGTAAGCCTTCGGCACGCCCGCGGCGATGCAGCATGCACTTTACTCTGTTATGTTTTATGATTATGAGATAGAGCGCTTGCCCTATGCAATCGGATGTATTTTCCTTTGCAATGACGCATTAAGCAAGTAGGTTCACTATCATGATATTACGGGGACAAGCTGTTTGCAAGCGGTGTTTTCTGGATATTTCACCTGATTTTGCTGCTTGGACAAGCAGCGTATGTCTTGCCGGCTCGGATCATTTCCAGAAGTAAGAGAAAAACCGGCGAAGGAAGGCCTTCCTTCGCCGGTTTCATCCACATTTCTTTTCTTATATTATTCTATTTCCTCCGGCACGGTTTGGTTTTCCTGTGTGGCCAGGGCGATTTCCTCCACATCGTCGTGGGAGAGGACGCCCTTGGCAAAGAATCCCGCCGCCAGCACCGCTGCGTACTCTCCCGCAAACAC
>CALWPT010000042.1 GCA_944383495.1 uncultured Clostridia bacterium | reverse complement strand
AATGACTTTCTATATAAAGCACAGCATCACGAAGCTTTGGATTTTTAATGATTGGCGTATTATCCGATTTTTGATGAGTCAAACCATAACCAATAAGACCGTACATACGCTCCAAAGCAATAATAATTTCCATAAAGTAGGAGCGACCTCTACAAGACCAATACCAATCTCTTTGCTCGGTTAATTCCTCTAACATATAATCGGCAGAATGTTCAATCTTTTCAACCTGTGTCTCGGCAATAGGTATTACATACGCCTTATCAATAAATGGTTTTAACATAAACATATCGTGGGTGGTTGCAATATCACAGTAGCTTTTAGAACGCAATAATTCAAAGGTCATATTAATATTTAAAAATTTAGGATGGAAGTACACACAAGTGTATTGGGCTTTTGATTTTGAAACAAGAACAGGATTTTCTAACTCGTCAAAGCACAAAAAAGACGGAGCGGTAGCAGTAACCTTCTCACCGCCAACTCTAAACTCAAGTTTTCCTTTTGTGAGAATAACAAGTAGAAAACACTTGTCCTTAATATTGATATCATCAAGGGAGCCGTCTTTTACACACTCTACAAAAGCAACCTTGCCTTCGTTATACTTTCTGCCAACTGTAATATGTTCCATACACCCACCACCTTTAACTACATTTATTTTATCATAATATGTGGGGCTATACAACAATTAAACTTTATCTGATTTCTAATTTGTTTTATCTAAAATTAAATTAAATTTTACTTATTTTCTAACATATGACTCATAGAAAAACAAAAACTTGCCCAACAATACTGTATAGACAAGTTTTATAAATAATTTGAATTTTGTCCCTATTGTAGCACAAGCATATCATATCTTTCTGCCGGTTGCAATTGCATTCCGTTCGGGGGTATGATAGAATTAACATTGTAATATTGAGTGACTAGATATGGGGGAAAAGCATGAAGCTGCTGGCGCTTGACGGGAATTCCATTATCAACCGGGCCTTTTACGGCATCCGATTATTAAGTACAAAAGAAGGCGTGTATACCAACGCGGTGGTTGGTTTTATGAATATTCTGCTGAAGCTGATGGAGGAGTTGTCGCCCGACGGTGTGGCTGCGGCGTTTGACCTGCCCGCCCCCACCTTTCGGCATAAGCGCTACGACGCATACAAGGCTGGGCGTAAGGGCATGCCGGACGAGCTGGCCAGCCAGCTTCCCGTGGTGAAGGAGCTTTTGTCCGCCATGGGCGTGAAGGTTTTGGAATGCGAGGGATACGAGGCTGACGATATTCTGGGCACCCTGGCCCGTATCTCCAAAGAATCAGGCGGAGAATGCGACATTGCTACTGGAGACAGGGATGCTCTTCAATTGGTTGGGGCTGGCGTTCGTGTGTTGCTGGCGGCGACAAAAATGGGCCGTCCAGAGGTTCGGGAATACGACGGCGACGCCATCTTATCGGAGTATGGGGTGGAGCCAGTCCGCATGATCGACGTGAAGGCGCTGCAGGGCGATGCATCCGACAATATTCCCGGAATTGCCGGGATCGGGCCCAAAACCGCATTGGATTTGGTGAAGCGGTTTGGCTCCCTGGACGATATTTATCAGGATCTTTCACAGCTGGACATTCGGGAAACCCTGCGCCAAAAGCTGCGGGATGGAAAAGACAGTGCTTATATGAGCAGGGAATTGGGAACCATCTGCCAAACCGTTCCCATCTCGCAGGATCCGGAGGATTACCTGCTTGCGCCCCGGGATGAGAAAAAGTTAACCGCGCTGCTGTCCCGGCTGGAGCTTTTCAAGCTGATGGAACGGCTGGGGGTCCATGCTATGGCGGAAACCGAGCAGGAAAACCCGTCGACCCCAGAAAAGGCGGTGGAAATGTCCGGAGAAGAGGCCGCCGCGCTGCTGGAGCGTCTGGGAACCGGCGATGTGCTGTTTGATTTTGGCGATTCCATCGCATCGTCCGCTGTGCTGGACGGCCATCACATTTTCGTATCCACGGGGGGAGAAAAGCTCTTTGCCAGTGCCGCTGCGGTCCGCACGCATGACGCCAAGGCGCTTTACCACGCCATGGAAAAAAGCGGCGGCGCTCTTAAGGTTGCGTTTGACAGCCTGCTGGCCGCGTACCTTGCCAATCCTAACGGAAACGATTATTCGCTGCGGCGCTTGGCGGCGCAGTACGCCGGAACGGAAGCCGGAGACCTGGCCTCCCAAGGAGAGGTTTTCCCAAAAATATGCGCCGCGCTGGAAAAAAGCATCCGGGAAAACGGCCAGGAGGGGCTTTTGCATTCAATCGAACTGCCGCTGGCGCGGGTGTTGGCGGAAATGGAAACGATGGGTTTCCTGGTGGATGAAAAAGGCATCAAAGAATTTGGCGCGGCTTTGGCCAAGCGGATTGACGATTTGGAGCAGGCAATTTATAAAATCATCGGCTACGAATTCAACCTAAACTCTCCCAAGCAGTTGGGGGACGCCTTGTTTGTCAAGCTGGGGCTGCCTCACGGGAAGAAAACCAAAACCGGCTATTCCACCAGCGCAGAGGTGCTGGAAAGCCTGCGGTATGAGAGCGAAGCGGTAGCGCTTCTGCTGGAATACCGGCAGCTTGCCAAGCTGAAATCCACCTACTGCGACGGCCTTTTAAAAGTAATCGGCCCCGACGGGCGGATCCACTCCACCCTGAATCAGACCGAAACCCGCACCGGGCGGATCAGTTCCGCAGAACCCAACCTGCAGAATATTCCCGTGCGCACCGAACTGGGCCGGGAGCTGCGGCGTTTCTTCATTGCCCCGAAGGACTGTGTGCTGGTTGACGCGGACTATTCCCAAATCGAGCTGCGGGTCTTGGCCCATATGTCTGACGATACCACCATGATTGAAGCCTTTCAAAAGGGCGCGGATATTCACACCATTACGGCTTCCCAGGTGTTTGGCGTCCCGCCGGAAAACGTGACGCCTCTGATGCGTTCCCGCGCGAAGGCGGTCAATTTCGGCATTGTTTACGGCATCAGCGCGTTTTCCCTGTCCAAGGATATTGGCGTTTCCAGGTATGAAGCGGATCAATACATCAAAGGATACCTGGCCACTTACCACGGCGTGGCGGCCTATATGGACCGGGTGGTGGAGCAGGCGAAAAGGGACGGGTATGTAACGACGCTGTACGGCCGCCGGCGGTACCTTCCGGAGTTGCAGTCCTCCAATTTCAACCTGCGGGGTTTTGGAGAACGGGTGGCGCGAAACATGCCGGTGCAGGGAACGGCGGCGGATATTATCAAGATCGCCATGATTCGGGTCAGCGCGCGGCTCAAGGAGGAGCAACTGCGTTCCCGGTTAATTTTGCAGGTGCACGACGAGTTGATTGTGGAGGCGCCTGAAGAGGAGACCCAAACCGCGGCGCGGATTCTGCGGGAGGAAATGGAAGGCGCCGCTGCTTTACAGGTTCCGCTGAATGTGGACGTCAAATGGGGAAAAAGCTGGTATGAAACCAAGTAACGTTCAAAATTTCAAAAGGCTTTTGACTGACAAAATTAAAGGGGGCGAAAATTACATGTTGAAGCAAAAGCAAGCGTATCTGCTCGCGGTAACTCTTGCCCAGATTGTTTGCGCGCTTGCGTTCCTATTGCTGACTGCCGGGCAGCCCCCGGCGCTCCTCTATGGGATGGCGGCGGCTCCTGTTTTGTTGTTTTTGACTTTCCTTTTGCGTGAGGCAGCAGAACGGGAACAAGCGTGCAGAAAGGAGCAGGGCCTTTAACGTCATACAGAGATCTAGTTCTATTATAAAGAAATGAAAGAAGCGGAGAGGCGACATATGCGTTTATTATTCGTTTGTTCCGGCAACACCTGCCGCAGCCCGATGGCGGCGGCGCTGGCGGAAAAATACTGTGGGGAAAACGGCATGCCAGCGGAAATTAAAAGCGCCGGCACGGGAGCGTTTCCCGGTATGCCGGCCAGCGAGGGAGCGGCAGCCGCCATGAAAAGCCGCGGGCTGGATCTAAGCGGCCATCGGTCGAAGCCGGTGACAGGAGAACTCCTGGACTGGGCGGATTTTGTGATCCCCATGACCCCCTGCCATGCGCAAGCGCTGCTGGCAGCGGGATGCAAGCCGGAAAAGCTCCGGGCGTTTCCCGAACCGGTGCCCGATCCTTTTGGCGGAAATACGGAGGTATATGAAGCCTGCGCAGCCCGGATGGACGCGCTGCTGCCCGCACTGCTGGAAGGAATCGCCCATGAAGCTTGAAATAGCCGCCGCGGCGCTGCAGCACGTGCCTGCTTTGGCAGCGCTGGAGCGGGAATGCTTTTCCCGCCCCTGGAGCGGAGAAAGCCTGCTTTGCGCCATTGAGGATCCCGCGTATTTTGTTTTTTGCGCCTTTGCCGACAGCATGCTGGCGGGCTATATCAGCGTGCGAACCGTACTGAATGAAGGATATGTCAACAATCTTGCAGTGACCCGGGCCTTCCGGCGCAGGGGCGTGGGCCGGGCGCTGGTAAAGGAAGCGCTGACCGACGCGGCAAAACGGAATTTATCCTTTTTATCCTTGGAGGTTCGGGCTTCCAACACGCCGGCCATCGCCTTATATGAATCCCTGGGCTTTCATAAGGAAGGGCTGCGCCGGGGGTTTTACACCGCTCCAAAAGAGGACGCCTGGATCATGACGGCGCATTTGCCGGAAAGGAACGAAACGCATGTTTAACATATTGGCTATTGAATCATCCTGCGACGAGACGGCCGTCGCCGTCACCCAGGGGAGGGAGGTCTTGTCCTCTGTGATCGCGTCGCAGGTGGATGAGCATAAGCTGTACGGCGGCGTGGTACCGGAAATCGCCTCCCGCCGGCACATCGAAGCCATTTCGGGTTTGACGGAGCAGGCTCTTAAAGAAGCGGGCTGCGGGCCTGAGGAGATTGGCGCCGTCGCCGTTACCTATGCGCCCGGTCTGATCGGGGCGCTGCTGGTTGGGGTCAACTTTGCCAAGGCATTTGGCTTTGGGCAGGGGATCCCGCTGATCCCCGTTCATCATTTGCGGTCTCATATCGCCGCCAACTATATTGCCGCCGAGGAGCTGGAGCCTCCTTTTCTGGCGCTGGTGGTCTCCGGGGGACACAGCCATATTGTGGACGTGGCCGGGTACACTGACTTTAAAGTCATTGGACGCACCCGGGATGACGCAGCCGGAGAATGCTTTGACAAAACCGCCCGCGCCATGGGCTTGCCCTATCCCGGCGGCGTATACTTAGACAAAACCGCCTCAAAAGACCGGAACCGATATTCGCTTCCGAAGCCGTCGGTGGATGGCTCTGTTTACGATTTCAGCTTTTCCGGACTGAAAACGGCGGTGGTCAACCTGCTCCACAACAGCGCCCAAAAGGGGGAACCGGTGGATATTCCCGCCTTGTGCGCGGGCGTGCGGGGAACGGTTTGCGATCTGCTGCTGGATCACACCCTGCGGGCTGCGGCCGCGCTGCGGCGGGACAGGATTGTACTGGCAGGCGGCGTCAGCGCCAATTCGGAGCTGCGGGCGCGGTTTGAAACGGCGTGTGCCGGCCGTGGGTATAAGCTGTACCTGCCGCCTGTTCACTTATGTGGAGACAACGCCGCTATGGTGGGCGTTCAGGGATATTATGAGTATCTGGCGGGCCGTCGGGCGGGGGCCAATTTAAACGCCTATGCGACCCGGTCCATCGAAACGGGATAAATCATTCCACACCTGCGGCAAGCACATCGCGCACCGCAGGTTTTTGATTGCGCCTTATTGTCCGCGTTTGAAGCGGACATCCTTTTGCAGCGAAAATCCAAGGGCCCAGACCGGGCGCAAAATGCTGTTTCGCCGTCTCTTACCCGGTGTTCAAGCAACCGGGCTCTTGCTATTTCACAGGCCTGCCTGCCGCCCGCTTAGCGCAGAACCGGGAATATCCGCCTGACCCGCTTCCAACGAACGCGCCTTCCCTGCCCCTGTGGATCCGCAGCGGCGCTTTTGCCGGATCTGGGTGATAATAAATCGTATCGGCATCTTCCCGCGCAGGCCGCTCTCCCCCAAAGGCCTCGGCCCGGCAGCCGGCCATCTGGCAGGGCCGGCTTTGACAATTATATTTCGCCATGTCCGCTTCCCCCAATCTGTTCTATTCTATGCGCACCCCTCCATATCGTTTCACAAAGGATATGGCCATCATTTCCAAGAGGCGGATGCTTGAGGCCGATTTGGAAAAAAGACGCAATAGCGTTTTTTGGGGCTTAAAAGCAGCAGGCATGAACTGCACGGAATTTACAAATTCCGGGAAATCTCCCCCCCCGAATTTTTTTAATGCGGCGTTCACAAACTCCTAACATATAAGCCTCGCAACAGGTGTAAACTAAATGCTATCTATATGAGAGCGAGGCGGTAGGTGATATGGTAAAATTGGCGCGATACCTGAAGCCCTATATTCCCGCAATCCTGCTGGCGATCCTGCTTTTGTTCGGCCAGGCCATGGCGGAGCTGGCGCTGCCCGACTATATGTCCAAAATCGTCAACGTCGGCATCCAGCAGGGAGGCATTGAGTCGGCCGCGCCCAAGATCATCAGTGCGAACGGCATGCGCTTGATGGCGGCGTTTATGAATGAGACGGATCAGGCGCTGGTGCAGTCGCAGTATGCATTAACCGGGGCTTCCATCGGCGACCAGGCTTTGTACGAGAAATATGTAAAACAGTACCCCGGCCTGGAAAGCACCGATTGCTATATTCAAAAAAAGGACGCCGACCAAGAGGCCCTGGGCGCTGCCTTCAGCAAAGCCGAATGGGGCTTTTATACTGTCATGCAGGACTCTGCGGGCGCATCGGGAGCCGGACAGTCACAAGCAACCGACGTCAACGCGGCAGAGCTAGACTTTTCTAAAATATATGCCATGATTCCCCAGCTTGAGGCGCTTCCCGAAGAAGTGAAGCAGCACGCAACTGACGCGGCTGATAAAATGGATGCTTCCATGCGGGATCAGACCGGCATCCTTTTTGTAAATGCTTTTTACACGGAATTGGGCGCGGATATGGGCGGCATTCAAACCGCATATATGCTGAAGGTGGGCCTTGTCATGCTGCTGATCGCCTTAGGCAGCGCGGCGGCGGCTGTGTCCGTGGGGTTTTTGGCCTCCCGCCTTTCTTCCGGGCTGGCGCGGGATCTGCGCCGGGATGTTTTTCAGAAGGTGGAAAGCTTCTCCGGCCGGGAATTCGACCAGTTCTCCACCGCTTCCCTCATCACCCGAACCACCAACGACATCACCCAAGTGCAGATGCTGGTGGTCATGGGGCTGCGGGTGGTCTGCTACGCACCCATCATGGGAATCGGGGGCGTTTTGCGGGCTGTCAGCAAAAGCGCTTCCATGAGCTGGATCATCGCTTTGGTGGTTCTTGTGCTGCTGGGCGTCATTTTCTTGGTGTTCTGCATTGCCATGCCGAAGTTTAAGCTGGTGCAGAAGCTGATCGACAAGCTGAACCTGGTCAGCCGGGAAAACCTTTCAGGCATGATGGTGATCCGCGCTTTCGGAACCCAAAAATTTGAGGAAGAACGCTTTGACAAGACAAACCAAGAACTGACCCGGACCAACCTGTTTGTCAACCGGGTCATGGTTCTCATGATGCCGGCCATGATGCTGATCATGAACGGCATGACCCTGCTGATCGTTTGGGTCGGTTCCCATCAGATTGCACAGGCTACCATGCAGGTTGGGGACATGATGGCGTTTATGCAATACGCCATGCAGATTATTTTTTCCTTTGTGATGATCTCCATGATGTTCATTATGGTACCCCGCGCCTCTGTTTCGGCCGTCCGCATCAGCGAGGTGCTGCACACCGCTCCCTCCATTCATGACCCTGAACGGCCCAAGGACCTTTCCGGCTGTAAGGGCGAGGTTCGGTTCGAACACGTTTCCTTCCGGTTCAGCGGCGCGCAGGACGATGTGCTGCACGATATTTCTTTTACCGCCAAGCCCGGCCAAACCACTGCGTTTATCGGCTCCACGGGCTCCGGAAAATCCACGCTGATCAATCTAATTCCCAGGTTTTACGATGTGACAGAGGGCAGCATCACCATTGACGGGATTGATATCCGGGATGTGAAGCAGCACGACCTGCGGGAACAAATCGGGTATATTCCTCAAAAGGGTACGCTTTTTTCCGGCACCATCGCTTCAAATTTGCGGTACGGCGACGAGGACGCGGACGACGAAGCCTTAAAAGAGGCTGCAAAAATTGCTCAATCCTTAGATTTTATCGCGGAAAAGCCCGATGGCTTTGATTCGGATATCTCTCAGGGCGGCTCAAACGTTTCCGGCGGGCAAAAGCAGCGGTTATCCATTGCCCGTGCGCTTGTGAAAAAACCGAAAATATATATTTTTGACGACAGCTTTTCCGCCCTTGATTTCAAAACCGACGCGGCTCTCCGCCACGCGCTGAAGGAATATACCGGCGACAGCACGGTACTGATCGTCGCCCAGCGGATCAGCACCATCCGCGGCGCAGAGCAGATTATTGTGCTGGATGAAGGCCATGTCGTCGGTATCGGCGCCCATGACCAGCTGATGCAGAGCTGCGAAACCTACCGGGATATCGCCTCGTCTCAGCTGACAAAGGAGGAATTGCAGTAATGGAGCATAACACAAGACCTCCCCGTGGACCCCACCGTCCCAGAGGCCCGATGGGCGGTCCCGGCGGCCGTATGATGCCCGGCGAAAAGGCAAAAGACTTTAAAGGCACAATCAAAAAGCTGCTGAAATATCTGTCCAGGTACCATGCGGCGATTATCGTTGTTTTGCTGTTTGCCGTTGCGTCCACGATTTTCTCCATCGTCGGCCCCAAAATATTAGGAAAAGCCACCACCAAGCTGTTTGAGGGCGTTATGGCGCAGATCATGGGGACGGGGCAAGGAATTGATTTCGGCTATATTGGCATGATCATTCTATGGCTCATTGGCCTGTATGTAGCGTCCGCATTATTCAGCGCCGTGCAGGGACTGATCATGACAAGGGTTTCCATGAAGGTCACCTACCGGTTCCGAAAGGAAATTTCGGAAAAGATTAACCGCCTGCCGCTGCGGTACTTTGACAGCACCAGTCATGGCGACGTGCTGTCCCGCATTACCAACGACGTTGACGCCATCAGCCAATCTCTTAACTCCAGCCTCACTCAGATCATCACCTCTGCAACAACTTTAATCGGCATTACCGTCATGATGTTTTCCATCAGCTGGAAAATGACACTGGTAGCCATTTGCATGATCCCTCTTTCCACTGTCTTTATGCTGTTTATCGTAAAACGCAGCCAAAAGCATTTCGTCCGGCAGCAAAAGTACCTGGGCTTTTTAAACGGGCATGTGGAGGAGATGTACGGCGGGCACACCGTCATCAAGGCCTTTAACCGGGAGGATGCATCGGTCAGGGCATTCAACCAATATAACGACCAGTTATATGCTTCGGGCTGGAAATCCCAGTTTTTGTCTGGGCTAATGATGCCTGTCATGAATTTTATCGGCAATTTGGGATATGTGTGCATTTGTATTTTAGGCGGATATCTGACGGTCAACGGCCAAATCCAGGTGGGCGACATTCAGGCTTTTGTGCAGTATGTGCGTTCCTTCACCCAGCCGATCACGCAGATTGCCAATATTTCCAACGTGCTTCAGCAAACGGCGGCGGCCGCAGAGCGTGTTTTTGAGTTTTTGGACGAAGAGGAGGAGTCCGCCGACCCTGAGCGCCCCGCCCCCGTCACCACAGGCGGCAGCGTGGAGTTTCAGCATGTACGCTTCGGGTATCTCCCGGATAAAATTATCATTCATGATTTTTCCGCCGCAATTAAGCCGGGGCAGCAGATTGCCATTGTCGGTCCCACCGGCGCGGGAAAAACAACCGTTGTAAAATTGCTGATGCGGTTCTACGATATCAACAGCGGTACTATACTAGTAAATGGGACAGACATTAAGGATTACACCCGCCATGACCTGCGCTCCATGTTCGGGATGGTGCTCCAGGATACCTGGCTTTACAACGGCACAATCCGGGATAACATTCGGTACGGCCGGCTGGACGCGACCGATGAAGAGGTTGTCGCCGCTGCCAAGGCCGCTCATGTAGACCACTTTGTGCGCACCCTGCCCGATGGGTATGATATGGTATTGAACGAGGAAGCCTCCAATGTGTCCCAGGGACAAAAGCAACTGCTCACCATCGCGCGGGCGATCTTAGCCGACCCGGAAATTTTGATTTTGGACGAGGCAACCAGTTCGGTGGACACCCGCACGGAGGTTCTTATCCAGAAGGCCATGCAGAATCTGATGAAAGGGCGCACCAGCTTTGTCATCGCCCACCGGCTGTCTACCATTCGGGACGCGGATCTGATTTTAGTCATGAAAGACGGGGACATTGTGGAGCAAGGAACGCATCAGGAGCTGCTGGAAAGAAACGGATTTTACGCAAGCCTTTACAACAGCCAATTCGAAGGGGAGCAAAGCGCCTAAGGCTGGGCAGGGATGGAAAAAAGCAGGGAGCTATTCCCTGCTTTTTTAAATTGACATTATTGTACTAAATATGGTATAATAGCTTGCAATTGGACAGGATGCGGCAGCATTCTCCAAAGCGCTGAAATGGGCGCTTTTGATCGAATTTTATCAAAGAAGTGAGAGAATGACGGCAGAGCTTTACCATATCGGCATCGACATCGGTTCCACAACCGTCAAGGTTGTTGTGATGGACGAGGCGCTCCATTTGTTATTTAAAAAATACCAACGCCATCATTCCCGGGCACGCGAGCTGGCGGCTGACATGCTGTTGGAAGCAAAGGAAGCCGTGGGATCCCATCCGGTAACGGTGGCGTTTTCCGGGTCGGCGGGACTTTCCGTGGCGGAAATGACCGGCATCCCCTTCGCGCAGGAGGTGTTCGCGACCAAAACGGCGGTGGACACCCTGTTGTCCGGGATCGACGCGGTGGTGGAGCTGGGCGGTGAGGACGCTAAGATCCTTTTCCTTACCGGAGGCACCGAGGAGCGCATGAACGGCAGCTGCGCGGGCGGCACCGGCGCGTTTATCGACCAAATGGCTTCGCTTTTGAACCTTTCAGTGACAGAGCTGGATTCCCTGAGCTTTCAGCACACGCAGATATACAATATTGCGTCCCGGTGCGGCGTGTTTGCCAAGTCTGATATTCAGCCGCTTTTGAACCAGGGGGCTAATAAATCGGATGTGGCAGCCAGCATTTACCAGGCTATTGTGAACCAAACCATTGCGGGCCTGGCGCAGGGCCGGGAAATCAAGGGAAAGGTGGCTTTCTTGGGCGGCCCCCTCACCTTTCTGCTGGGACTGCGGCAGCGGTTTGTGGAGACCTTAAAGCTGGATAAAGACCATGCCGTGTTCCCGGATAACGCGGAATATTACGTTGCTATGGGCGCAGCGCTGGAAGGAAAAAAGGGCGACGTTACGGACTTTGATTCCGTCTACAAAAGGCTGACGGAAACCAAGGCCAATATCAATCAGGTAGATACCCTCCCTCCCCTCTTTCAAAACGACGAAGAATATGAGGAATTCAAGGCCCGGCACGCTTGCCACAGTGTGGAGCAGGTGAACATGGACGACTACCGCGGCGAGGCGTTCTTGGGCGTGGATGCGGGTTCCACTACGACAAAGTGCGCCCTTATTACACCAGATGGCAAGCTGCTTTACACGTATTATACTTCCAACAACGGCGATCCGCTGACGGTGATCCGGGAGCAACTGAAGCTGCTTTATGAGAGGTTCGGTGATCGGATCATCATCAAGGGCTCCGCTGTCACGGGCTATGGCGAGGAGCTTTTAAAAAACGCTTTCCACATGGATTTTGGGATTGTGGAAACCGTGGCCCATTACTATGCGGCGCGGCATTTCGAGCCCAATGTGGATTTCATCATGGATATCGGCGGGCAGGACATGAAATGCTTCAAGCTGAAAAACGGCGTCGTCGATTCCATTCTTTTGAACGAAGCCTGCTCCTCGGGATGCGGATCCTTTATCGAAGCCTTTGCGGTGGCGTTGGGATACCCGGTGGCCGAGTTCGCCGCGCTGGGCTTGCAGGCCAAGCATCCCGTCAATCTCGGCTCCCGCTGCACAGTGTTCATGAACTCCAGCGTGAAGCAGGCCCAAAAGGACGGCGCGGGGATCGACGATATATCCGCGGGACTGAGCATCAGCGTGGTGAAAAACGCGGTATATAAGGTCATACGCGCCCATCATCCCGACGAGCTGGGTAAAAACATCGTGGTGCAGGGCGGCACATTTTTGAACGACGCCATTTTGCGGGCCTTTGAGTTGGAAATTGGCCGGAATGTCACCCGCCCCGCCATAGCCGGACTCATGGGGGCCTACGGTGCGGCGCTGTACGCCTGCCACAAGCGTCCTGAAGCCTCTACCCTGATTGGCCCGCAAGAGCTGGAGGTCTTTGTCCACAAGGCGGTCATGAGTGAGTGCAAGGGCTGTACCAACCGCTGCAAGCTAACCATCAACACCTTTGGCGGTCCTGAAAAATACATTTCCGGAAACCGATGTGACAAGCCGCTGGGGAAAAAGGCCCTTAATTTGCCCAACGCTTATCAGTTTAAACAGGAGCGGCTTGCTTCTTATCGCAGCAAGGGCGGAACACGGGGGAAGATCGGCCTGCCCATGGGGCTGAACCTATATGAGCTGCTTCCCTTCTGGTTCACGATTTTCGATTCCCTGGGATTCGAGGTCGTGGTTTCCGGCCCGTCCTCCCGCGGGCTGTACGTTGCGGGCCAGCATACCATTCCGTCTGATACGGTCTGCTATCCCGCCAAGCTGATGCACGGGCATATTGAACAGCTTTTGGATCAGGGCGTGGACACGGTTTTCTATCCCTGTATGCCGTATAATTTTGACGAAAAGCAGGGCGACAATCATTATAACTGTCCGGTTGTGGCCTTTTATCCTGAGCTGATCCAGGCGAACGTCACCCGGCTGAAGGAAATTCGGTATTTAAACCCTTACGTGGCTCCCCACGCCCGCAAGGCCTTCACGCCCCGGTTTATTCAATGGCTGGGGGAAACCTTCGGGATTGATAAAAAGTCCGCCCGCGCCGGTATTGACAATGGGTATGCGGAGCTAGCAGCCTATCAACAATCGGTGTATGATTATGGCGAAAAGGCCATAGCGTTTGCGAAGGAAAACGGCCGGGACGTCATTGTGCTGGCCGGCAGGCCCTACCATGCTGACGGGGAAATCAATCACGGTATGGATACCCTGTTGACGTCTTTAGGGCTGGTTGTCATCAGTGAAGACTGCATCCCGCCGGCTCCCCAGGCAAAGGTCAATGTCCTGAATCAGTGGACCTATCATTCCCGCCTGTACCATGCGGCGCGGTTTGTCTGTGAACACAAGAACATGAATCTGGTGCAGCTGGTATCCTTTGGCTGCGGGCTGGACGCCATTACCACCGACGAGGTCAAGGACATTTTGGAGCAGGGCGGGAAAATCTACACGCAGATTAAAATAGATGAGATCACCAATCTGGGCGCTGCTAAGATCCGGCTGAGGAGCCTAATCGAAGCCACAAAAGACGTTCGGTGATTTCCCAACCGATATAAGGAGCGAAAGACCCAATGGCCAAACTGGAATACGACAAGAACGGCCGCCTACTTTTTACCAAGGAAATGCGGGAGGAATATACCATTTTTATTCCCATGATGCTGCCGGTGCACATGACGCTGCTGGAAAGAGTTCTCAATCAGGCGGGATACCACTGCAAGCTGCTGACCAGCACCCATTCCGGCATTGTCAACGAGGGGCTGCAAAACGTGCACAACGACACCTGCTATCCCGCGCTTTTGGTCATTGGCCAGATGCTGGATGCCATTAAAAACGGCGGCTACGATCCTCATAAGGTGGCGCTGATGATCACCCAAACCGGCGGCGGATGCCGGGCCTCCAACTATATTCATCTGCTGCGCAAGGCGCTGAAAAACAACGGAATGGATTATATTCCGGTGATTTCCTTTAATCTTACCGGCATGGAACACAATCCGGGCTTTAGGCTGAATTTCAGCCTCGCCACCAGCATGATCACTGCCGTTATCTATGCCGACCTGCTGATGAATTTAGGCAACCAACTGCGTCCCTATGAGAAAAACGAAGGGGAAACCGACGCGCTGATTATGGCGTGGAACGATAAGCTGCTGCAAACTTCCATGTCCATCTTTCATATGAAAAAGACCATGGCGGCCATCTGCGAGGATTTCAATCAAATTGAAACCGTGCAGCGTGATAAAACGCTGGTTGGAATTGTCGGAGAAATTTATATCAAATATTCGCCTCTGGGCAACAACAACCTGGAGGAATTTCTCCGCCGGGAGGGCTGCGAGGTGGTCATCCCCGGCCTTTTGGACTTTATTATCTTTATGAGCGATCATCATATTGTTGATTCCAGAAATTTCGGCATAAAATACGGTAAGGGTATGCTATCCTATTTGATGAAGCGCTTTTTTATTCATGTGCAAAAACAAATGATCCGCGCGGTCAAGCGCTATCCCCGGTTCCGGCCGCCCGCTTACTTTGAGGACACGAAAAAGCTGGCCGGCGAATACCTCAATGAGGGCAATAAAATGGGGGAAGGCTGGCTTTTGACTGGTGAGATGCTGGAACTGATTCATTCCGGCGTGAAAAACATCGTTTGCGCCCAGCCCTTTGGATGCTTGCCCAATCATATTGTCGGCAAGGGCATGATCCGCGCCATCAGGGAAAGAAATCCCCAAGCCAATATTGTAGCAATCGACTATGATCCGGGAGCCACCAAAATTAATCAGGAAAACCGCATTAAGCTGATGCTTTCCATCGCTCGGGAGAAACAAAAAAGCGCTGCGGAAAAAACAGCGAAAAAAATGCCTGTTAAAGCATAAATGGCAAAGGATTGTGAAGCTGATGACAATTCTCATCCCCGCCTATCAGCCGGATGGCAATATGATTGATCTAATTAAAGAATTGAAAAACGCTTGCGACTATTCCATTGTTGTTGTCGACGACGGCAGCGATCCGGCTTGCGATCCTGTTTTCACCGAAGCGGAAGCGCTGGGCTGCGTTCTGCTCCGGCATGAAAGCAACCGGGGCAAGGGCGCGGCGCTGAAAACGGGGTTTGCGTATCTGCTGGACGGCCGGGAAATGGAGGGCGCTGTTACCGCCGATTGCGACGGACAGCATAGCGTCAAGGATATCTTGGCCATCGCGCAAGCCATTTTGGACTATCCGGATAAGATTATTCTGGGTATTCGGGAATTTGCCGGGAAAATGCCTCTGCGAAGTCTTATGGGGAACACTCTCACCCGGGCGGCATACCGCATAGCCAGCGGCCAGAACATCAGGGATACGCAGACCGGTCTGCGGGGGATGTCCGCCACGATGTTTCAATGGCTGGTGGATCTTAAGGGCGACCGGTACGATTATGAAATGAATATGCTGCTGGAGGCCAACCAAGCGGGCTATTCCTTTTACCAACTCCCGATTGACACAATTTACATTAATCGAAATGCCGGGTCTCATTTTCAGACCTTTCGGGATTCCGTTAAGGTCTATAAGCCCATCCTCACCTACTGCTTCAGCGGTATCGCCAGCGGCGTGATTGACTTTATCATGCTGATGGTAATCCACCAGGTGATCGAGTGGGTTTATCCCGCGTGGTCGGGCCATCAGCTTCAAATGCTGATTTCAGTTGTCGGCGCGAGAATTGTCAGTTCTTTGTGCAACTTTTTGATCAACCGTTCCATTGTTTTCGGGGGCAATAAACGAAAGCGGAAAACCAGCCATGAAGTGGCGCGGTATTATACTTTGGTTGCCGGTATGATTGTTGTGAATTACTTTTTGATGGAGCTTCTTACCAATATGATCGGCATTCCCCTGGCGGTCAGCAAAATTTTGACCGAGGCGCTGCTCGTGTTTATCAGCTTTTATATTCAAAAGCACTGGGTCTTTAAACGCAAGGCATAGCTTAACCGGGCCAGGGCATAGCCTTACATTGGAAACTGCTGCACAGTCTTAGAAGTTCTCCAAGCCTTTCCGTTATCCCTCAATTGCTGAAAGCTTTGCAGATAAATAAAAACAGGCGCGTTCCTTCCGGAACCTAGCGCCTGTTTTTATTTGCCTTTCCTTTTGGCTAGCAAGGGCCCTTTCAATTAACACAAATCCTGTTTAAAGGGCGGCTTCCATGGGCCCCACCGTTTCTTTAAAAGCTTACGCGTTTGATTTGTTCAAGCGCAGCGCCAAGGAGGACTTTTTCCGCGCGGCGGTGTTTTTGTGAAGGATACCCTTGGTAACGGCCTGATCAATCTTTTTAACAGCGGCGGCGACTACTTCTGCTTTATTATCAGCAGAATTGGCCAGAGCCTGGTCAGCTTTTTTAATCGCAGTCCGCAGGGAAGATGTATACGCCTTGTTACGCTGCGTTTTCACAGCAATGACTTTCACGCGCTTTTTGGCAGATTTGATGTTCGGCATGCAAACACCTCCTTCTCTCATTACAACTCGTACGATATATATTATCATCCTTTTCATAGAATTGCAAGTTTTTTTTCCTTTTCCGGCATAGTTTTTTCCTCTATACAGATAATAAAGCGGAAGGGAGATGAACGCGCTTGATCCGCACCGATCTTGCCATGGAACGCCGGGAAATGCACCCGCAGGAAATTCCTGGTGTAAGGAGTCATGAAATCACCGTTGGCGACGCCCGCATCATCCGGATCGAAATCGAAACGGAGGAGGGCGCTCAGGCCCTCCAGAAGCCGGCGGGGCAATATATTACCATTGAACTACCGGCCCTAAACGAGCTGGGGGCATTTTCCGAGGATGTGCTGGTAAGCATCAAAAACGAAATATCGCGCCTTCTGCCTCGGGAGGGGCTGATCCTCACCTGCGGCCTTGGCAATACCCAGATCACCCCCGACGCTTTGGGGCCGAAAACAGCTTCTTACATTTTGGCCACTCGTCATATCGCGGGGGACTTCGCCCAAACCCTTGGCCTGTCAAGCCTTCGGCCCGCCGCCGTAATCGCGCCCGGCGTTTTGGGGCAGACAGGGATAGAAACCGGAGAGATTCTCGCGGGAATTGTTCAAAAAGTCGGCCCCGCCGCCGTGATCGTGGTGGACGCCCTGGCCTCCCGGAGGATTGAGCGGTTGGGCAAAACCGTTCAAATCTCCAACACCGGCATTGTGCCCGGGGCGGGGGTGGGCAACCATCGTCAGGAGATCAGCGAGGCTGTCTTAGGTGTTCCGGTGATTTCCATCGGCGTTCCCACGGTCGTAGACGCGGCGACCCTGGCCAGTGACTTGGCGGGACGAGATATCGTTTCCCAAGGCGAACCTATGATGGTTACGCCGCGAGACATTGATACGCTGATCGAGCATGCCGCGCGGCTGATTTCCCATTCCATCAACTGCGCGCTGCATCCGGATATGCCGCCCGAGGATCTTCTCACGTTGGCGGGCTGATCCAATGAAAAGTGAACAGTTTTTGAATTCCTGACAGCCCGCCGAATACTGTCCGCTTTCGGCTCATATGATTAGAATGATTGAACAGGGAAAGGGCAGTGGACTTGCATGCAGGAGCGGAGAAAAAAGAAAAAAATCATTGCCGGACTGGCCTTTCTTTTAGCGGCCGTCCTCTTTGTTACGAATTTTCAAACCGTATTCCCCCACCTGGCTAAGGCCGCGTCCGGAGCGGCGGTACTGTCCGCCCTGGCGGCTATGCCCGAAGGCGGAAAAGCTATGCTGAACGGTGATCCTTTAACCCAGGCGACCACCCAGCCGGCCTCAACACAGGCCCAAGTCACTACTACGACACAAGCCCCCACCACCCAGCAGCAGACCACCACCGCCCCGCCCACCACGGCTGTTATGGCAACTCCCAAGGCGGGACAGGGTAAGGTGGTTGCCCAAACCTACGGGAAAAGCAGCGCAAATCTCAGCTACCAAAATGTGTTGGTAAGCAACCGTACTAGTAAAAAGGTGGATCTCGCTTCAGAGCTTAAACAAAAACCCAATATTGAAATCCCCGATACTGATCAGCCTGTCGTGCTGATCTTTCACACTCATGCAACGGAAAGCTATGTTCCCCGGGCCGATGGAACCTATGATAAAGGTGTGTCCACCCGCTCTACGGACAACAGCAAAAATATGAATGCCGTTGGCGATGAGCTGGCAAAGGTTTTAAACGCGGCCGGTTTTAAGACCGTGCACGATAAAACCCTGCACGATTATCCCAGCTACAACGGTGGGTACAACCGATCGCTGAAAACGATACAAAATCAGCTGAAAAAGTATCCTACTATTAAAGTTGCGCTGGATCTCCATCGGGACGCCATTGAGCGTGACGACGGCACTAAGATTAAACCTGTTGCCAGCATCGGCGGCAAGCAGGCGGCTCAAATTATGATTGCCGCCGGATGCCAGGATGGAGATGTAACGGGATTTCCCAACTGGAAACAGAATTTCCGCTTTGCTTTGCAGATTCAGAAGCAATGCGCAGCCGATTACCCAAACCTGGCCCGTCCTATTTATTTTATTGATAAAAAGTACAACGAATTTGTCATGCCCGGATCCCTGCTCATTGAAATGGGAACCGATGGAAATACACTGGAGGAAGCAAAGTATTCCGCCCAGCTATTGGGAAACTCCTTGGTGAAGGTTTTGAAAACTCTGATGTGAAAAGGAACGAGAATGCTATGAAGCAAAAACGCCGGAACCGCCGTTTTATCAGAAGCTTTGCTATGACCCTGGTTATCTGCGGTTGCCTTTCCCTCCTGTGCGGAGGAATCTGGGTGGCCGACCGGAACACCCGGGCCGTCGGATTTATGGACGAGCCTGCCGTCGTTTGGGTGCAAATGACAGAGCACGGCGCCAAGGGACAAGCCTTTGGTTACAGCTTTTCAGCTGACTTCACCGCCATAGCCGAAACCGCAAAGCAGCTGTGGCCTTTGATTCCCCCTCAAATTCGTGGCATATGGGAAGGATTAAAAATAATTTTAAATCAATAACAGCACAGCGTCACGCTTTCCATACTGCTTAATGAAGCAGGGGGCGGTAAAGCAGTCCCCCCCGTTACGCTATGCCAGAATCGAAACCGGCCAAGCAAAAAAATGCTTTCGTCCCGTTGCATGTGCCTTAAAAAAATGCTATACTAAAATGAATCAAGTAAAAGGAGCATGAAGCATGTCTATTGTGGGAGCAAGGCGGATCGTGGTGAAGGTCGGCACCTCCACCTTGACATATGAAAACGGGAAGCCTAACTTCCGGGCCTTCGAATCGCTGGCCCGGGTTCTGTCTGACCTGAAAAACAGCGGGAAGGAAATTATCTTAGTATCCTCAGGGGCAATTTCGGTGGGGTTGAGCAGCATGGGTTTGCAGGAAAGGCCCAAGGAAGTTCGCTTTAAACAGGCTGCCTCGGCTGTTGGGCAATGTGAATTAATGTTTACATACGATAAGGTTTTTTCCGAATATTCCCAGGCAGTGGCCCAGATTCTTTTGACCAGGGACACGATTAAAAATCCGGAACGGACGGAAAACGTCCGCAATACCTTTTCCGCGCTGCTGGAGCTGGGGGTTATTCCAATTGTCAACGAAAACGACAGCGTCGCAGTGGAGGAAATCGTGTTTGGAGACAACGACAGCTTATCGGCCATTGTTGCCATTTTAGCGGGCGCCGACGCGCTTTTAATTTTAACCGATATTGACGGGCTTTACGACAGCGATCCTTCTTGCAACCCGGATGCCAAACGGATTCCCCGGGTAGATCAGATTACCGGCGAGCTGATGTCCGCCGCAGGCGGCGCAGGAAGCAGCCGGGGCACCGGCGGTATGCATACCAAATTGGAGGCGGCAAAGCTCTCCACCGAAGCGGGAATCGATACTGTGGTTATGTCCGGCAAGGACATGCACGCTTTATACGACGTGCTGGACGGAAAGCCTGTGGGAACGTTGTTTACCGCCAGACGATAAGGAGGAATTTAGATGCTGACACAAATGGGAAAAAAGGCCAAGGCCGCCGCGCGGGTACTGTCCACCGCCCCCGCGCGGTTGAAAAACGCCGCGCTGCTGGGCATGGCAGACGCGCTGGTGCGGGAAAGCGCTTCTATTTTGCAGGCCAACCAAATGGATCTGGAGGCCGGCCGCGCAGCCGGCATGACCAAATCCTTGCTTGACCGTTTGTCCCTATCTCCTGGCCGAATCGAAGGTATGGCGGATGGGCTGCGCCAAGTAGCCGCGTTCCAGGATCCTATCGGAAAGGTAGATGGAGGAACGATCCATCCCAACGGCATGCAGATCCTCAAGACCCGGGTGCCGCTGGGCGTGGTGGGCATGATTTACGAGGCCCGGCCCAATGTGACCGCCGACGCGGCGGGGCTGTGCTTGAAATCAGGCAACGCGGTGATCCTGCGGGGCGGCAAGGAGGCCATTCATTCCAACATGGCCATTGCGTCGGTTATGCGGGAAGCGATTGGCGAAACCGGGCTGTCGAAGGACAGCATTCAATTGGTTGAGGACACGACCCGAGCTTCCGCTACAGCGATGATGCAGTTGAACGGGTACTTGGATGTGCTGATCCCCCGGGGGGGTGCGGGTCTGATCCGCGCTGTGGTGGAGCATGCTACGGTTCCGGTCATTGAAACGGGCGTTGGAAACTGCCACGTGTATATTGATTTTGAAGCCGATCTGGAAATGGCGGCGCAGATTGTCTGCAATGCCAAAACCTCTCGGCCTTCCGTCTGCAACGCTTGTGAAACGCTGCTGGTACATAAGGCGGTGGCCGAAAAAGCCCTGCCTATGGTAGAATCCCTGTTGTCCCAGCATAACGTGGAACTGCGGGGCTGCGGCGTCACCCGCTTTATTTTAGGAGATACTGTCAAAGAAGCAACTGAGGAGGATTATGCGACTGAGTTTTCAGATTATATCCTCGCAGTAAAAGTAGTTGGCAGCTTTCAGGAAGCGGTGGATCATATCGCCCAGTATTCCAGTGGCCACAGCGAATGCATTGTGACCCGGAATTACGAAAATGCCCGCCGGTTCACCGAACAGGTGGATGCGGCTGCGGTGTATGTGAACGCATCCACCCGGTTTACAGACGGGGGTGAGTTCGGTATGGGCGCAGAAATCGGGATATCTACCCAGAAGCTCCACGCCCGGGGCCCCATGGGGATCAATGAACTCACGTCGGTAAAATTCGTGGTATTTGGCGACGGCCAGATCCGCTGATGAGGCGGAGCAACGGGCAGTATGGGAAAAGTGCTGTCGGGACACGACGGTGGGCAGTGCCTTTAGGCTTTTGTATGCTGGCGCTGGCGCTTGTGGGCCTCGTTTCGCTGGTCACGATCATAGTCGCAGCGGCTGGTAACGCATCCCGGGCGAAAACCGCCGTTAGAATTGATAGAAGACGATAGCAACCAAGGGGCGGGGCGGCAAATTATGCCGCCCCGCCCCTTACATACCAAAATGGAAAAAATCGCAGGACAAATGCAGCGGGACAAAGCGGGAAAACGCCCCGCTTTATTCATAGCAGGCAATCAACCCCGCTCTGCCAAAGGCTGGTAGGGCCTGTGCTTGGCAACGCTTTTATATGCAGGACGAATAATCTTTCCCGCGCTGATAAGCTCTTCAATGCGATGAGCGCTCCAGCCAGAGATTCTGGCGACGGCAAAAATGGGAGTAAACAGTTCGGGCGGCAGATCCAGCATGCTGTAAACAAAGCCGCTGTAAAAATCCACATTTGCGCTTACGCCTTTGTAAATCCGCCGCTCCCGCGCAATCACCTGGGGAGCCAGACGTTCAACCATGGTATACAGCTTAAACTCATCCATACGCCCCTTTTCTTTAGATAATGTTTCCACAAACGACTTAAAAATATTTGCCCGGGGATCGGAAAGAGAGTACACAGCATGGCCCATACCATAAATCAGCCCCGCCTTGTCAAATGCCTCTTTATGCAGAAGCTTCAGTAAATAAGCCTTTATCTCTTCCTCGTCGCCATAATCTTTAATCTGTTCTTTCATATCTTCGAACATCTGCATGACCTTAATGTTCGCGCCGCCGTGCTTTGGCCCCTTCAAGGAACCTAAGGATGCCGCAATTGCAGAATAGGTATCCGTTCCCGAAGAGGTCACGACATGGGTGGTGAAGGTGGAGTTGTTTCCACCCCCATGCTCGGCATGAAGCACCAAAGCAATGTCCAGAATCTTTGCTTCCAGCGGCGTGTACTTGCTGTCTGGACGGAGGGTAAAGAGAATATTTTCCGCGGTGGACAGTTCCGGCTGAGGGGTGTGAATGAACAGGCTCTCCCCTTCATGGTAATGACGGTAGGCTTGGTATCCGTAAACCGACAGCAGCGGAAAAAGGGCAATCAACTGAAGGCACTGGCGCAGCACATTGGGAATGCTAACGTCGTTTGCATTTTCATCGTAAGCATAAAGCGTCAGCACACTGCGGGCCAGCGTGTTCATCATATCGTTGCTGGGCGCTTTCATAATAATATCCCGCACAAAGCTGGTGGGCAGGGTACGGTAATACGCCAGCAGTTTCTTAAAGCTATCCAGTTCCTGCTGGCTGGGCAGATCTCCAAACAGCAGCAGGTATGTTACTTCTTCAAATCCATAACGGTTCTCGCTGATAAAGCCTTTCACAATCTCCTCGATATCAATGCCGCGGTAAAACAATTTACCTTCACAGGGAATCATTTCGCTGTCTTCAATAATATAGGAACGGATTTCGCCAATTTCCGTCAGTCCAGCCAAAACACCCTTGCCGTTAATATCCCGTAAGCCGCGTTTTACCTCATATTTTCCGTACAACTCCGGATCAATCATACCGTTTTTTACGCAGTGTTCAGACAGCTTGATTAGCTCGGGCGTAATTTCTGAATAATTCACGTTTGCCATGTGACTTTCTCCCTTTTGTAGATTCCCTTCGGCGGCGATCATCACAATTCCACAGAGGAATACTTCACCATTTTATACCATAGGGTTATATTATATTGTAGCATAATTCACCAGGAAAAAGCAATACAAGTCACAAAAAGTTCATATTTTAAGCCAAGCGTTCGAATTGGTCGGCAAGATTCCGTTCTGAAATTCATGAGATACTACGTCGGTTTATGAAACGACGCCAACCATTTTTTCACTGTCTCTAAATAAAAACGCCGGCTATAGCCGGCGTTTTTCTGTTGTAAAATCTTTTCATTCCTGGGGCTCTTCGGCTTGCTGTTCCTCTCCTGCTTCTTCCTCGGCCGGAGCGTCTGCCTCCTTCAGTGCGCGGATAGAAAGGCTGACGCGCTTACGGTCAAAATCAATTTCAATGATCTTGACTTTGACCTCCTCCCCAATTTTCAGTTCGTCAGAAGGCTTCTCCACATGATGGTCGGCAATCTGAGAAATATGAATCAGGCCGTCAATCCCGGGAATGACCCGCGCAAACGCGCCGTAAGTCGTCATGCTGACAATGACAGCGTCCACCACATCGCCAACATTGTAATCCCGTTTCAGAATCTCCCAGGGATTGTCCTCTGCCTTTTTATAAGTCAGGGATATCTTCTTTTTCTCAAAGTCTACATCCTTCACTGTGACCTCAATGGTATCGCCAACATTGACAACCTCGGAGGGATGCTTGATGCGCTGCCAAGACAACTCGGAAATGTGAACCATCCCATCCACTCCGCCGATATCCACAAACGCACCGTAAGAGGTGAGGGACTTGACCCGGCCAGTATAGTGATTGCCAACAGCAATGGTCTTCCAAAGTTCCTCGCTCATGGCCTTGCGCTGATCTCGCAGCACTGAACGGATGGAGCCCACAACCCGGCGGCCGCGATTGATTTCCAGCACACGGAACTGAACCGTTTTCCCCAACAGATCCTCCAGAGGATCGCCGCGGAACGCCGTCGCCTGAGAAGCAGGGATGAACACGCGGCTGCCATGGGATATCACAAGTAAACCGCCCTTGATAATTTCCGTCACTACGCCTTCCAGCACTGTATTCTCTTCCTTGGCGGCAACAATCTTCTCCCAACCCAGCATCGCGTCATAGCGGCGCTTGGATAGGGTTACGACGCCCTCCTGATCATTGGTGCGCATAACAATCAGATCTAGCACGTCGCCCACCTTGACAAGATCCTCAGGGTTTGCATTGGGATCATTCGACAATTCGTTTGCAGGAATGTACCCAGCGTGCTTGCGGCCAATATCCACCTGCACCTCGGTGGGACCGACGGATAAAACAACGCCTTTGACCCTTTGATCGGTATTCAGATTATTGAGTGAGGCCTCCAACGCCTCTTCAAAGCTCATTTCATCAAAGCTCTTCTCCGGTACGGCTTCAGCGGCCTGCTCGACAGTTTCAACCGCCTCTTCGTTTTCGGCCTGTGCGGCCATCGCGCCCTCGTTTAAAATTTCGGACATGGATTTAACGACCTCCTTTATTATGCTGGACGGCGTGGATGCGCCGGCGGTCACACCGATCCTTTGCGCCCCGGACAGCCATTCGGCACACAACTCGGCGCCGGTCTCCACAAGGCTTGTCCTAGCGTTTTCTTCGCACACATCCTTCAGTTTAGCGGTATTGGAACTGGAACGCCCGCCGATGACCAGCATGCGGTCCGCCCAAGCGGATAGCTCCTGTGCCTCCCTTTGCCGTTCAGCAGTAGCATCACATATTGTATCAAATATTTCGGCGTTTGTACAGTGGTTTTTTAAGATTATCCGCGATTTTTTCCATAAATTTAAGGAAAAAGTGGTTTGTGCCACTGCGCATAGCGATTTTTGACAAAGCTCGCGGTTTTCTCTCAATAACAATTCCAGCGCCTGCGGACTGCTAAAAACAAAGCTTTCCCCTTGGGCGTGCCCGGCGATTCCCTGCACTTCCGGGTGATCGGGATTCCCGGCAATCAGGATTATTTTTCCCGCCGACGACTGCTGTTCCACAATTTTATGGATTTTAAGCACAAATGGACAAGTGGCGTTTTCCACAGGAATTCCCAGTTCTCCGGCCCGGTTCAGCACCGATTTTGGCACGCCGTGGGATCGGATCACCAGTGTATAGCCTTCGGGCGCTTCTTCCGGGGAATGTACAATCCGAACCCCTTTCCGAGAAAGCTTCTCTACCAGTTGGGGATTGTGAATAATCGGCCCCAGGGTACAGACCTTTTTTCCCTCTTCCAGCAGTCGGTCAACCAGTTCCACCGCCCGGTTCACCCCGAAGCAAAACCCGGCCGTCCCTGCCACGCGGATTTCCGCCGGCCCAGCTGTCAAATACTTCTCACATTTCTTCATAGCCACGCTCCCAAAGCTTGGTGATTCGATTCATAATTAAGCCCGCCACCCGCTTCATCTCCTTATGAGACTGCTCGGTCATGGCCATTTCCTCCTTGGATATGCGGTCGCCTATAATAATACGTACCTTGCCGAACAGCCCCACCTCTTTTTTGGAAATAATTGCCGCGGGATACACATCCGCCCCCGCTATGCTGGCAACAACGGCAATCCCAGACTTGGCCCGCATGGGCTTCAAATCATCCGATCGGGTGCCCTCGGGAAAAATTCCCATCACCGCGCCGCTTTCCACTATCTCTGCTCCCACGTTGAGCGCACCGGTATCTCCCGCGCCGCGGCGGACGGGAAAGGCCCCCAACGCCCGGATAAACTTGCCCGTCAGCTTTCCCCGAAACAGTTCTTCCTTGGCCATGTACCGCACCTGCCGGGGCACCACCGCCACCGCCAGCAAAACGGGATCAAAGTTGGAAATATGGTTGCAGGCTAAAATATACCCGCCTTCCTTGGGCAGCTTTTCCTTCCCTTCAATTTTCAGGCGGAAAAAGGTGTGCAGGATCGCCGGGCCAATAATGGTCAGCAGCTTATAAAGCTTGCTCATCCTGTATTTCCCCGGAGAAACTGCCTTGGGCAGCCGTTCCCGAATGACTGCCAGCAACTGGGCGATGGACTGCTCCAGCGTGTTGCCGGTCGTGTCCAGCAAAACGCTGTCCGGCGCCGGCTTCAGCGGCGCTACCGCCCGGTGGGAATCGTTATAATCCCGCTGCTTTAAATCCTCCAGCACGGCTTCATACGCGACCGTTTCTCCCTTTTGGATTAGCTCCTCATACCGGCGGCGGGCCCTGTCCTCCGGGGAAGCGGTCAAAAATATTTTTACCTGGGCGTTGGGCAGAACGACCGTGCCGATATCCCGCCCATCCATGACCACGTTATTGGTCTTGGCCATGTCCTGCTGCAGATGAAACAAAAATTCCCGCACCGCAGGAATTGCCGAAGCCCGGGACGCCGCCATGGAAACCTCCGGCGTGCGGATGCGGGCGGTCACATCTTCCCCATTCACCAGCACCCGCTGCTCCCCCTCCCGGAAGGCCAGATCCACCTTGAGACCGGAAAGCAGCGACGCGACCCCCGCTTCATCAGAAGGTTCCGTCCCCTGTTCCAGCACAAAAAGGCCTACCCCCCGGTAAAGGGCGCCGGTATCCACATAAAGATAGCCCAATTCCTTTGCCGCAACGCGGGCAATGGTACTTTTGCCCGCTCCGGCGGGCCCGTCAATTGCAATCGCAATCATGGCGTTTCGCTCCTTATCATCATGATCGGGTTCTGTTCAGCTCAATAGGACGTGCTCACAGGTTCAGTCCCGCCAAATATCCGGTGGAAAAGGCGATTTGCAGATTATAGCCGCCGGTGTAGCCGTCCACATCCAATACTTCTCCGGCGAAAAACAGCCCCTGCGCCAGCCGGGAGGCCATAGTACGGGGGTTCACCTCCTTCACGTTCACCCCGCCGCGGGTGACCACCGCTTCTTCCACCGGCCGAAACCCCCGCACCGGGAAAACCATATCCTTCAAAAGAGCGGCCAAACGGCGGCGCTGCTCCTTTGTAACCTGATGGACCTTGGTGGAAGGTGAAATCCCGCTCAGTGCAACCATCACCGGTGCCAGCCTTCGGGGCAGCAAGCCGTTCAACGCATTGATGAAGTCCCGGTTCCGGTTATCGAAAAAATCCCGCAGAAGACGCTGGTCCAACTGCTCAGGGGAGAGCGCCGGCTTCAAATCCAGATGAACAGCGTATTTTCCCGGCTCCATTCCCTCCAGATGTGCGGACATGCTGAGGATGACTGGACCGGACAACCCAAAATGGGTAAACAAAAGCTCCCCAAAATCCTCAAATATCACTTTTCCTGTCCGAACGTTTACCGCCCTAACCTGTATGTTGCGAAGCGACAAGCCCTGCAGCCGCGGCACAAACCCGTTTTCCACCGTCAGCGGCACCAAGGAAGGAACGCAGGGGACAATGGAATGCCCCGCCTGTTTGGCCAAAGCGTAACCGTCCCCGGTGGAGCCCGTGCCGGGATAAGACAAACCGCCGGTGGCGACCAAAAGAGAATCGCAGGAAATCGTCTCCCCTGATTCCAGCGAAACTCCTGTGACCCGGTCCTCCTCCAGGCGCAGCGCTACCGCCCGGCCCTGCAAAACTTTGGAGCCGGCAGACGCGGCATACCGCTGCAATGCGTCGGCAATGTCCATGGCCTTGTCGGAGCAAGGGAACACCCGACGTCCCCGCTCGGTTTTTAAGGGAACCCCCTGTTCCTCCACCAGCGCCATCAACTCCTGGGGAGACAAGGCGTTATAGGCGGCGTATAAAAATCGGGGGTTGCGGGGAACATTCCGCAGGAAATCCTCTCGGTCGCAGTTGTTGGTCACATTGCACCGTCCCTTGCCGGTGACGAGAATTTTCCGGGCGGGGCGGCTGCTGCGCTCCACCACCAGCGTTTCCACGCCCCGCCGCGCCGCGGTTCCCGCGGCGATCAGTCCTGCCGCTCCGCCGCCCACAATCACGGCCCGCCTCATGAATGTCCCTTCTTTTGGCCAATGCCGCGCCGGTTTTTCACGGCAAAGCGGTAGATAAACACAAAAATCGCCGTTAACACAGCCACACCCGCCAACGACATTAGCAAGCCCCCAACAGAAAAGCCTTCTTCCGGCTCCGCCCAAATGGGAACCGAATAAAGTCTGCCGTCCTCCCAGGCGATCATGGCCATGAGGGCCTGCTCGGTGGACATGGGTTCTGCCTCGCCGCCCAGCACATGGGAAAAACCGCCTTCTCCCGCGGCAAAGTTCAGCACCGCGTTTATCACAGTCTTTCCGTTTTTAATAAACCGGGAATCCGTTTTTTTACCCGTCATCGCAAGGGCGATGGCCGCTTGAACGGTGCTTTCACAGTTGGCCCCTTCCCCGGCCACAGAGGAATTAAAAGTCCCGTCCGGATTCTGAACCGAGGCAAGCCAGGCGAGGGCCCTTTCCGCCGCTTTTTGGCCTTCCGACCCCGATTTCTCATAGGATAAAGCGCATAACGCCGCGGCGGTTACATCCACATCCGGCGGTGCGTCTTTCGTCAGCGCAAAGGCGCCGGAATCCTGCTGTCCGGCCAGCAGCGCCTTCAGCAGGCGCTCCCGATTCCATTCATATTCCCCCTCCTGCGAGGAGGCAGGAAGATTGTGCAGCAACAGCAAAGCGTAGGCCACGGCGTTAAGGCCCTGTTTGTCAATCTCGCCGTTATAAAGCCCCGCGGCAAGGTTCCGTCCCTGTGCCTCGTATGGGTTCAGCCCAAAGGCGGCCCCGTTCCAAATCAAGCGCGCATAGTCCGTGGGGGGAATGTGCCCGTCCAGTTCCTGGATCTCCTGCTTCACCGCGTCCGACACAGCGGCGGGGACAGACAGCCCCTGCTTTTGCAGAACAAACGCCGTCCAGCTTCCCGGATTTTTTTGCAGGTACGCGGCGGCCTTTTCCCTGTATTCCGATAACCCGGTATTGGACTGGGCGGCGGTTTCGCTTGCAACAGCGGCAGCTGTCGATCCAGATCCGGCGGCAGTCGTTGTTTCAGGCGCTGTTATGCTGGACGCAGCCACGGCCGCCGTGGTTTCGGCGGTTGTTTTCGGCACGGAAGACTGTGCAGCGGCCGTCGTGGGGGTAGCCATAGACGGCGCCGCAGTTTCCGGCTCGGCATCCGTCGGCGCAGTGGAAGACGTACTTCCCCCCAATCCCGCCTGTTCCTTCGTCACCGCGTAATACCAGACCAGACGGTCCCCCGGCTTCAGCTGATACCGGGCGGCGGAAATGCCGCTGCCGTTTCTAGACGGGAATTCCCCGTTGATTTGGTAGACCCAGCCGCTATAAGAGCCGTTTTCCAGCGCGCCCAGCCCAAAAGCCTTTTTTAAGTACCCGCCCTGAATTTTGGGATCAGACCCGGAGAGCTGACGGATCGCCCATAAGGGGGTGTTCTCTTCCCCTGTCAGGGAAAGCGGCTGCTCCTTCACCAAAAAGGACTCGCTTTTATAGTCGTAAACTCCCACTGTAATTTGGCCGTTCTGCGCGGATGCAAAAAGGCCCGCGCCCGGCAAAAGCAGGCACAGGGTCAAGAGAACCGCCGCCATGCGAATTCGTTTCAACAAAATCCCCCCGTTAGCGCCTTTGGTCATTTAAACCGGGCGAGCTTGGGGTGCAGCTTATGCATATAGGCAGTGATGACGCCAGTCAAAGCAATATCATACACCACAAAAACAGCATTCAAAAGCACGCCCAAAACCGGCAGCGAATATTTCCCAAAATCCCCCAGATCAGAAGCCGATACCCCTAAAAGCAGCGTCGCTGCAAAATAACAGATCACCATGGCCGCATTGAGAATCAGCAGCTTGACCACCCATTCCAGAACGCGGTTTTTCAGTCGCTCCAGCTTGGATTTCAGTACCGGATAATAGCCAAAAAAACCAACAAATAACACCACCGCGTTAGGCTCGCACATGAAGCAGCACAAAAGCGCCACCACCACATAGGAAACCAGCGCCCAGCGAAAATTGACCTCCAGCACGATCAACGCCAGCAAAAGTCCCGCCAGTGCCGGCAGAGCAAAGGTGGCGTAAGGAAAATAGGCCGCCAGCATGATCACCAGCGCCAAGGAGGAAATCACGCCGCAAAAGGCGACCTTCGCGCTCGTTTTCATTTGCCTGGCCATGATCCCCGTTCCCCCGTTTCATCAATCCATTAACCAAGTCGGCTCTTTGCCCCACGCACTTTAGCAGCAGGTGCACAAATCCCCGCCCATGCATTCGCAGCAGGTGTCGGCACAGCAAAGGCCGGTGCACATATCGCAGCCGGTGCAGCCGCCGGCCGGACGGGGCCCGGCTTGCCGGTACCCGCCGAAGCCGCCGCTCCTCTGGCGGTTGAGCTGATCCAAAGCGGCCCGGTATTCCATATTATTGGGATTCATGCGGCAGGCGGTGGAGAAAGAGGTGTAAGCGTCCTCAAACCAGCCGCGGCGGTACAAAACGCTGCCGTTGAGAAAGTACCATTCCGCATCCCGGCGGGAAACATCCACCCCGTCCAGCAGTTCCAAAGCCTCTTCAATGCGGCCCTGGGCGATCATCTGCCGAATATCGGCAAAATTGGACGAGCCGGCGGAATAATTCCCGCCTGACGCCTGGCCGCCGGCGTTTTTCCGGCGCTCATCCATGATCGCGTCATACGCCTCGTTGATTTCCTGCATTTTTTCCTTTGCCAGGTCAGACAACGGATTATCCGCGTAGTTGTCCGGATGGTATTTTTTCGCCTGCTCCCGGTACGCTGCCTTAATTTCGTCGTTGGTGGCGTTTTTGGAAACGCCCAGCACCTCGTAAGGATCTCTCATACTGTCACTTACCGGATGCGGAAATGCCGCATCCCATCCTTTCCAGCAACTTCTATTTCTTCTTTTCTTGATTGAAAACCTTGTCCCGCATTTGCACGCTGCCAAGGTATATCACATTGTCAATTATGGGCTTGAACCGCCGGTACTCCGCCAGTTCCATTGCCGCGGCCGCCTCTGCCATGGTCACGTTGAGCAGCGCCCTCGCGTTTTCCCGCAGCTCTTCCATGGATTGCCCGGCATAGGCCAATAGAAACGGGTTATAGTCCCCTGTTTTCCGGTCCTCCTCCAGATCGTCCAGCGCATCCATCAGATACACCCATTTTCCCATGCAGTACCCGAACCGCTGAAAAATCCTCCGATCGCTTTCCGATTCTTCACCGTAGGAAAAAAGCGCACCCAGCAACCGGGCTGTCGGGTCGGCCGCTTTGTCTAAGCTTTCGCATCGGTCGTTTTCCAGCTGGGCCTGCTGGGTCATGATCTGTGCCGCGATTCGCTCCAGCTCGGGGTGCTTTTTCCTGGCTTTCCGGTGGGCACGGGCAAATGGTAGGTAGGCTGCGGCCGCCTTGATCCGGCTTTTTATAGCTTGATCCCGCAGCTTATCCTTTATACTGTAATAAACCAAAATCACCGCCACACCGGCTGCCAGAGACAAAGATGCGCTGGTCTCCTTTAAAAACCGGCATTTTGCCAACGGATTGAACACGCAGCGGCCCTTTCGGAACCCGGCGCAGCGCTCCTCCCGCGCCATGCGTAAAAGCGCATAAAAGGTAAAATCATAGGACAGGGAAAATCGGGTCAAAAGCCCATACTCCTTCCCCATCTGGCGGCAAAGGGAGCAATAAATGCCCTTGTAGGCCTCAAATTCCCGAACCTTCAGTTCTTCCTTACAGGTCTGAATATACCCAAACATAGCCGCCCTCCCTGAAAATTTATTATAGCAAGGAGGACGGCGTTTTCCATGAACAATGTATGAATTTTACAGGATTTTCGCCAAATATTGGCCCGTATAGGAGCCTTTGACCCGGGCAACCTCCTCCGGCGTGCCTTGGGCGACGATGGCGCCCCCCCGGTCTCCGCCCTCAGGACCCAAATCAATTACATGATCGGCGGTCTTGATCACATCCAGATTATGCTCGATCACCACCACCGTGTTGCCCCCTTCCACCAGCCGCTGCAGCACCTCCAGCAGCTTGGCTACGTCGGCGGTGTGCAGGCCGGTGGTGGGTTCGTCCAAAATATAAATCGTGCGGCCCGTCGCCCGGCGGGACAGTTCCGTGGACAGCTTGACTCGCTGCGCTTCACCGCCGGACAGGGTCGTGGCGCTCTGGCCGATCTTGATATAGCCCAGCCCCACGTTATACAGTGTTTCCAGCTTGCGCTTGATTTTGGGAATGCTCTCGAAAAAGCGCAGCCCCTCCTCCACCGTCATTTCCAGCACGTCGTAGATCGACTTGCCCTTATACTTGACCTCCAGGGTTTCCCGGTTATACCGCTTGCCGCCACAGACCTCGCAGGGCACATAGATATCCGGCAGAAAGTGCATTTCAATTTTAATGATGCCGTCTCCCTGGCAGGCCTCGCACCGGCCGCCCTTGACGTTGAAGGAAAACCGGCCTGCGGAATAGCCCTTCATTTTCGCGTCCTGGGTGGAGGCGTACAGCTCCCGGATGTCGTTGAACACGCCGGTATAGGTAGCCGGATTGGAACGGGGCGTCCGCCCGATGGGGGATTGGTCGATGTCGATGACCTTGTCCAGCTCCTCCATCCCTTCCAAGGCGGCATGCTTGCCCGCGTGGCATTTCGCGCCGTTCAGGTCGGCCGCCAGCCGTTTATATAAAATCTCATTCACCAAAGAGGATTTCCCCGACCCGGAAACGCCGGTGACGCAGACGAATTCTCCCAAGGGAATCTTCACGTCGATCCCCTTCAGATTGTTTTCCGCTGCACCCTTAACGGTGAGAAACTTTCCATTCCCCTTCCGCCGCTTTTCCGGAACGGGAATGGTTTTCCGCCCCGAAAGGTAATCCCCCGTTAGGGATTCCTTGCAGTTCTCTATGTCCTCCACCGTTCCCGCGCAGACCACATGTCCGCCGTGAACCCCCGCCCCCGGACCGATGTCCACAATATAATCCGCGGCCCGCATGGTATCCTCATCGTGCTCCACCACGATAAGGGTATTCCCCAAATCCCGCAGGCGCTGGAGAGTGCCCAGCAGCTTATCATTGTCCCGCTGGTGCAGGCCGATGGAGGGCTCGTCTAAAATATACAGCACGCCCATCAGCGAGGAGCCGATCTGGGTTGCCAGCCGGATCCGCTGGCTCTCCCCGCCGGACAGGGTGCCCGACGACCGGGACAAGGTCAAATAATCCAGTCCAACGCTGCACAAGAAATGCAGCCGCTCCCGGATTTCCTTTAAAATCCCATCGCCGATCCTATGCTCCCGCTCACCTAGTTGGAGCGTTTCCAAAAATCCCAGCGCGTCGGCCACCGACATGCGGCAGAATGCGTCGATATTGATCCCGCCTACGGTCACCGCCAGCGCCTGAGGCGACAGCCGGGCCCCGTGGCATTCCGGGCAGGGCACCTCCGTCATATACGACTCGATTTCCTCCCGCATCCAGTTGGAGCTGGTGTCCCGGTGCCGCCGCTCCATGTTGGGAATGATGCCCTCAAAGGGCGCCATGTAAGTCCCGCTGCCGAAGGAATACTTCCGGTCCAGCCGAATTTTTTCGTCGCCGGTGCCGTAAAGGATCACATTCTGCACCTTTTGGGGCAGCTGGCCGAAGGGCGTGTCCATGGAAAACTGGTAATGCTTGGCCAGGCCCTCAAAATACATCTGGGCAATGGAATTTTTATCCGCCGTGCTCCAGCCGCTGACCTTGACCGCCCCCGCCTTCAGCGGTTTATTCCGGTCGATGGCCAGCTCGGGGTCAATTTTCATGAACACCCCCAGTCCGGTGCACTTTTTGCAGGCGCCGTAGGGGTTATTGAAGGAAAACATCCGGGGCGCCAGTTCCTCGATGCTCACCCCGTGCTCCGGGCAGGCATAGCTCTGGGAAAAGAGCATGTCCTCCCCGTCTACCACGTTGACGATGCACAGCCCGCCGGAAATGGTGGTGGCGGTTTCGATGCTGTCCGCCAGCCGCCCCTTCAAATCAGGAGCAATTTTCAATCGGTCGATCACAATCTCAATGCTGTGCTTTTTATTTTTCTCCAGCTTGATTTCTTCCGACAGGTCGTAAATGATCCCATCCGCCCGCACCCGGACGTACCCCGACCGCCGGGCGGCCTCGAATTCCTTCACGTGCTCCCCCTTGCGGCCCCGCACCACCGGCGCCAGCACCTGAATCCGCGCGCCCTCCGGCAGCTTCAGAACAGCGTCCACGATCTGATCCACCGTTTGCTGCACAATCGGGCGCCCGCAAACCGGGCAATGGGGGATGCCGATTCGGGCGTATAACAGCCGCAGGTAATCGTAAATTTCCGTCACGGTGCCCACCGTAGACCGGGGGTTTTTGGAGGTGGTCTTTTGATCGATGGAAATGGCCGGTGACAGCCCGTCAATGGAATCCACGTCCGGCTTTTCCATCTGACCCAGGAACTGGCGGGCGTAAGAGCTGAGGGACTCCACATACCGCCGCTGCCCCTCGGCATAGAGGGTTTCAAACGCCAGGGAAGATTTTCCCGAGCCCGACAGCCCGGTGAGCACCACCAGCTTGTCCCGGGGGATTTCCACGTTAATATTTTTAAGATTGTTTTCCCTGGCGCCTTTGATGACGATTTTATCCTGCATTTTGTTTCATTCCTTCTTTGATTTCCGCGGGTCGCCGGCAAAGGATCACCGCTTTTTCCCCGTGCCCTCTCCCCGCAGCTGCTTGATCCGGTCCCGCAAATAAGCGGCGTGCTCGAATTCCAGCATTTTGGAAGCCGCCCGCATTTCCTTTTCCAGCTTGGCAATGAGCATTTCCCGCTCTTTTTTGGTCATGCGGGAAGCGGACTTGTCCGCCACCTGCTCTTTTTTGGAAATCTCCAGCACATCCCGGACCTCCTTGACAATGGTTTTGGGGACGATGCCGTGTTCCTCGTTATATTTCATCTGAATCGCCCGGCGGCGGTTGGTCTCGGAAATGGCCCGCTCCATGGACGGCGTGACCGTGTCGGCGTACATAATCACCTCGCCGCCGGCGTTCCGGGCGGCGCGGCCGATGGTCTGGATCAAAGAGGTCTCGCTGCGCAAAAAGCCCTCCTTGTCCGCGTCCAAAATGGCCACGAGGGACACCTCCGGCAAATCCAGGCCCTCCCGCAGCAGGTTGATGCCCACCAGCACGTCGAATTCCCCCGCCCGCAGGTCCCGAATGATCTCCATGCGCTCGATGGTGTCCACCTCAAAGTGCATATACCGCACCCTGATCCCCGCGTTGTCCAGGTATTCGGTCAGATCCTCCGCCATTTTTTTGGTCAGGGTTGTGACCAAAACCCGCTCTTTTTTTGCGGTGCGAAGCTTGATTTCTGCCAGCAAATCGTCGATCTGTCCCTCTGTGGGCTTGACGGTCACAGAAGGGTCCAGCAGGCCGGTGGGCCGGATGAGCTGCTCGGCAATTTGGGTGGAATGCTGCTTCTCAAAGTCTCCCGGCGTGGCGGAAACAAAAATCACCTGGTTGATTTTACTGTAAAATTCGTCAAAATTCAAGGGCCGGTTATCATATGCCGACGGCAGGCGAAACCCATAATCAATCAGATTCTTTTTCCGGGCGAAATCGCCCCCGAACATCCCCCGCACCTGAGACAGGGTGACGTGGGATTCATCCACCATCAGCAAAAAGTCCTTTGGGAAATGGTCGAGAAGCGTGAAAGGCGCGCTCCCCGGCGCACGGCCCGCCAGCACCCGGGAGTAGTTCTCGATTCCCTTGCACATGCCCACCTCCTGGAGCATTTCCATGTCGTATTCCGTCCGCTGCCGGATGCGCTGAGCCTCGATCAGCAGGCCCTCTTGCTGAAAATACCTGACCCGCTCCTCCATTTCCTCCTCAATTTCCTGAATGGCCCGCTTCATCTTCTCCCGAGGCACAATGTAGTGTGAGGCGGGATAAATCGCCACGTGCTGAACAACCGCCTTCACTTCCCCCGTCAGCACGTTGATTTCGCTGATCCGGTCAATCTCATCGCCGAAAAATTCCACGCGGATGGCCGTGTCGCTCCAATAGGCGGGGAAAATCTCCACAACGTCCCCCCGCACCCGGAACTTGTTGCGGATAAAATTGATGTCGTTCCGCTCATATTGCAGATCCACCAACCGGCGCAGCAGCTCGTCCCGCTTCTTCTCCATACCGGGGCGTAAGGAGATCACCATGTTCCGGTAATCCTCCGGCGCGCCCAGGGAGTAGATGCAGGAAACGCTGGAGACGATAATGACGTCCCGCCGCTCCGCCAACGCCGAGGTTGCCGAATGGCGCAGCTTGTCAATTTCGTCGTTGATGGCGGAATCTTTTTCAATATACGTATCGCTTCCCGGGATGTACGCTTCCGGCTGGTAGTAATCGTAATAAGAGACAAAATACTCCACCGCGTTGTGTGGGAAAAACTCCTTGAACTCCGAGCAAAGCTGCGCCGCCAGAGTCTTGTTGTGGGCCAGCACCAGCGTGGGCTTCTGCACCCGCGCGATGACGTTGGCCATTGTAAAGGTTTTACCGGAGCCTGTCACTCCCAGCAGGGTCTGCTCCTTGTCCCCTCGCTCGATCCCCTGTGCCAGCTTGGCGATGGCCTGGGGCTGGTCGCCCGTGGGCTGATAAGAGGACACCAGCTGAAATTTTTCCCGCTCCTTTTGCTCGCTCATCGGCAACGCCCCCATATATCATGCTGCAAACCAGTTTTATCCATTCATTTCATGGGAACAAATGTTTGTCATTGTTATCATACCCCACATGCTCATTTTTGTCAATGTTTTAGTTTATCACGGATGCTTTTATTATACACTATAGCCTTGTGACCTTTTTATAAAGCAAAGCTTGATGCGCGGCTCACAGCTTGCCTGACAGCCGTTCTATCCCCGATTATGAACCGTACGTTTCACGTTTGCACATCAAAAAACCGGAGGCGCGTTGCGCCTCCGGTTTCTTGATGCATGATAGCGCTCTAAGCGATACAGAGCACCTTATCCGGCACCTGAAAAATCGAATCCAGAACCGGCGCGCCGGTACGCAGGAGATCCTCGCGGCTTTGATGACCGTTGGCTATCAGCAAACAGGCGGTTCCCAGCTTTTCGGCCATCTCAAAGTCATGAAGGATATCGCCGATCACTACCGTTTCCGCCGGATCTACAGCATGCTCCTTCAGATACTGGGCGGCGATTCCGATTTTGCTGACGGAATACTGGTCCTTTGCCCCTAGAACGGCGGCAAAATAATGCCGGATCCCGTATTTTTCCGCATATTCCTCCACAGTAGCCCGTTCGCTGGCGGAAATAATATATTGTTTGGCGCCCGCGTCTGAAAGCGCCTGCAGCACTTCCTTGGCGCCCAGCATCAACCCGCGCCGCATCATCTGCCGCCCATAGCCCTTATTATATTCCTTCACAAGGCTTTCAAACGGTTCCTTTGTCAGATCAAACACCTTTTCATAAAACCGAATGATGGGCATTTCCATACATTCGCAGTACCGGGCGCGGTCAATGGCCGGCTGGCCCCGCTGAATCAACATTTCATTGACCGCATCCAGAGCGGCGCCCACGTCATCCAGCAGGGTGCCGTTCCAGTCCCATATAATATTCGGATAAATTGGCTTCATTATAATCACTTCTTTCGCATGCATGGAAAATGCTGATCGGGAAAGCGGAGAGACGGGATCCGCCCCGCTTATTTATATTATATAGTATATGTTAAATGAACGGCCAGTGTGTGACAGAATTGAAAATTTTTTTAAGCAGGGAATTTTGCTGTCGCTCATTTTTAGCTATAAAGCCTGAATTCCAATGCTTGTTAAGGATTTTGTAAGATTTTTGTGCTTGCTTTTGTCAGAAATATTGCGTATCCTAGTAAGCAGAGTTTAAAGGCTGCATGCAATAACGGTTTTTCCGGGGAGGAGATTGAAATGGGTCTTGAACATACCGTCCTGGTGGTGGACGACGACAGGGAAATTGTGGAATCCGTCAGCATTCTGCTAACGGGGGAAGGGTATAAAGTCCTCAAGGCCTATGACGGCGCCCAGGCGATGGAACTTCTGATGAACAACGAGGTTCATCTAATTTTGATGGATGTGATGATGCCCAGGCTGGACGGCATCCACGCAACCTTAAAAATTCGGGAAAAGAAAAATATTCCCATCATTTTGGTATCCGCAAAATCGGAGGATAACGACGTGATCATCGGCCTGAACATCGGAGCTGATGATTATATTACCAAGCCCTATAATCCCCTGGAATTGATCGCCCGGGTGAAGTCCCAGCTGCGGCGGTACACTCTGCTGGGCCAGCATACCGTGAGAGAGACCGTGTTGAAAAACGGAGGGCTGGAGCTGGATACCGCCGCCAAAGCTGTGACAGTGGACGGGGAGGATATTAAGCTGACGCCGATTGAATATGGGATTCTGGAACTGCTGATGCGGCATCCGGGCCAGGTGTTTTCCATTGACCAGATTTATGAACAGGTGTGGAACGAGCCCAGCTACAGCCCAGAGAACACCGTGGCGGTGCACATTCGGCGGATTCGGGAAAAAATCGAGATCAATCCCAAGGAACCAAAATATCTAAAGGTGGTGTGGGGCATTGGATATAAGATTGAAAAAGCAAAGTAACGCCGTCACGGTGCTGTTTGGCCTCTTAGCGCCCGCCTGCTTGACGGCAGCCGTCATTCTAGGGTATCTGTCCGCTTCCCTGTTCACGGACATTTCTTCACAAAATCAAAATACGTACCGCCATTATACGATGGAGGTGCAGAACGCCTTTCTCATGACACAGGACGGGCTGGCGCTGGAGACTTCCGGCAGCGCAGTGCTGGATACACCGGTTTTTGAAATATATGAAAACGATCTATGGTATTATGCCACAGACCCCGGCTCTGGCCGTGTGATCACAAATATGGAGCAGTCGGATCAGAGAATCGTTCAATCCATGATCGACGAAAAGCTGGCCGCGGGCGGCCCGGATCAGACAGACGGGGATGTTTTCTCGGAGGCCTATCGGGATTATTCGGCACTGCTTCCCCTTTTTTTAAACGGAAAGGCGAGCTTCATTCAGGTCTCTCTGCCCACCACGGAATACAGCGAGGTCATTGCCTATCCCATAGATACCTATTCCGTCAGCGCCCTGCAGCATATCGACTCCCACAGCTACAGCGGCACGGTTCCTGTCGTGGTAGCGTTGAAGCAGGATTTGCCGGAAGACAGCATCCTTGCCTATGAACGGTCAGAAGCCTACAGCCAGACCCGCCTGCTGTTTTTGGGCGCCGCGTCGGGAACGGCGGCCGGCGCCGGGCTGTTTATTCTGTTTTTGGTTTTGTTCCTCAAACGGCGGGAATCCCGCCGGGCAATTCTGAAGGGGATTGCCCGGGTGATGGGGAAAATTCCGCTAGAGGTCAAGCTGCTGCTTTGCGCTTTGTGGATCTTCTTCTTTTTGATCGCCGCGGCTACGTCCATCTTCTATTATCCAATCATTACATTATGCCTGTTTGGTGTTGGCATCGTTTTTGGGTTCTTATTGCTGCTGGACCTGGCGGGCAACCGGCTGGACTTTTTCCGCAACAACCTGTTTCGCCGGATGCGCCGTTCCATAGAGCGCTGGACGGTTCAGTATCCCTTCCAGCAGCAGCTGATGCTGCGAATCAAAATCTACGCCGGCTTTTTGCTGGGGCTGACCCTGTTCGCCGCCTTTCTGGAATTGGTTTTGCTCTCCAGCTACAGCAACGCTCCTGCCATGATTGTCGGTTTGTTTTACCTGGCAGCGGTACTGTCTTTGGGAATCTCCTTTTACCGCCAATTGAGGCAAACCGTGTATTCCGCCGGGGTGCTGGCCGAATACGTGGAACAAATACGCCGGGGAGAGGCGGGCAAATCTCCGAAGCTTTTGCCTGGGGATCCTTTGATGCCCATTGGGTACGGGCTGAGCCAGATCCGGGAAGGGATCAGCCAGGAGGTGGAGCAGCGGGTAAAAGCGGAGAAAATGAAGGTGGAGTTAATCACCAACGTTTCCCACGACCTGAAAACGCCCTTGACTTCGATTATTAATTACACCGAGCTGCTTTCCAAGGAATCCCTACAGCCGGAGGAGGCCAACGACTATGTGCGGGTATTGAAGGAACGCGCCCACCGGCTGAAAAACATGACAGACGATCTGTTCGAAATGGCTAAAGTCAATTCCGGAAATATCACCTTAGAGCTGGAAACCCTTGATTTGGGCGAGCTGCTGGAGCAAGCGCTGGCGGAATCGGGCAGCCATTCTTCTTTGGAATTTAAGCTGCAGCTTCCCGAAGAGCCGGTCATGATCACTGGGGACGGAAAACGGGTCTGGCGGATCTTAGACAATCTGCTGGGGAACGCGGTCAAATACTCCTTAGCGGGCACTCGAGTGTATCTCACCGTGACGCGGGAACCGCCCTTTGCCCGGCTGGAGGTTAAAAATATCGCCGGCTATGAAATGAATTTTACCGGGGAGGAAATCAAAGCCCGGTTTGCCCGGGGAGACAAGGCCCGCACGACAGAAGGCTCCGGGCTGGGGCTGAGCATTGCAGAGAGCTTTTGCCGGCTCCAGGGCGGCGATCTTCAGATCTTGGTGGACGGGGATTTGTTCAAGGTCATCGTCCGGCTTCCGCTGGCCGAAACGGACCAAGCGCCAGGCGAAGAAAGGCAATAAAAAAGCATGAAAACCGCTGTTTCCAGGCAACACGGAAACGGCGGCTTTTCTTTATGCAATCTGGTATCCTTTTCGGCTATAAAGAGGCCTTATTTATGGTATTTTCCCCCGGCGGAAATTTGAAAAGCGCGATAAATCTGTTCTAACAGCATGACCCGGGCCAGCTGATGAGGAAAGGTCATACGAGACATGGAAAGACGCCTGCCCTCCTGCTTCAAAGCGGGATCTAGTCCATGTGAGCTGCCGATCACAAAGCAAGCTCCCGTTTTTCCTAACATGGGAATGCCCTCCAGCAGCGTGGAAAGGCCCCGGCTGTCCAGTTCCTCTCCCTCGATGCACAGAGAAAGCAGCAAGCTGTCCCGCGGGATGTTTCGCCGCAGGCTCCCGCCCTCTTTTTCCAGCGCAGCGGCAATCTGCGCAGGAGAAGGATTTTCCGGCAGCCGATACTCTGGAATTTCCACGACTTGTAACCGGCAAAAGCCCTTCAGCCGTTTTTCATATTCCCCGCAGGCTTGCCGCAGATAGGGTTCTTTCAGGCCGCCGACGCATAAAACCGTTACAGGAAACATAAAAACCGCCTCTTTTTATCATTCAGGGAATCCGCCGGTCGTTTGCAATAATCAAAGACGGCGCCCTTAGTCACTTAGCAAAAATCCATCTCTCTTTTTCTTCGGCTGGCCGCTACAACAGCAGCACCCTCCCCCCTTCCGGTGGCGCCGCGCCCAGTATGTAATCGGTTTTTTCCCGCATCCCCGCTGCGCCTAAGGAGGTGCGGGCAGCTTGCAGCGCCAAAAGCGGCATATTGTTTTCGCGGCTTAAATGGGCTAAAATAATGCGGGTTGTTCCTTTTTTTACAAGCCCTTCCAGCTCGCTGGCGCAGCTTCCGTTGGATAAATGCCCCCGGTCGCTTAAAATCCGCAGCTTGAGAGGATAAGGATAAGGACCATTTTGCAGCATCATCACATCGTGGTTGGATTCAAGCATTACAAGATCGCAGCCGGTAATGGCGGCACGCACGCTTTCGCTTACATAACCAAGGTCAGTACAGACCGCGATGCTCCGCCCATCCCCCGTGCGCACCACGTATCCACAGCTGTGGGCGCAGTCGTGGGAGGTTTCAAAGGGCAAGATCTCCATTCCCGCCGCTTCCTGCGGCCCTTCCAGCACATGAACGGGAAAATGCCCATTCAACGCCCCCATGCCTGAGAGCGCCTCTATCGTACCGTCGCTTCCGTAAACCGGAATTTTGTTCCGGTTGGCCAGCACCCGAAGCCCGGATATATGGTCACTGTGCTCATGGGTGACAAATATGCCTTGAATGGATGATAAATCAATACCACGGTCGCAAAGAGCCGTGGCAATCCGTTTGGCGCTGACGCCGGCGTCAATCAAAATGCCGCCTTCGCCTCCGCCAATATAGGTGCAGTTCCCGGAACTGCCGGAAAATAAATTACAAAACCGTGCCATTATCAAAAACCCCGACGCATTAGGAAATTGCCCGGACTACGCCGCCTGCCGGAATGCTGACACGGGTGATGTTCGCACCCAGACCCCGCAGTTTGCCCGCCAGGTCTTCGTAGCCCCGGTCGATATGCTCAATATCCTCTACCTCGGTCACCCCGTTGGTCATCAGCCCAGCGATAACCATCGCTGCCCCTGCCCGCAGATCCAGCGCCTGTACCGGCGCCGCGTTTAGTGACGGAACCCCCTCAATCACAGCCACCTTTCCGTCAACCTGGATTCTCGCCCCCATTTTGGTAAGCTGATCCACATACCGAAACCGGTTGTCCCACACGCCCTCAGATACGATACTGGTGCCCTCTGCCACGGACAGCAGCGTGACCATTTGGGGCTGCATATCCGTTGGAAAGCCAGGATGGGGCATGGTTTTTATATTACATCTGTTAAACTTTCCGTTGGAACGAATCCGGATCGCTTCGTCAAATTCCTCAATCTCCGCTCCGGCCTCAACCAGCTTTGCAGTAATAGATTCCAAGTGCTTTGGAATCACATTGCGCACCAGGACATCCCCGCCCGTTGCGGCGGCGGCCACCATAAAGGTTCCTGCTTCAATCTGGTCGGGGATAATGGAATAGGTCGTTCCCTTTAAGCTAGCAACGCCGTGGATCTTTATAACATCCGTGCCCGCACCGCGAATGTCCGCTCCCATCGAGTTGAGAAAGTTTGCCAAATCAACAATATGGGGCTCCTTCGCCGCGTTTTCAATCACCGTTAGGCCCTTTGCTTTGACCGCAGCCAGAATGGTATTAATTGTCGCGCCCACGGTTACAATATCCATATATACCGGCGCGCCGATCAACTGGCTTGCTTCCAGTTCCACCATCCCGCCTTCAATCGTAACCTGTGCGCCCAACGCCTCAAATCCCTTAATATGCTGGTCAATGGGCCGCACACCAAAATTGCAGCCGCCGGCCGGAGCAACCCTGGCCTTACCAAAGCGCCCTAAAAGCGCGCCCATCAGATAACAGGACGCGCGCATTTTTTTCGTCATTTCATAGGACGCAATATGAGAGCGAATGTGGGCGGGATTAATTTCTATCGTTGTCTGATTGATCATGCGAACCTCAGCGCCCAGTTCATATAAAACCCGGATGCTGGTGGAAACGTCGGATATATTGGGAATGTTTTCGATCCGGCAGACCCCGTCGGATAATATCGTGCCCAGCAGCACGGCCACCGCCGCATTCTTGGCGCCGCTGATGCAAACCTCACCCTTTAGAGGAATCCCTCCATAGATCACGAACTTATCCACACTTTTCACTCCCACTTAAAATACGCCCTATTCAGAACGTTTACATAATCGCTCCCGCCTATTATAGCATAATCCATTGCTTTTGCAAAGAAATTTTTTTTAAAATAACCCAATTTCAGCAAATTGTAAACTTTGCGTAAATTCCCCGGTATTACGACTTGTTTTGTGCTTTAACATATCGCAGGGCGGATGTGGCGGCCACGGCTCCCTCGGATGCGGCCGTAACAATCTGCATAAGCCCTCCGGTACAATCCCCCGCGGCAAAAAATCCGGGGACGTTGGTCGCCATATTTCGGTCGACTTTGATCGCGCCGTTTTCCGTCATGATTCCTAGCTTCATAGCAAACTCCGCGCTGGATGCGGTTCCAACGGCGACAAACAGCCCATCTAATGGCATTTGCCCCGCTTCCAAAAACAGCGTCAAATGATGATCCTGTTTTTCCGCCTTTACTAGTATGCTCCGATTGACCGCGACTCCATCAGGAACCGGACCGATAAATTCTTTCCCATTTGTGAAAATGGTAACAGTGGAAGCAAATTTTTTCAAAAAATCAGCTTCCTCCGCCGCATAAGCGCCTTCCCCAATTACGCCGACGGCTTTATTTTTGTAAAAAAAGCCATCGCACACCGCACAATAGCTTACACCGCTCCCTACTAATGCTTCCAGCCCGGGAATATCCACCTTGTTTCGTTTCCGCCCCGTGGCGAGGATTACGCTTTTTGCCTGCAATGGCCCCACGGTCGTGAAAATGGTAAAACCCTCCTGAATTTGTGTGACCTCCGCGTCAATCATAGGAATTTGCAGCGCCCGCAGCTGGGCTAAGCCGTTGTCCACAATTTCCCTGCCTGTGGCGCTGCGCCCCAACCCATAATAATTTTCAATTTTTCCAGCGGGCAGAAGCGCTGAGTCATGACGGGAAACCACCAGAATATCCAGTCCGGAACGATGGCTGTACAACGCGGCGGAAACGCCGGCGGGCCCCGCGCCCACAATCACGATATCGTATGCTTTCATAAAAACCTCCTATGCATTCCCCGCCGAAATAGGCGCAACAGCCGCGGGGATTTTATGTACTGCAGTTATTGAGCCGATTGAATGAAATGACGTTGCAAATGATATGGCGCTAAGCCAATGCTTTTATTGCTATGATACCATAGTTTACGCAAAACATCCAGCAACGTGCGAATCCTTATGATTCGCTTGACTTTAAAGGACATCTCTGATACACTGAAAAAAATAAGCGGCCGTTAGGCTGCCGAGAGGGTGTTGTTTCATGGCTGACTTTGTAATCGTGACCGACGCGACCTCTGATCTCACTCCTGCACTGGTTGAGGAACTGGGAGTCATTGTTCTGCCCATGCCCTTTACGGTGGACGGAAAGGATTATTTCAACTATCCTGATTCTCGGGAGATGGATCCTCATGTATTTTATGACCTGCTTCGGGCGGAAAAGCAATCTACCACCGCCCAACTGACCACTGCAGTGTTTATCGACGCGTTTAGTCCTTTCCTGGAGGAGGGAAAGGATGTTTTATATATGGCCTTTTCCAGCGCGCTCTCAGGCACCTATGACTCCAGCCGCATGGCCGCGGAGGAACTGCGGGGAAAATATCCGGATCGGAAAATTCTCCCTGTGGATACAAAGGCGGCGTCTATGGGCCAGGCGTTAATGGTATACTATGCGGCGCAGCAGAAAAAAGCGGGCAAGACCATCGACGAAACGGCCTCCTATGTGGAGGAAAACCGGTTAAAAATTGCTCACTGGTTCACGGTGGACGACTTAAATCACCTGAAACGGGGCGGCCGGGTCAGCTCGGCGGCAGCGTTATTTGGGTCTTTACTGGGAATTAAGCCGGTATTGCATGTGGATGATGAAGGGCGGCTGATCCCTATGAGCAAGGTCCGGGGCCGTGAAAACGCCCTAAAAGCGCTGGTTGACCGCATGGAGGAAACGGCTCTTAATCCGAAAACCGACATGGTGTTTATTAGTCACGGGGATGACCCAGCGGCGGCGGCCCGGGTAGAGCAAATGGTGAAGGACCGGCTGGGTGTTCCCACGGTGATCACCGGCCCCATCGGTCCAGTGATTGGATCTCACTCCGGGCCGGGCACGGTGGCGTTGTTTTTTCTTGCGTCCCGACGGTAAAAATGCCGTAAGGAGTCCCGTCGCGGACGAAATCTGGGCTATTTTCTCAGATCCGTGTTGGGAACGGCAGAACCCACACAGCATCCCCGGCCGAATGCGATTCCGGCCGGGGCTTTTTTGAAAGGCGGTTTTGGAATGGAGCCTAAACGGCTGGAAGAATCCTTTTTTTATAAAGATGCCCTGGAATTAGCCCCCGCCCTGGTGGGCAAACTGCTGGTGCGCAAACAGGAAGGCCAGGTGCGCAAACTGCGGATTACAGAAACAGAAGCCTACCGAGGCGAGGAGGATAGCGCCTGCCATGCCCGGGCGGGCAAAACCGGGCGGACGGCGGTAATGTACGGGCCGGGAGGACGAGCGTACATTTATATGATCTATGGACTGCACTTTTTGCTAAACGTAGTCTCCGGAAAGGAAGGAGAGCCCCAGGCGGTGCTGATCCGGTGCGCACAAGGGCATCCCGGTCCGGCCCGCCTGACAAAGGCGCTGGAAATCGGAAAAGAGCTGAACGGGGAGGAGCTTTTCAAATCGAATCGCTTATGGCTGGAGGATGACGGATATATTCCACGGCTGAAAACAGCGCCCCGGGTGGGAATCGACTATGCGGCCGAGCCCTTTAGGAGCATTCCCTGGCGGTTTATAAATGATTTATAAAAAGCCTTGGTTATATATATCCTTTGCATTTCCTGCCCGGCTCTTTTTTTAATGCACGGACATAATACAAAGGCTCCGTTAAGGAAAGAACGCGTCCTGGCTGCGGCGGCTAAGGTCAGCGCTCTGAGCCGCAGAACATTTCCGCGCCTTGGCAATTGTACGCTGCGGCTGTGTTTTGGTTGAAACATGGGGATAATTGGTATATAATGTTCTTGATCTATGCGAAAGAAGGTAGGGAAATGGGACAAGCTCTGTTATGGGCCGCCGGCGGCACGGGGTTTACGTTTTTAATGACGGCCCTTGGCGCAGGGCTGGTATTTCTCTTTCGAAAGCAAATCAGCCTGACGTTTCAAAAGATCTTTATCGGCTTTGCAGCGGGGGTAATGATTGCGGCGTCTGTATGGAGCCTGCTAATCCCTGCCATTGAGGAAACCGAGGCCGCCGGGGGGATCGGCTGGATTCCCGCCGCAGGAGGCTTTGTCCTGGGCATATTATTCCTAATGAGCTTAGACACCATTCTGCCCCATCTCCACCCCGGCTCTAAAACCCCGGAAGGTCCCTCTTCAGAATGGAAGCGCACCACTCTGCTGATGCTGGCCGTGACCCTTCATAATATTCCGGAGGGAATGGCGGTGGGCCTGTCTTTCGCCCTGGCTCAGCAGCACGGCAACGATCCCGCTCTGTACGCTTCGTCCATGGCGTTGGCCGCGGGCATGGGCATTCAGAATTTCCCGGAGGGCGCGGCCATTTCCCTGCCCCTAAGACGGGAGGGCCTATCTGCCGGCCGATCGTTTATCTATGGCGCTTTATCTGGGATTGTGGAGCCAATTTTTGGAATTCTAATGGTGCTGGCGGCCGGAAGCATACAGCCGCTGATGCCCTGGCTTTTATCCTTTGCCGCCGGAGCAATGCTTTACGTGGTGGTTGAAGAACTGATCCCGGAAGCCCATTTGGGCGAGCATTCCAACGTGGGGTCTTTGGGCGTGATGGGCGGTTTTTTGGTGATGATGATATTAGACGTGGCTCTGGGCTAAACGCTGGGCGGTTGTCGGAGCCGTGGAATCATCCGATTTAAGGAATCCATGCGGATCGCTTTGCATTTTGATCAAGAAAGGCCATTAGGAAAAGGAGGGAGCGCCATTGCCAGATCGAACCGATCATCAAAAGGCGCTGGCGAAAATGGTTGCGCCCCTGCTTTCTTGGTATGATGACAATCGCCGCATTCTGCCCTGGCGGGAGAACCCAACGCCGTATCGGGTTTGGGTATCTGAAATTATGCTGCAGCAAACGCGGGTGGAGGCTGTAAAGCCCTATTTCGCCCGGTTTATGGCTGCTTTCCCCGATATTGATTCCCTTTCAAAGGCGCCCCAGGAGCGGCTTTTAAAGCTATGGGAAGGCCTGGGATATTACAGCCGCGCCCGTAATTTGCAAAAAACCGCGAAGCTTTGTGCAAAACAGTATAACGGTCAACTTCCCGGCAGCTACGAAGAACTGCTGGCGCTTCCCGGCATCGGCGAATACACGGCGGGGGCCGTGGCTTCCATTGCCTTTGGAGAGCCTGTTCCGGCAGTGGATGGCAACGTGCTTCGGGTAGCGGCCCGGGTGCTGGCTAGTCAGGCCGACATTGCCTCGCCTCAAACCAAAAAAAGCCTCCGGGCCGATTTAGAGGCGGTCATGCCGTCCAAACGCCCGGGGGATTTTAACCAATCTTTGATGGAGCTGGGGGCCACTGTCTGCCTTCCAGGGGGCGCGCCCCGGTGCGGAAGCTGCCCGATTCTTCCCCTGTGCAAGGGGGCGGCGCTGGGCCTGCAAGGTCAGCTTCCGGTCAAAGCTCCTAAAAAAGAAAGAACTTTTGAGGAGCATACGGTAATGGTTCTGGTTTCCGGCGGCAAAGCCGCCCTGCAAAAGCGCCCGGACAAAGGACTGCTGGCGGGCCTTTGGGAATTTCCGTATACCAATGGGTTTCTGGAAGCGGACGGCGTTCGCTCTTTTGTGAAGGAAAGGGGCATGAATCCCTTGGGTGTGACCCGTATGGGGGATTTTATCCATGTCTTCACCCACCGGGAGTGGCATATGCGGGGGTTTCTCGTGCAAACGGACGTATGCGCAGAGGGCTACTGGTGGGCCGGACGGGAGGCGCTCCTGACAAAGGCTGCCATTCCTTCCGCCTACCAGAAATATGTATCCGAACTGCTTTTATACGGCGGGCTGTTTTAAACGACGCCTTCACCGTCAAATGCGGGAATATATTCCGCGCCCGATGCGGACAACTCCTGCGTATATCCCCGCTCTATGCCCAGTTTTTCCCCGAATGCCAGCAGCGCTTTGTATTCAATGGGCCGAATGGTTCGGTTGATCTCCGGATACCGCTTCAGTTCTTTTGTGGGGGTAAATTGGCTCATAAGGCTGACCAGCACCCTGTTCTTTAGCTCCTTGCGGATCCAGGAAAGGATGCGCTTTGCGTCCCCCAGTCCGCCGGGCAGCAGCAAATGGCGGATCATAACGCCTCTTTGCAGAATTCCTTCTGCATCAAATTGCGGAGAACCTGCCTGTCTCGCCATTTGGCAGATGGCTTTTTCCACCCGCGCCAAATAATCCGGTGCGGCGGAGTACCGCGCTGCCCGATTTTTATCAAAATATTTCCAGTCAGGGAGCCACACATTTACATAATCCTTTAAAAGCCTGACCGTTTCAACGGTTTCATATCCGCCGCAGTTGTAAATAACAGGCAACGCCAATCCTTGGGCTTTGGCCTGGTCCAGCGCTTCCATAATGGAAGGCAGGTAATGGGTGGGGGTGACCAGGTTGATATTATGGGCTCCCTGCTGCTGCAAGGATAAGAAAATTTCTGCCAGTCGGCGGGGTGTGACCTCGATCCCCTTTCCGCCGCGGCTAATGGAAGCGTTTTGGCAATAAACACACGCAAGAGTGCAATGGGCGAAAAACACGGCCCCCGAGCCCCGGGCTCCGGAAATGCAGGGTTCTTCCCAATGATGCAGCGCGGCCCGGGCCACCACGGGAAGAACGCCCGCGCCGCAAAACCCTGTTTGTCCCGCCGCCCGGTCGACTTTACAGGCCCGGGGGCAAAGGGTACACATGTGATACAATTCGTTCATGAAAAACTCCTGTTGAAATGCTTTTAAAGGCGGTTTCATCAGATGATCTGCCGACAATTCATTGTATCACAAAAAAGGAGAATGCACAATGAAAGTCACACCCGAATATCTGAAAATTCTTTGCTTTTATTAGAAAGAATTTTATGATGGGTGCTGACAGCAGGTGTTGTATTGACCTTTTACGGGCTGCGCTATCAGGTGATGAAGCTTATCGATGCCGCAAGGCATTTCAAACCCTTTGTCAAGGCCATGCGGGAGCGGGACAGACAGACCGGAATACCTGCTGGCTCGGAGCGGCTGGCATTGCTTCCTGAAACATATTCGCCGATGTCAAAAGTCCCTGCGCTTTAGCTGCGGCGCTGGGAATGGCGGGCATTGCTGGGATGCGGCAAAGAACCGTGATATTTATCTGCTGCCCGCCGGATTAAAGGCGAGCAAAGAAACCCGGCAAGGTTGAGGGAATGACTGCCGCCCGACGGTTTTTTTAAAAAAGGGATTCAAAAAGTGGATCAAAAGTAAAAATGAATAGGGGTATGGGTCGATGGCTGAAAAGAGAAGAACCGTTTATTTTGATTTGCTTAACATCTGCGCCTGCTTCTGCGTGGTATGGCTGCACAACAACGGGATTGTGCATCAGTTTACCAATTCTGCGGCATGGAAGCAGAGTCTGGTAGTGGAGACCATTGCTTATTGGGCTGTCCCGATCTTTTTTATGCTGACCGGCGCAACGCTGATGCGGTATCGGGAACGGTATGACACAAAAACCTTTTTTAAAAAGCGTTTATGCAAGGTTTTTGTTCCTTTTCTGGTCTGGAGCGTTATCATGCTGATTTATAAATCCTGGAGAGGAACTTTTGTTTTAACCGACTTTTCTTTTCAAAATTTGGCCACTGTTTTTCTCAACAATCAAATGCAAAGCGTTTACTGGTTTTTCTTCCCTCTGTTCGCCATTTATGCAAGCATGCCGGTTTTGTCTTTGCTCTCGGGGCAGCGGAAGTGGCTTTGGTATATGGTGGGGCTCTCGTTTGTCACCCAAGCCTGCTGTCCCCTTTTGTGCAAGCTTGCGGGAATCCAATGGAACGCAGCTCTGGCGTTTCCCATGACAGGCGGACGCTTAATCTATCCCATTTTAGGGTATCTTCTGTCAACGGAGGATCTTTCCTTTAAAAAGAGGATCGCCATTTACTTGGCGGGAGCTGGCGCCGTGGTTTTGCGGTATACCGCAACGTATTTTCTCTCCATGCGTGACGGGGAAACCAACCGGACCTTTTTCGGTTACAATTATTTCACAGCGGTTCTGCTGGGCGTGGCCGTGTTCGTTTTGTTTAAACACATAAAGCTAGACTGGCTGACCAAACGGGAAAAGCTCTGCAAGGCGCTGTCCGTTATTTCCTCATGCAGCTTCGGCGTTTATCTAATTCATGTCATTATCAAGGAAAGCCTGCTGCGATTGACAGGGCTGGATCCCCACCGCCTGCTGTGGCGGACGGTCTGCACCCTGGCGGTTTACCTAATCTCCTTGGCGATCATACTGATTTTGAAAAAAATTCCACTTTTGAAGCGGCTGGTTCCCTGATAATCTTTAGAAGGATGTGGGCAGCTGCGTCAAATATTGGCCGGCTTGAAAGGCCGCGACAGCGCCGTCGGCAGCGGCGGTGACGATCTGCCGCAGGGGTTTGGCACGGCAGTCGCCCGCAGCGAACAGACCAGGACAGGAGGTCAGGCAGTCCTCTCCCGCGAGAATATAGCCCGCCGCATCGGTTGCCGCGAGCCCGGATAGGATTCCGTTGTCCGGCTCGTATCCGATGGCGACGAACACGCCGCTGATGGGAAGGAACTCTTCGCCGGCTTCTTCCGTTTTTCGCAGAAACAAGCCAGTAACCTGATCATTTCCTATGATTTCCCGGACAACCCGATTGGTCCGAAGCATCACGTTGGGCCTGCTAACCACACTGTCCAGCAGGCGCTTCTCTCCCCGGAAGGTATCTCGACGATGAATGACGTGTACAGCGTCACAAAGCTTGGAGAGATACAGCGCGTCTTCCAGCGCCGTATTCCCCCCGCCGATCACAGCGACGGGCTTTCCTTTAAAAAACGCCCCGTCGCAGGTGGCGCAGTAGCTGACGCCCCTGCCGGAAAATTCCTCCTCCCCCGGACAGCCCAGCGCGCGCCGTTTGGCTCCGCCGGCGAAAATCACCGTTTTTGCTTCATAGGACCCGCTGCCGCAGGTCAGGAGAAACCCGGAGGCCTTCTTTTCAATACTGGTGATTTCCGTTTGAACAATCTCTGCCCCCAATGCTTTGGCCTGTTGATATAGCTGCATGGCAAGCTCCGCGCCGGTAATCCGTTCAACCGCGGGGTAATTTTCCACTTCATTGGTAATTGCGATTTGTCCGCCGTAGATTCCCCGTTCAAAAACCGCAGCGTCCAGCCCCGCCCGGCGGGCGTAAACCGCCGCTGTCAATCCCGCAGCGCCGCTGCCGATGATTCCGATGTCCATTTCCTGCGCCCCTTTTGCCGTTTTCTATTAGTATGGGCACGGGCGGGCAAAATACCCTATTTTCCGGATAAAACAACCTCGCGGGGCGTGTGTCCGGTGAAGGCGAGAAATTGATCCAGGATATCTTTTGTCGCAATTTTCAAGGTGCTGGTATTCATGCAGGGATGGCAGCCAATCATCGAGGCTGTGAGGATCTCCCGATCCATCAGCAGCTGAATCCGATGCTCTTTGTCATGATGCAGCCCCAATACGCTGACCGAACCCGGCCGGACGCCCAGCATCGCCTCCATAGCCTCCGGGCTGCCAAAGGACAAACGGGAGGATTCGATCTGCGCCGACAGTTCCTTGGTATGAAAAATCTTGTATCCCGGCATCATCAGCAGGTAATACCGGGTTTTCTGCCGGTTGCACAAAAAAAGATTTTTGCAAACGGGAACGCCCAGCACCGCCTCAATCGCGGCGCAGCTCTCCACGGTTGCGGCCGGCCCGTGATCTGCGCGGAAATAGGGAATGTGCAGGCGATCCAAAAGGTCATAGACCTCCATTTCCCGCGGGGCGCGGCCGATCCCTTCCGGCCGGCCCTCATACAAGGCTTGATCAACAAAGATAGAATCCATATTGTAAAAACTCCTATGGTCAAAATGCTGTACAAAAGTGTATCACAGCCGGCCATTTCTGTCAAACCGGCGCTTGACAAGGACGGCGAAATAAGCTACCATAAGCAAGCGAGCAAATTGCGCAGTCGCGCCGGCGTAAGGCCGGTGAGGAAAGTCCGAGCACCGCAGGGCAGGATAACGGCTAACGGCCGCCGAGGGTGACCTTAGGGAAAGTGCAACAGAGAGATACCGCCCGCAAGGGCAAGGGTGGAAAGGCGAGGTAAGAGCTCACCGGCGCGGCGGAGACGCCGCGGCCATGTAAACCCTATCCGGTGCAACATCAACAAGAGGCGATACGCTTGCCCGGCGTGCCTTTGAAAGATGGCTGGAGCGGCGGGGTAACCCGTCGCCAAGATAGATGATTGCGCTCGACAGAACTCGGCTTACAGATTTGGTCGCAGAAACGGCGGAAAAGGATTCCCTTTTCCGCCGTTTGCTTTTGGATTCTGCGCTCATTTTTACAGTACCAGCTCTCCTTGACAGCCATCCACGTCCGCATGCAGAATTCGGACGGGGAGAATCTGCCCGCATAAAGCTTCAGAGCCCGGAAAGCGCACCCGAACGTAATGAGGGGTATACCCTTCCAACTCTCCGCTTTTCAGCCGGTTTTCAACCAGCACATGCGTCGTTTTTCCCACCTGCGCACGATGAAAAGCCAGGGCTGATTGCTCCATTGCCGACAGCATTTCCTTTGCCCGCCGTTCCTTCACCCGCTTTTCCACCTGGCCCGGCATCTCCGCGGCTTTGGTGCCCCGGCGCGGAGAATAGGGAAACACGTGGGCCTTGGAAAACCCTATTTCGCGGCAGAAGGAAAGAGACGACAGAAACGCCGGCTCCGTTTCTCCGGGAAAGCCCACCATGATATCCGTGGTGATGGAACAGTCGGGGAACCGGCTTCTCAGCCGGCAAACCAGATCTCTGTAAAACGCCGTGTCATAATGCCGGTTCATGCGCCGCAGCGTTTCGTCGCACCCTGATTGAAGGGATAAATGGAACTGGGGGCAAAAGCCGGGAACCGCCGCCAAGCGGCTGATCATTTCATCGCTGAGCTGATCCGGTTCCAGGGATCCCAACCGCACCCGCTCAACGCCGGGGGCGCGGGACGCGGCTTCTGCCGCGTCGGCCAGGTCATACTCCTCTTCCCGCCCGTAGGCGGAAAGGTTGATGCCAATCAGGACAAGCTCCCGAAACCCCGCCCGGCCCAGATCCGACGCTTCCTTCCTCACCTGAGAAAGCGGCTTTGAGCGCACCCGGCCCCGGGCGGTGGGAATAATGCAATAGGAACAAAAACGATCGCATCCATCCTCAATTTTCAAAAAAGCTTTGGTTCGGCCGGAAAAGCCCGTGATCCGCTGAACAACCGGCGGCCGTTCTTTTCCGTGGGGGTTGACAGCCGCCTGCCGTTCCCCCGTTTCCATATAACGCCTGACCAGCTCGGGCAAAAGCGGGATGGTTCCATTGCCCAGCACCACGTCGGCCTCCTTCAGCGCCGACGCTTCCTTGGGAAACGCCTGAGGCATACACCCGGTTAAAACGATAACGCTGCCCGGACACAGCGCCCTGTACCGCCGCACTAACTGACGGGTTTTCCGGTCGCTTTCTGCCGTAACGGTGCAGGAATTAATGACAAAGACATCAGGCCGCTCCGCCTCTGTAGCAAGCGTGAAGCCCGCCCGCTCCAGCAGCTCTTTCATATACTGTGTTTCATACTGGTTGACCTTACAGCCAAGGGTGTGGAAACCCGCCGTCATAATCCGCGCTCCTTTTTTTCAATTCCGTTTTATGGTATCATTTTTCTTCCTGTTTTGTCAATCGGCAGAAATTATAAATTGACACGGGCTTACAGGTTTATTATAATAGTTTGAGAGGTGAAGCAAATGTTTGAGATCAAACGCAAACGCGTTTTGAATCCACAGATGACGGAAATGACGGTTGCGGCCCCCTATATTGCTAAAAAGGCGCAGGCCGGCCAGTTTATCATATTGCGGGTAAACGAAACGGGAGAAAGGATTCCCCTGACCATAGCGGATTACGACCGGGAAGCGGGAACCATTAATATCATTTACCAAATCGTGGGGAAAACCACCATGCTTTTGAACACCCTGGAGGAAGGGGACTGTATTCAGGATGTGGTGGGGCCCTTAGGGGCTGCCAGCGAGCTTTCAGAAATTCGGCGCGCTGCGGTGATCGGCGGCGGAACGGGCTGCGCCATCGCTTATCCCCAGGCAAAGGCGCTGCACGCCCAGGGCAGCCAGGTGACGATGATCGCCGGCTTTCGCAGCCAGGAACTGATCATTTTAGCGGATGAAATGAAAGCGGTCAGCGATAAGCTGGTGATCATGACCGACGACGGCTCCAACGGTCAAAAGGGCTTTGTAACCAACGCGCTGCAATCGGAGATTGACGCCGGCGCGGATTTTGACGCGGTAATCGCCATTGGCCCTTTGCCGATGATGAAGGCGGTCAGCGAGTTGACCCGGGGCTATGGGATCAAAACCATCGTCAGCATGAATTCTCTGATGATCGACGGGACTGGCATGTGCGGCGGCTGCCGTGTAACGGTAGGAGGAGAAACCAAGTTTGCCTGCGTGGACGGCCCGGATTTTGACGGGCATTTGGTGGATTTCGACGAAGCCATGAAACGCGGTTCTATGTATAGAAAAGAGGAAGAGGACTGCCGGGAGGCCTTTCGCTGCCGGCTGACGGGAGGGCATTGCCATCATGACTAACCCATCGCTGCAGAAAACGCCTATGCCGGAGTTGGATCCGGATACCCGCAGCCGCTGCTTTGAAGAAGTGGCCCTGGGATATACTGAGGAAATGGCGAAAGAAGAAGCCGGCCGCTGTTTACAGTGTAAGCATAAGCCGTGCATGAACGGTTGCCCGGTCTCGGTTCATATTCCCGCGTTTATTGAGAAAGTAGCAGCGGGGGAATTTGAAGAAGCGTATGAAATTATCAAAAGCACCAACTCCCTGCCGGCCGTGTGCGGGCGGGTTTGTCCGCAGGAGACCCAGTGCGAGGCCAAATGCGTTCGCGGCATCAAGGGAGAAAGCGTCGGCATTGGCCGGCTGGAACGGTTTGTGGCTGATTATCATATGAAGCATAGCACAGCTTCGGGGGAAAAGCCCGTGCCTAACGGCCATAAGGTAGCGGTTGTCGGCTCCGGCCCGGCTAGCCTCACCTGTGCGGGGGATTTGGCAAAACTGGGATACGGCGTTTCGGTGTTTGAAGCGTTTCATACCGCCGGCGGCGTGCTGATGTACGGGATTCCTCAATTCCGGCTGCCCAAAGAGGTGGTGCAGGCCGAAATCGACCAGCTGAAAGAGCTGGGGGTAGAGATCAACACGAACATGGTGATCGGCAAGGTGCTGTCGGTCGACGAGTTGTTCGACATGGGATTCGAGGCGGTATTTGTCGGAACCGGCGCGGGGCTTCCCAGCTTTATGGGTATCGAGGGAGAAGGGCTGGTAGGCGTGTATTCGGCCAATGAGTTTTTAACCCGCATTAATTTGATGAAAGCCTACCGCGGCGATTATGACACGCCCATCATCCACAGCCGCAGGGTCGCCGTCGTGGGCGGCGGCAATGTGGCGATGGACGCGGCCCGCTGCGCCCGCCGGCTGGGGGCGGAGGAGGTCTCTATTATTTACCGCCGTTCAGAGGCGGAAATGCCCGCGCGGCTGGAAGAGATTCATCACGCGAAGGAAGAGGGAATCGCTTTTAAAATGCTCACCAACCCGGTGCGGATCAATGGGGACGAGCAAAGCCGAGTGGTTTCCCTCACCTGCGTGAAAATGGAGCTGGGCGAGCCGGATGCTTCCGGCCGCCGCCGGCCCGAGCCGATCGAAGGCAGCGAATTCGATGTGGAGGCTGACGCGGTAATTATCGCCATTGGCAACACGCCCAATCCTCTGATCCGGTCGACCACGCCGGGCGTGGAGGCCAACCGGCGCGGCTGCCTGGTGGTCAATGAGGAGACGCTGGAGACCACCCGTCCCGGCGTTTTCGCCGGAGGGGACGCCGTGACCGGCGCGGCCACGGTCATTCTCGCCATGGGCGCCGGCAAAAAAGCCGCTCAATCCATTGACGCATACCTGCGTAAAAACCAGATCTGATTTCCATTTAAAATCGTTTCTGAATACGGAATATAAAAAAGCAGCGCGCGGCTATAGTTAGGTTTCGTAACGAAGGTTTTAAAAACGGGTACAGCTATCAAAAGTTGCACCCGTTTTTACTATTTTTAATTTTAAAAGCATGTAAACCCACTATGACACTTTCGGAGTGGATCCGCAAAGATGTCATGTGGAAGATTATGCTCATTAGTCTTAATATTCTCCCATATCCCTTTTCTTGTGCAATGTTGCAATCCAATCATGTGATTTTCCATTAAAGTTTTCAGGGTTTATCGGATAATGAATATTATATAAATATCCAGTATCTCCATACCGTCCTTGTGATTTTTCATCTAAATAGATTTCGTCCGCACAAATATTAACAACTTCCAAACACATTAAAATATGTGAACTGCCTTCAGCTATTTCTCGTTCCCATAAATAACGACATTCTAAATTTAAAAAACACTCTTTTATCATAGGGGCGTTTACAACTGAAGCTTGTTCCGAAGTAAGTCCAGACAGTGTGATTTCATCATTATCGAATCCGTTATTTGCAATGGTATCAAAACATTTATCGTACCAAGCTACAGAAGGAAAATTTAATACTGCCTCTTTCGTTTCCGTTATACTTTGATATAAATGTCCATATTGATTTACACTTGATAGAATTGCATAAAAACCACTTGGACTACCGTTAAAACATGCCCATGATTGCAAGCAGGCATTTGGCTTTCCATTTGATTTATATGTAGTTACAACAAAAAGAGGCGATGGTATTGCTGTTACAAAATCCATCCATGAAAAACCGTATGTTTCCATATTTTTCATACTATCGGGAATTTTTGAATATTTTTTTCATCATACTCCTCCTATAATAAAAATAATTTCTATCATAATTAGTGATAAACAAGCGGTCAGAAATCAACCTGGCCACCTGTCTAAATACTTCGTTTATCGCGCCTCGGTATATCCGCCGTGGGCTGCTTTTTATATTGCTCGTTTCAGCGCTTTCAAATGTTTTCCGGATCACAGCTGCCCGTCAATGGATTGCAGCAGGCCGCCTTTCTGAATAATATTTTGAATAAATGGCGGAAACGGCTCCGCCTGCCAGCGGCCGCCCGTGGTTTGATCCTCGATTAAGCCAGTGTCGAAATCAACCAGAACCCGGTCGCCATCCCGAATCGCATCCGCCGCCTGAGGGCATTCCAGAATGGCAAGGCCAATGTTGATGGCGTTTCGGTAGAAGATCCTGGCAAAGGACTTTGCAATTACGCAGGAAATCCCCGCTTCTTTAATGGCAATCGGCGCGTGTTCCCTGGAGGAGCCGCAGCCGAAATTTTTTCCGGCTACGATCATGTCGCCCGAAACTACTTTACCGACAAATTCCCGGTCAATATCTTCCATACAGTGGGCCGCCAGTTCTTTATGGTTGGCTGTATTCAGATACCGGGCGGGAATGATCACGTCGGTATCCACGTTATCCCCATAGCGGTGAACGGTTCCATTGGCTTTCATTTTTCATTCCTCCTTACACGATAGCGGGATCAACGATCTTGCCCGCCACAGCGCTGGCCGCGGCAACCGCCGGGCTGGCCAGGTACACTTCCGACTCCGGATGCCCCATGCGGCCTACGAAATTTCGATTAGTGGTGGCCACCGCCCGTTCCCCCGCCGCCAGGATCCCCATATGCCCGCCCAGGCAGGGACCGCAGGTGGGGGTGCTGACCACCGCTCCGGCGCGAATAAAGGTTTCCAAAAGGCCCTCCCGCATTGCGTCCAGATAGATCTGCTGGGTGGCGGGGATTACGATGCACCGCACGCCCTTGTGCACCTTTCTGCCCTTCATCACGGCGGCCGCAGCCCGCAGATCCTCCATGCGGCCGTTGGTGCAGGAGCCGATGACCGCCTGGTCAATTTTCACTTCGCCGCATTCGTCCACCGTTTTGGTATTTTCCGGCAGATGGGGGAAGGCAACGGTGGGCCGCAAAGCGGTGAGATCAAGTTCCACCACACGGGTATATTCCCCGTCGGGATCGGCCTTGTAGACGGAAAAATCCCGGTTTACCCGGCCATGGACGTAGGCAAGCGTTGTTTCATCCACAGGAAAAATCCCGTTTTTCGCCCCCGCTTCAATGGCCATGTTAGCCATACAGAGCCGGTCGTCCATTGAGAGCTCTGCCACGCCCTCGCCGGTAAATTCCAGCGACTGGTACAACGCGCCGTCTACTCCAATCCGCCCGATCAGGTGCAGGATCGCATCCTTCCCGCTGACAAATCCCTGCTTTTTCCCCTTCACCACAACCTGAATGGCGGAGGGCACCCTAAACCAAGCCTTTCCTGTCGCCATGCCCGCCGCCATATCGGTGGATCCAACGCCGGTGGAAAACGCCCCCAGAGCCCCGTAGGTACAAGTGTGGGAATCAGCGCCGATGACGCAGTCTCCCGGTGCGACCAATCCCTTCTCTGGCAATAGGGCATGCTCAATCCCCATCTCGCCCACATCATAAAAATTTTCAATTTGGTATTTTCCCGCAAAAGCGCGAACCTGCCGGCACTGGGCGGCGGCCTTTATGTCCTTGTTGGGGGTGAAATGATCCATCACCAGGGAGATCTTCTTTTTGTCAAACACCCTGTCTGCTCCGCATTTCTCAAATTCATTGATCGCCACGGGGGAAGTGATATCATTGCCCAGAACCATGTCCAGCCTTGCCTCGATCAGCTGTCCGGCGGTAACGGAATCCAGCCCAGCGTGGGCCGCCAGGATTTTTTGCGTCATTGTCATGCCCATTATTCCAGCTCCTTTGCAACATGCAGTTTGTATTCAATGGAATCCACCAGCGCAAGCCAGCTGGCCTCGATCACGTCGTTGGAAACGCCGACTGTGGTCCAGCTGGTCTTTCCGTCGGTGGTGGTAATGAGGACCCGCACAAGCGCCGCGGTCGCGTCCTTCGGCTCCATCACCCGAACTTTATAGTCCACCAGCTGCACCCGGGCGAGCTGGGGATAAAATATTTCCAGAGCCGAACGCAAAGCCTTATCCAGCGCGTTGACCGGGCCTTCCCCCTCTGCGGCGGAAACCTGCAGCCGGCCGCCTACCCGCACCTTGATAGTGGCCGTAGCCGAAGCCCCGTTATCATACGGCAGCTCATCAAGAATTTTATAGCTGACCAGCTGAAAGGAGGGCTCCGCTTTTCCAAGCACCCGCCTGACCAGCAGGGCAAAGCTTCCCTCCGCCCCCTCAAACTGGTAGCCCCTGCGTTCCTGCTCCTTTAATTCCGAGATAATTTCCTGAAGCTCAGGAGAATCAGCCGCCAGCCCTGGGACAATCTTCTCCACTTTTTTGGCTATGATCTTGCGCCCAGCAATCTCCGATACCAAAAACCGCCGTTCGTTGCCTACCAGCTCCGGGTTAATGTGCTCAAAGGAGCGGGTGGTTTTCAATACCCCGTCGGCGTGCATGCCTGCTTTATGGGCAAACGCGCTGCGCCCCACAAAGGGCATGTCATGCTGCAACGGCAGATTGCTGATCTGGGCAATTTCATTTGCCGTTCGGGTCAGCAGGGCCAGGTTTCCCTTTGGCAAGCAACGGATTCCCAGCCGCAGCTCCAGCAGCGGAATCACCGTGGATAAATTCACATTGCCGCAGCGCTCGCCATATCCCAGAAAGGTTCCCTGCACCTGTCCCGCTCCCGATCTCACGCCTGCCAGGGTGTTGGCCGCGGCCAGTCCGCAGTCGTTATGGCAGTGGATGGACAGCATCGCGCCCGATGCCATATCCGACGACGCCTTCACCGCCTTTTCAATTTCCTCCGGCAGCGCGCCGCCGTTGGTATCGCATAAGCAAAGGCATACCGCGCCCGCTTCCCGGGCCGCCCGCAGGCATTCCAGCGCGTAGCGGGGATTGGCCTTGTACCCGTCAAAAAAATGCTCGCCGTCAAAGATAACCCGCCTGCCCTGTCCGGTGAGATACCGCACCGTGTCGGCAATCATGGCCAAATTCTCCGAAAGCGTTGCCCCCAGCACCCGTTCTGCATGAAGATCCCAGCATTTGCCGAACACGGCCACTGTTTCCGTTCCCGCCTCCAGTAGGGCCCGGATGCTGTCATCCGCATCGCAAGACGCGTCCTTCCGGCGGGTGGATCCAAAAGCGACCAGCCGGGAGGTTTGCAGCCGCAGCGTCCGCGCCCGGTCAAAAAATTCCTGATCCTTGGGGTGGAAGCCGGGATTCCCCGCTTCGATGTAGGCAACGCCTAACCGATCTAAGGCGGACACAATATGCAGTTTATCATTCAGAGAAAAGCTGATGCCCTCCCCCTGCCCGCCATCCCGCAGGCTGGAATCATAAATTTCCAGATATTCCACGCGCGCCTTCCTCTTTTCCAGCTTTATTTTATTCAGTATACCACATTCGCAAATTTCCTGTAAAGGCAAGATTTCAAAAAAGAAGGCATGTGGCGACGTCAGATTTGGGTTGTTTGTATTCATAGGAATCGTCAGGGCGCCAGCAGATAAGCGGGACGTTTCATGCAGCAATCGTCAGGCAAAGTATTTACACTCTTTTGCGGCTCAATATTCGCCCTTCAATAAACAAAAATCGCCTCTGAACGCAGAATAGAACTACAACAAAGGCGATTTCTATAACAAGGCATATGTTTTATCCGCAAAGAAGTAAAGCGGCTGCGCGCCAAAGGATAAACGGATCGGAAAACCAATCAAGCATTTGGAGCGATCCCTTTTCCATACCCGCCTGCTTCTTCTTGCTTTGCCCCGCTGTTCAAGAGCAAGCGAAACGCAAACACAGCCTATTCATCCTTGCCGCCCAGCAGAGTAAAATACACATCCTCCTTTTCTTGTTTGACCTGGGGCCTGGAATTCTTGACCCGGCCGAATAGCTTTTTCTTTTTGGGCCTTTTCTCCGCCTCGTCTTCCCCGCCGAATAATGCGTCAAACGCGGTAAACCTGTCAGCCATTTCCTGCCGCTTTGCAGGAACCGGATCCGCTGAAAAAATTTGCTGAAGCGTTGGCGATTCCTTTTCAACGGCTGTTTCCACGGCTTTCTGAACCTCAGTCTGCGCTTCCTCTAATGTCATTTGTCCTTCAACAGGCTCTTCCTTTTCAGGCTCGGTTAACAGCTCTTCTGTATCGGGCTCCCGCTCCTGAAATGGCTCGAAGACGGCGTCGAATGTCATCTGTGCCGCGACCGGTTCGGGCTGGGCCTCCGTCTCCATCACAGGTTGGGCGGCCAGTTCTTCAAAAGCTTCCATGACCTCACGCTGATCGGTCTCCATCTGCCATTTACCCGCCACCTGAGAACGGCAGGTCACCGGCAAAATTTCCATAAAAACCGCCGTGTGCAGGGGAGTGATCACCCGATCCTCATGCATATAGCCAAAATACCACTGCTGAAACCTACAGCTCCGGTTCAACTCCTCCAAATACCCGTTGAGCCGCGAGACCCGGCAGGGCCTTCCGCCCCGGAGCATCATGGCGCTTTTTACCAAGGACGGCGGTTCATGGGTGATGATGATGTCCACCTCACAGCCGGCCTCGTCAATGTTTTCCGCGCCCTCTTCCATTTCCCCCGCTGAGGGCAGTTCGTCCCGCCACCAGGTTTTATGCTCCGACCGCATTTCCCGGTCGCCGCTCTCCCCGCCGCCAAAGGTAAACAGCCGCAGACCGTCAATGTTAAAAATCTGGCCCCGCTCCAAATGAAACAGGTTTTTTGCAATTCGGTGGACCCGTCCGCCCTTCCAGACCGTTTCCCTGTATTTTTTCAAAAGATCAAAATTTTCGTGGGTTCCGTCCACAAACCCGATGTTGAATTTGCGGCTGCCTATAAATTCCAAAAACTTTTTCTCTTTGTTGGAATCATCCCAAATAAAGCCAAAATCGCCGCAGACAATCAGAGTATCCCCTTCCTTAAGCCGGCGCATCTCCTTGGAAAAAAAACGGGACTCATCCCCATGCATATCGCCCGTAATATAAATCATACCCATACCTCCTGGGGAAAATCAAAATTCAATAAAAAATCATTTTCGGCCTTTTCATTTGACCGCAGTGCTGGTATACTAATAAATAATCCTGTCGATTTATAGCCTATGGTTTCATGTATTTTTTCCGGCTTTCTTATCATAACATATTTGAGGAGATTTTTCTATGAAAAAAACAGCCATTTTTCTGCTTTTGGCCCTTTTCGTGCTTTTTTCATGCTTTGGCCCGGCGGCGTCGGCCTATTCCCCTACTGGAATCGAACTGCACGCCCAAACGGTTCTGCTGGTGAGCATGGATACCGGCACGGTTCTCTTTGAAAAAAACGCCGATCAGAAGGTATATCCCGCATCTCTCACAAAGCTGATGACTGCGGCGGTAGCCGTGGAGCAGATCCAGGATCTGGATCAGACAATTACGGTTCCCGAATATTGCATTACCCTTCTTAGCGGCACCGATTCATCCACCGCGAATCTAAAGGATGGGGAGCAGCTCACCGTCCGCCAGCTTTTATACTGTATGCTGGTGTCCTCCGCCAACGACGCGGCCAATGTCATTGCCGATTTCATTGGAAACGGCAAAATTTCCGCTACGGTGGAACTGATGAATGAAAAAGCCAAGGAGCTGGGGATGAACGGCACGCATTATGCCAACGCCCATGGCCTGCACGACGTGGAGCATTATACCACCGCAAATGACATGCTGAAGCTAACCCAATATATTATGACCCTTCCCGCCATTATGGATATGTGCACCACAACGCGGTATACCATTCCCAAAACGAATAGAAGCGACGAGCGAATTTTGGCCACCTCCAACCTGATGACCGACCGAACCCAGACATATTATTATTCCCCGGTCCGGGGAATCAAAACCGGGTACACGGATCCGGCGGGCCGCTGCTTAATTTCAACCGCTTCTCTTGATGGATATAATTATATCGCCATTGTAATGGGCTGCCCGCCAAAGGATGAAAGCGGCAAAGCAGTTCGTTATGAATATGCCGATACGAAAGCCCTGTATCAATGGGCCTTCGGAACCTTCGAATATAAGCAAATTGCCAATGAAAACGATCCGGTGGACGAGCTGCCGCTGCAATACGCCTGGGATCAAGATTATATCCAAGCATATCTGGAATCGGATGTGTCCACCCTGATCCCAAAGGAAGCCGACGGCTCCACTGTTATCATTGAGCCTGTCTGGGCGCAAAGCTCCGTTCAGGCCCCTGTGCAAAAGGGCGACGTGCTGGGCTATGCCAAGCTGATGTATGCCGGTGAGGAAATCGGCAGGGTCAATCTGGTGGCGGGAGAAACCGTTGGCCGCAGTCAGTTAATTTTTCTTGCCGAGGGAGCTAAGCGAATTCTGAAATCCTTATGGTTTCAGATTGGGGCGGCATTGGCGGTGCTCCTAATTATTTTGTTAATTATTATTTCGGCAATGAAAAGCAAACGAAAACGGCGCGCCGCCCGGGTAAGAACGCATCGTCGGATGTAAAAAATCAAAAAAGGCGGGTACGCCCGCCTTTTTTCATTCTATATTAACTGCCTCTTCATGAACTATACACAAATCAACCTTATTATAATAAATATGAAAGGAGAAATGCTTCCATAGCGGAAGCATTGTTAAAAGCAATGAATGTTTTGGCATTGGGCGACGTGGTAGGCTCCAGCGGCTGCGAGGCCTTGAAGCGGCATCTTCCCTCCCTAAAAAAGCTGTATCAAGCGGATCTTGTCATTGCCAACGGGGAAAACTCCGCCGACGGCAATGGAATTACCCCTGCTTCGGCGAACGCGCTGTTTGACGCGGGCGTCCATGTCATTACCTCTGGGAACCACGTTTTTCGCCGCCGGGAAGTATACGACATGCTGGACGAAAATCCATACTTGCTGCGGCCCGCCAATTATCCGGACACAGCGCCTGGTAAGGGCCTCTGCTTAATTGATACAGGACCCGTCACGGTAGCGGTGTGCAATGTAATGGGAGTGGTGTACTTGGACTCCCTGTCCTGTCCCTTTGAGACCGCCGACCGACTGGTGGAACAGGCGAAGGCGGCCGGCGCCAAGATCATTTTAATGGATGTACACGCCGAAGCCACATCGGAGAAAAAAGCGCTGGCATACTACCTAGACGGCAGGATCTCCGCTTTATTCGGTACCCACACTCACGTTATCACAGGCGACGAACAGATCTTGCCCCAAGGCACCGGATACATTACCGATTTAGGAATGACAGGCCCTTACGAATCGGTATTGGGCGTCAAGCCTGCGTTGGCGATTGCCCGACAAAAGGACAAACTGCCCGTACGTTTTGAAAATGCGACAGGTAATGTGCAAATTAACGGATGTTTTTTTGAAATAGACCGAAAAACAGGAAATTCCTTACAAGTAATATCAATAAAGGTTGTATAAAATGCGAATTTTTTTTGAAAAAATGCTTGCAATTCTAAATGGAATGGTTTAGAATAATATTAATAAATATGCTTATAGGCACAGTTGTGGAAGATCTAAACGTGGTTTTTTAGTAAACAAAATATTTCCAAATGAGTTGTTTATCAAGTGTGAATATTATTTTCGCCGTTACGATTCAGTTATTTTTCTGTTGAAATTATTAGAATTTTTCTGTGAAAGGAGATGCGATATGGAGATACTAAAGGTTTCCTCAAAATCATCGCCTAATTCCGTGGCTGGTGCCATTGCTGGCGTTATTCGAGAAAACGGCGTTGTGGAGGTGCAGGCCGTTGGAGCGGGCGCCGCTAACCAGGCCATTAAATCGGTCGCGATCGCCAGAGGGTATCTGGCCCCAGCCGGAATTGACTTAATTTGCGTCCCCGCTTTTGCCAATGTTGTGATTGACGGTGATGACCGCACGGCTATCAAACTGATTGTGGAACCTCGCTGAGCCTTTTCAGGAAAGTTGTCTTCATCCATTTGAAAGGGGCTGACAAAGCTTTGTCAGCCCCTTTTTTGCGTTTGTCATAGGGAGTGCGCCGATTTAGCTGCACCCGCTGCCGGCGGTGTGGGGATCATGGATTCGCTTCTTGGGCGTCACCCCGCTGTCGTATGAAGGCGACAGGTACGGATTCTTGCCCAAACTCCAGGCGGATGTTTTGCGTGACGATATTGTATTGATTTATGGTGAAACGGTAACCGGGGGAATGAAAGGACAGCGGAAAATAGCACATTGCAGTGAAGCCTTTCCATTGAATAAAGGGTATTGCAAAGTGAACTTGCGGTAGATTTGCAAGCTTCGTTGCAGAGGTTGACAGCTCATCAGAAAAACGGGGCTTCAGCGGTTTGCTACGCCGCTGTCTAAAGCCTCCCTTCATGCTGCCGCTATTTTTAATGCTCTAGTCCCAAAATATAGTCGGTCGATACACGGTAAAGCCTGCTTAAGGCTACGAGATGTCGGAGCGGCATCTCGTTTTTTCCGCTTTCGTACCGGGAATAAACCTGCTGGGTGGTTCCCAGGGCTTTTGCAACTTCCGCTTGGCTGAGATCATGATTCTCCCGCAGTTCCCGAAGGATTTCCTGATAGGCTTTCACAAGCGCCGCCTCCTTTGCTCGTTTGTTGAAAATTACAACAGCTTTTGTGTAGTGGCCTTGGGGTTTAGATTGTGACAGTATTCCCCGTATTATTCCTCCAATCCAATTGCGTCGTCAACTGGCAGGGATAAAACAGTACCATGAGCGGGTGTTTGCAGCCCGTACGAACCGCAAATGGCCGACATAACTTCGCTCTTAATAGCTCTGGGAACTACAATCATAATAAAATCCTGCTCATCCTGTATCGGGATGCCGAAATGCTGGCTGACGTGCTTTGCATTTCGGCGCTTGCCACGCAGGATGGTTCCGCCTTTTGCACCGGCGGCTCTTGCTACGTCGATGACTTGATCGCTGTATCCGGCCGCAACGGAAACCCAAATTACATTAAACCCTGACTTTTCATGTATTTCAGCCATATCCCCTTCAATCCTTTCCTTCATTCTTTTTTCCATGATGACGCGCGATTCGTCGTTGAGCATTTGAAAAAGCGGATTTTGCAGTCCAGTGATCGGAATGGTAATGACGATCCCTCCGCCTCTTTGATCAAATGCAAACTGTTGTCCGGTTTTCTCAAAAAGCTCTTTCACCGCAAACTTCGGCAAAAATCCCATTGTAATCAACCGGGTGGTTCCTCCAAATCCAAAAATATCCATAACCTCAGACGGGGCAGTCCCCTGTCCGCGGCATTGATAACAGATCGGAACATGCATGGAATCAAAAATTTCACCTAGCTTTTTCTCGTCCTCTACTCGCGTAACAAAGACAAACATGCGCGGAGCAGAAAGCTTTCCTTCCTGTGGAACGCTCATTCAAAATCCTCCTCAATGTCAACCACGGAATCATCCGGCAGTGCCTCAGCGGGCTGAGCGACAGCCTTTGTTTTGTGTACATAGAGCAGCCCCATAATTTGAATGGCAATCAACGGCGCCATGGCAACTAAGGCGACAACGCCGAACGCGTCGGTCACTACGTTGCCTCCAACCGCCGTACAAGCGCCCATAGCCAGCGGCAGTAAAAAAGTCGAGGTCATAGGGCCGCTGGCCACGCCGCCCGAGTCAAAAGCAATTCCTACAAAAACCGGCGGTACTAAACGGCTAAGTATAACGGATATCGCATACCCGGGTATAATGATCCAATATAGATTGATACCTGTCAAGACCCTTACCATAGCAAGGGCAACCGCGCAAGCGACACCGGCAGAAAGCGCCAGATTCATCATTTTGCGGGAGATCGTGCCGCCGGTGAGATCCTCCACCTGCTCGTTCAGAATCTGCACAGCAGGCTCCGCCTTTACAATATAGTAGCCAATGACGATTCCAATGGGAATCAGCAGCCATTTAACGGAACCATCCGCCAGACCGCTCCCCAGCAGGCTGCCTACCGGTGCAAAACCAACGTTTACGCCAGTCAGGAAGAGAATGAGCCCCAAAATGGTGTACACGAAGCCCACGATCATTTTTAATACCTGCCGCTTGTGATAGCTTCGCGCAAACAGCTGAAATACCGCAAACACACCCGCAACAGGCAAAATACTGATCAGTACCTCCTTGCCATACTGGGGAAGCGCAACCACAAACTGCTTTATTACATCACGCGTTGTGGAAACACTGGCGATTTCAACCGCTGTATAAGCAGCGTTGGTGGGATTATAAAAAATTCCCAGCAGCAGAACCATCATAATCGGCCCTATGCTGCACAGGGCAACGAGACCAAAGCTGTCGCTGGCTCCATCCCGGTCGCTTCGAGCGGCGGAAAAGCCAACGCCCAGCGCCATAATAAACGGAACCGTCATGGGTCCGGTTGTGACGCCGCCGGAATCAAACGCCACAGCGGTAAAGGAGTCAGGTGAAAAGAAGGACAGCACGAACAGCAATATATAGAATACGAACAGCAGCTTTGAAAGGTTGATATGAAACAGGATGCGCAGAACGGCCACCACTAAGAAAATGCCTACCCCAACCGCCACCGTCCAGATCAATGCCTGATTCGGGATGGAAGCCACTTGGTTTGCCAACACCTGAAGATCCGGTTCCGCAATCGTGATGATGATTCCCATGAAAAAACTAACCAGCATGATTAAAACAACACGATTGCTTTTGATTAACCGTCCGCCAACGCCCTGTCCTAAAGGCGTCATAGCCATTTCCGCGCCAAGCTGAAAGAACCCCATGCCGACGATCAGTAAAAACGCTCCCATGAGAAACAAAGCAAGCGTTCCAATTTCCATTGGCATCAGTGTGATGCTTAGCAGCAATACAATGATGGTGATAGGAAGGACACTGGACAAAGACTCTCTAATTTTTTCTTTTAATTTTTCATTCACAACAGCTAAGAAGGCCTCCTTTCCTTACAAAGGACATGCCCGGATATCCTTTAACACCGTTATAATCGGTGCAAAAATTTTTCTAAAAGCTTTCTTTGAATCCGAAGGTAGGTCTTTGTCTCCTCCGGCCCAAGCTCTTCTAATACTTCGGCCATGATATCAACCGCCTCTGCTCTTTTATTTTCAATCAGTTGTTCCCCATGGCCGGTCAGAGAAACAATGATCTGGCGATTATCGCTTGGATCCGGTGTGCGTACAATGAATCCCTCCTGTTCCATATGCTTCAAAAGGGCGGCAACCCGCGCAGTACTGATGGACATGTTTTGGCTCAGTTCTTTGGGATGCGCCACTTTTTGATGGGAAACCAAATAATGCAATGCCAAATATGTGCCGTTATCCAGAACGGATAGCTTGCGGGTGACCGGCGCCAGATGCTGAAGGGTCTGGAGATCCACTAGTTCTTCCGCAAACACGCGATAATCCATTATCATATCAACCTCCAATAGCTAACACTATTAGTTATTTTATGCAAGACTTATGCAGACTTTATGAACGAAATATTACGTTTATGTTAACAAAATAATTTCTGGTAATTGAAATCCAAATTCAGCTTTTGCGAGGTTCTGCTGTTTTAAAACTCAGTTAACATGGCGGCCTTATCATGCTCTGACAATTAAACGTGCCAAACCAGCTTTTTTCATTGAGCAGACGTCGGGCGCAGCAGCTTGAGTGCCTGTATCAAGAACGCCTGTCAATTGACGCCTCCAGCAAGCCCCTTGAGGTTCTTGCGCTTGCTTAGCCAATTTGTTCTATCCTGCCGTCAAGAACCGCCTGCTCAAAAAGCGATTGCTCCGCCATAGGCCAAGGCATGCACAGGCTGCGTTCGCATGGTTTCAGACCAATCAGCATGTAAAAAAGCCGACTTGTATTGCCGCTTAAATTCGGATTTTCCTCGCCTTATCCTGCGCCTTTAACTCGAACTGCTGATGGAGGATGAGGTTCCGGATTGCCGGCCCATATTTCAGATGCGCTGTCATACACGGAAAATCTTTCCCCCTGTATGTAAATTCGGAGGCAGATGAAAAAGTTTTCGATGCCATGCTTTTATTCCCGTGCATGCCTCCCCATATACAGTGCATCGGGGAGAGTGCGACAACGCCGCAGATATCCGGCATAAGGGAAGCGCAAAGCAGCGCCAGTTCAGCGCCTTTTGAAATGCCGTACATGATAATCTTCTCATGTCCCTTGTTTTTCAGCCACAGGATTGCTTTTTCAAACGGATCGACAGGCACCCGAACCAATTCTTTCGGCAGCCCGTCTACGTTCCAGTAACAAATACCTAACGCGGCGATGCCGCACCTGGCAAACATAGCACCCACATTCATCGGGATATTTTCATTCCCTTCGCTGCCGCCTACTACGATGACG
>CALWPT010000041.1 GCA_944383495.1 uncultured Clostridia bacterium | reverse complement strand
ACCCTAATGCAAAGAAAACGGATAGCGTTCAGGCGCAAGTAACCAATGCCCTTAAACCGGCGGCCGACGCCTATAATGCCTTGAATGCCGACCAGCGGTATGAATTCCGTCGCACCATCCGCAAATTTGTAAAATGGTATAACTATATCAGTCAGATTGTGCGTATCTTCGATAAAGAGCTGCACAAAGAATATGTTCTTTGCTCGTATTTAGCACATCTTCTTCCGGATGACCCCAAACAGATTTGGAAGCTGGGGGACCGAGTACGCTTGGAGTATTATCGGCTGGAGAAAACGTATGAGGGCTCCATTGAGCTAGAAGAACATTCGAGTGAATTGAAGCTGGGAACAAAGAAAGGTGCCGGTGGTGGTCAGGAGAGAAAGAGCCCGTTAGAGGAAATCATTGAGAAAGTCAATGAATATTACAAGGGCGAGTTCACGGAAGGCGACCGTGTTATGATGGATACTTTGCGCCGGAAAATGAGTCAGGACCAAAAGCTGAAAAAATCTGCACGGCAGGATGGACGGCAAATCTTCGAAAAAAATGTTTTCCCCAAAATCTTTGGGGAGACCGCCCAGACCTCTTATATGGAAAACGACCAAGCCTATCAGTCCCTGTTCACTGACGCCGCAAAGTATCGGGCCATCATGACTGCAATGGCAGAAGTTTTGTACAACGATTTGCGTAAAGAGTAATCAATTATGTACACATATTCGGTTTCTAAACGAGCTAAAACAGTGGCACAGCCTCGCGGTGGGTATCTGCCCTTGAGGTCGTTTACTCCCCGAGCCATGCAGGACAACTTTGCCCTAAAGGAAGACGAAAACGTTCATGCCAGCATTGTCGGCCAAACGGTCGATTACATGAGCCGTTTTGTTTCCGGACCAATAACGGCAAAAGACGCCTTTCTCGTTTCGTTGCTTGGCACTGCTCTGGCCGGGCGACCGCAGCGCGGCGAAGAACTCGTTGGCCAAATTAAAGGGCTGGACGACGTTTCGCTGTGTGCCGCCTGCAAGTTGGCCAGCTATGACTCGTATGCTCGTTCATCTCAAGCCGTTCCTCCGACTATATCCGAGCCGGAGCCCAACCATAGTACACTTTTCAACATCCGGCTGATGGTGACCCGTATGGTGCGTTTTTTCGCAGAATACGGACCTGTAACAGCCGACGCATTTACGATGGAAGGAGGTTATACCGATATCGTCAGTTGCGGTGACGGTGACTTTTTGACCAGAGATACTTTATGGGACGTCAAGACGTCAAAAAGCCCACCCAAACCAAAAGATACCTTACAGGTCCTGATGTATTACATCATGGGCAAACATTCTTGGAACGAATGTTTTCAGACCATTCAAAACATTGGTATCGCAAACCCACGACTGAACCAAATCTGGTTGCTGAACACCGGCATGATACCTGCCGCTGTGATTCAGCAGGTTGAAAAAGATGTGATTGGTTACTGACACACGGATTGCCAAATGGAGGGCTATTTACCATGAAGAACGAATTGTGTATTTCTCGCACGACCGGCGACAAAGCTATGGAACGTCAAGTAGAGCTGTCCAGAGGAAATCGTTTTGAAGAACAGATTTCCTTGACCATGTACGACGCAGAAACGGAAAATGAAGTCGGCTTTATTCACGGCACAATCTATTTCGCGGACGTCTTATCTGAATTTTGCCCGGAAGTCATCCGTCGCGTACAAAGCGACCCATTGACCGACGAGATGACCCGCTCCATTTTGAAGCGGGAATACACTTCGCCAACGAACCGCAATGTCCTTATGCTGGCCGAACCCATTGCCATCGCAAGTTACATTTCGCAAGAGGATGTCCTGGAGGCGCTTCAAGAATTCGTTGAAAGCTTTTACGGGTATACTCTGCATGCCATCTACTCGTACAAATTTCCAGATGAGAAACTGCCACACTACCAGTCCGACGGGCGCCAATATGTATTCTATCCTGGCGAAGATATAACAGATGTTGAAGGACTTCATTTTTACGAGTATGAGTTATAAGTCATTTGATGTCCATTGCTCCCTTCCTTGTGCTGGTAAAAGATAAAAAGCGGGAAAAAAGGTGGATATAGTGCGAGAACATGAAGCTTCCTTGACACATGTAAGTATACGGGATGCAGAACTTGGATGGCGGCATATTACTGTGGAAGAAGCATCTGACCTTTTTCCGCGGCAAACAGTATCCGCGAGTGACCGAGTTTTTATGTGTGAACTCTGTGGGCAATATGTGCCGTTTGCCAACCCAAGTAGAGGCAAACGCTACTTTATGCACAGCCGAGGGGAAGAAAACAAGAATTGTAAAGAACGAGTGCTTCGTTCAAGCGGGTATCCGCTATTGCAAGCAAGCCGTTATCTTTTACCTCTTAAAATCGTTTTTGGCTCTTTTGGGCAAAGTTTTACGCTCGCTATCGGTATTCCTAAAATTGATACACCTGATGCGGATGCTCAAGTGATAATTGTCGGAAAAGAGCCAGAGCCACATCAATTTTTTCTGGCCGAACGAATGGCTGATAAGGGTCTTACCTGGTTGAATTTAGGCCAAGATATAAACAACCAGTATACCATTCGAACAAAAGGTTTCCGAGCCGCTTACTGGCCTGAAAACCTTCCTGGAGTCAACCCTGATGGAGCCTTGTTTGATAGTATCGGCGGGAAAATGCTATATCCTGGAGACGAGGTTGTAGAGGAGCACGACTATTACCTATTGACAGATTCCATGCCTCCATATTGTGGCAGCATTCATTGTTCTGAAGTGGCGCGAAACTCAATAAGGGGAAAAATTTGGCGTGTCTACAAAATCAGGGCAACAGCTTTTTCTCCGGACACTGTTCGCTATTTTTTACTGTTACATATGCACCTTGTAAAAAAGAAGGTGTCATTGACGCTTTTGTGGCCTCCAACTGTTAATGTGCAGGGAACGGAGTTCCACAATAGCAGTACCATATATGTAGCACATAACGGAAACTTGACTCTCCAATTGTTGCTTTTCCCCACTGGTCAACAGTTACCCCAACAGCGAAATGGATATTTCTGTGTTGAATCAAACGGCTTTCAGCAAATGGCTGCGGTTCACTATCATGATGGGCAGCGGAGTCAGAGCAACCATACTATGCTATGGAAAGGTATTATTGCTAAGGATAATACAGAACCTGTAGTAATAATTTCCGATGGCAATGGGACCCCATTGACTGAATCCGACTATACCAAATTACCTGCAAAAGGCTTTCTCAGGATTTTAGCTCCATTTGATGGAAAAATTATCGTTACGCGCGGAAACAAAGTGCATGACATCCAAGTCATCAAATCTGAAGAGCTAAAAACCGTAGAGGTGTCTTTCGGCGAAACCATCAAGCTTTTTCAAGGCAATGACATAGTTAGAATCATTTCCTTTAGGCGGCCATATCAAGGGCAAGATACTCCGTTTGTCGCCCAATTTTTGCAATTACTTCGGCAACCGACAATGAGATACACTCCGGTCAAACACACCATAGGAAATGTGATAAATCATATTCCCATGAACTCGGAACTCAAACAAGAGCTGTCTGTTTGTGTTCGCAATGGCAAAATGCCGACAGAGGCATACCGTTATCTTATTGACTATTTTGCGAATCATAAGTGAAGGCGAGGATGTTGAAATGGATGAGTTTAATCAGGACACGCCCTATTTCGAAGCGGTTTCCTTGTGCGTAAAAAATGATAGTACAGAATGGTGGAGGCAATGGACACGTGTTGCTGACATAGCCGACGAAAAACTATGCGAATGCCTGTTTGATGATGATGAGCAAGAAAACGCAAACGAGCAAAAATATGCTTTTTCAAAGCGATATGCACTTCCCCATAAGGTAAGGCAGTATTTTGAAAAAGGCGAGCTTGCCGTATTTGCGTGGTCTGATGCACCGGACCCGGATAGACCGGACAAAATCAAGACAAGTGTAACCTTACTTAGCCAAACTCCCATACTGGTAATTCCTCTTCATGCCAGTACGGCAAAGCAGGCAATAGACATGCTTCATGAAGGAGTTCCGGACGGAAGTACAAGCTATGATGTTATATATACATTGATTCCATCGGCTACGGGTATGGGGCTGGGCCTACTTTGCCAATCTATGGATATGGAGTGCCAAAATGGAACATATCGGCTAAAGTTATCTGTTTCAAAACTGCCGTATTACAATCTTGGCAAAAAAGACATCGTCACAATCCAAGAGCTCCGCAAATACCCGGAGCTTCCAAGCTACACGTTCCTGAGAAAGATGAATCCCGGAGTTCCCGATGGAACGATTCTGGCCAAGGACGCGTTGGAGATTGTCAAAAATCGGATTCTTACCAACCAGAAAATGAGCTGGTCTTCATTCCGAGATTTTACGGCACGTACCAATAACGAGTTAAGGTTATTCAAGGCGTTCCTGCAAAACGTCACCGGAAAAGATTTATACCAAGAAATCGCCGATGATATTGGTTGTTCGGTCGAAACGGCGCAAAAATATGTTGAAGGCTTTATTGCAAACGCAAATGAATACTTGGACGGGACTGAAATAGATACAGACATTCTTTCAAAGCTCATTGAAGCAAATGATACGTTGCGCACCAAATATACGCAGCAAGTAGATGAGCGATGGAAGCAGGAAGCCAAAGAAAAAATAGAACAAGCCAATAAAGAACTTCAACAAGTAAGGCAGGACCAGAAAAACTGTACTCGCACTCTTGACGAAACAAAGCATCAGATTGAACAAGCAAAAAAACATCTGGCAGAGCTTCAAGGGACTATACAGGAAAATGAACGTATTGCTCAGGATAGCTACCGTCTTGTTCAGGACAAACTTGCAAGCACAAAAGCCAATGTAGCTGAGTTTTTGGCAGAGATGTCTCTGTATATGCCTATCTCCGCAAATGGAACAAACAATAGCCCTAAATCAGCTACCATCCTTCATGGTGACAGGTTGGATGAAGAAGTTGTAGATTTGGTCGATGATTACAATATTGTAATCGCTGAACTTGCGGACAACCTATCTTCGTGCGCAGGAATTACAAAAGAGCGTTCACACCATCTACATATGGCGAGATTTCTTTATGCAACTCACCTGAGACACCAATCGCTATTGCTGGCAGGCCTAAATTCAGAAGAAATTGCGCAAACGCTCTCTGCCACCATTTATGGTCGGTATGCAGACGTCCTGGTTTGCACAGAAGATTACAACGAAAAGGCCAGCACTGAAGCCATGCAAGGAGAAGGCATTCTTCTTGTTCGAAATCCTTTCTGCGGGGATTGGCTCCAAAATTTGCTTCGGGATATGGTAACAAGTCGCAAACAAATCATTTTCTGCCACCCCTATACGGAAGATTTGTCGATTGAACCGGAAAGTCTTTTCCAATATCTTATTCCAGTATTCACAACGGATTTCGTAGAACATCAGGCTGAAATAGCAGATGCTACGGGGACAATCTTGGCTCCTGATGGGAAAGCGTTCGAGCCGTTTACCAAACCTGGACTGCGTAGGGACTGGCTAGATTCTCTGAAAATCAGTTCCATGATGCAGAAAAAGATACAGGGCATCCTTTCGGATGTGGCTATGATGGCGGAAGCTGATGATATGAATAATGCCACAGCAGCCTTTGAATACACCTTACTTCCTTATGCTGCGGTTACCCGTAAGGGAGAGCAGTTTTGCAAACGAATTCAAGAGTCCAACGCTGTCCCCACAGAAGTCAAATCCCATATTTACCACTTTTTTGACTATGAGGAAGAATAATCGTGCCGTTTGAAGATATTTTTTCCAGCCTGGCAAAAGATTTGTCTATTTTACGTGGGACGAAAGAAGATGTTGATGCCTGGCGGCGTAGATTGATTTACAGTGCATTGGGCAAGCTGGCGCTGGCATCTGTCTGGGATGAGGAAGATGACCTGCCTTCTGTTCAGCACTTTTCCGCATCAATAGCCGAGAGGCAACCATATTACTTACAAATTCTCGGAGCGACCGCCGATTACCTTGGCGATTCTGCATTGCTCCGCGATGAGCTGTACAGTATCTATTTGAATGCTGGCGCATTCTATCACAAAAAGAACCATCTCGCACCAGCGGTTAGCTCTTCTGCGTCCGATGGTAAGACAATTTTTCTTCGGGGATGCACCCCATTGTCTGCGCACCCTGTGAGCGGTTTAGGGGACTATTCGATAAATCCAGTCAGTACACAACGCTATTATCATTCTGTGCAAGAGATGTTTCAACTTCACCGTCCTTTGATGGACCTTGTGGCAGAATGCGCAGCAGATGCCAATTGGAAAAACGCGGACTTCCCGGAAGATTCAGAATTTCTCACTATGCAGAACCAGAAAAAAGTCGGGTACTGGTCGCAAAAGCCAAATGAAGATATAGCGTTTGGACTAATGCGAGTTCCGCAGGCAGTCAGCTACAATTATTATCTGTACAGAAAATCTTCCAATGAATGGCAATGGAGCCAACTTCAGATATGGCAGACAAATCCCAATAACGGCCAAACAAGTATTCCTGAATGGTTGGCGCTGGCCAATGGTATTCTGATGTCAAACCGTTTGTTGCAACCGGTACGCTGTTCGGGAGATATAAACTTGATGACCGTTTCTTTTCCTTATTTGCTGCCTCCTATGGAAGAAAACTTTTTCAAGTTATATTCCTGGCCAATGCCGAATTTAACCTTAAATGCATTTTCACAGCGTGTCAAACGACAGATGGCAACACCTGTATATCGGTCGTTCAAATCCGTTATGGAATCTCTTGGGTATTTCTTTGAGGAGGAAGCCTGATGGCAAAAGGTGCATATGAAGTTCATAGTTATCTAAAAAGTGAGTTGGAGAATTATATCAAATCACAGTTCTTTGGAAAATCCCCTCTTTTGCTGTCGGCTATTTCTTCTCGTTTGGATGAGGAAGGGGTTCTCTATCAACAGCCCTATATCGAATCATCTCCAGCCTATGTTACGGTAGAACACGGCTTACAGGCTGCCAATATTCCTGCCTGGATGCGCTCCTTTTTCGAGAAATTGGCGGACGCCAATCTTGGCGTATACACATCACCATTCAAACACCAGATTGATGCTCTGGAAACGGCAGTACAGGGCAAAGATTTGTTTGTCGCAACTGGAACGGGTTCCGGTAAAACCGAATGCTTTATGTGGCCGATTTTGGCAAAATTGACTCGGGAAGCGAAAGAATCCCCCACCTCTTGGTCACAGAGAGGCGTGCGCGTTCTTATTATGTATCCTATGAATGCATTAGTTTCGGACCAAATCGGCCGATTGCGCCGTTTGATTGGAGACCCGAACCATAAATTTGTACAGATTTTCCGGGAGACTGCGGGCAATAACGCAAGGCGTCCCCAGTTTGGTATGTACACCGGGCGCACTCCATATCCCGGGAATACAACCTTCTCCGGAACGGATAAGGAGTTGGCAAAAACTTTATCTCGCATGACGAAACCGGATACGGAAGACCAAGAAAAATTCTATCAGACCCTTCTCAAAGAAGGTCGCATTCCCGCCAAAGAAGATATGGCTTCTTTTATCGATGACTTGCGGGAAAGTAGACATATCCCCAACAGTGAGGATGCCGAGCTGATTACACGATTTGAAATGCAGGGATGCTGCCCGGATATTCTTATTACCAACTATTCCATGTTGGAATATATGCTTTTTCGTCCGAGAGAAAAGAAAATATGGGACGATACGAAAAAGTGGTTGGACTCAGCACCGGAAAACAAACTTCTGTTTGTTATTGATGAAGCGCATATGTATCGCGGTTCTTCCGGCGGTGAAGTGGCGCTCTTGATTCGACGGCTGTTTCATCGGTTGGGAATCGGACGAGACCGAGTACAGTTTATCCTGACAACAGCCAGTATGCCAAACAAGACCGATGAAGACAGAATGGCCGTTCATGAATTTGCTCAGGCGTTGACTGGCGCAGATAATTATACGTTTACCTATTTGACGGGCGAAAGAGAAACAATCGCAGCCGGACAGGGAACGGACATTCCATTTATCAAATTCAAACAAGTAACTCCTGAAGAAATTGAAGCTGATGGTGACCAAAAACTTGCGGCACTGAATCGGTTTTGGTCGGGGCTTCCTGGTGCTCCTACTCCTTTTGCATCTTTAGAAGATGTATCTTACTGGTTGTATGACCATTTGGTAGATTACGTTCCTTTCCAACTGCTCCTGAAGGAATGTCGAGGAAATGCAGAGTCGCTGCATGATTTGGCAAAAACAATTTTTCCTGCTCAGGATAATCAGGAAGCGTTGAACGCCGTCAGTGTTTTGCTGGCAATTGCACCACTCGCCAAGAACAAGAAAGGGATGGTTCTTTGCCCAACCCGGATGCATATGCTGTTTCGCGGAATCAACGGAGTTTACGCCTGTACGAACCCGCAGTGTCCTCATTCGCATACAGACGGGAAGATTACTTTGGGAGACATTTTCCTTTCGGATGCTGAAGACACGTGCCCTATATGCCACAGTACGGTATATGAGTTATACAATGACCGCAAGTGCGGAGCGCTGTTCCTAAAAGGGTATGTTCTGAAATCGGAAATGGATTCTTATGGCCGTGCATATCTGTGGAGATATTCTGGTCAGGTAATTGATACAAGTACCCTGAAAGAAATCCATTTGTACATTCCCGAAAAAGGATTCGTACCCCGAAACAGAGGAAAGTATCCCCTCCGCCCATGCTATCTGGATAGTCGTAGCGGATTCATCAACTTCCGTGATGATTCAATGGCGGGAAAAGATGGTGTGCTGAAACTGTATTATGCAGACTATTCTGAAAAAGGCCATCCAGACACGATTACATTTCCAACATGCCCGCATTGCAAACGTCGTATGCTTGGCTCTGAACTGACTTCCTTTGCTACACGGGGAAATCTATCTTTCTACAATTTGATTAAGGCACAATTTGATGTTCAGCCACCAGTGAAGGGCAAAGAAAACAATCCTCGCTTACCGAATGCGGGGCGGAAGGTATTGCTGTTTTCAGATAGCCGACAGCGTGCCGCACGGCTTGCGCGTGATATGTCGAATGCTTCTGACATGACGGCAGCACGCCAGCTGGCTGTGCTCGCTATTGCCAGAATGCAAAAAGTGACTGAAGAACAATCGCTGAACGATATTTATGGATTCTTCGTACTGGAAGCCGCATTACATCAAGTGCAACTGTATAGCGGAGATGACAGAAACAAATTTGTTGTAAATGATTGTGCAAAAATTCTTCGCGATTACAAACGCAGACAACGTGCAGGACGCCCCTGGCATCCATCTCTGACTATTGGTGATAATGCGCCAGACCAAATGAAAGAGCAGCTTCTCCGCATGTTTTGCGGTGCATATGATACCCTTACTTCTGTCGCTTTGTGCTGGCTTTCCCCTACAGATGAGGCAATGTTTGACGCTGTCGATGAGCTTGCAGAAGAGGGGCAAGAGGTTTCGGAAGAAGAATTTCTGGAAGTGTTCAATGCGTGGATTGATGACTGCTGTGATGAGGTCGCATTGGGACAGACGATTTCCAATGATATCCGCAGTAACGTTCGAAAAGGGTATGGAGAAAGCGGATATGGCCTTTCAGAAGATTGGACTATGCCCGCAACGATTTGCAAGAAAATGGGGTGGGAGAAAAAAGGAGAAACACAGAGCATTTGGAAAAGAATATTGCAACGCCGTTTTCTTGAAAAAGGAGATTTCAGCAAGTGGTACATTGACCTCACGAAAGTTAAACCCTGCTTTGACTTGAATCACAAATGGTATCGTTGCCCAAAATGCTCAACAGTAACCCCTTACACATTAAAGGGAGGCTGCCCGAACTGTGGAGCTGATATTGACCATCCTATGACAGAAGAAGAACTTCATGCCTTGGATTTCTGGCGCGTTCCTGCCATCTCGGCCATAAGCGACAACCCAATCTATGTGATTGATACAGAAGAACATACGGCACAGCTTTCGTATAAAGACCAAAGTAATGATATGTGGTCAAGAACCGAGCAATATGAACTTCGATTCCAGGATATGGTTCGAAAAGATGAATCGCCCGTTGACATTTTAAGCAGTACAACAACGATGGAAGTTGGTATTGATATAGGTTCCTTGGTTGCTGTTGGACTAAGAAACATTCCGCCGATGCGTGAGAACTATCAACAGCGTGCCGGCCGTGCCGGACGGCGGGGTGCCAGCCTATCTACTATTGTCACCTACTGCGATAATGGTCCGCATGACACATATTATTTTCAAAACCCGGAACCGATGCTCCAAGGTGACCCGCGTCGCCCTTGGATTGATATTTCCAGCGAAAAGCTTATACAGCGTCATCTGAGTATGGTTGCATTGCAAGAGTTCTTGAAACAAGATGCAAACAGTCTCGAACTTATGGGCGCAGCAGAATTTGTGGACGAGAAACTGGAAGTATTCCAGAGTTTCCTGCGGTCGTTTCAAATGGTAGACCGCTTCTTGATTCCCGTGTCGTACCAAGGAAGCTGTCAATTCAAGGAAACTTTGATAGACGAGCTTCAAAAGCTGAAATTGAAAAAGGAGGCGCACCCAGAACTTTATCAGGTTCCGGATGGCGTGACAACGAAAAGCAAATCGCTGTTAGACGCGCTCTATGAGGAAGGAATCATACCGACATACTCGTTCCCTAAAAATGTTGTTAGTACCTATATTTCGAACCAAGAGGGCAAACAACTTTACCAAGTGGAACGTGGCCTAGATATTGCTATCGGCGAATATGCACCCGGCCGTGCGATTGTCGTTGATAAAGCTACCTATCAAATTGGTGGTTTTTACTATCCAGGCAGCGAACGCAGAAAAGGATGCTTGCTCAGCCCTGCAAAGGCCTTCGTTGATGACGAAAACTATTGCAAAGAGGTTGTAGAATGTCAGGACTGTGGTTGGTTTGGGCTAAAGGAAGACCACATGAAGGCTTGCCCTTTCTGTGGCAGCCAAAACATTATGGAAACGAAACCCATGTTGCGTCCTTGGGGATTTGCTCCGAAGGATGGCCGTGCAATTCCAGAAGTGCTGTTAGAAGAGGAAAGAACCGTCGTCCAGCAGCCGCTTTATTCCACTTTGCCTGAATCAGAAACGATGGCCGAAATTGCAGGCTGTAAGAATGTCCGTATGGCTTCACGAACCAATCAACGAATTATTATGATAAACAAGGGTATCGAAGGAAAAGGATTCACGGTCTGTTGCGATTGTGGCGCAGCCATGCCTGGTGATGGGGTGGATACGCTAAACGAAGTGAATCGTCCGTATATATCCAAGTATATCCGCAGTAATCGGTGCCGGCATACCAATACCAAACAAGTAAATCTGGGATACGACTTTATCACGGACATGCTTGTCTTGGAGATTTACATTGACCCCCAACAGGTAGAAACCGAGCGAAAAGACAATCTATGGCTTGCTCGCGCCGGGACATCTTTGGCCGAGGCAATTCGGTTGGTTATAAGCCGCATTATGGATATTGAATTTACGGAATTGATGACAGGATATCGTGTCCGTCGGAAAGGTCAAGATGTTTTCCTTGATGTGTATATCTATGACAACCTCTCCAGCGGTGCTGGATATGCCGTGGGAGTTGCATCAATCATGCCGGAAGTTCTTCATCAAGTTGATACAATGCTTTCTAACTGTACATGTAAATCGGCTTGCCGCGACTGCCTGAAGCATTACCGTAATCAGAATCTGCATGGCTTGCTTGACCGGCATGCTGCGTTGGAGCTTCTTCACTGGGCAAAGGATGGTACACGTCCTACTATGGCTCCCATTGCAGACCAAGTGCAAATGCTTATACCTTTGAAAGAGATACTTGAGAAAACAGGCATTCGGGTTTCCGTACGTGACGATAAAATCATTCTTCAGCTAGGCAATTCCGTGAAAGAGCTCAGAGTTTATCCGGCCATGTGGAAAAAGCCGGAAGAGCCAGAATGCATTTTCGTAAGCGACTCTTGCTTAAAGTATGCAAAGCCGTATGCCATCCAGCAAATCACAAATTTCCTCTAACTTTGTAATACACAAGTTCTTATCGCCAATATAGTTAAGGCACATGGTTTTCCCAAAACATTACACATCACTTTTTAGAGGAAAAATATACTTAAAATAAATCGGCCGTCCCAACAAAGCGGGACGGCCGATTTATTTATGAATCTTGTCGGAAATATAGCTGCCTCATCGCAACTCAAACTAACGGAAGAACTTATTGTTCATTGTTTTGAACTTTCAGGCAAAATCGATTTTTCAGTTTACTTGCTCATAAAGTTCATTTTTTTGAAAATTCGCCAGAAAAATTTTTTCGGTTATTTTTCCTCTTACAGATGCAGCACGCGGTCCTTGATCTCCTGGGTGCGGCCCTGGTTCCAGAACTGGGTGCCGATGTAGCCGCAGGTGCGGCGGGCGACATTGAGCTTGCTCTGGTCGCGGTTGTGGCACTTGGGGCACTCCCACACCAGTTTGCCGTCGTCCTCCACGATGCTGATCTCGCCGTCGTAGCCGCAGACCTGGCAGTAGTCGCTCTTGGTGTTCAGCTCGGCGTACATGATGTTGTCGTAGATGAACTGCATCACCTGGATGACCGCCTCCAGGTTGTCCTGCATGTTGGGCACCTCCACGTAGCTGATGGCGCCGCCGGGGCTGAGCTTCTGGAAATCGGCCTCGAACTTCAGCTTGGTAAAGGCGTCGATCTCCTCCGACACGTGGACGTGGTAGGAGTTGGTGATATAGTTGCGGTCGGTGATGCCGGGGATGATGCCGAACCGCTTCTGCAGGCATTTGGCAAACTTGTATGTGGTGGACTCCAGCGGGGTGCCGTAGATGCTGAAGCTGATGTTCGTCTCGGCCTTCCACTGGGCGCAGGCGTCGTTCATACGCTGCATGACCTCCAGCGCAAAGGGGGTGGCCGACGGATCGGTGTGGGGCTTCCCGGTCATGTACTTGACGCACTCGTAGAGGCCGGCGTAGCCCAGGGAAATGGTGGAGTAGCCTCCGTAGAGCAGCTTGTCGATGGGTTCGCCCTTTTTCAGGCGGGCGCAGGCGCCGTACTGCCAGAGGATGGGCGCGGCGTCGGACAAGGTGCCCTTCAGCCGATTGTGGCGACACATGAGGGCGCGGTAGCACAGCTCCAGCCGCTAATCGAAGATCTTCCAGAACTTGTCCAGGTCACCGCCGGAGGACAGAGCCACATCCGGCAGATTGATGGTCACAACGCCCTGGTTGAAGCGGCCGTAGAACTGGTACTCGCCTTTTTCATTTTTCCAGGGGCTCAGGTTGGAGCGGCAGCCCATGACAGGGAAGCAGTTGCCTTCCTTGAGCTCCTTCATCTTCTTTTCGGAGATATAGTCGGGCACCAGCCGTTTGGCAGTACACTTTGCCGCCAGCTCCGTCAGGTAATAGTACTGGGAGTCGGAATGGATGTTGTCCTCTTCCAGCACATAGATCAGCTTGGGAAATGCCGGAGTGACCCACACGCCGGCCTCATTCTTGACGCCCTGATACCGCTGGCGCAGAACCTCCTCGATGATCATGGCCAGATCATCCTTCTCCCGCTGGTTCTTGGCCTCACCCAGGTACATGAACACCGTGACGAACGGCGCCTGGCCGTTGGTGGTCAGCAGCGTGACCACCTGGTACTGGATGGTCTGGACGCCCCGCTGGATCTCCTCCCGCAGACGGCCTTCCACCATGCGGGAAACCAGCTCTTCCGAGACGGTCTCGCCGATGGCTTCCACCTCTTTCCTCACAGAGCGGCGGATCTTCTCCCGGCTGATCTGGACGAAGGGGGCCAGATGGGTCAGGGAGATGGACTGACCCCCGTACTGGTTGGAAGCCACCTGGGCAATGATCTGCGTGGCGATGTTGCAGGCGGTGGAGAAGCTGTGGGGCTTCTCGATCATGGTTCCGGAGATCACCGTGCCGTTCTGGAGCATATCCTCCAGGTTGACCAGGTCACAGTTGTGCATATGCTGCGCGAAGTAGTCCGCGTCGTGGAAATGGATGATACCAGCCTCGTGGGCTTCCACGATATCCCGGGGCAGCAGGATGCGGCGGGTGATGTCCTTGGACACCTCGCCGGCCATATAGTCCCGCTGGACGGAGTTGACTGTGGGGTTCTTGTTGGAGTTCACCTGCTTGACCTCCTGGTTGTTGCACTCGATCAGGCTCAGAATCTTGTCGTCAGTAGTGTTGGACTGACGGACCAGGTTGCGGGTGTACCGGTACGTGATGTACTTCTTAGCCACCTCATATGCCCCATGGGCCATGATCTCCGTTTCCACCAGGTCCTGGATCTCCTCCACGCCCGGAGAACGGTTCATCTCCCTGCAGCGCAGCTCCACGCGCTCCGCGATGCGGCGGATCTGCACCGGCGTCAGACGCTCGTCCTCCGTCACGACCTGGTTGGCCTTTGTGATGGCCTGGATGATCTTCGTAATGTCAAAAACGACTTCAGCGCCGTTGCGTTTGATGATCTTCATGCTGTCCTCCCAATACGCGAAATGCCTTACGTATTATATCTGAAAACGGGAGGAAGTCAACAAGTTGTGGATTCTTCCGGAAAAATTCGGCAATATAGCACAAGATATTGTGTTTCGCCGGGCACGCGTTTGATACGGTGCTCAGAGCAGGTGTCGTTCCAGAAACGTCTCTGCTGCAGCCCGGTATCCGTCCGGATCCACCAGGAAGCTGGCACCGTGGCCGGCGCCCGGCACGACCAGCAGATGACATTCCCCAGTGGCAGCATCTGCTGTGCGGCGGCTCATCCAGCAGGGTACGAAGCGGTCGCTGCCGCCGTGGACCAGCTGGATCGGGATGCCTGTTCTCGCAACGGACGTCACCGTGCTGCACTGATTCAGGCCGAAACCTGCCAGCACACGGCTCCAGAAACCCACCACCCACAGGAGCGGGTACACCGGCAAATGGTACTTCCGGTGCATCAGGTCCCGGAGGATCTCCGCGGGGGACGTGAAACCGCAGTCCGCGAGGATCCCGCGGACCGTCGGCGGCAGCGGCAGATCGGCTGCCATCAGCACCGTTGTGGCGCCCATGGACATCCCGCCCAGGAACAGCGGGACTCCGTCCCCGTAGCGCAGATGGCAGTACTCTGCCCAGGTGCGGCAGTCCTCCCGCTCCCGAACACCCATGGTCAGGAAACGCCCCTGGCTCTCACCGTGGGCCCTCTGATCCACCAGCAGGAGGTCGAACCCCAGGCCGTGGTAAAACGGAGCGGCACAGCTGAAATCCACCCGTGCCGCAGAGTGGTACCCGTGAAACAGCAGCAGGACACCGCGGCGTTCCGGCGCCGGCAGCAGCCGGGCGTGCAGCGTCAGGCCGTCGAAGCTGCGCACCGTGACGTCCTCACCGGGCTGCTGCGCCAGCCAGGCCGCACCTGCCTCCACGCGGTCGCGGTAGCGGCTCCAGCAGCTGCTTTCCAGAACCTCCGGGGACAGCGGATCGCCGCCGCGCCGCCCGAATGCCGCAAGCACAATCACCAGTCCGGCCAGCAGAAGCAGCGCAGCCAGCCCCAGCACGGTCCAGAGCGCAATCACCAATGGACATCCCTCCTTTTCCCTCCAGTATACTGCCAATCTTGCAATTTGTCACCGTTGCGGTATACTATATACAGAAAATGTTACGCAAGAGGTGGAACCATGTTTGAGCCTGTACAACGAATTCAGTACCGCCAAAGCCCGCTGCTGGAGGTCATCTGCCAGCTGCGTTTCCCGACCATCCTCTCCATCGCCAGCCGGGAACCTGCGGATTTTCAGGAGACGGTGCGCTCCGTTTTCCCGAGATACCAGGTCCGGCGCGATCAGCCGGCGCCAAAGGTCACGGGTTTGGGCACGCCAAACCCCACTCTGCAGCCGCAGCAGCCGGTGACCAACTACAATTTTGTGTCTGAAGACGGTGTGTGGCGGCTGAACCTGACCAACAACTTCATTGCGTTGACCTGCAGAAAGTATCCGGGCTGGGAGGCCTTCGCCCGGAAGCTGGATCAGCCGCTGGCGAATTTCATACGCATCTATCAGCCGGCCTACTTCGAGCGCGTCGGACTGCGCTACCTGAACGCCATCTCCCGCGATCAGCTGGGGCTGTCTGACACCCCCTGGAAGGAGCTGCTGACGCCCCCGTTTTTGGGCCTGCTGTCTGTGGGAGACGTGCGCCAGGAGAAGGTGTCGCGCTGTACCCAGGATATCGAGATGGGCCTGGACGGCGGATGCCGGCT
>CALWPT010000040.1 GCA_944383495.1 uncultured Clostridia bacterium | reverse complement strand
GGTCCTGTTTTATGCCAAATCACAGCTGAAGACGGAGCCGTGCGAATTAAATACCGGCAGAAACAGGCTGAAAGGCCATGAAAAAAGAGCTTGCATTTTTTTAAGGTTTATGGTATAGTATTTTTTGTAGCGTATCCGGGTGTGGCGCAGTTGGTAGCGCGCTTGACTGGGGGTCAAGAGGCCGTGAGTTCAAGTCTCGCCACTCGGACCAAAAGGATTGTCGATGTATATCGACAATCCTTTTTTTGTCGCTTAAGCAAGACAAAACCCCTGGTAGAACCAGGGATAGGTAAAAAAGCCTTGGCAAATAAAACCTCCGTGCTACAATCGAGATGGTTTGGAAGCCGCATCACGAAAGAGCAAGGAGGTTTTACGCAGGATGAAAAATGAAGGAAAACACACAGCACATTCCAGTTACCGGTGCGAATACCACGTGGTATTCGCACCAAAGTACCGGAGAAAAGTGATCAACAAAACATTAAGGGAAGATGTGACCGCGATCATCAAAAAGCTGTGCAAAGAAATGAAAGTGGAAAACATCGAGGGAGAAGCGTGCCCAAACCACATCCATCTTCTGGTGAGTATCCCACCGTACATGAGTATCCCACCGTTTGTGGGGACGCTCAAGAGCAAAAGCGCCCTGATGATCTTCGATAGGCACGCGAATCTGAAGAACAAATACGGGAGCCGAAATTTCTGGTGCCGGGGATACTTTGTGGATACAGTAGGAAAAACGCGAAGATGATCGAGGAGTACATACAAAACCAGCTAGAGGAAGATTTGGCAAGTGACCAGATCACCCTCAAGGAGTACATAGACCCGTTTACGGGTAGCAAGAGGAAGCAGGCGAAAAAAACAGCCGCTTTTAGCGGCTGCCTGTGATAGTGATGTGATGACAAACCCTCAGTACCCCTTCCAGGGGTCAGCAAGTTCTGTCCCCTCCGGGGTCTGCGCAAACCACTAGTTTACTAGTGGTTTTGATTTTAGTGTGAACGGCGCGGTTTGTGCGAACGACGCTTCGAAACGGCTGCCGGCACAAAAGGTATAAAACAATAAAGAGTGTTGCACTGGCAGCGGGCTTTGCAAGACGCTAAGGCCGCTGAGTTCAAGCTTCGCCACTCGAACCCAAAAAGAGATTCACCCCGGTAGGACGATTAATCTAAGCAAACTGGCTGTTATAAAGCGCGGCATAAGCACCGCCGGCTTCCAACAAAGTGTGATGGGTACCCTGCTCAATTATATTACCATTTTGCATCAGCAGAATCAGGTCGGCGTCCACAATTGTGGAAAGACGGTGGGCGATCACAAAGCTAGTGCGGTTTTTCATGAGCTTGCTCATGGCCTTGCCGATCTCAATTTCTGTTCGGGTGTCCACACTAGAAGTCGCTTCATCTAAAATTAGGACGGCAGGATTGCAAAGAAAAACTCTGGCAATGGTTAAAAGCTGCCTTTGTCCAATGGAAATGTTTTCTGCATCATTGCTGAGAACCGTATCATACCCGTGGGGTAGGGTACGTACAAAGAAATCTACTCTTGCCGCTTTGGCTGCAGCAATGATCTCTTCCTGTGTGGCGGTTGGCCTGCCGTAGGCAATATTTTCTGCAATAGTTCCTTCAAACAGCCATGTATCCTGTAACACCATACCGAAATTGCTTCGCAAATTTTTCCGTGTCATTGCGGCGGTATCTACTCCATCCAAAAGAATTTGCCCGCCGTTTATCTCGTAGAACCGCATCAAAAGATTAATCAGCGTTGTCTTACCTGCGCCGGTACTGCCAACGATGGCAATTTTTTGTCCCGGCTTCACTGAAAAGCTAATATCGTGCATCAGTATATGTTCCGGCAGATAGCCAAACCGCACATGGCGAAAATCCACATATCCCTTGGCCCGCTGGATCTCGGCGGGAGAATTTGGTTCACAGGAAATTTCCTCCTCATCCAGCAGCGTATAAACGCGCTCTAAGGAGGCCAAGGAGGACTGCATGGAGTTTACCATAAAGGCAAGCTCCGTCAGCGGCTCTGCCGATTGATTTACGTATTGGAAAAATGCCTGAAACACGCCTATACTCAAGGCTCCATTCAAAAGCATATTACCACCGAGGACTGCAATTAAAATTTGCCCCAAGCGATTGATAAAGCGAATGGCCGGGTTAATGGCGTTAATCATAAAATCCGCTTTTTGTGACGCTGCCGCCAGCTTCTGCGTTGCTTCCAGCATCCGTTGCGAACTGTTGTGCTCCTGATTAAACGCTTTAATAATCATACGGCCGCTGTAGTTTTCCTCTACGAGCGCGGTTACTTCGCTGACACATTCCTGCCGTTTTAGCGCAGATTTAAGGGTCTTTTGAGAAACGATTTTTGTAGCCAGCAGAGAAAGGCCCATAAACAGAAGAAAAACCACGGTCAATAGTATGTTGAATCGGAACATCATAATCAGCGATCCTACAATCATGCCTGTCGAAGTAAAAAGCTTTAGAACGCCGGTTTGAAAGGCCTCGGACATTTTATCCAAATCATTTGTCATTCGGCTTAAAATAGTTCCTGGCTTGTTTTTGTCAAAGTAAGACAAGGGCAGCCTGTTGAGCTTTCTGCTGACTTCATTTCGCAGTCGGAAGCTGAGATTCTCCGCGAAGCTAGCCATGAGAAAGGACTGAAGGATGTAAAACAGTCCTGTTGCTAGATAGACCAGCAGCAATAAGAAAATGTCGCGTCCGCCATCTGTCCATGATATAGCAAACGCTATATCTCCGGCAAAAGCAGCCTGAATCTTCCCCCACAGCAAATCGACAATATATGCGCTGTATAAGGGTGCGAAGATGGAAAGAAAGGTATAAAACACGATGGAAACAAAAACGATACCCAGCCGCTTACGCTGATCACTGACAGACTGCCAAAGCCGCTTCAGCGTTTTTTTAGCATCGTCGGGCGAAGATAGGTCAAAGTCATCGCCTATGCCGTCTTGGGTACTTTCATTGATTTCATATTCAGTCACTTATCTCTTCTCCTTTCATTTGAGATTTCGCAATTTCCTGATAGACAGGACATTCCTTCATGAGCAATTGGTGCGTGCCGATTCCTGCAATTTTTCCGTCCTCTAATACGACGATTTGATCAGCGTTTACAATCGTGCTGATGCGTTGCGCAATAATTAAAACGGCAGAACCCTTTAATTGGAGGGCCAGCGCCTTTCGCAGCGCGGCATCCGTTTTGAAATCCAAAGCGGAAAAGCTGTCGTCAAAAATATATAAATCCGACGTTTTCATCAGTGCACGGGCAATGCAAAGCCGCTGCTTTTGTCCGCCGGAAAAGTTTGTGCCGCCCTGTGCTACTCGCGTTAGGAGCCCTTCCGGCAGCTCCTCTACAAATTCTGACTGCGCCGTTATAAGAATGCGCCGCATCTCTTCCTCAGAAGCCTCTTTATTTCCATAACGTAGATTGTCTGCAATTGTACCAGAAAAAAGCCATGCCTTCTGGGGCACATAGGAAATATGTTTGCGCAGAACAGACTGCTTCAGTTCCCGTATATCCGTCCCGTTCAGTAAGATGGCTCCCTGTGTCACATCGTGAAAGCGCAAAATTAATTTTGCTATTGTGGATTTTCCGCTTCCTGTGCTGCCGATAATCGCTGTAGTCTGTCCGCGTTTGCAGGTAAAACTTAGTTCTCTTAATGTGTTTTCATCTGCATCTGAAAAGCGAAAGCTGACATTTTTAAAACAAATCACATCCACATCGCTGGTTTGAATCGGCTCCTCGCAGCCGTTTGAATCTTGAATTTCATTATTCCAAGCAAGAACCTCCCGGATTCTTTCAATACAGACAAGAGCTCTGGGAAGCATGACCATTACCATCTGCGCCATAATCAGATAAAACAAAATTAGAATTGCATACTCGCTTAATGCGGTAATATCGCCAATTTTCATGTACCCGGCACCAGTTCGATTGCCGCCTATATACAGGATCCCAACAATCACTAGATTGATTACCAGCAATGCTGTGCTTTCCAGCCCGGCGAATAGACGATTTACTTTAACGGAAACCTCTTTGTAATTGCCGAAGACTCCTTTCATCCGTTTTTCCTCATAAGGCTCTTTGTTGAAGGCTCGAATCACCCGAACACCTGTGACATTTTCCCGAATTACAATATTCATACGGTCAAGAAACCGCTGAAGGCGCTCAAAAAGCGGCGCGGCCATTTTAATCACGAAAACAGCCATTAAAAGAATCACAAGGGTAACGCCTGTGAGGATTCCTCCCATCATCTCATCTATGCGAAAAGCCATAACAATCCCCATGATGCAAACAACCGGTACAGGTAAAATCATCTGCACAACCATGACCACCGACTGCTGAATCACATTCACATCGTTCAGCGTCCGGGTAATCATGGATCCGGTTCCAATGGCTTCCATATCAGAAGCGGAAAAGGAAAGCGATTTTTCATAGATGGCGTTGCGGATATCACGTCCCAGCTTTGCGGAAAGACTTGCGCTTAAATAGCTTCCCGCCAACGCTCCAAAACTGGTTATGAGAGAAACCGCTCCCATGAGCAGCCCTCGCCGAATGATATAGGGAAGAGTACCGCCGCTGATTCCGTGATTAATAATATCCGCCGTAATCGTAGGGATCAGCAGACCGCCTGCCACGTCCAGCACCATCACAAGCAAAACAAAGGTCAGCAGCCAGCGATATGGCTTTAAAAATCTTAAAATTAGCTTCATTGTTTTTACTCCGTTAAAACTGTCTTAATTTCGTTGTTTAAAATCTCACACTGCTTGGAAAACAAAGCAAGTAGCTGATTTCTTTCTTCCTCTTCCATTTTACAGAAAACACGACTTTCAAGCTCATAAAAGGGATCTATGACTCGCTTGCAAAATTGTATGCCTTGCTTTGTCAGTCGAAGCGCCTTATTGTTTCTCGCAAGAGCCAGCTTTTCCAATGAAATATATCCTTCCTTTACCAAAGAACTGACAGCAGAATTAACGCTCTGACGGGGAAAATGCCATAGATCCGCAATTTGGTTCTGTGTATAGGTCTCGTCTGCTTCACATATGGCATACAGTATCCAAAAAGCGATATCCGAAAGCCCATAATAAGAAGCATATTCATGATACAAATCGTCCTGCTTTTTGTAAAGCTGATTCATTGCCATACTCATTTTTTTTGCCTGATCCGTATAAAGGCCTCCTTTTCCGTTTCAAAATCCGAAAACGGTTTTTATTATATGATGCAGTCAAAAATTTGTCAAGTGCTTTATACCGGCAGCGAATTGGCGGTTATTACCACATTGAAATATCATCTTAAATATGATAAAATTATTAAACAATATTGGTAATCCATAAATGAAAAGCTTTCCATAAAGGAAGTGAAAAAGGGTATGCTCTTTTCGGCTGAGTGGCAAAAGTTCCTGTGGGAGGGGTTAATTTTTCTTACATATATTTTTATTTGCGGCGGACTGACAGAACGCCGGTTTTCCAAGACAGCCAGCCTGCTGGCCGCGGGCGGCACAGTGGTTGGAATAATTCTGCTGCAAACGGCGCTGCTTCTCTCCGGACAGGATGCCACGCTGGTGCTCACCTTGCTGCCGCTGACTTCCTATCTACCGGCTATAATCTGTTTGCATATTCTTTCTCGTTCCGGCTTTTTTCAGACAATGGCCGTCTGGACGGTAGGCGCCATCGTTTACTTTGTTTTGAAAATTCTATGGAAAATCCTCTTGCAGTATTTAGGGCGGCTGACAAGTCTTCCGGGTTGGGGCTGTAATTTGTTAATGACAGCCGCTCTGCTGCTGGCGGCAGGACTGCTGCTTTTCCTAGTTTTCCGTTATCTTCATAAGCCGTTTCAGACCTATGTATTAAAAAACCAGACCAATTGGCTGCTGCTCAGCTTTCCGATATTTATGATTTTCCTGCTGTTTTCATATTTTGGCAGCAGTACGACAAACGTTACGCTGCTGGTTCTTCTGCTTTTGACCGCTTGTTCGATCTTCTTAGTTCAGATTCGGGTATTGACCTCGGCAGCAGCCATTACCCGGTTTAAGGAGTCTGAAAAAGTCGTTTCCCTCCAGCTGCAAATGCAGCGGCGGGAATACGAGGATGTTTGCAAAAAAATGGAAATGGGCCGAGCCTACCGCCACGACATGCGCCATCATCTCCTAGTTTTGGAAGGCTTAGCGAAGCAGAACGACACAGATAGCATGATCGAGTATATTGGGAATTTAAATGGTCAGCTTACCGATATTGAAAAGGAGACTTATTGTGAGAATTCTACCGTGAACGCTGTGCTGGCCTCCTGTATTGGGCAGGCTAAGGAGGCGGGATGCGCGGTTTTGGCGCAAATTCATTTACTGGGGACAATTCCATTTGATGAAATGGATGTGTGTGTGGTGCTGGCCAACGCACTGGAAAATGCGGTTAACGCCTGCCGGAAAATTCACGAAGCGGAAAAACGATATATTCGCCTTTCAGTGGAGCTTTTGGATCAGCGAAAGTTGGTTATTGCTGTGGAGAATCCCTGCGATCGTCCGTTGTCCTTCCATGCCGATGGATTTCCAATTGTACCTGAACGGGAGGGACATGGCATTGGCCTGAAAAGCATTGATGCGGTAACCAAGAAGTATAACGGGATGTTTCGCTGCGAGTGCAGGGAAGGGGAATTTCGGTTCAACGCAGTGCTGTTCAGCCAACAAAATTCCGGGGAAATGCCCGGAGGGAAAAACCGGAAGCTTTCCAAAAGGCTTGCTTCTTCGGCAATCCTTTCTATGCTTGCCTTTTTCCTTGTTGTCAACTGTGTGCCGGTCGTGGCGAGAGGGCTGGCAGGGATTCCTGATTTCGGAACGCTGGTGCGGCTTGCGGATCTCCGTTCTTATCAATTCCAGTGGGGGGATACGTCATTTAAAGCGTCCCTTCCCGTGCTGGAAGCGGATGAGCCATCTATAAGCCTAAAAGAAGCTCCGCCGGAGGAAAACACCTCATCCAATCCACAGAGGACGACTGGCCTGCCAGAGTCCACGGAATCGGTTTCTTCTGCCGATAAGTCGATTTTATCAGCACCAACGGCGCCGTCAGGAGCAATTTCCTGGGAAAGCGAAAGTGTAACCACCCGGCCCATTGTTTCAACGGAAGCGACAATGCCGTCATCAGGGTCATCTCCGGAAGAATCCTCGCCGTCTCAATCTCCAACCGAATCCAAGCCAGCTACTTCACCCACCGATCCGACCCAGCCAACCCTGCCGGCAACGCCCACAGAGCCTTCCACTCCGCCCTCGGATCTTACTGACGGAGTGGCGGATTTAAACCAGCAGATGGAAGAATACATTGCCCAGATGCGGGAGAAATTTATATGGTATGTCGCACGGAAATACGAAGGGTATGTGGGATTGGATATTACCTATCAGATCCTGCGCAATGACGATGAGTTGCTCTCCATTCGGTATGAAACGACAATCAACGTCGGCGGCTCGGGACAGTACAGCCGCAGTTTTACATTGGATAAGCGGACCAAAAGTGTGTTGGAGCTCAGCGACTTATTCCAACCGAACAGCGATTATGTGAGTGTCATTAGCGCGGAAATTCTGCGGCAGATGACTGAACAGGTGGAAGCCGGTACAGGAGATTATTTTATCCCCGGCGGCATCTGGTCGGAGGACGAGTGCTTCAAAGCAATTAAGGCCGATCAAAATTTTTATATCAATGCGCAAGATCGACTGGTAATTGTGTTTGATGAATATGAGGTAGCGCCAGGCAACATGGGTATGCCGGAATTTGTACTACAGACGGAAATGCTGCAAGGAATTTTACAGCAGCCGTCCCTTATCGGCTGAGACTTGGCAAAGTGCGAGGTGAGCCTTTGATACAAATTGCTATATGTGACGACAGGAAGGAAGATATTCAGAAGCTGAAGGATTACGTCGGATGGTTTTCCGGAGAACACCCGGACATTCCTTTGAAAGCGGAGGTGTTTATTTCTCCATATGACCTTCTTGAGGCAATCAGCAGCCGCGGCGGGTATGATTTGTACCTGCTGGACGTTATTATGCCCCGCCTGAGCGGTATTGATATCGCCCGCAAAATACGGGAACGCGGGGAAACGGCGGAAATATTGTTTCTGACTACCTCACGGGAATACGCGGTGGAGGCCTTTGGGGTAAAAGCATCGGGATATTTGATCAAACCGGTGAAAAAAGCGGATTTTGAAAATGAAGTGCTGAGCTGCATCAACCATTTAGCGCCTAAGGACAACCCCGCAATCCTGCTGAAAACGAAGGAGGGCATCCGCAAGGTGCATATTCAGGAAATAGCTATGATAGAAAGCTTTAATCACAGCCGGGTTTGCACTCTGGCCGACGGAACGACGGTTGAAACCCCGGCTACCCTGTCATCATTGTATGAGCAGCTACGAAAAGGAAGCCAGAAGGGGGAATAACAATGGCGAGAACAAGACGGATATCGGTGCTTTTTTTGAGTATTTTAATGCTGGCATTTGTAACAAGCTGTTCCGGAGAAGAGGTCATGTCCAACGATGCCCTGTGGAATTTCGCCATGACTGACGCAGTTTTCACAGAAGAGGATGAAGTGGAGGAATTGGTTACTCTGACAAAGGAGGATACCAATGTCATTTGGGACGAGGCCGGGGAACGGGTGCTGTTGCTGAGCTGGCACAACTATGACGATGCATGTGCTCCCGGCGCTTCCATCAAGCCGGAATACGGCGAAATATGGGCCACTTCGCTCGGCGAAATGAAAGCGTGGTATGAGGAAAACCGTGAGGGGGTGAAGGATTGGAACCTGCGGTTTGCCCAGCTGCTGGGCGTCCACGAGAACGAAGGATACACGCGGTTCAGTGCCTTTTGGATAGCGCCGGAGGACGTTATACGCCCGGCGTATATTACAGATGTGACAAAACAAATGAAAAACGATTACTCCTGTGTGACTGATAAAGCATATAAGAGTTGGTTTGATCAAAATATCCTCTGGTCCTACTTTGAAAGCGATTATCCCTGGACGCGGCTTGGATATACCTATGACTGGAGCGGCAGGGAATCGGAGTACGGGCTAACAGAGTTTTTGGTTTCCGACGGCAGCAAAACGGAAATTGCCTTTACCTATACCACGGAAGAGTTTGTGGATTGGTTGGAAGGGCAAATAAAACCATGAAGGAAAAAACGACGGATATCAAACGCGATAACAATCGGGAATGCCCCTGCGCCTGCGACTGCCCGCGGCACGGCAAGTACTGTGCTTGTATGGCTCAACACCGTGATCATAACGAAGGGGGGCCGGCTGTTAATTCTCTCAAGAGGCGGAAGCGGCCTATGACAGGAGCATTGAGGCGCTGGTCAGAGATCACGGCGTCATCAAGCCAGGACAGCAGGGAAGGAATGCGGATCCTTTGGGACTGTCGCAGGATATAAAGCTTTCAATAAGGGGTGAATGGGTTGCGTCGCAGTAAATTGAGAATTTCCGCTGTTTTCTTTTACGCTTTCATTCTGCTGAGCCTGCTGCTTAGCGGATGCGCCGGGGAAGAGCAGTCGTCGATTACCGATATCCGGCAGTTGGACGGCAAAAGCGTCGGTGTAATGACCGGCTCGCCTTTCGACCAATATACAGATCAGTTCATCCAGGATGCAAAAAAGAATATTACAGTACCTATGCAGATATGGCAATACTGTCCTGTATCTTCCCAGCCTTTCCGGAACGGCGGGAATTCGACGTCTACGCCGCAATGAATCCCGCTAAGGAGGTGGGCGGCGATTTCTACGACTTCTTTTTAATTGACGATGACCACCTGGCGCTGGTCATGGCAGATGTTTCTGGCAAAGGTGTGCCGGCAGCGCTGCTTATGGTCATCGCTAAAACGCTGCTTAAGAACGCGGCGCAGACCGGTCTTTCTCCCAAAGCAGTGCTGGAGAAGGTCAACGATCGGTTGTGTGAAAACAACGAGGCGGAGATGTTCGTCACGGTCTGGCTGGGTATTTACGAAATCTCCGCAGGCTGACGGCCGCCAACGCCGGACATGAGTATCCCGGGATCAAACGGGCCAATGGTTAGTTCCAGCTATACAAGGATCAGCACGGCTTTGTGCTTGCAGGGATGGAAAACGCCCGGTACCGGGAATATGAGCTGGAGCTGTTTGTGGGGGACACGCTGTTTGTTTTTCCTGACGGCGTAGCCGAACCGACCGACGCTGCAAATACCCTTTACGGCACAGATCGCATGCTGGCTGCGCTCAATCACAGCCCAAACGGGACGCTGGAGCAGCTTCTCCATGACGTTAAAGCGGATATTAACACATTCGTTGGAAAGGCCATGCAGTTCGACGATATTACCATGCTGGCTATTCAGCGCAAAAGCTGAGGAAATAGGCATTAAGACACTTCTGGCCATTGATTGCTGCATCTGGAGCAGCGGCCTCTGGAATAACTGGCCGGCCGCCCAAGCGGGAGGGAGAGCAGCTAAACACAGGCCATTCGCTCTTGGCTGAAAAATGCAAGAAAGGAAGATAGAAGTCTATGATAACGTTTCTATGTGCACTTGTCCTTCTGTTCGTCGGGTATTGGCTGTATGGGAGGCTGGCGGAAAAGGTGTTCCGGCCGGACGACCGGCCTACGCCGGCTATTGCCCATCCGGATGGGGTGGACTATGTGCCTATGAAAACCTGGCGGGTATTTCTAATTCAGCTGCTAAACATTGCGGGAACGGGGCCCATTTTTGGAGCGTTGATGGGCGCCGTATTCGGCCCGGTGGTGTTTTTGTGGATCGTGTTTGGTTCTATTTTGGGCGGTGCGGTGCACGACTATATGAGCGGCATGATCTCGGTACGGATGAACGGTGCTTCCGTGTCGGAAATGGTAGGAAAATTTTTAGGCCGAACTGCAAAACAGGTCATGCGTGTGTTTTCCGTGGTGCTGCTGGTGCTGGTGGGCGCCGTATTCACCACCAGCCCGGCCGCTCTGATCGCTCGCCTCACCCCCAGCTGGATGAACACTACCTTCTGGGTGGTAGTAATTCTGGTGTATTATCTGCTGGCCACCCTGCTGCCCATTGACAAGCTGATTGGAAAGCTGTAGCCCATTTTTGGCGGAGTTCTGATAATGATGGCGGTGGGGATCATCGGCGGCTTACTCGCCGGAGGCTATCATCTTCCGGAGATATCCTTTGTGAACCAGCACCCAAATGGGCAACCGGTCTGGCCGTTTATGTTTATCACGGTGGCCTGTGGAGCGGTCTCCGGCTTTCACGCTACCTAGTCTCCTATGATGGCACGATGCCTTAAAAGGGAACAAGACGGACGCCGGGTGTTTTATGGCGCCATGATTGCCGAGAGCGTCATTGCCCTGGTTTGGGCGGCGGCCGGCGTGGCGTTTTACGGCGCCACCGGCGGCTTGCAGCAGGCGCTGGCCGATTTGGGGCAGTCGGGAGTGGTGTACGACATATCGGTGTCCTTGCTGGGAGTGTTTGGAGGCGCACTGGCTGTGATTGGCGTGGTGATTTGTCCGGTCTCCTCCGGCGATACGGCGTTTCGCAGCGCCCGGCTGACCATCGCCGACTGGTTGCATATCGACCAGTCCAAGCTGACTAAGCGACTGGCAATTACGCTGCCGCTGCTAGGAGTGGGAGCGCTCTTGACTCAACTGGACTTTGATGTGATTTGGCGGTATTTTTCCTGGAGCAACCAGACATTGGCTATGATAACCCTATGGGCGTCGGCTATATATCTGGCCCAAAACGCGGAAAAGTGGTGGTATTCGGTGCTGTGCGCGGTCCCGGCCGCCTTTATGTCTGGTGTTTCCTGCACCTATATCCTCATGGCGGAGGAGGGCCTCCGGCTTTCCCAGTCCATTGCCTATCCCATTGGTTTGGTTTTTGCCTTGGCCTGCACGGTGCTGTATACAGTGAAGGCTAGCAGAATAAAGAATCGGCAGCTGACTGCCGGCCATTAAGAAAGGGGTTTTAAACGGTGAAAAAATTATTTGCATGGATGATGGCGGCTATCCTGATGCTGGGTATAACAGGATGCGCACAAAGCAATCGTTTGGCGCCCAGTACAGATTCCCCCGTAGAGGGAAAAAAAGTAGCCTATGTTATGCAGATGGCGCCGTCGGATATTTTCCGAATGTGGTCGGAATCGGCCCAAAAAACAGCCGAGGGGCTCGGTATGGAATTTGAAGCCTTTTTTTGCGATGGTTCTGACGATAAATGGCGGGATACGGTTACCCAATGCGCCGCCGAAGGCTACGACGGCCTGCTGCTCAGCCATGGCGGGAAAGACTACGCTTATACGTTCCTCACAAACCTTTTGCAGCAGTATCCCGATCTGAAAATTGTCACCTTCGATACTCTCTTTGAGGACAGCAGCGGGCAAGCGCAGAAAATTGAAGGTGTCACCCAGTTTTTTCAGCAGGATTCCCAGCTGGCGGAACTGCTCTTAGACTATATCTGCAATACCCTGTATTCCGATAAGACGGAGGCCGGAGAGCCCATTAAGGTTCTGAAGGTTTGGAAGGGCCCCGATTTTCTTTCCTCCTTTGACCGCCGGCAGGAAGGATACGAAAAGTATGAACAGCAGGGCCTGATTCAAACGGTAGAAACCATCGGCCCGTCCAATGACGAAAATGCCGAGCCCTCTATAACCGAGGCCGCCGCCGCTGCGCTGGCTAAATATCAAGAAGGCGAGCTTGACGCAGTCTGGTGTTGCTACGATCTGTATGCCAGCGGCATGTATACCGCCCTCACCCAAGGGAACTATACCATCCCCATGGTGAGCGTGGATATCTGTAACGCCGACATTGAGAAGATGGCGGAAGAAGGCTCTGTATGGAAGGCCTGCGCTACCACCAACTGGAACTATAACGGCGAATTCGGCATGCGGGTTCTGGCGCTAGAGCTAGCGGGAGAGTACGATAAGATCATCGATCCCATGACCGGAAAGGCTGGCGACTGGCTGGAGTTGCCCGCTTATCTGGTGACGCAGGATATGGTTTCGGCGGGCGGCATTAATGTTTCCAATCTGGACACGGTAGCCGGCGCACAGTACAGTGACCGTTCCTGGATGCCGACGGCCGGCTGGATAACTGCGCTTTTAGGGGATTGAAGCTCTCATACAGAAAGCTCATTCGATTGCAGCCAAGCCCTCAATTGGAAAGGATATGGTTGACACCGTGAAACAAAACTAGTTTAAGGGCGCCCCGTTTCTGCTGGCGGCAGCCCTGCTGCTTTCGCTTTTGGGCGGCTGTGCTCCCCCAAGGCAGGAACAGGATATTGTTATACTCTATACCAACGACGTTCATTGTGCCGTGGACGCGGGCATCGGTTATGCGGGACTTTCGGCATACAAGGAATGGATGGAGAATAAAACGGATTATGTCACCCTAGTGGACTGTGGAGACGCTTTGCAGGGAGACACAATCGGTGCGGTATCCCAGGGAGAATATCTGGTGGATATTATGAACCAGATGGGGTATCATTTCGCCGTTCTGGGCAATCATGAGTTTGACTACGGCATGGAGCAGCTCACCGTACTGCTGGAGAAAGCTGACGCCCAGTACCTTGGCTGTAACATCCGGTATACCGGGGCTGGGGAGAACGCTGTTTCATCGCTGAAGCCTTATGAAATCGTCACGTACGGCGATGTGGAGGTTGCCTATGTCGGGATTTCCACCCCCGAAAGCATAGCAAAGTCCACCCCCGCTTATTTCATGGACGAATCCGGCGCGTTCGTCTATGACTTTTACGGCGGCAGCGGGGAAGCGTTGTATACCCAGGTGCAAAGGACGGTAGACGAATGCCGCAAGGAAGGGGCGGACTATGTGGTGGCCCTGGCTCATCTAGGCGATGATGAATCGTCGGAACCCTTCCGTTCCATCGACTTGATCGCCGGCACCAGCGGGATTGACGCAGTGCTGGACGGGCATTCCCACAGCGTGATTCCTTGTGATGTAGTAAAAAACAAAACGGGCAAAGAGGTGCTGCTTTCCTCAGCCGGCACGGGACTGGCGAACATCGGCCAACTGGTGATTACAACCGATGGAAATCTTACCGCTGGTCTCATTGGAAGTTTCCCGGATGTGGATGGAGATATTAACGCCTTTCTGGACAACACACTGACCTTAAACGAAGGCATGCTGGATTACCAGGCGCTCATTACCTATATCACCGATTATTTGGGCGGAACCGTGGGGGAGACCTATGCCGGGCCGCAGGGCCGGATCACCGTGAAATAATGCAAACCGCAACCAAAAAGAAGTTTAAGAACGCCTGCTTCCAGTGTATAACTTGGCTGGTTTGATTTTCAAACAAAAACGTTACATTTAATCAGAACCACTAGAAAGGCAGTGGTATGCGCAGACCCCCGAGGGGACAGAGCCTGCTGGCCCCTGGAAGGGGTACTGAAAAACTATCATTGCATCGCTTGCTCCGCTGCTGGCAAACCAGCTCTCTTTGGTTTTCCTGTTTATCTCTGCAAGTGGGACGCTTCCCGCAGAAGCCTCCAAGTCCCTGTGAGCATTCCAGCGCCTTTATTTCTCTCTTGTGATAGCGATGCAATTCTTTGACATTGTCATTTGCCAGGCCTTCTTTACCTACCCCCGGTAGAACCGGGGGGTTCTCTTGCTGATAGCGACAAAATAGCCGGACAGGGAATAATTCCTGTCCGGTTTTTCAATGTACCAAAAAGCCGCCGCAAGCGATACGAAGATTGCGGCGACGTGTCTAAGAACTATAAAAAAGATATGATTGTAAATTCGGCGGTAGAAAATTCGCAAAAGGTTGGTAGCGACAGCGAGCCGTTGTGAGGGCGTTACAACCGAGCAGGTATATGTCGGGGTTCCCGCAAAGTCTTTACGACTTTATAGGGTAAGGAGAAACAGCGGAGCAAACGACTGATTTTTATAATAAAAATCCGAGTGAGCGCAGTTTGTTTCGGCGAAGCGAGACTTTTTGCGAAAGAGGAGGAGCAAAGCTGCCTTTACTTCTCTCTTATCTTTTAGCTGAAAACGGCATTTGGAGAGAAGAGAGAAAAACGAAAAGAGAAAAGTAAAAAGGCCAAAAGGAAACGACAACTTCCTTTTGGAAATTGTCGTTTCCTTTTGGTCGGAGTGGAATTGTAGGACTTGAGGAAAATAAAAATGGGAGGTCCTTTAAGGACACTCCCACTGGTGCGAGTGACGGGACTTGAACCCGTACGTCTGTTGACACACGCCCCTCAAACGTGCCTGTCTGCCTGTTCCAGCACACTCGCACAGGATCCGGTTTTTCTGCCGGACAGCAATGAATAGTATAG
>CALWPT010000039.1 GCA_944383495.1 uncultured Clostridia bacterium | reverse complement strand
AGTTGCGGCGCAGGTAGATTCCGTCCACGTAGACATACGGGTAATGCCCACCCTGCAGAGGGCGGTTCCGCCAATCTTCAATGTGGACATACGCTTTCTCGTTCAGTTCACTGATGGTGGAGGGAGATACTTTGCTGCCCCACAGAGCCTCGGTAATATCCTCCACACGCCGGACGGATACATCTCAATAAGAGCTTCTTCCACACTGCTCTCCCGGCGGCGATACCGCTCAATGATAGCGGTCTCAAAAGAGATCCCTTTGAGCTTGGGCACCTTGAGGGTAACGTCCCCGGAAGTGGTGGTGAGGTTCCGGCTGTAGTGGCCGCTCCGGTAGCCCTGACGCTGCTCATTGCGCTCGTACCGGGCCGCCTGGGTCAGTTTCTCCGCTTCGGCCTCCAGCAGTCAATTAAGAGTTTCCTCTACGCTGCCGCGCACCAGTTCCTTGAGTTCGCTCTTGATTACGGCCTCGTTTAGCTGTACAATTTTCTCGGACATGTTTGCTTTCTCCTTTCGAATGGTTAGTGTCGCAACTTCATTCTACCAGAGGGCTGCAAACCATGTCTATTTTTATCCTCCTTTCAATTTGCGAAACTTATTGTACCTTATCTGACATCCAATTACACACTTTCTAAAAACCACAAATTTTACAACGTGATTTAACATTTGTCCGAACACAAAAAAGCGGCACAAGGCGCAGCTAATTACTGCGGCTCGTGTCGCTCATCAAGCTTATAAAAGGAACAGAATAAACTGAGGGTGCTAGGCCCCCATACTTATAATAAAATAAATTTTGGATATAATTCTGACGTCCCATTTAGTGTCACGTCCTTTGATCTATTTTGTTCAACTCCCACTATTATATTTCGTGTAACATATTCACTTTTAGCATAATTATATCATGGCATTTTGCCAATGTCAACCATTTAATTTATATATTTGCAGCTAAAGAAAAAACCAAAAGCGGCCCCTGGACTGCGCAGACCCAGGACTGTTAAAAAACGCAGCCCCGTTTAACGGCGGGACTGCGTTTTATATCAGATTTTTATAGCAGAGGTAAAGAGGCGATCTGGCAAATCGGATTCATCACAGGAGATAGTGAAGGTAAAACGGGTGTTGGTTTCCTCTGATAGTACAGAAATTTTTTCCATAAAATCGGCCAGATTCTCATAGTTCCGGCCGCCTATTTTAAATGTTGCGTCAATGAAAAAATCCGTGATATCATAATTAGCAGCGCACATGCCGCTCAAAAAGCCATAAAGTGCGTCAAAACCCCGAATCCCGTAGGTTTCCGTGGAAATTAGCCGGGCCTTGTGATTCAAATCATAGGTCAGTTTAGGAGCTTGTTCAATACACACCACATTTCCTTTGGATTGTTCCGCCGTCGTGTTGACCAGGTCAATCAGCCTTTTGGTTTTACCGGACCCCTTGTTGCCAATGATCAATGATATCATTTCCGCCAACTCCTTCACACTATTTTATCACTCCCATTGGAAATCCAACAGGATGGGAATACTAAATACTATTCGCTCAGCCGTTGCTCCAACGCCGCTTTTTCCGCTTCGTACCCAGGCTTCCCCAAAAGGGCAAACATGTTCTTCTTATAGCTTTCCACCCCAGGCTGGTCAAACGGATTGACCGCCAACAGGTATCCGGAGATCGCGCAGGCCTTTTCAAAAAAGTAAATTAATTGGCCCAGTTCATACTCCCCAGCCCGGTCGACCTCAATGACCAAATTCGGCACGCCGCCGTCAGTATGAGCCAAGACGGTGCCCTCAAAGGCCTTGCGGTTCACATAGGACATAGCCTTTCCTGCCAGGAAATTCAAGCCGTCTCCGTCCGACGTTTCTTCATTGATATACAGCTCTTTTTCCGCCTCACGGATTAGAACAACCGTCTCAAAAAGCATCCGCACGCCATCCTGCACATACTGGCCCAGGGAATGCAGGTCAGTGGAGAAAGTAGCCGACGCGGGGAACAAGCCCTTGTTATCTTTTCCCTCGCTTTCACCAAACAACTGCTTAAACCACTCGGCAAACATCGTCGCCCGGGGCTCGTAGCTGACCATCAACTCAATCTTCATCCCCTTGCGGTACAAAATGTTCCGCAAAGCGGCGTATTTATAACAGTCATTTTGGTATAAATCCGGGTTCGAATATGCCGCTCGCGCATCCGCTGCGCCCTGCATAAGCCCTTGAATGTCGCATCCGGCAACGGCAACCGGCAAAAGCCCCACCGCCGTGAGAACAGAGAATCGACCGCCCACATCATCGGCAATCACAAAGGATTCATAGCCTTCTTTGTCCGCCAGTTGCTTCAGAGTGCCGCGCGCCTTGTCTGTGGTGCAGTAAATCCGGCCTTTCGCGCCTTCCTTGCCATACCTCTTTTCTAAGTATTCCCGAAAAACGCGGAAAGCAATCGCAGGTTCAGTGGTAGTGCCGGATTTGGAAATGACGTTGACAGACACGTCTTTCCCCTCGCAAAGCTCCAACAGTTCGTTTAAGGCTGTAGAGCTGATGCTGTTTCCAGCAAAGTATATTTGAGGCGTGTCCTTCTTCAAAAGATTGTACCTGGGAGATTTTAAAAATTCTATTGCCGCGCGGGCGCCCAGATAAGACCCGCCGATCCCTATGACAATCAGAATCTGACTGTCGTTTTTAATCTTTTCAGCTGCCTTCTGAATACGGACAAATTCCTCCTGATCATAATCAACCGGTAAATCCAGCCAACCGAGAAAATCACTCCCAGGGCCCCTCCGACTATGAAGCAGTTCATGCGCCGCTACGATCTGAGGCGCAATCGACTGAAGCTCTTCCTTTGCAACAAAAGGACGAGCGTACTTTTCCGTAAACTGTAACGTCATGCAACTTCCTCCTAACATTTGCATCTTTATTTTACAATACAACCCCCTCGAATGCAACCTTATTTCGCCTCAAATTATAAATTTTTTACTTTCAATCGTGATTCATGCTTTTTTATTTCCACGTAAGCCGCAAAATATTCTATCCATAACACTTTAGAAGAAATCCTCTCCTAACGCATAGTTTGTTGATAAAAATATTATATGCCGACCAAAATGGATGTTCCCAAATCGAAGGAATACAGGCAGCATTCTTGCACCGGCAGTCCTGTAATCTGCGTAAGCGCTCGGGCATATAGGGCCAGCTGCGGCCGGTATCGCTCAGCCAAATCAGCCTCGCTTTTCCCTCGGTCTGTTTTGTAATCCACGATCACAAGCCCGCCTGCCTCTTCCAAGACGCAGTCTGCCATTCCCTGCACCACCACTGTTTCTTGGTCAAACCGCTCATCCAAATTCGGTTCCACTTCCCGGGCGGGAAGCTCAATCATAAATTTGTATTCCCGGGTAATTTTTGCCGCTGCGCGCATGCGGGCATAGAGAGGGCTTGCAAAAAAGCCCTCTATCTTGAAAAGCTCTACCGCCTGGCCCTGTTCCGGTGACAAAAAGCCGGCCCTGCAAAGCCGATCCAGCTCAGCTTTCGGTTCCTTTGCAGCCTTCTCATAATCGGCATGCTGCATGAACAAATGCACGGCGGTTCCACGCTGCGCGGGCGTCAACCCATGAGCGGACAAAAACGCCGGACGCGATGCGGAAAACACTTCCTTTGCATCCTGTTCTGCCAGTGCAGAAGCCGTCCGTTTCGCAAAGACGCCATTCAACGCCGCAAAAGAATACGCATACTCCAGCCGTTTTCGGATCTGTTCCAGCAGCGCCGGATCAGGCTCGGCCTGCGTGTTCGCCGTGAAATCTCGTTCCATCGCCGGAAGGCTTTCACCCGTCACGATCCGCACAAGGGGTGTAAAATCCGCTTTAACTGGATGCAACGCGGTTCCCGCTCGCTCCCGCAATTCTTCGCAGTCGGGGTGAAGCAATAAACAGGATAAAATCCAGTCGGCGTAGCTTTTCGCCGCAAGGGACAGGGCCGGGTCTATGGGTTCGTCCCGCAGAGCCCAGTCCGCCTGAAGCTGGCTGCCCAGCTCTTGAAGGCGGCTGTCGAGGCCTTCCATCCCGCAGACAAGAACCAGCTTGTCCTGTGCGCGGGTCATGGCGACATACAAAACCCGCAGTTCCTCGGAAATCTGCGCGTTTTTATTTAACACCGAAATTGCCTCCCGGGGCAAGGTGGAATACCGCTGCCGGGTTTCCGGATCGGTTATTTTAAGCCCTAAGCCTTTCTTTGCGTGCAATAAGAGCGAACCGCTTAAATCGGCGGTGTAAAACGGTGCGCCCAGTCCCGCAACGATACAAACGGGAAACTGAAGCCCCTTGGAATGGTGAATCGTGGAGATTCTTACGACATCCCCCTCTTCGTCCATGGCGCCGGCAGCATCCAGCTCCCGGCCGTTTTCCGCCAGCTGGTTCATATACCGCAGAAAACCGGTCAACCCCTGTGCTCCAGCGCCGGCATAGGAACGGGCGTAATCACGCAGCAGCAGCAGATTGGCCCGGCGTTCCGCTCCCTCCTCCATGGCCTGCACCGCCGAGTCATACCCGGTCATGCTGAACAGCCGGTCAATCAGTCGGTCGCAGGGCAAAACGGCCGCCGCATCCCGCATTTGCTCCAGCGTTTGCAAAAACGCAGAGGCTCTTGCATCCTCCGACCGCCGGGCAACCAGTATAGCGTATAGTCCTGCCTGCGGATCCGCAAGGCGCATTTTTGCCACCTCGTCGGCTGTGAAACCAAAGATAGGCGACAGAAGTACCGCCAGAAGAGGAACGTCGCGCAGAGGGTTTTCAATCACCTGCAATAGGGACAGCATTGTCTTGATCTCCACAGAATCAAGAAAGCCGCCGCGCACATCGGTCCATACCGGAATTCCGGCTCGCTCCAGTTCCCTTGCATAAAGCGCTGCTTTGGTCTTGACCGAACGGAGCAAAATGGCAAAATCGCCAAACCGGGCGGGACGCAGCCTTCCGTTTTCATCCCGAATTATCGCGCCCGCGGCCATGGCTTCCTTGATATACGCAGCAATTTGCCGGGCTTCCAATTCCTTGACTCCATCGGCGCTTTCCCCCCGATCAATCAAATGGACTTCCACCGCCGGCGATTCTGCAACCGGGAACTGGGCCTTGGGAAACAGTTCCTCTTCCTTTGTGTAATCAATTTCCCCGCAGATTCGGGTCATGAGAAGCCGGAAAAAGAAATTGACGCTGCGGCAAATCTCCGGATGGCTTCTAAAATTGCTGCCCAGCACAACACAGGAAGGATCGGCAGTTCCATCATACGGCGGAAACGCATCCCGCCGCGCAATGAAGTTCCCGGGATTGCCCTGGCGAAACCGGTAAATACTCTGTTTTACATCTCCCACCATAAACAGGCGGGAAGCATTGCCGGACACGGCTTCAAAAATGGTATTTTGCAGATCGTTGGTGTCTTGGTATTCATCCACCAGCACCTCGTCAAACCGGTCGATGATTTCCTGCGCTCCTGGGGCGGGAACCAACCTTCCCGCTTCCCTTTTCACTAAAAGAGACAAAGCGGCGTATTCCACATCGGCAAAATCCAGGCTTTTCTTCTCCAGCTTCATAGTGTAAAGAGCCTGCCAATACTCCCACACAAGATCCAACAGCAGCGAAACGCAGGGGGCCATAGCCGCCAGCTCCTCGGCCGTCTCTTGCTCCCCGGCTGCAAACGCCCGCTGAAGGGTCTTGACCGCGCCGTTCACCGCCTCCGCCAGCCGCTTGACCGTCGCCTTTTCCCGATCATCCAGCCCGATAATGCGTCCTGTTTTAATGGGGCTCATTTTTCCCACTGCCTGGTACACAGCGTCAAATTGCCGCTGCTCGAGACGGCGGTACACCTCATTGGCTCTGTTCTGCGCATCGGAAAACAGATTCATTAAGCCGTCTGAAAGCTTTCCAGACAGCGCCGAAAGACTGGTTTCCAGCCCATTCAAAACAGGGCGCAGCACCCGGATGCCTTCTTCAAATAATATTTCTGCCCAGCCTGTTTGGGAAATGTCCCCAGCAGCCCGGTACTGTTCCTTGGTTTTCTCCAGCCATTCCTGCGGGAAAGGCAGCGAACGCAGGAAGGTATAAACAGCCGTCACCGCATCTTTCAGCGAGCGGTCGCCATATTCGGATCCCAGCATGCCCAGCAGCTTCAAAAAATCCTCTTTTTCTTCTCGAAAACGCCGGTCCAGCACCTGCTCCATGGCTTTCGTCTCCAGCTGGGCCAGCAAAGCGCTTTCCACAATTTTAAAATCCGGCGGCAGTTCCAACAAATGAAAATGCTCCCGCACCAGGTCTCCGCAAAAGCTGTCCATGGTGCAAATTTTGGCCCGCTGCAGCAAAACCATCTGCCGCTGAAGCAAGGCGTCGCCCGGCCGCTTTTTCACTTCCTCCGCCAGCCGCAGGTTGATGCGGCTCCGCATTTCCGCCGCCGCGGCTTTGGTAAAAGTCACCACCAGAATTCGGTCGGCGTCTACCGGCTGCTCGCCAGTCAGAAGGCGGACAATCCGTTCCACCAAAACAGCGGTTTTTCCGGACCCCGCCGCCGCCGACACCAAAACCGTGCCCTTGGCTTCAATGGCGTTCTTCTGCTCCGGCGTTGCCTGAAAGGCCATCCTTTTCCTCCCCTTCCATAAGCTTCAGCGCATCTGATGCCTTCCATTTGGGCGTTTGGCTGTTTTCTTCCCAGGCATCCCGTTCGCAAACGGCTGCGTATTCACAATACTGGCAAGCAGTCACATCCGTTCCGTCCCGCGGATTCACAGAAATGTCTCCCGCATGAAGCGCCGCGCCCATCTCTGTCAGTAAGCGGTCGATATGCCGTTCAATCACACCCAGGGCCGCCGCATCCGCCACGGAGGAATACCGCCCATCCGGCGCGCCGGTTTTAGTCAGCCGGTAGGGAGTGTAAACGCCCTCGCCTCCCTTCTCCATGGCGTTCAGCACATCAGGATCATTTAACAGCAGACCGTTCATTTTCAGCTGCTTTTTCAGTTCCTTCTCCACCTGTTCCCGGGGCGCGTACCGCGGCAAGTCCACCGAAGGCGGACGGGCAGGCAGATAAAGCACGCCGCCAGGCAGCACTGGCTCTCCCATAACCGCATCACCGCTTTTTTTCAAGGCAAATAAATAGGTTAGCATCTGCAAATTCTGCCCATACACCACATCGGATAAATTGAACTCCCTTCGCCCGGTTTTGTAATCCACCACCCGAACATAGGCCTTGCCGTTTTTGCGGTAAACATCCACCCGGTCAATCACGCCGCCAAGGGAAACGCTGCCCCCATCCGGCAAAGGCAGCGCGACGGGCGGCACACCGTCGCTTCCGCCAAAGGTCAGCTCCGTTTTTTCCGGCACAAATTCACTGCTGTGCAGGCCTTCGCCGATATGCCGCAGCAATAGACAAAGCAGCCGTGCAATGCGGCCAATTATGTATTTCATAGAGGGGGCTTTATCCTGCCAGCCTCCCATAACCTGGTTCACATACTCGTCCAGGCGCTGATCCACAAAGGAACGCAGCTCCTTTTCCGGAACCTCCGCCAGCTCTTTTCCGCCGAATTGGTTCACCGCCTGTTCCAACACCTTGTGAATCAGAGTCCCCCGTTCCAAAACATCCATTTCCGCCGTGCGGAAGGGCTTGGCTTTCACGCCGTATTGACAGAAATAAGAGAAACGGCAGCGATGAAACACATCAATTTTTGATGCGGTTAAGCGCATATTCTTACCAAACAGCTTTTCTGCAATTTCCCCCGACAAATGAAATTCCCGCTTATTCGCGGCCCGGCGGATGGCATTCATCTGTCCCGAAAGCGCAGGAAGCCCGCTTAAATACGAAAACAAGCTGGCCGCAAACGGCGTTCCTGACCGAAACAGCCGCGCCGCCAGCGCCATGGAGGGGCGAACCGCCTCCACAAGGGACATTGGATTTCCCGCGTCCGCAGGGCGCCCACAGTCCGGCAGGATCTCCTCCACCCGCTGGATTAATTCCGACGGGGCCATTGGCTTCCCGCTTCCATCCTTAGCCAAATAGGACATGTAAACCCGTCGGGAAGCGGCGCACAAGGATGAATAGAGTAAAAAACGCTCCTCACTGGCCTGCTCTTGACCATGATCCGAAATTTCCAGGCCCAAGGTGATCAGCTTATCCCGTTCGGCCGGAGTCAACAGTCCCGAACCGCTCAGCAGGCGGGGAAACACGCCGTCGTTCACACCTACGACAAATACTGCCGCAGGGGAATTGGGCCGCATCCGTTCCGCGTTTCCCACGGTTACCTGATCTAAGCCCTGGGGCAGCCGTCCCATATCCTGAAAGGAAACGCAAAGCCGCCAAAGACCGGCATACTGTTTTCCCCTTACAGGCAGTCCCTCCAGCGCTAGCACTGTCTGATCCAGCGTTTCCATCAGCAGGCCCCAACTCTGCCGCTGATCCTGCCCTGCCTGAGCTTCCCCTGCTTTCTCCAGCGTTTCACACAGGGCGGCAAGGGCCTTGTCCGCTTCGTAATCAAGCAGCAGCTGAAAAACCGCGCCCCCTAAATCCGCGCCGGTTTTCCCCCGTTTCAAGGCGAAGCGGAAGGCCGCAACGGGGGCTACCGCTTTCTGCCGCAGAAGATTCAGCTTTTCCAGTTCAGCCTTCTGTGCCGGCGAAAATTCTTCCGCAAATCCAGCGGGGTTAGCCGTCCATTCCTGCTCCCACCGTCGGCCCGATATGTTCCACAGCAAAGCATAGTTTTCCAGCTGGGAGATTTCCAGGGTGGATAGGCCGCACAGCCCTGTCTTCAGCAGTACGAAAATATTTTGCTTGTCGTATCCGTTCTCCACAATGTCAAAGGCCGCCATCACCAGCCGAAACAGCGGCAGTGACGCCGCCGGACGGCGGCAATCCATAAAATAAGGAATTTCATACCGTTCCAAAGCCGCGTCCAAAATACCATTGTAGTCCTCAATGTTCCGGGCAATGACAGCAATCTCCCGGTATCGCAGACCTTCCTCCCGGGCCAAACGGTGTATTTCCCGCGCCACCCCGTCAGCCTCTTCATACAGGTTGGCAAACCGGGATACGCAGACCTCTTTTGCCGGCTGGGTATAAGCCTGTGCGTCTGAAACAAACAAATTTCTTTCCAAATGACAAAGAGACGGGACTGCAAAACGCTTTTGCTCCGTCAGATATAAGGGCGGCTCCACGGAAACCCCTGTCTTTTTCGCCAGTTCCAGCAGCTGCCGCGCCGTCCGCCGTACGCTGGCAAACCGGTCGAAGGGCTCTCCGTTCAGCCCGTCGCAGCAAAGCGTCACCGTCACGCTGTCCGCCTGGACAAGCATTTGCTCCAGCACCAGCATCTGCTGGTGGGTGAAGCCTTTAAAGGAATCCAATACTACGGTTTTTCCTGCAAGGTACTGAAAATCCATCAGCTTACGCGCCAAAACGGTCAAATCGTCGTCGCTGTCTATGTAATCCCGGCCCACAAGCGCTTCGTAAACAGCCATAATCCGCCCAATTTCCGCCGTTTTTTGTCGAAGCACGCCATCAGGCAAAGCCCGGGCCAGCCGCTCCAGGTCTTCTCCGCAGGCGCCGGCCTGCTTGCATTCCCTGACTACCGTCAGCATTTGGTTGGCAAACTCCGGCTTGTCCGCATGACGGCCGTACAGCTCCAACTCATGGGAAACCTGCTCCAGCGCTAAGCCCATAAGCACAGCCCGCCCCGCATCGTCAATCACTCTGCCGGCCCGCCCCCCGGTTTGAGAAAAAATTCGCTGGGCAAGCCGGGTAAAGCTTTCCACTTCAACCAAAGGAGCGTTTTTGGGGCCCAGCAGCCGCAGCATTCCCCGTTCCGTTTCAAAGGAAAACTGTTCAGGAACTAAGAGGAATAATCCTGTTTGCCCCGCTTCGGCCCTTTTTAGCAAATCCTGGCGCGCCCAATGGGTTTTGCCCGATCCTGCCGGGCCCAGTACCAACCGCAGCATGCCGCCGCTCCTTTCCGTTGTTCTTAGCACAAAAGGGCGGAATGCCGCCCTTATCTTACTCCTCTGCCATAGCAAGGAAATCATCCTGCCCGATGACCCTAACGCCAAGGCTCACCGCCTTGTCCAGCTTGCTGCCGGCGGCTTCCCCCGCCACCACATAGCTGGTTTTCTTGGATACGCTGGAAGAAACCTTGCCGCCGAGCCTTTCAATGATTTCCGCGGCTTCCTGCCGCTTCATGGTGGGAAGAGTCCCCGTTAAAACAAACGTCATACCGCTGAATTTACCGTTTCCCGCCTTTTTTTCGCTTTCCATGTTCAGGCCCAGCACCTTCAGCTCGCCGATTAAGGACATGGTTTGAGGCAGCGAGAAAAATTCCACGACGCTGCGCGCCATGACATCCCCAAAGCCGTCGATGGCGGACAGTTCCTCCTCTCCCGCCCTTGCAATCGCTTCCACTGACCCAAACCGATCCTGCAAAAGTTTGGCCGCCTGTGCGCCGATATGGCGGATTCCCAATCCGAACAGCAGCCGCCAAATCTCATTCCTTTTGCTTTTTTCAATCGCCCCAATCAAATTGGCCGCAGACTTGTCCCCCATACGCTCAATTTGAGCAACCTGCTCTTCCTTGAGCCGGTAAAGGCCGGCGGGGGAATCTACCAGCCCGGTTTCCACCAGCTGGGTCACCACTGCCTGGCCCAAGCCTTCAATGTCCATAGCCGCACGAGAAGCAAAATGAATTAAATTGCGCAGCAGTTGGGCACGGCAGGATGGATTGTGACACCGCAGTGCGGCTTCTCCTTCTTCCCGGCTGACAGCAGCCCCGCAGGAAGGACAAATATCCGGCATGCGGTACGGCTGCGCGCCCGCCTTGTGCCGCCGCACCTCCACCACCTCGGGAATAATATCCCCCGCCTTCCGCACAACAATGGTATCTCCCAGGCAAATACCCTTTTCCTTTATGAAATCCTCATTGTGCAGCACCGCCCGGGAAACGGTAGTGCCAGCCAGTGTAATGGGCGCAAACACCGCGGTAGGGGTCAGCACCCCTGTGCGGCCCACGTTGATCGCGATTTCCAGCAGCTCGGTTTCCTTTTCCTCAGGCGGATATTTATAGGCGATCGCCCATTTGGGAAACTTTGACGTGCTGCCGATTTGATCCCGCACAGCCAAATCGTTGACCTTGATGACCGCCCCGTCGATATCAAAGGGCAGGTTCCCGCGCAGGTCGCCAATCCGCCGGATCTCTTCCACCGCCTGTTCCATGGTGGCGCAGACCCTGTAAAAGGGCAGCGTTTTTAGCCCCAGCTGTTTCATATACTCCAGCGTTTCATAATGGGTTTGCAGATTCTTGCCTCGCAGCTGCTGAATATTAAAAAGAAAAATATCCAATCCCCGGGTAGCGGTTACCGCGGGATCCTTCTGCCGCAGGCTGCCTGCCGCGGCGTTGCGGGGGTTCTTTGCAGGTTTTTCCCCGTTTAGCTCCTGTTTTTCTACCAGCCGCTCGAAGCTGGAGCGAGGCATATAGACCTCTCCCCGAGCCTCTAGAAATGCCGGAGACTCCCGCAACCGCAAAGGAATAGACGGGATGACCCTTAAATTGGCGGTAATGTTTTCCCCCGTCTGACCGTCTCCTCGGGTAGAGCCGCGAACAAACAAGCCGTTTTCATATTCCAGCGAAACGGAAAGGCCGTCAATTTTCGGTTCTACGGAATAGGTCACATGGGGGAATTCTTCCCGCAGCTTTTGGTCAAATTCCAACAGTTCCTCATAGGAAAAAGCGTCCTGTAGGCTTTCCATAACCACCTGGTGGAGCACAGGGGTAAACAAATCGCTTACCGCGCCTCCCACCCGCTGGGTGGGAGAATCCGGCGTCACCGCATCGGGATATTGTTCCTCCAGGGCTTCCAACTCGCGCAAAAGCCGGTCGTAATCAAAATCAGAGATTTCGGGATCGTCCAGCACATAATACCGATAGCTGTGGTAGTTCAACTGCTCCCGCAGCTCTTCGATCCGTTTCCTGTCCTGCTGTTCCATTCAGATCCTCCTCCCCGTTCGGCCGCAAGCCAAACGGGTTCTGTGCAATTTATTCCTGGTTTCCCGCAGCCGTGCCGGAGGAAAGCGTCAACCCATCGGCCTTCAAATAGGTCTCTGGAACGATACCGACAATCACCGTCTCCGCTACCAAACATTCCGTATTGATCTCAGCCGCCGTGTCAAAGCCGGGAATGATTACATATAGTTTGGCCGGAATCCGCAGGGTAATGCGGTGGTAGGTTTGATTGATGCCGGCGGAGGAAAACTCGCTTTCTATTTCCGGCTGGACCGTTCCGGTCAGATTAAACCGAATCGGGATTTTTGGCCCCCGGCCCATCAAAAACTCACTGTTCAGCAGATTACCAAACGGCACCTGCACCGCGGCTTCATCATATTCCTCCACGGTTTTTAAAACCACTTCGGCCACCTGGGTTTTCAGCAAATTGATCTGCCCCACATTGGTTTCCAAAGAGGTTATGCGCTGATTTTCGTCAGTGTTCAGCCGAATCAGGCTTTCATATGTGATATTTTCCTCTGACAGCAGCCGCATCACCGCGTCGTTGATCATTCGGGTAGCGATGATCTGCGCCTGGTTAGACGCCATCTTTCGAACAATAGGCCGCAGCTGATGGTCGATCAAAGCGGCAACGATCACCGCCGTCAGCAAAAAAATAAACAGCATCCACAGTGGCCTTGCCCGCCGCCTTTTTCCCATTCGTCTCATAAACGCCGCTCCCTTCCGTCCGTCACAGCTCTTTCCTGCCATTATACGAAAAAAAGGGCAAAGGTGTGCAAATGGTTGCTAAAAACCTATAAAAAGTTCATTTTTTCAGCCGATTCAGCGTTTATCCATATTCATCGCCCCCGGTCCAAGCAATCGGAATCAGTCGCCGTAATTTCCCAGCTCGCCCAGGGAAGCGGCCTTCAGGTAGGCGTTGATGAACCCGTCGATATCCCCATCCATCACAGCGCCGATGTTGCCCATTTCAAACCCCGTGCGGTGATCCTTCACCAGCGTGTAGGGCATAAAAACATATGACCGGATTTGAGAGCCCCAACCGATTTCCTTTTGCACGCCCTTAATGTCCTCAATGCGTTCCAGATGCTCCCGCTCCTTAATTTCCATCAGCTTGGATTTCAGCATCCGCATGGCGACTTCCCGGTTCTGGTGCTGGCTTCGCTCGTTCTGGCAAGCCACCACGATCCCTGTGGGGATATGGGTGATCCGGATGGCCGACTCGGTTTTATTAACGTGCTGGCCGCCCGCGCCGCTGGAACGGTAGGTGTCCACTTTGATTTCATCGGGGTTTATCTCAATGTCCACATCGTCGTCGATTTCCGGCATGACCTCCAGTGAGGCAAAAGAGGTATGGCGGCGGCCGGAGGAATCAAACGGCGAGACCCGTACCAGGCGGTGCACCCCCGACTCGCTTTTTAAATACCCGTATGCGTTCAGGCCCTCCACCAGCACCACAGCGCTTTTCAGCCCCGCTTCTTCCCCATCCAGAAAATCCAGCGTTTTGACCTTGAAGCCATGGCGTTCGCCCCAGTGCTGATACATGCGGAACAGCATTTCCACCCAGTCCTGCGCTTCTGTCCCGCCTGCGCCGGCATGAAAGGTCAGAATGGCGTTTTTGCCATCGTATTCCCCCGTTAGCAGGGTAGAAAGCCGCTGCTCTTCCATGGTAGCGATGACTCGGTCAACGCCTTTCGTCACTTCATCCAACAAAGACTCGTCATTTTCCTCATTGGCCAGTTCAATCAAAGTCAGCGTATCTTCATAGTCCTGTTTTAAATCCTCATAGGCCTTTACCTTCGTTTTTAATTGGCTGACCTTCTGCATAACCTTCTGGGAATTCTCAGGATCATCCCAAAAGCCGGGGGCGGCTGTTTGCTGCTCCAGCTCCCCAATTTGCTCTTGCAGCGGAATAATACCAATCGCCTCGCCCAGGTCCTTCAACTCGGCCTCATATCCTGTCAGTTTCAATCTCAATTCTTCAAATTGCAGCATTTTGTTGCATCAACCTTTCTTGCTCGGCCTTCCAGCCTTTCTCCTCTTATGACAGCCGGCTGCATGCAAAACACAGCCAGCCTTCCCGCTCCTTCCGGGTCGTTACGCTCAGACCGGCCCCCGCTAGAGCAGTCAGCACCTCCGGTTCCCGGCTTTCAATAATCCCAGAGGCGATAAACCGCCCGCCGGGGTTTAAATACTCCGCCGCCTTCCGGCACAGACGAATAATTACATCCGCTACAATATTGGCGGTTATTAGATCAAACCGCCCTGTCACACAATCGGTCAGATCTCCTGACAGCATGGTATACGCTGGCCGCTCAAGGCCGTTTTTACGCCCGTTTTCCTCCGCCGTCCGCACTGCCAGGGGGTCAATGTCCACCCCTGTGACGGTTGAAGCGCCCAGCAGCATGGAGGCGATGGATAAAATTCCGCTGCCACATCCCAAATCCAGCACGGAGATTCCGGGCCGGACGGTTTCCTCCATCGTTTCCAAACAAAGCCGGGTGGTAGCATGGGTTCCCGTTCCAAACGCCGCGCCGGGATCAATTTTCAAAATCCTGCGGCCTTCCTGACTTTCCGCCGTTTCCCAACTGGGCAGGATCAGCAGCCTTTTCCCCACCGGCTGGGCATGAAAGTACCGCTTCCAATTGTTGGCCCAATCCTCTTCCCGAATATTTCCCTGATCCAGCCGGTGCTCAATGCCGGCGCTGTCTAACAAAGCGGTCAGGCTCTGAACCGACTCATCTGGACTTTGATCGGGACTGATATAAATGTGTAAAAGAGAAGTTCCCCTGTCCTTGTGGAGCAGAGTCTCGTCAATCAAATCAATATGTGCGATTTCACGCGCGCCTGCCTCCAAATCGGAATAGTCCTCCAGGTAAAATCCGTCGGGAGATACCAGCGCGACAATATCGCAGGCAGGGCCTGTATCCTCGGCTTTGACCGCAAGGGTCAGTTCCGTCCAGTCCATTTGGGGGCGCTCCTTTATCATAGATCCTTTTACCGGCCATTATTTCCGCCGGACGTTTTTTGCAAAGCATAACAGAAAACGACGCAGAGTCTCCCCCTACGCCGTTTTTGCTCCTATGTTTATTTACTTGCGGCTGAAAATCTGGGTAACGTCATAATAATCATCGTCCGACTGGCTGCTGACGCCGGCGCCAGAGTCAGAAGATACGGCGGAAGGCACGTCAAAATCGTCATCTCCCAAGCCGAAAAGCTCGGCAGTTGCGCTCTGCTTCTGTCCGTCGCCATGGCCAGTGGCGATCACGACAATGCGGATCTCGTCATCCATCGCATCGTCAATCGACGCGCCCCAAATAATGTTTGCATCGGGATGCGCAGCGTCGGCAACAATGGACGAAGCCAATTCGACTTCTTCCAACCCAATGTCCGGCGAACCGGTAATGCTGATGATCACGCCCTTCGCGCCGTTCATAGAGGTCTCGATCAGCGGGCTGGTGATAGCCGCGTGCGCAGCGACCTCCGCCTTGTCACGGCCAGATGCGCGGCCCACACCCATGTGCGCATACCCCGCGTCCTTCATGACAGCAGTTACATCGGCAAAGTCCAAATTCACCATCGTGGGAACCTTGATCAGCTCAGAAATATTCTGCACGCCTTCCCGCAGTACATCGTCAGCCACCTCGAAGGCATTGGTCAGGGTGATTTTCTGCTCGGAAACCAGCTTCAGCCGCTCATTGGGGATGACAATCAGACTATCCACGTGCTTGGACAACTCCTTGATTCCCACCTCCGCCTGGGTCATGCGGCGCTTGCCCTCAAACGCAAAGGGCTTGGTCACAACGCCAACTGTAAGAATCCCCATTTCCTTAGCAATAGCCGCTACCACAGGGGCCGCACCCGTTCCGGTGCCGCCGCCCATACCGGCTGTGATAAAGACCATATCAGTGCCCTTCAGAGCATTAATAATATCGTCGCGGGATTCTTCCGCGGCCTTCTCGCCCTTTTCGGGATCAGCGCCGGCGCCCTGGCCATGCGTCAATTTTTCGCCGATCTGGATTTTATTGGACGCCATGGAATTATATAATGCCATCCGGTCGGAGTTAATTGTAATAAACTCCGCGCCCTGTACACCGGCCTTCACCATCCGGTTGACGGCATTCCCGCCGCCGCCGCCGACGCCGATGACCTTGATTTGCACCACATCATCCAGCTCTTTGGAAACCTCAAAAGCCATTTTTATCATCCTCCAATGTTTATCGTGAACTCATAAGAAGTCATACTACATGATTATAGTGGTATTTTACCATGCTTTCTTTCAAATTTCAACCGCTATTTCGCATTTTTTGTCGCAATTATCCGTTTTTTTCCATATTTACTTGGTTTGTGAAGCGCCTGTTGTTTCAACGATGACCGGTTGTGTGGAATTTGACGTATTTACGGCCGTTATGCTTTTCTGGGTGAAATACACCCGTTCATCCGACGGAAGACGGCTGAGATTTAAAACGCCCTGCTTATCCGCCCCCATGCTTTCCACAATAGTCATGGCCCGTTGCAGCTTTAAATTCACGTCGGATGCAGAACCCAGCTGGAACATGATGCGGTTTTCATAGATCAGGCTGATATCGTATACCCCGGAAAACCGAATTTCACTGATCTGCGAAACCTCTTCAGCCTGGAGCGCCTGAACCACCTGATCCAGCGCCTGCTTTTCCTCCCGGACCTCAAAGGTGATTTCCTGCCCCAGCGTCTGCTCCTTCAGCTGCATCCCCTGCAAAACAGGCACGCCGCTTTGAGGCTTGTCCACCCATTCAAGGCCCTTGTAATTTTGATCCAGCAGAAGATATCTCCCGTTAAACGCTGCCTGAAATGAGGGCGTGACAGCAGTGACCTTTATAACCACCGTCCCCGGCAGACGTTTGGAAACCTCTGCCGATCCAATATAAGGTAAAGATTTTCTCAGCTTGGCCTCCACCCCGGAAAGATTGGCCAAAAGCAGATTTTTGCCTTTCGGAATTTCGGCGGCGGCGATGATCTGCTCCGCGGTGTAGGAGGATTTTCCCTCCACGCGCACCGTGTCAATAGGAAACCAGACGCTGAGGGACAGTGCGGCCAGTACCGCCGCTGCCGTCAGCGCCAGCATAATATAAAGCAAAATACGGGAACTATGCCGTTTTCTTCGCCGCGCAGCCCCGTTTTTCGCCATAGCCTGTTCCCTTTTGACCTCCGCCATTGTTCCATTCCTTTCCGGCCATTGGCCGCTAAACTCGCTGGATATCCGCTCCCACAGCGCACAGGGTCTCCTCCATGCGTTCATAGCCCCGGTCAATGTGGTGTATTTCGTCAATCGAGGTCGTGCCTTCCGCCGCCAGTGCCGCAATCACTAAGGATGCGCCGCCCCGCAGATCAGTCGCCATAACTGGCGCGCCGGATAGCTTTTCCACGCCCTCTACCACGGCTACCCGCCCGTCCACCTTAATTTTGGCGCCTAATCGCGCAAGCTCACCCACCTGTTTAAAGCGGTTTTCAAAAATGGTTTCCACAAACATGGAATTACCCCGGGCCACTGCCGCCATAGCCATGGTGGTGGGCTGCGCGTCGGTGGGGAAGCCAGGAAACACGCCGGTTACAACGTGATGCATGCTGCTGAGCCGCGCAGGAGCTTGGATGGTTAGGTTATTTCCCCAAAAACGCAGCCGGCATCCTGCCTCTTCAAACACTGGCACAATTGGCTTGACATGCTCGGGCACCACGTTTAGCAAATCCAGCTCGCCTCCCGTCACCGCAGCGGCGGCCATGTAAGTCGCGGCGGCGATCCGGTCGGGCATAACAGTGTATTCACAGCCGGTCAAGGTCTTGACGCCGCGAATCTCCACAATACTCTCTCCCGCTCCGCGGATATCCGCGCCGCAGGCATTTAAAAAGGCCGCCAGATCGCAAATTTCAGGCTCCCGAGCGGCATTGTGAATCGTTGTCGTTCCCTTTGCCAAGGACGCCGCCAGCATGACATTTTCCGTTGCGCCAACGCTGGAAATAGGAAATATTACATCGGCCCCCCGCAGGGGAACGTCAGAACGGCAATCGAGAAAGCCGTGATCCTCCTCAATTGTCAAGCCCAGCTTTTTCAACGCGGCCAAATGCAGGTCGATGGGCCGCGGCCCCAGTTCGCATCCCCCGGGAAAAGATAGCTTTGCTCGCCCCGTCCGGGCGGCAATTGCGCCTAAAAACACAATAGACGACCGCATTTCCCGCATGAGCGTTGTGGGGATTTCGCTGGTTTCAATGCTTTCCGCATCAATGACCACCATATCGTTTTCCCGCCGGACTCCGCATCCCAGATGCCGCAGAATTCGAAAGGCTGCATCCACGTCGGATAAATCGGGGCAATTATGTATGACCGTTTTGCCCTGACAGAGGATGGCCGCCGCCAATAAGGGCAAAGCGCTGTTTTTCGCTCCATGTATCGACAGCTCGCCGCTCAAACGCCGTCCGCCGTTTACCAATAATTTTGCCATTCATTTCCACCCCTTAGCAATCGCGCATGAACATTCAGTTCATACTATGCCGGGGGGTGAAATTGGGTTCAGTCAGCGTGAGGCGTAAAGCTCCATTAAAACGCGGTAAATCCGCTCATTGGCATCCAATACCGCGTCTCTTGCGGCGTTTTTGCCCATTTGGGCCAGCTTTTTAGGATTTTCAAAAAGCTGCTTCACCGTTTCAATTAGCCCCTGCCCTGTCAGCTCCTTTTCCTCTATCAGCACGGCGGCGTTTTTGTCGGCCAGGGTTTTGGCGTTGTAATACTGATGGTTTTCCGCCACATTGGGGGAGGGAATTAAAATGGAAGGCTTGCCAACCGCTTGCAGCTCGGCGAGGGTAATGGCCCCCGCCCGGCAGACGACCAGATCCGCAGCAGCCATGCACCGATCCATATCGTTAATATATTCCGTAATCCGCAGGGTGGGAATATGCGGATAATCCACGCCCTTTTCCCGCAGCAGGGCGGGCATCCAGTCCATGCCGTATTTCCCAATAGCGTGGTAATGATAGTACTTTCCCTTATGCCATGCCAGCAGTTCTGCAACGGCTTCGTTAATTCGCCGCGCGCCCAAGCTCCCCCCAAAGGACAGAAGCATAAGAGCATCTTCGGGAATTCCCAGAGCTTTTCTCGCGCTGCTGCGAGTCGCGTCCAAAACAGGCTGCCGGACGGGGTTGCCCGTGTGGACATATCGTTTGCCGGCAGGCAGGTATCGCTGCGCCTCCGGCATGGCCAGCATCACCACATCCACCAGCTTGGATAGGGCCTTTGTAGTCATGCCGGGAAAGGCGTTCTGCTCATGGGTAGCGGTTTTGATCCCCATTTTAGCCGCTTTGCGAATCACGGGGCCGCTGACATATCCGCCGAAGCCCACTGCCACATCGGGCTTTAATTCCCGCAGCAAGCGTTCAGCCTGTTTGGTGGAGGCAAACATTTTATAAAACGCGTCGACATTGCGTTTGATATTTTCTAAACTCAGCTTCCGCTGAAAGCCGGCCACATCAATGGGATAAAAATGGATCCCCGCCTGCGGAACCAGTCTTGCTTCCATACCGGCTCGGTTGCCGATATAGGAAATTTTGCAGTCCGGGTGAGAGTGCAAAAGCCTCTGCGCCGCCGCCAAAGCCGGGTTGATATGCCCGGCCGTTCCGCCGGCCGCCAGTAAAATATGCATTACGCCGTCCTCCTCACGTTTTCTGTGTTCGCCCCGCCCGGGAGATACTGAGAATGATCCCCATCTGTCCCAACTGCATCAGCAGGGCGGTGCCGCCATAGCTGAAAAATGGGAGGGAGATGCCCGTGTTTGGGATGGTGTTGGTTACAACCAACATGTTCAGCGCCGCCTGCAAGCCCACCTGAAAGGTCAGGCCAATGACTAGAAGACAGCCAAATTTATCCGGAGAGCGCATGGCGATGACAAATCCCCGCCAGACCAGCAGACCAAAAAGAATTACGATAATCGCCGCGCCGACAAAACCCAATTCCTCGCAGACGATGGAGAAAATAAAGTCGTTTTGTGGTTCGGGAACCCACAGGTACTTTTGGCTGGAATTGCCCAAGCCTCTGCCGATAAACCCGCCGGAGCCTACCGCCAGCAGGGATTGAATTGTCTGGTACCCCTCCGCCCGGGGCGCCGCCCATGGGTCTAGCCAATACTGAATCCGGCTGGAGCCGTAGCTGACAATGCCGGTGAGAATCGCCACCGCCGCCAGCCCGACGCCGCCGAGTCCTCCCGCAACGACCCAGCGAATTTTAATCCCGCCGACGATCATCAGCACTAAACCGATGGTGAAAATCAAAACCGTCGCTGACAGATGAGGCTCCACCACCACCAAAGCGCACACAGCTCCCAGCAGGCCTCCGAACACCAGAATACCAAACCGGAAGGTCTGCATTTTTTTATAATTGAGGGATATTAAAGACGAGAACAGTAAAATCAGGGAAAATTTCGCAATTTCCGACGGCTGAAAGTTAATCGGGCCGATAACAATCCAGCGCTTAAAGTCAAAGCCTTCCTGTAACGGCGGAAGACAGAGCACCACCACCAGCAACACAATGGAAAAAATATACAGAGGCCATGCCGCTGCCCGAAGCACCTGATAGTTCAGCCGGGACGCCACATACATTGCGACCAATCCCACTGCGGCAAAGCCTGCCTGTCTGACGATAAATCGCGTGCTGTCTCCATAAACCACGTCAGCATAAGCGTAGCTGGCTGAAAAGAGCATGACAAGGCCGATGGTCAGCAGCACTAAAACAATGGAGAGAAATGGGATATCCACTCCGCCCCGGGCAAGCAGCCGGCTCTTCTCCTTATTTCCTTTTGGCTCAGGCTTCCTCATGCGTCAACCATGCCCTTCCCTAAAATCAGTTTACCAGTTAAAATAAACCGGCAGCATCGCCAGCGCGCAGCCGATGAGTGCCACCGCTGAAAAGACCAAAACGATTTTTTCTTCCCTCCAGCCGCTCATTTCAAAATGATGGTGGATAGGGCTCATCTTAAACAGGCGCTTTTTGGTCTTTTTATAGTACGTAACCTGAATCACCACCGACATCGCTTCCATTAAATACAGAATTCCCGCAAGGAACAGCAGCACTGGGCGGTCGACGCCAAAAGCCAGCGCCACCACCATGCCGCCTAAAAACATGGAGCCGGTGTCTCCCATGAAGATCTTAGCCGGGTGAAAATTCCACAGCAAAAAGCCGACGCAGCTTCCCGCTAAAGCCGCCGCCAAAAGATTGATCCCCAAATAATTGAGAATGCCCGCCGCCAGCATATAGAACAGGGAAACCACCAACGTGACCGAGGTTGCCAGTCCATCTATTCCGTCGGTGAGGTTTACAGCGTTGGTAAACCCGTAAATAAAGATTAGGGCCACCGGCCAAAACAAAAGTCCCCATCCGCTGACAATATCAACCGAGCCAATAAAGGGGAGGATCGTGAAATCCATACCGGAAAAATATAATGCCAGCAGGTATCCCGCCGCGACCAGCAACTGCAAAAAGGTTTTCTGCCGGGCGGTCAGACCCAAATTGCGCTTTTTGACCACCTTAATATAATCATCCATAAATCCGATGAAGGCCATACACAGGGCCATTAGGATTCCAGCCAAAACCCGAACCAAGCGGATGCTCCGCCCCATTTCGGAAAAGAGCTCTGTATACCCGGCGAGGTACGCCGTAAGAAACGCGATACCCACCGCAAGAACCGTGCCGATTATGAACATCAGCCCGCCCATGGTGGGGGTGCCTTCTTTGGATTTATGCCATTTGGGACCAATGTCCAAAATAGTTTGCCCAAATTTAAGTTTTTTCAGATACGGAACCAGAAAAACACCGAGAAACGCTGTTAAAGCAAACCCGGCTGCCGCCGCAAGCACTGGCGGAAATCCATTCATACCACGTACCTCCCGAATCAAAGCTGTTGTATTAGTATACTCCTGCACGGCCGCAAAAAATGGGGATTTTTAGTTTTGTTCCAGCGCTTCCCGAACAATCTCCCTCTCATCCAGGTGGATGGTGCCGTCCTTGAGCACCTGATAGGTCTCGTGCCCTTTCCCGGCCAGTAAAATAATATCTCCCGGCCGGGCGTGACGGACAGCATAATGAATCGCTTCCTTCCGGCTGCTCACCACCTCGTAGGGCGTATCCGTCCCCTTCATTCCCTTTAAAATATCCGAAATGATCCCGGCCGGATCCTCAGAACGGGGATTGTCAGAGGTAACAATTACAAAATCCGACCCTTGTGCCGCCTGCGCGCCCATAAGAGGGCGTTTCGTTTTATCACGATCGCCGCCACATCCAAATAAAGTGACCAGGCGGCCCTCTCCCTTAATCCGATTTAGAGAACCAATGATATTCCGCAGTGCGTCGGGGGTGTGGGCATAATCAATGATAATCGTAAAGTCCCGGCCGGTGGGAACCACCTCCGAACGGCCCTTCACCCCCTTAGCACAGGACAAAGCCTCCACCACCTGGGCAAAGGGCAGGCCCGCCGAAACGGCAGCGGCGCCTGCCGCCAGGGCGTTGTATACGGAAAACGCGCCGGGAATCGGAAAATGCACGCGGCCAATCATCCCGATGCTCAAAAATTCAAAGTCCACGCCATCCGGACGATACCGGGGCGCGCGTGCCTGAAAGTCGGCGCTGCTGTCTTTCACAGAATAGGTAACGGTTTTTCCCGCCGCGGCGCGCAACACTTCCCCTGCATATGAATCGTCCAGATTTACCACAGACACATCACTGGCGGCAAACAGCTTTTGTTTAGCGGCCAGGTAATTCTCCATGGTGCCGTGGTAATCCAGATGATCCTGGGTCAGGTTTGTAAAAATGCCGGCGGCAAACCGCAGCCCCTCCACACGCTTTTGATCCAGCGCCATAGAGGAAACCTCCATCACGGCAACTTTACATCCGGCCTTATACATTAAATCCAGAAGGGAATGCAACTCATAAGGATCCGGCGTGGTATTTTTTGCAGACAGCACCTCTTCCCCAATCATGTTCTGAATTGTGCCGATGAGCCCGGTTTTATACCCGCAGGCTTCAAAAATTTCTTTTATAAGATAAGAAGTGGTGGTTTTCCCATTGGTTCCCGTTATACCGATCAACTTTAAGTGCTCCGCAGGACGGCCAAAATAATTAGCGCACATTTCTGCATAAATCTTGCGGGTATCCTCCACGATCACCTGGGGGGAAAGCCCCGTATCGCGCTGGGTAATCAATACCGCGGCGCCTTTTTCCAGCGCTTGTTTTGCATATTGATGCCCGTCTTCCACCGTACCGTCGATACAGACAAAAGCGCTGCCCGCCTTCATATGCCGGGTATCGTTGGCAACGCCGGTCACCTCAAGGTCATCCCACTCTCCAAAAGAGCGGCCCGTTAGCTCTCTTAATTTCATGGCTGTTCAAACCCTTCCTGTCGTGCAGCGGCCATTGATACCGCTTTGCTACTCTACGTTGATGTTTTCTCTGAATTCAATGGTTACAATGGTTCCCATGGACACGGGCGTATCTTTGTCTATACTCTGTGCCTGAACGGTTGCTCCTGCCGATTCTACCGCGCCGGACAATCGTATGTTCACCCCGGCGTTTGCGGCGGCCGCGTTTGCCTGCGACGGCGTCATCCCCATAAAATTAGGAACCTTGGTGTTTTGGGTCACCTTACCGGTGTAAAGCACCACCGTCCCTCCCTTAGGGATAGGCTGCCCAGCGCCGGGCACCTGCTGCATGACGGTATCGCCTTCCCCGACTACCTTACATTCCAGGTTTTGACTAGTCACCGCAGACTTGGCCGCATCGGTCTTCTTGCCGATCACATCTGGAGTAGCCACATCCAAGGCTTCCTTTTCCTCCTCGGTATACTGAGGCTGCACGCCCAGATACGGCAGGATCTCCTCCAGGATATCCCCCACTACCGGCGCGACAATCGTGCCGCCGTAAATAATGGGGCCATGAGGTTCGTCCAGAAACATTAGAACGGCAATCTGTGGAGCGTTCGCCGGCGCGATACCGCAGAAGGAAGAAATGCGGGCGGATTCATCCTCGCTGTCCAGTTTTTGGGAGGTTCCCGTCTTGCCGCCAATGCGATAGCCAGGAATATATGCGTTTTTACCCGATCCCTCTTTCACAACGCCTTCCAGAAAGCCCCGCAGCATTTCGCTGGTCTGCTGGGAAATAACCTGCCGTTTTGGGGTGACGTCGGTGGTTTTTACGATATTTTGATTTTCATCCAGCACCTGCTTAACCAGATGAGGCTGGTAGTAATTTCCTCCGTTGACAGCCGCGGCCACGGCGGTGATCATTTGGATTGGCGTGACCTTAAAGGTTTGGCCGAAGGATTCCGAGGCCAATTCCACCACGCCCATATCTTTTTTCGCATGATAGATGGGATCTGATTCACCGGGCAGGTCAATGCCGGTGCGGGAGGTGACGCCGAATGCCTCCCGGAAGGCGGTAAAGCTGTCCAGGCCCAGTTTCTGACCAATGGTGATAAACGCTGGGTTGCAGGAATTCATAAACGCCTGCGCCAGGGTCTGATGTCCGTGTCCCTCATGCTTGGCACAGGAAATTCGCCGGTTGGCAATCTGGATATAGCCGGGACACTCAAAAGTGGAGGATGGCGTGACGGTACCCTCCTCGATGGCAGCGGAGCCGGTGACGATTTTGTAAACCGAACCGGGCTCGTAGGTGTCGGACACCGCCTTGTTCCGCCATTGCTGGTTCTGCGCTTCGCTTCTCGCCTTGGCCTTTTCCTCTTTATCAGTAAGCTTTTCGATTTCTGCCGCTGCCTCCTGGTCGTAAATCACAAAAGGCTCATTTGGATTAAAATCAGGCAGAGTCGCCATGGCCAATACGCCGCCGGTATTCACATCCATCACGATGCAGCAGCCCCGGCTGGTGACGTTGTTGTCCTCAATCGCCTTACTGAGGTGCTTTTCCACTACATATTGGATATATTGGTCAATGGTCAGCACGAGGGAATTTCCTGTTTTGGCGTCAATCATTTTCTCGTAGCTGAAGGGCATATCAGCGCCCCGCGCGTTTTTGGCTGCCACTACCCGTCCGGGAGTTCCTGTCAGGGTCTCGTCGTAATAGGCCTCCAATCCGGCCAATCCTTGATTGTCCGTTCCGACAAAGCCCAGCACTGTGGAGGCTAGGTTGTCGTTGGGATAGTACCGCTTGGTGGTTTCATCTAAGCCAACAATAGAACCTAAATTGTTTTCAGAAACGAACTGCCGCACTTGATCAGCATCCGGCTTTTCCAGCTTTTCCTTCACCTTTTCATACCCGGTTTTCTTTTTGGTAATTTCCAGGATTTTTTCCCGGTCCATATCCAAAATTTCGGATAGGCCGTCGGCAATCAGGCTCCGCTCCGCGTCATCCTTTATATCCGTGGGCGTTACATACACGGTCCAGGCGGACGCGCTAGAGGCCAGCACGTTCATATTACTGTCGTAAATCGTCCCCCGCTTGGCGGGAACCTCCACATCCCGAAGCTGCTGCTCCAGCGCTTTCTGCTGATAAAATTCCGCGTCCACCACCATCAGCTGGAACAGCCGTGCGGTTATGGTGCCGAAGCCCATTAAAGCCAGGACGATAACAATGCATAATATTCTTTTCCACATTTGCTTGGTCGGCCCTTTGGTCACAAAAGCTCACTCCCTATAGTTGCCCAAAAACGAGAGTCGAGTAGGTCTCAACTCCCGCTTTTCATTTCCTTATTTCCTCCGCCGTTGTCCGCGGCTCATTTAATCATATTGCAAAGCTGGTTAATCTATTCCACCACACGGCGGATCAGATCGGACAAAATAGACAACACGTTGCTTTTGTCATCCTCCAGCACCTCAGCCCTATCGCCGGACGCATAAGACACATAATGAATTTGGTAAGGCTGCGCTTTTTGCATTCCCATCGCCTGAGCGAGCTGTTCTACGTTTTCAAAGCTGGTTTTGTTTTCCAGTTCCATGCTCAGCCGGACCTCCTCTGCCTTCAGCTCTTCCAGCTGCGTAGTTGCCCGGGCAATTTCGCTTTGGGTTTCTGTGATCCTCATTCTGGTGAACAGCATCATGCACAGCATAGCCACGATCACGCCCGCCAGCAAAATCTTTCCGGCAGACGTAGTAAAGGATTTCGGCCTCGCCTGCGCTTTGGCCGCTGGCCGGGCCGCCGCCCTTGCCTTTTTAGCCGGTAATGCGACAATTTTTTGTTCCGTTTTCGGGGACCTGGGGGCAAAAAGCTCGTAATCGTAAGCGACGCTTTCTTTAGAATAGCGCATGGGAACCGTCTCCTTTCTGCTCAATTTTTTGAATGGCCCGCAGCTTAGCGCTGCGGCTGCGCGGGTTTCTTTCCAATTCTTGCCGGGAAGCCTCCAGCGGCTTGCGGGTCAAAGTCCTCGCCCGAGGCGTTTTCCCACACACGCAAACGGGAAAATCCGGCGGACACTCACAGCCCCGGCACAGAGCCGCAAGCTGCTGCTTTACAATGCGATCCTCCAAGGAATGAAAGGTGATCACCGCGATTACGCCGCCCACCGTTAACCGCTCGAATGCGGCTTCAATCGCCTGGGGGATCACGTCCAGCTCGCCGTTCACCGCGATGCGCAGCGCTTGAAACACCCGCCGCGCGGGATGCCCGTCCCGCCGCGCGGCAAAAGGAACCGCGCCGCAAACGATTTGAGCCAACTGAACAGTGGTCAAAACCGGAGCCTTTTCCCGCTCCCGCACGATGGCTGCGGCAATTTTCCGGCTGAACTTTTCCTCTCCATACCGGAAAAAGAGACTGGATAGCTCTTCCACCGTTAAGGCGTTAACCAAATCGGCGGCTGTGGCCCCTTCCCTGCTCATGCGCATATCCAGCGGCGCGTCGGCCTGATAGGAAAATCCGCGCTGCGGCGTATCCAGTTGGTGGCTGGACACGCCCAGATCCAGCAGTAAACCATCAATCCTCTCAATCCCCAGAGAATCCAAAATAGATCCGATTCTCCGAAAATTGGAATGGATCACCTGTGCCTGCGAATAAGGCGCTAGCCGCTCCGCGGCTGCTTTCACCGCATCAGGATCCTGATCCAGAGCGATCAGCCTTCCGCCGGTTAAGCGCTTGACAATGGCTTCGCTGTGTCCGCCGCCGCCAGCTGTCCCGTCCACGTATATCCCATTTTCCCGGATATGCAGGGCTTCCACCGCTTCATGCAGCAGCACCGGCTGATGGGAAAACATGGCAAACGCTCCTTACCTTAAAAGTCCAGATCGGTCAAAATATCCACTATGGTCTCCGGTGTGATCTTGTCCATCTCCTCCCGCCACTGCTCGCTGTTCCAAATTTCAATGCGGTTGGACGCACCCACAATGGTGGCGGTTTCTCCCTCGGCAAGCCCAGCGTACTCCCGAAGATTCTGCGGGATACACGCCCGCCCTTGAGCGTCGTATTCCATCTGAACGGCGCCGCCAAAGAAAAAACGTTGGAGACTGCGCGCCTTGACAAACGAGGTTTCCTTTAACCTATCGTTGAGGCGCTGCCATTCCTCCAAGGAATAAACAAACAGGCACGGCGTACCGTCCAGCGCTTTCGAGACCACAAAGCTTTCGCCCAAATCATCGCGCAGCTTCGCGGGAATGAAAACGCGGCCCTTTTTGTCGATATTATGCTGGAATTCACCAATCAACATCGTGTCCGGCGCCTCTGCCTTCCTTCAGGTCTATAGGGCATTAGGGGCATCGCTGTTTAAAACCATCCACTTTGCTCCACTTTGCTCCACTTTTGATTCAATTATAGGCATACAAAAAGAGAAAAGCAACTGCTTGTCCTTTTCTTTTTTTATAAAAAAAAGAAGAAATTTTATCCAATTGTATGCAAAAAAGCGCCAAACCACTAGATATAGTGGTTTGGCGCTCGAACAAATATTCGGGCTTCTCTATTTACAGGTGTTGACGTCATTCACTGATAATCGCACAGCGATGCGGAAAAGCCGATGCCTGGCAAGGCAAGAGCTGTCGGCAGTCCTGTCTTGCCGTCTACTGTCATTTCGTACTGCCCAGCGGAACACTCTCCATTATAGCAAACACTATCCCCCTTCTGTGTGCCGCTTTGATTGGTTTTGACCGCTTCCATTGCCTCGAACAGGCCCTGCGCAAACGATGTTATAGGCATTTTTTCAGCAGGCAGCGTATACCGCAGGCCCTGATAGCTCAGATGGATCCCATCCGATTGCAGTTCCGCCCTCAGCCCCTTCATAGACGGCGGAGAGGTCAGCTCTACAGAGGGAGCGCCCTCTTTAGGCATTTGCAGCAGGCCCTCCAGATCTAAATCGCCATAATTGACCTTTACCGTGCAGGTAATTCCTTCAACCTCGGCGGTTTTTTGAATCTTTTCTCCCTTGCAGCCTGCCAGGGAGCAGACCAGCGCTGCTGAAAGGCCGGCGCATAGCAGCTTTCTCCATATTTTCAACTCGATTCACCTACTGCTTCAATTTCCAAAAGCAGCCCGGGCAATTCCCCGATCATATCGCTGGGGAGCATCCCGCGGCGGGACAAGCGGCTGGCCGCCCGATCTCCCGCCAGCCCGTGTAGGTACACGCCGCACACCGACGCGGAAGCCGCCGACATACCCTGGGCCATAAACGACACAATCATGCCCGCCAGAACATCTCCGCTGCCGCCTTTCGCCATCCCGGAGTTCCCGGTGGGATTAATAAAGGCTTCTCCGGCAGGGCACGCAGTGACCGTCGCCGCGCCTTTCAGAACCACTACCGCTCCAGTTTCCTCCGCCAAACGCAGGGCGGTTCCCACCCGGTCGGCGTTTATTTCCTTTACCGGCTTTCCGATCAAACGGGACATTTCGCCCGGGTGAGGTGTCAACACCAACGGGGCCTTAACTGCTTTTAATATAGTTATATTCCCCCGAAGCGAATTTATACCATCCGCGTCCAATACCATGGGTGTTTCGCAGTTTTCCAAAAAATACTGCACGAATCCTTCCGTTTCCGGGTTCTCCCCCAAGCCGCATCCCACTAGGCAGGCAGTAGCGCTTTTGGCGGTTTGCAGCGCCCGCTCCAAGGCGGAACGAGAAAAGGTTCCGCTCTTTGTCTGCAAAAGAGGCGACAGCACCGCCTCCGTCAGTTGCGACGCGGCAATGGGATAGATCTCCTCCGGCAGACTAAGGCGAACCAGCCCAGCGCCGCAGCGCAGCGCGCTTTTGGCAGACAGCACCGCCGCGCCTGCCATCCCCCTGCTGCCGCAAAACAGCGCCGCTGTTCCAAAAGTCCCCTTATGGGAATTGGCAGGGCGTTTGGGAAAAGAGGAAAAGGCCATGGCTTTTTCCACCTCGTGCATATGGGTCAGCACACTGTTTTGCGAATCCGCAGGCAGGCCAATCTCCACGGTTAGCACATGGCCCACGTATTCCGCCGCAGGATACTGCACCTGTCCCGCCTTTTTCCCAGAAAAACTGACGGTACAGTCAGCCCGCACACATGCCGAGGCTACTTCGCCCGTGTCGGCATTGGCGCCGCTGGGCATGTCCAACGCCACAACGGGAGCGGGCAGACTGTTGACAAAGGTAAACAGCGTCTCCAACTCGGCCGGCGGCGCGCCGTGAAAACCGGTGCCAAAAACCGCATCCACAATCACGTCGGAGGTTTTTAACAGCAGCGCGGCCTGCTGTTCATCGACAGTGTAATCGCAAAAGGTAATATCCAAATTGCGGCATCGGCCCAACATTTCCTGCGCATCATCAGACGAAGGAGCCCCGCAGCATAAAATCACCCGAACCATAGCCCCCGCCTCGCACAGCTTCCGGGCCACGACAAGCCCATCCCCTCCGTTGTTCCCCTTTCCCGCCAGCACCGTTACCGCCGTGCCTGCTACTGAATATTGATCCCGAATCACCTTAGCCGCAGCGCTGCCGGCGTTTTCCATCATTCGCAGATGGGTCATGCCTTTTTGGGCTGCCAGATCCTCTGCCTGCTTTATCGTTTTTCCTGTCCACAACTTCATAGCGTAAGCTCCTTTTTATACCATGACGAAAGACACGATGATCTGCGCCAAAGGCCATTTAAGACAGCGCTCTCCTTTATCTGCTGTTAAACGCTCTTTTCCAGCGCAGACTGCAATTGGCCGCCGGGCGGCAAAAGCAAAAAATACAACAGGGCGCGTCCCGCATCCCTGCGAGGCCGCGCCCATGGCAATCAGCAATCCAACCGGTCCTCCGGCTCGTATGCAATCACTACGGCCTGCGCCAGTTCCATCGAATGCGTCAAGCTAAGACTAAACCGAAGATTCCTACCCTCCACCAGTTCCTTAGCCCGGCCGGTAAAATAGAAATAGGGTGCGCCCCGATCATTATGCAGCACTTCCACCTCCCGCATGGAAAAACCGGTCAGTCCCGTTCCGATGGCTTTGGAAAAAGCCTCCTTAGCGGCAAACGCTGCCGCCGCGGATTGGGCGGGCAGCCCTCTTTTTTCCAGCTCTTCCAATTCCCGCTGGCCAAAAATTTTTTCTAAAAAATATCGGTTTTGCAGGGACTTTGCAATCCGGTTGATTTCAATTAAGTCCGTTCCGACCGAAAGCATCTATTGCCACCTGCCTTGGCAGAAATTTTTTTACAAGACCCAGAGTTTTTTCATTCGGCTCGAAGACGACCAGCGTCGTCCCCTTTCCCTTGACGTTCACTACTCCGAAGTAATAAGGCCCGCCCCAGCCTCCGGCAGCGTGAATCTGCTGATCGTATTTCTTCTGGGCGTGCTCTGACAAAACGTAAACGCCAAATTTTTCAAAATCCTTTAATTCCACGCTCAAAAGCCGTTTGCGCTTCCGCTGGGCAATAATCTTATCCACATCAAACGAACCGTTTGTGATGGTATATTCAAATTCAATATTGGTCCCGGTGATAACAAAATAAGCAAGATAACCCGCTCCCGCGGCCAGTAGCAAGCCGAAAAAAGTGAACAAAGAGCCAAAAGCGCCGCCGCCCGGAATGACCGCAAGAATGATAAACATCACAATCAAAATCGCCGCCATAACGCCCATGATAACGACCATTACCTTTTCCAGCGTGGTTTTCCTCCGTTTAATCAGCTGTTCAGAAAATGAATCCATCGACATACGCATTCCCCTTTGTTTCCATTCCTGCATTTTTATAATAGTATATCACACCCTGGCAAAAATTACAATTCCCCTGTGATCCGCTTTTTACAGGAAACTTTCCATGGGCTGCGCTTATCCCCTGCTTTTTGCTTGAATTACCGTTTAGATCATGCAAATGCAAAAGCCATCCAAAACCTGAGAGGGTTCTGCATGGCTCTGTGCGTTGAAAAGCAAATAGAATTATGCCGGTTAATTCCCGCTACGGCCGCTTGTCCCGCAGTGCTTGACCCGATCCCGCTCTTCAGCGCGTTTCGCATTGTTAAACCGATCCAGCGTTCCTACCAAATACCCGGTGATCCGGCGGATCCGCTCAAAGGGCGTCTCGTGCTCTTCCTCCGTGCGTCCACACATAGGGCAGGTCTCCCCGATAATGCCCGTATATCCGCACACGGGATCCCGGTCTACGGGGTGGTTGATGGAACCATATCCCACCCCTGCTTCCTTCATGGCACGAATGACCGTTTCGAAGGCCTCCAGATTCTCTGTGGGATCCCCGTCCATTTCCACATAGGTGATGTGCCCGCCGTTGGTCAGCTCGTGATACGGCGCCTCCAGCCGGATTTTATCAATGGCGGAAATTTCATAATACACCGGGATATGGAAGGAATTCGTGTAATATTCCCGGTCGGTCACGCCGGGGATAATCCCGTATTTTTCCTTGTCGATGCGCACAAACCGGCCGGACAGACCTTCCGCCGGCGTAGCAATCAATGAAAAATTTAAATTGTATTTTCTGGTCGCTTCATCCATTTTTTTGCGCATAAAGCCGACAATCTCCAAGCCCAGGTTCTGCGCTTCCTTGCTTTCGCCGTGATGCGCGCCGATGAGCGCCTTCAGGCATTCCGCCAAGCCGATAAAGCCCATGGTCAAGGTGCCGTGCTTCAGAACCTCGCGAATCTCGTCGTCCGGGCCCAGCGTATCAGAGTCGATCCATACGCCCTGCCCCATAAGGAACGGGAAATTGCGGACTTTTTTCTTGCACTGGATCTCAAACCGTTCCAGCAGCTGTTCGATAATCAAATCGCTTTTTCGGTCTAGCTCTTCAAAAAACAGGTTGATATCCCCATGGCTGCGAATGGCGATGCGGGGCAGGTTGACCGAAGTGAAGGAAAGGTTGCCCCGCCCAAAAATAATTTCCCGGGTGGGATCATATGCGTTGGCCACGACTCGGGTACGGCAGCCCATGTAAGCGCATTCCGTTTCCGGATGGCCCGGCTTATAGTATTTGGCGTTAAAGGGCGCATCCAGAAAGGAAAAATTGGGGAAAAGGCGCTTTGCGCTGACCCGGCAGGCCAGCTGGAACAAATCGTAGTTCGGCTCGCCCGGGTTATAGTTGACGCCTTCCTTGATTTTAAAAATATGGATGGGAAAAATCGGCGTTTCCCCGTTTCCTAAGCCTGCTTCCGTCGCAAGCAGGATATTTTTAATAACCATGCGGCCTTCCAGCGTGGTATCCATTCCGTAGTTGATGGAGCTAAAGGGAATCTGCGCCCCTGCCCGGGAATGCATGGTGTTTAAGTTATGTACCAGGGCTTCCATGGCTTGATAAGTAGCCCGGTCAATTTCCTTTTCCGTACGTTTAAAGGCAAACCTTTGGGCTTTCTCAATCAGCGCGGCATCGTAGGCTTCCCCTAAAATCTCCCGTTCCGCTTTGGAATAGCCGTTGCCGTTACCCAAAACCGGCCGCAGCCCCTTCTCCTGCTCTACCCGCTCCATAGCGGCCTTTTCCTCTGCTTCGCCGTCCTCCGCGCCGCAAAGGAGTTCCAGCGCCTTACCCATATTTTGACGATAGAATTTCCGATAGCTCTTTGCTACGCCCTTGGCCATGGCGTAATCAAAATTGGGAATGCTCTGCCCACCGTGCTGGTCGTTTTGATTGGACTGAATGGCAATGCAAGCCAAGGCGGAATAGCTGGCAATGTCGTTGGGCTCCCGCAGGTAGCCGTTCCCCGTGGAAAATCCGCCGGTAAACAGCTTGTCCAGATCGATCTGGCAGCAGGTGGTGGTCAAGGTCAGAAAATCCATATCGTGAATATGAATATCCCCCTCGGCGTGCGCTTTGGCATGGTCTGGATGCAGCACAAACATTTCGTAAAACTGCTTGGCGCCCTCTGACCCGTATTTCAGCATGGTTCCCATTGCGGTGTCGCCATTGATATTAGCGTTTTCCCGTTTAATATCATTTTCCTTTGCGGCTTTAAAGGTAAGGCCTTCGTAAATCTTCATTAGCCGCATGTTCATTTCCCGGCGGCGGGTGCGCTCCGCCCGGTAGATAATGTACTCTTTGGCGGTGCGGGCATGCCCGTTTTCAATCAGCACCTTTTCCACCATATCCTGCACCTGTTCCACAGAAGGCATGTCGTTCCCCACGGCTTCCAGGTTTTCTACAACCTGACCCGCCAGATCCTGGGCCATATCGTAATCCTTCCCGCCCAGGACCTCCGCGGCTTTATAGATTGCATCGGCTATTTTGGTCTCATTAAACTCAGCCTGGCGGCCATCCCGCTTCACGATGGTTTTGATCATGCTTCTCTATCCTCGCTTTTCTCCGCCGAAATTGATCCGGGACGCTGCAAAAACCACTTCGACGGAACTTGGTTTGCCTATGTCCGCTGCGCGCTCCAGCCGGCGCCGCACCCGTCATTCCAACAACGCGGGCCGGCTCCAATACGTGGGCGCCATCCACACAATATATTGTGGTTTAATAATCACTAAATGCTATTATAATACATACATATAGATTTCGCAAGAGGAGAATTAAACTTTTTATTCTTATCCCCGCCAATTTTAAAAGCCGAAAATTATGAAACCTGTACAAGAAGGAGAATTATCTTCCCCATTGCCGCGCCAACTCCAAAAGCCGGCTCTTTTGATTCAGGCCTGGGCTTTCCCAAACGGCCTCCAGCAGTCCGCGCAGAATCTTTCCTACGGCGGGGCCCGTGTATCCCAGCGCCAATAGATCTTCGCCGGTAATCGCCAGATCACGCATGTGTACCGGCGGCTGGGCATCGGCGGTTTTCCGCAAGCGCTGCAGGGCCATTGCCGACGATTCTCCCGTTAAAATCTCCCGGGCTGCAAGCCATCGCTCCAGCTCTTCTTTTGTGAATGCGGACAAGGCCCTGCGCCAGCCGGCAGACGAAGCGGGCAGCGGCGAAAGCAAGAAATCCTCGGCCGCCCTGCTTTCCCGTGCCGTTGCTTTGTCGCACCGCATAGCGGCACAAAAGCTTTGCGCACTGCAGCCGCACAAAAAACATAAGGCGGCAATTCGAACCGGTAAAAAGGCCGGAAGTCCATCGGGGTAAGGCCGGGTTAAAGGCGGAAGCCCCGCAAAGGCAAGAGGGCCGGCTTTTAAAAACGGTGTAAGCCGGGAAGGGCAAGAACCGGACAACGCCTTTGATAGCTCCGCATAAATGCGTTCTCGGCTAATATGCGCCAACAGCGGAAAAAGCGGGAAAGCCGCGGCTTTTGTATCCGCTTCAATGGTAAATGCCAACTGGCAGGCAAAGCGATAGGCACGGAGAATCCGCAGCGCATCCTCTGAAAACCGCCGCGACGGATCCCCAACCGCCCGAATGATCCTAGCGCGGCAATCTGCCAGCCCGCCAAAGGGATCAACCAACCCCTTAGGCCCCAGGGCCATAGCGTTGATGGTGAAGTCCCGGCGGGACAAATCCTCCACAATGGTCGAGGCGGGGCGGACCGTATCCGGCCGCCTATGATCCTTATATTCCCCATCCATCCGAAACTGGGTGATCTCAACGGCGCCCTCCTTCAGAAGCACCGTTACTGTGCCATGCCGCAAGCCGGTGGGAACGACATGGTCAAACAGCTCCATCACCCGCTCGGGTGGGGCTGCGGAGGCAATATCGTAATCCTGAGGCGTTCTTCCCAGCAGCAGATCCCGCACGCAGCCGCCCACCAGGAATGCTTCCACGCCGGCCTCAAAAAAAACCGAGAGACATTGAAGAACATAATCGGGTAATGGCTTCACGCCGTTCACCTCCTTTGGCATTGTAGCATAAAATGGGATATGAGAGCAACCGGAAAAAATGTTGTTAAAGGGAAAATATGGTGGTATAATATAGATATTATACCACCATGGCCGGAACCCTTGGTTGAATCTGTATATGTTTGGAGTGTTGGCGTTTGAAAGAACCGCGTGAAACAGACCTTTTGCTGCAAAACGCAAAAAATATTCACATGATCGGCATTGGCGGTGCGGGTATGTTCCCTATCGCCGAAATCCTGCACGAAAAGGGCTATGCCCTCACCGGATCGGACAACAATGAGACCGATACCCTGAAACGGGTACGGGCGCTGGGCATCCCGGTTACGCTGGGCCATGCGCCGGAAAATGTGGAGGGCAGTGATCTAATCATCTATTCCGCCGCGATCATGAAGGACAACCCTGAGCTAGTCGCGGCGGCCAAACGAAGGATTCCCATGATGGAACGCGCCCTTGCCTTAGGCGCCATCACAAGAAAATACGATCATGTGATCGGCGTGTGCGGCACCCATGGAAAAACCACCGTCGCCTCCATGCTGACCCAAATATTAATGGAAGGCGGACAGGACCCAACCGCGGTGATTGGCGGCCGCCTGCCTTTGATTGACGGGAACGGCCGGGCGGGAACTGGAGAGCTAATGGTCTGCGAGGCCTGCGAGTTTGTCGATACGTTTTTGCAGTTGTCTCCTGATATGGCTGTGATTCTCAATATTGATGAGGATCACATGGAATACTTCAAAACCCTGGATAACCTAATTTCGTCTTTTCGGAAATTCGCCCGTATGGCAAAGACAGTTATTGTCAACGGCGAAGACCGGAACTCGTTGGAAGCTGTGAAAGGCATGGAAGCAAAAACTGTTACCTTTGGCCTGTCGGATTCCAATGATTTTTACGCGGCGAACATTGTCCCAGGAGTGAAAACCGCCGGGGAATTTGATTTTATGCATAAGGGCGAGTCTCTCTGCCACGTGATTCTTAGCGTGCCCGGCGCGCATAATATTGCCAATGCCGTCGCAGCGGGAGCGGCGGCGTTTCTCAGCGGTGCAAAGCCGGAGCAGATAGCCCGTTCTCTCGCCTCCTTCAAGGGTGCGGGGCGCCGGTTTGAAATTCTTGGCTCTCCCAACCGCATTACCATTGCCGATGACTACGCGCACCATCCCGCCGAACTGGACGTTACCCTACGGGCCGCCATGAAGATGGGGTACCGTCGGGTATTTGCCGTGTTCCAGCCATTTACCTATTCCCGCACCGCCATGCTGCTGGAGGATTTCGCCCAAGTGCTTGCTCAGGCGGATCAGGTAGTGCTTTCAGAAATCATGGGTTCCCGGGAAATCAACACCTATGGGATCAAAACCACGGATCTGTGCGAGAAAATTCCCGGCGCGGTTTGGTTCCCCACCTTTGAGGAAATCGCCGAGTACGTGGTGAATGAGGCGGCGCCGGGCGACCTTGTTATTACGTTGGGCTGCGGGGATATTTACAAAGCGGCAAAGCTGATATTGAAAAAGCTACAGCAAATGCAGGATCAGGCAATTGCTTTTGAGGATCCTGCCTGAAATAAAAACGACGCCGTGGGAGGCACAGGATATGCTGATTCAAAGTATAGAGGAATGTATTGGCCGCACCCCTCTTTTGTCCGCGGCCCGATTTGCACAGGTTCAAGGGCTGGCCGTGCGGCTGCTTGTCAAGCTGGAATGCATGAATCCGGCGGGCAGCGTCAAAGACCGGGCTGCGGCGGCCATGATCCGCAGGGCAGAGGAAGCAGGGCTGCTTCCTCCCAAGGGAACGATCATCGAACCTACCAGCGGCAACACAGGAATCGGTTTGGCCGCTGTTGCCGCGGCAAAGGAGTACCGTGTGATTCTGACTATGCCCGACTCTATGAGCCGGGAACGCCGAATGCTGCTGAGGGCTTACGGCGCGGAACTGGTGCTGACGCCCGGAGCCAAAGGCATGCAGGGCGCGGTGGAAAAGGCGGAGGAGCTGCATGAGTCTATCCCTGGTTCTATCATCGCAGGACAATTTTATAACCCCGCCAATCCCCGGCGCCACTATGAAACCACTGGGCCAGAGATATGGGAGGACAGCGGAAAACATCTCGACTGGTTTGTCGCCGGCGTAGGTACCGGCGGAACGATCAGCGGGGCGGGGCGGTATTTGAAGGAACAAGATGCGCGGGTACGAGTTTGCGCCGTAGAACCTGCGGGGTCTCCCCTGCTGTCGGGTGGACAGGCCGGTTCGCACGGATTACAGGGCCTGGGAGCGAATTTTGTGCCAAAAAATTTTGACCGGTCTGTGGTGGATGAAATTCTGGATATTACAGAAGAGGAAGCCTTCGCCTCCGCACGGGCCTTTGCCCGGACGGAAGGGTTTTTGGTTGGCATTTCCTCCGGCGCGGCGCTAGCCGCGGCAAAACGGCTGGCACAGCGGGAGGACAGTCCAGGAAAAACCATCGCCGTTCTCTGCCCGGATACGGGTGAACGTTACTTGTCTACTTCCCTATTTGAGGACTGATTGCATGAAGGAAGCATGGAAACGAACCGCCGCGCTTATTGGAGCGGCGGCGGTAGAACAGCTGGAGCATCGCTCGGTAATCCTGTTGGGGTTGGGCGGCGTGGGCTCATTTGCCTGCGAGGTTCTGGCCCGCAGCGGCATTGGGCGCTTGACATTGGTGGATCCCGACCGCGTGGATGCGACGAATCTCAACCGCCAGCTGCCCGCACTGCATTCCACCCTGGGGGAATATAAGGCGAACGTCATGGCCCGCCGGGTCTTGGACATTAATCCCGCCGCATGGGTGGAGCCTTTGATCCGGTTCTACGGGCCGGAAACGGCGGCGGAATTTAATCTTGAATCCTATGATTACATAGTGGATTGCATTGACACAGTAACCTCCAAGCTCTTATTGGCGCAGGAGGCACAGCGGCTGAAGGTGCCGATCATCAGCTCCATGGGCACGGGAAACAAACTGGATCCGTCCCAACTGGAAATTGCTGATTTATTCCAAACCTCCGTTTGTCCCCTGGCTCGGGTGATGCGGCGTGAATGCCGCAGCAGAGGGATTGAGCGGCTGACGGTGGTGTATTCCAAGGAACAGCCCATTGCCCCGTCAAATTTAGATCAAACCAAGGGCAAGGCCGGCCGTCCTGCACCTGGAAGCTCCCCCTTGGTTCCACCCGCGGCCGGAATACTTATCGCTTCCCGCGTGGTGACCGATTTGATGAGACGTGCTGATGGCTAGAACAGCAGCGGCGCCATTGCCCTTTTACCCGATCACTGTGAATTCCCGCCCGGGCCGGAACTGCATACAGTAACAGGGGTAATACGTATGCTTTCTACCTTCCGGGAAGATCCATACCGGCAGCTATGACGCTTATAGCGGTCCGTGGCTTTCTTAAAAAATCAGAGGACAGGCAGTGCGTTTGCACTGCCTGTCCTCTGATGCCCCAAAGCAAATTTTAAAATGAAAGTCTCAAAAAATTTTACCTTGCAGCAAAAATAATGCATCACCTTGTGGTGGACGCTAACGGACTTGAACCGCTGACCCTCCGCACGTCAAGCGGATGCTCTACCAGCTGAGCTAAGCGTCCAACTTTGTAACGGAATTGATTATATCGCATTTTCTTGAAAAATGCAAGTCTTTTTTATTATAAAACGCAATTTTATCAAAAGGATTTAAAATACCTTCCCCTCTCCCATAAACATAAAGCTCCGGGCAAAATTCGCCCGGAGCTTTGTTGTTAGTCAGCCACGTACGGCAGAAGCGCAATGTGACGGGCGCGCTTGATGGCAACCGTGAGCCCTCTTTGGTGACGGGCGCAGGTCCCTGTCACACGGCGGGGCAAAATCTTTGCACGTTCAGAAATAAAACGGCGAAGACGAGCCACATCCTTATAATCTATGGTTTCCACCTTATCCACACAAAACTGGCACACCTTTTTGCGGCCTTTCTTGCCGCGGGGCCGTTCGGGTCGTTCGGGTCTTTCCATGCTGCAAACCTCCTTTAAATCAATATACAAAAAGACTTAGAAGGGCAAATCGTCGTCATCACCCATAGAAATCTCTTCAAAATCCCCCATGTCAGCCGTGGAAAAAGACGGCTGCGCCTGTTGTTGAGACGCAGGGGCATTGGAATCATACCGGGGCGTTGAACCGTCCCCGTAGGAATCCCGTTTGGGTTCTGCGAAATAAACGTTGTCGGCGACCACTTCATAGGCAGTACGCTTGTTGCCATCCTGGTCAGTGTAATTCCTGCTCTGAAGCATTCCCTTCACCGCCACCAGCTGGCCCTTATGAAAATACCGGGAAACAAACTCCGCTGTGCTCCGCCAAGCCACGATATTAAAAAAATCCGTTTGCTTCTCCGTACCAGCTTTCTGATAATCCCGGTCAACCGCTAAACGGAAGGATGTCACCGGAATATCACTATTTGTGTGCCGCAGCTCAGGCTCTGCGGTCAGCCTGCCCATTAAAATAATCGTGTTCAGCATTTATTACACTACCCCTCTGCTAGTCCTTTTTCACAATCAGCGTACGCAGCACACCGTCCGTAATATTGAATACACGGTCCAGCTCGGCAATAAACGCCGGGCCGCTTTCAAAATTCACTAGGTAATAAACGCCCTCTGTTTCATCGTTAATAGGATAAGCCAGCCGACGCTTTCCCCATTCGTCAACGCCTGAGACAGTAGCGTTCTGCTCGATCAGACCCTTGAATTTTTCGAAGAGGGCGGCAACCGCCTCATCTCCTTCCTTCACGGAAAAGATCATTACAACCTCGTATTTGTTGACCACTGACATTTCAGCACCTCCTTTTGGACTTCTGGCCCTGCCCGTCACAGCAGAGCAAGGATTGCCGTAAACCACGGCGGCCGAACCGCAGACAACACAGCTCAGCAGATTGATTATACTAAAGCCTATTTAGAAAGTCAAGTCTTTTTCTTTCCGTCGTTTCGCTTCAACTTGAATATCAGTCTGTTGCATGCTTTTATTAACCGCATCATTTCGCCTTTATATGAAACTCGCTGACGCAGCGGCCTGTTGACGGCGCGGCTTATCCCCGCCAGGTTTCCCCAGCCGGGATTTTTACAGGGCTTCCATCTACGCCCACCCATACGTCTGTGGCTGTGGGATTGTAAATGATATTTTCATCCGCTGAGACCCGCAAGGAGTGCACAGCATTCACATAATCGACAATCTCAATATTAGTGGCATACCATATTTCGTCGTGTCCGCGCATTTGCTTACAGAAATCCTCGATGACGCCCCAGGTTTTTTGTCCTTCAAACTCGAAGCTATGACCCCATACATAGAAAACAGACCAGCACCAGGTGCAGTTGAGCTCCAAAAACCGCTTGCCTAAATTAGCAATATCGTGATTATGATGGGCTGTAGGATGCCATTCCAAAAAATTGTTTGGAAGATCGAACTGCATGGTGTCTTTCACTGTTCTGGAATATTCAATGCCCAGGCCGGGAAGCATGGCCTTGATATGATCGTTATAATTTCCAAATGGATAAGACATGCCGCGAACCGGATATCCGCACAAAGCTTCCAATTGCCGGCGGTCCTCTATAATCTCCTGAACTAGCCCGGCATCGGTCACATGCCGAAGATCTGGATGGTTCACAGTATGGACCGAAACCTCATGGCCCGCGTATAATTCCTTAACCTCCTTAGAGTCCACATTCCAGCCGTTATCAAACGCTCCAGAATTGAGATGGAAGGTTCCCCGGATGCCATTTTGATTAAAAATTTCCACCAGTCTGCGGTCAAAATGCACCCCGTCATCATAGCTCATGGTTAAACACTTCATCCGTCCGCCGGGAAAATACTTGGCCGCTATTTTCATGAAAATCCGCTCCTGTCTGCAACTATTCTTCTGTCTGCATTATAAATCCGCAATGGCAAAAAGGCAAGACAGAAAATAAAAATGAATTTCCTTTTTTTATTGCCTCCATGTCCTTAACCCGTCGTCCCAAAAGGGAGATACTGTATGGAAATAGCCTCAAAATTGTGGTATAATCCTTCCTGACGAAATAAATCATCCATTTGTAGTGGGTGATAAGGGGGAAATGACAGTGGTTTGTCAAATTCGGCAATGGAAGCTTGAAGACGCTGCCGATCTTGCAGCAGCGATAAACAACCAAAAAATTCAAAAAAATTTGCGGGATGGGCTGCCTTTTCCTTATACAGAAAACGACGCGGTTGCTTTTATCCAGGCAACGCTGCATGCCGACAAGCATACTACCTTCGCTTTTGCCATAACCGTCAGCAATAAGGCAGTGGGCAGCATCGGGGTATTCCGTAAAGATAATATCCACGTACGAACGGCGGAATTAGGATACTACATAGCAGAGCCCTTTTGGGGCAAGGGCTTGGGAACCAGTGCGGTCAAACAGATGTGCCGCTTTATTTTTGAAAATACTGACATCATTCGGATTTTTGCGGAGCCTTTCGCTTACAATACAGCTTCTTGCCGCGTTCTAGAAAAAAGCGGGTTTGCTTATGAGGGCACGCTCCGAAGCAATGCTGTCAAGGACGGTCGGATTCTGGATATGAAAATGTATTCTTTGATCAAAGAATGATACATAGTAAATTCGCAGCAGCATGTCAGCCTACACTAAAAATCGCCTGTGCCAAAAACCGAATAAAACGCACCTCATAGATTGAGAGGCGTACAGCAATAATAATGTTTTCCGCATAGATGGATCATGCAATGGCAACCCCATCATTCGTCACGCAATATGTTTTGCAGCGTGCTCTATAACTGATTTCCTTTCATATCGCTTAAAAGCTGAAGCCAAAAAGTTAGCAGTGATAGAAAGCCGTCGCAGACGCGTATCCAAGCAAGCAGGCGAATCCAACGTGACCGTTTGCCGAAAAAAGCGCGGCGGCATGAGCAAACCGGTGACTTTTCAAAAGATAAGCCGTCGCGAACCATATATGGTTCGCGACGGCTTATCTGCCGGGTATAAAAAAGATGCCGGCTAAAACGCGGGCATCTCAGCCATAGTAAAGAAAAGAGCCCGGAGCGCGAATTGGCTCCAGGCCCCGCCTGGCTATGGGCTACAAAAAAGATATTTTTGCTGTCTGCGGATGAATTCGAACTCTCACCGTTCCTTAGTTAGCATTTTGCTATTATTAATATAGTTTCCATTTTTATCCCTATTTATTGGAACGGCAGTAAGGCAAAATTGCAAACAATGGCACGGACAAGGAATTTCTATTTTGTATTTATCTTTTGCACCTCTGTACGTAAAGTCACCGCCACATCTAACTACTTCACACCAAGTATAAATTTCCGCCATAGCTCGAGGGCAGAAGCCTTGAGGTGTTTCGTATTCAAAATGAAAAAGGTCTCCCTTTTCTAATCCAAGTCTGCAATTCTTTGCTTCTCCGCAAATTACTTCCACATCAAAAGCCCAATCTTCAATAATCCATTTGTTCATTTGCCGTTCTCCTTTGCGGTATTCAAGGATGCAATCAGCATTCTCTTGATTTCTTCAGCAAGAGAAAGTAAGCTATCAAAATCGTAATTCACAAGCTTTGTGTTTTTAAGAAGCTTCAACCAATAAATACTTTCGCCGGTTTCTTTAAGTGAAATATGAAGTTTCGATATAAAATCGGCTTTGCTGTTACCGTATATGGCTTCGTTTATATTTGCACCAACACTTGTAGCAGAACGAAGCAATTGTTTGGTGATAGTGGTATCTTTTTTTGTTTTGGAAAACTCTTCATAAAACAATACAATCTGTGTTGCAAAGTCAAGAGATTTATCGAGTAAGGGACTGTTCATACATCATCACCTCTGCATGTATTATATCATAATTAGTTCTTTAATTCAATGTTTTGCGGAGCAAAGCTACCTTTTCTCTTCTCTTCTCTTTTCTCTCTTATCTTTTCTCCGGAAACGACAATTTGAGAGAAGAGAGAAGAACGAAAAGAGAAAAGTGAAAAGAACAAAAAGAAACGACAATCTTCTGCCGAAAATTGTCGTTTCT
>CALWPT010000038.1 GCA_944383495.1 uncultured Clostridia bacterium | reverse complement strand
AAAGAGGCGTAGCTCCCCTTCTCAATTGGATTTTAAACAGTGAAAATTTAGAGGGCTTTTCATGTGCCGACAAAGTTGTTGGAAAGGCCACTGCATTTCTTTATGTTCTTGCTAATGTAAAAGAAGTATATGCTATGGTTATCAGCGAAGGTGCAGCGGATATTTTTTCAAAATATGATGTCACGTTTTCTTACGAAACTTTAGTTAAATCCATAAACAATCGTACAAAAACAGGCATGTGCCCTATGGAGCAGGCCGTTTTAAATATCTCATTGCCTGAAGATGCACTAAATGCAATTATAAAAAAACAAGCTGAGTTAAAGCTTTTCCAAACTAAATAAAAAATAAATATGGTAAAAAAACTAAAGATAAAATTTATCTTTAGTTTTTTTTACAAGTAAATACATGCTTATAAAATTATCCAACTATGCAAATATTAATTATGTACGTAAAAAATAAATGTGGCTGTATCCTATTGTTAAGATACAGCCACATGAGCTATATATATGGTGGGCCTTCAGGGACTCGAACCCCGGACCAACCGGTTATGAGCCGGTTGCTCTAACCAACTGAGCTAATGGCCCATGCAGTAATACGGCAATTCAATAAAACTTTTCATAGTATATCATATCGTTTTGCTTTTTTCAAGTGGCAAAATAAACTTTTTCTAAACGACTCTAGAATTTATATGTCACAATGGAGCAACACCTTTCTTCAAAATTTAGATATCATTTCTCTTTTCTTCAGAAAGGTGTTGCTCTTGCAATTTATTCTAAGCTAATGCCATGTTAGAAAATCCTTTTCCCTTTGCTACTTCTGTTCCAGCTTCTCTTTTTTATTTTCCTCTTGGTTTTTTTCAGTTTCAGCCCGACCAACCAATGCGGCCTCTACTTTTCGATTTCTAACCTGCTCCACATGGATGTGTAAGCCCGATGCATCCACGTCAAGCGTGCTTCCCTCGTCGGGTATGGCGGTCAGCTGCTGAAGCACTAGACCGTTTAAGGTGTCACACTCCAAGTCTTCAGGCGCCTCCATATTTAAAGCTTCAAACACAGCTTCTATATCCGCGTTTCCAGCAACGCGCCATAAATTTTCTCCCACCTGGCGAATGGGGGCTTCATCTGTACCGTCTGATTCGTCATAAATATCCCCCACAATTTCCTCCAGCAGATCCTCCAAGGTTAAAAGCCCGCTTGTTTCGCCGTACTCATCCACCACAATGGCCATGTGGGTTTTTTTCCTTTGGAGATCGCGGAACAATACATCCGCTGGAACCGTTTCCGGCACGCAGTAGGCCGGCAGCAGAATATCCCGCAGAGGCTTTTCGGGCTGCAGGCAATAATCCTTTATGGTAACAATCCCCAGCAGATGGTTCAAATCTCCATCCACCACCGGAATGCGGGAACGGCCCGATTGAGAAAACAACGAAAGCAGCTCCTCCCGCGGACGGTTGATGTCAAAAAAGATAATTTCCGTACTGTGGGTCATTACATCCCGGGCGGTGCTGTTATTAAATTCAAAAATATTATCAATTAACTCTTTTTCTTCCGTCTGAATCGCTCCCTTTTCCTCACCGATATCTACCATCATGCGAATTTCGTCTTCGGTGACTTCTTCCTCACGAGCTGTGGTTTTCAGCCGTAAAAGCCGCAAAATTCCATTGGTGGAAGCCGAAAGCAACCAGATTACTGGCTTTACAACAGCTGCTATGCATCGGATCACACCGGATGTAGCCTTTGCCACGTGATATGGCTTTTGCATAGCAATCCGTTTCGGAACCAATTCACCTAGTACCAGCGTAAAATAAGACAAAATTAGAGTGATCAAAACCACCGCCGCAATATCCAATACATTGGAAGAGATTGCCGTAAAGCCGAGATCCTCCGTCACCCAGCTGACCAGGCGGCTAGAGAAATTCTCAGCGGCAAACGCGCTGCCAAGGAATCCCGCCAGGGTAATAGCAATTTGGATGGTGGACAGAAAATCAGACGGCTCCTCCACCATTTTCAGCATTCTGGCGGCAGCCTTATCCCCCGCCTGCACTTGTTTTCGAAGCTTACTGGCATTCAGTTCGATCACCGCAATCTCCGATGCGGCAAAAAAAGCATTTACTGCAATCAAAGCTGCCTGTAGCAAAAGCTGCAGCCAAATGGAACTGGTCATATTAATCCTCCAATAATATGTTTGGCAAACAAAATAATTGTATCAAAAATCATTCAGCCCGGTTAGGAATCAGATCCCGGAAAAACGTCGCAATCGAATATGGCGCTTTCGGTAAAAAATATATCTTTGTCTCCATAAATCGAATCCCGTTCTGCGCTTGCAGCCCCGTGTTTCTACAAAAACAGCCGCTTAAAACGCACAAAAAGACACCGCCCGTTTTTGCAAAATGCAAAAACAAGCAGTGCCCGATTCTTTTGCTTCGTATAAGGCCCGCCGGGGCAAGTACTGTCGCCGTCGTCCATAATAGCCGATCCGGTTCCTTTCTGTGATCAAATGTATTGCCTCTTAAATCGCTTTACAGTCCTTGAATTAAAGAGCCAACCAACACGTTTCAAATTTCTCTTGTGCTATAGTATACCAAGCCCTTGCTTTTTTGTCAAGAGCATTTTATAGGGAAAGCGCATCGTAGCCTTTCCGGAGGGTATCGCAGGACCTATTAAATTTTTCCATTTCCTCTTCGGTCAACGAAAGAGTCAGTATTCGACGTACACCATTGCGGTTAACGATACAAGGTACCCCGGCAAACACATCATTCTGCCCGTATTCACCCCGCACCATGGCAGAAACAGTCAGCACGCTGTTTTCATCCCCGAATACCGCGCGTGTAATTCTGACCATCGCCATACCGATGCCGTAATAGGTCGCTCTTTTGGCCTCAATAATTTTTTGGGCGGCGCTGCGAACCTGCTCACTGATATCCTCCATATCCCCCGCGCAGAACCTGCCGCCGGATTCCTCACAGATCTGCAGCACCGGCTTGGTAGCAAGCATGGCCTGAGACCAAGGAACAAATTCTGAATCTCCATGCTCACCAATGACATATGCATGCATATTCCTAGGATCAACAGAAAAATATTCTCCCAGCAAATACCGCAGCCGCGCCGTGTCCAGCGCCGTACCGGTACCCAGTACCCTGCGGGGATTGAAACCCGATAAAGTGCAGGTGATCCGGGTCATAATATCCACCGGGTTGGTAGCAACCAAGAAAATCCCGTTAAAGCCCGACTCCGTAACCGGGCTGACAATGGAGCGAAACACCTCCGCATTGCGCTGCAGCAGATCCAGCCGCGATTCGCCGGGCTTCTGCGCTACCCCGGCGCAAATTACAACTAAATCAGCGTCTCGGCAGTCGGTATATCCCCCGGCATAAATTTTCATGTTAGAACCAGAGAACGCCAGCCCGTGGTTGAGATCCATGGCCTCGCCTTCGGCACGCTTTTGATCAATATCAACCAGCACCAATTCGTCACATGCGTTTTGATTCAAAAGCGCATACGCGTAGCTCATGCCCACCATGCCTGTACCAATCAATACCACCTTGCGATTTCCAGTGATCATTTCCATTCCCCCAATTCCTTGGCTATAGTTTAAGCGCTTAAGCTGGAAAATATGTAAATGCGGCTCCTGTTTTTCCCTTTGGCTTTTTCCGCATGGAGAACGCTTTTGCCCAAATACTATAACGGGGCGAGACGTTTAAAAGAAAGGAGGCAGCGATCATGCAAAACGACCATTTGCCTTATAAACTCGGCCTTGCGGATCTTTTAAACCAAGACCTATCCTGCTATGAATATTATAACGCTTTACCCAAGGATATTCAACGAAATTTAGATCACCTGGATGTGGGAAGTCTGGAGGAAATGCAGGAATATGCCGATCGTCTGCAAGCTTTAAAATGGAAGGAGGATGCGATCAGTGGCCCAAAATTATGACGGTCTACGGGAGCTTTTGTCTCAGGATCAAAAGGCCAACGAGATATTTCTTTCCCTTCCCGCCTATGTGCGGGAGCAAATTTCCCAGCGGGACTCCGCGGTTCACAATGTACAGGAACTGGAAGACTACGCGGATAACCTTTTAAAAGGAGACTGCTAAGGAGAACAGAAAGAGGGATCAAGCCTTGGTCCCTCTTTTTAACCTTATGATAATACTCCCGCTGGTACATACCCAGCTTTTTCCATAACAGACTTCAACCCCACGGCCAACTCCGCTCCATGGCTGGGGCTAAGGAGCGGAAAAATGAAGCAAAAGAAGCAGTTCTTGCTTGACCCGATAATCCATCCACTCTAAAAGCTGCAGCAAATCCTTATAGGAAACCTTGGAATCGTAGACATATTGATTGCCGACACGATCAAAAAATAAAAATTGAAACGTCCGCCGCCAGCCGCGGCCGCACTGCACCGTACGCAGAAATGGCTCATAAGGAATAAAAAACGTAATCATTACACCTGGCTGCAAGGAATAGGGAAAGGCCGTTTTGGTTTCAAAGCGAACGCTGAAGATGGCTTTATGCGGCTTTTGGGCCCTGACCCAAAGGCTGGTCAATTCTACCGGCTGCGTTCCTATATTAGCAACGTTTAGGCAAAAGCAGACAGGACTCTGCTTGTGCGGATAACCATCCGGTTCAAAATTAATTTTTAACCTGGCTCGCCCGGTTTCCCGACGCTGCTTCAGCGCAAGGCCCGCCGTAGTAAATGCCGCTGTCATGCTTAACGCGGATGTAACGGCGGCAAACGCCGTCCAAAATAAATTCCAGTCTATGAAAGCTCCCTCCCAGCAGGTGGTTCTTCTTTCAAAATATTAAACGCCGGAGGATCCGATGTCAAGCCTTATCTGCCAATTTATCTACCTTCTCAAATTCAGCGGCACGGGCAATAAAGGACTTCTGCATGCGGTTCCTTCAATCATTAAGTTCCCATTGTCAAAAAAAAGGTTTTATGTTAAAATAAAACAAAATTAAGAATTATGGTACAATAACTGCCTGAGTGGGTTTGGAAGTCCTTATTCTTTGAATGGTTTCCTTGCTTTTGTGTATGCGCGGCGGCAGGCCTTCGCATTGGCTTCAGATAAGGTCGGCAAGGCTTTTTGCATATTGGGAGGTATTTGTATGACGGCGGTCATTGATTATGGAGCGGGAAATATTGGAAGCGTGGTGAAGGCCTTTGCGCATTTTGGCGAAGGCTGCCAGCTGACGGCCGATCCCGCGAAAATCTTATCTGCCCGCCGGGTAGTGCTGCCTGGAGTAGGCAGTTTCGGCGACGCAATGGGAAAGCTCCAGGCGGCGGGGCTTGATGATGTGATTCGGGAAGTAGTTCTGCGGGATATTCCGTTTTTAGGCATCTGCCTGGGGATGCAGCTTTTGTTTTTATGCAGCGAGGAATCTCCCGGGGTGAAAGGCCTGGGAATTTTGCCTGGTCAAGTGCTAAGGATCCCTGCTTTGCCGGGATATAAAGTGCCACATATCGGCTGGAATTCACTGTCGGTTCAAAAGCCGGACGGCCTGCTGCAGGGCTTGGATCAAGAATATATGTATTTTGTCCATTCTTTTTACGTCCGGTCTGAGGACCGGGAATCCGTTGCCGCTGTAACAGAATATACAGAAGCTATGGATGTGGCGGTGGAACGCGGCAATCTATTTGCCTGTCAGTTTCATCCGGAAAAAAGCGGGGACAAGGGACTGAGCATTCTTCATAATTTTCTGGAAAGGTAGGCCTGCGCTTATGCATGCAAAACGCATCATTCCCTGTCTGGATGTGAAGGGCGGCAGAGTGGTCAAAGGCGTCAACTTCGTCAGCCTCATAGATGCGGGAGATCCGGTTGAGGCCGCCGTCGCTTATAATGCTGCCGGAGCGGACGAGCTGGTATTTCTAGACATCACCGCTTCTTCCGACGCGCGGCCCATCACCATTGATATGGTCCGCCGGGTGGCAGAACGCGTGTTTATTCCCTTCACTGTCGGCGGGGGAGTGAATACGGTGGAGGATATGAACGAGCTGCTTCGAGCTGGAGCGGATAAGGTCTCGGTTAACACCGCGGCGGTAAAAGATCCATCGCTAATTTCCAAAGGAGCCGACCGTTTCGGTAGCCAGTGTATTGTCTGCGCCATTGACGCGCGGCGGCGGGAAAATGGGTTTGAGGTATATATCCACGGCGGCAGAACGCCAACCGGAGTCGACGCCGTGGAATGGGCCAAGGAGGTCTGCTGTTTGGGCGCGGGAGAAATCCTGCTGACCAGCATGGACGGCGACGGAACCAAAGCTGGTTACGACATTCAACTGACGCGGGCGGTGAGCGAGGCTGTTCCGGTTCCGGTGATCGCTTCCGGCGGCGCTGGAACCATGGAGCATTTTTACGCAGCTTTGACAAAAGGAAAGGCTGATGCGGCGCTGGCGGCGTCCCTGTTTCATTTTAAGGAACTGGCCATTGGTGATTTAAAGGAATATCTCCTCCGGCGCGGAATCAGCGTCCGGATGATCAAAAAACAATAAGTCTGCCGGCCGATTTAAGGAAAAGGCTCTCATCGTAGCGCCGCGACTGGAGGGCTAATACTTTAAAAGCCGAATTCATTAAATTTCATATGTTTTTTTGCCCGAAAATCCGCCAAACTAAAAGGGATTGAAGGTATTGACGGAGGCGGTTTTGTGGCAAAAGGAAAGAAAAACTCTTTTTTTGCGGCGGTTCTCAATGGGGTGGAACGTGCGGGGAATAAGCTTCCGCATCCTATCCTGTTATTTGGCATCCTGACTGCTGGAATCATCCTATTATCGGCCTTGTGCGCGTGGCTGGGCGTTTCGGCATCCGGTCCCATGGTGGATCCCCAAACGCTGGAGCTGACGGAACAAACTGTTTCCGCCGTCAGCCTCTTGAGTCGGGAGGGCATTGTGTACCTGCTGACCCATATGGTCAAAAGCTTTGTTGAGTTTGCGCCGTTGGGAGTGGTGCTGGTGACTATGCTGGGGGTGGGCTGCGCGGAAGGCAGCGGCTTTTTGTCAGCGGCATTGAAAAAAATGGTTTCCATTACGCCGAAACGTATGATCACGCCCGTAATTGTATTTTTGGGCGTGATGTCCAATATTGCTTCCGATGTAGGGTATGTGCTGTTGGTGCCAATCGGCGCGCTGGTGTTCCAGGCCTGCGGACGGCATCCGCTGGCAGGGCTGGCGGCGGCCTTTGCCGGTGTTTCCGGCGGCTTCAGCGCCAATTTGCTGATAGGAGCGCTTGACCCCATGATGGCGGGTATCAGCACCGAGGCGGCTTCCATGATACAGACCGATTATGTGGTACACGCACCTGCCAACTGGTATTTTATGATGGCTTCCACCCTATTGATTGTTTTAATCGGCACCCTTGTGACGGACAGAATGGTTGAACCCCGCCTGGGGGTGTACCGGGAAACCAAGACAACTTTGCTCCATATGGAAAATCTTAACCAAAATGAGTCCTTGGGCCTGCGGGCGGGACTTATCACCCTGTTGGTGCTAATCGCGTTGCTGGTCGTATTGGCTATACCGGCCGGTTCAGTTCTGCGTAACCCCGAAACGGGAAGCCTGAGTCAGAACTCTCCTCTCATAAACGGGCTGATTCCTATTATTGCTCTGCTTTTTTTTATTCCGTCGGTGGTTTACGGGCGGGTTGCCGGTATATACAAAAGCCATCGGGCGGTTTGTTCCCAGCTGGAGGAAAACATGTCCTCCATGGGAAGCTATATTGCGTTAATTTTTATCTGCGCCCAGTTTGTCAGCTGCTTTAACTACAGCAAGTTGGGCACCATCCTCGCTTTTAAAGGGGCCGATTTTCTTCGCACGCTGGGGGCGTCCGGTCCGGTTCTGATGCTTCTGTTTATTTTATTCACCGCGCTGGTTAACCTGTTGATGGGTTCCGCCACTGCCAAATGGACTATTTTGGCGCCTGTGTTTGTTCCAATTTTTATGCTGTTGGGTTATTCACCGGAGCTGACCCAGGCGGCTTATCGTATTGGTGATTCCTGCACCAATCTAATTTCGCCGCTGATGCCGTATTTCGCTATGGTGGTGGTGTGTGCGCAAAAGTATGATAAAAGCCTTGGAATTGGGACTCTCGTTTCTACCATGCTACCATACAGCCTGCTGTTTTTGCTAGGCTGGTCGGTGCTGCTAGTCATCTGGATGGTGACCGGTCTGCCCTTAGGACCTGGCGCTGAATTGTATATCGCGGGGTAAAGAGCGCTTATTAACGGCGGCGCCCTTGCCTTTTTCAGGAGCCGAATGGCTTGAGATTTCCAATTAAGACCCGTCTTACTGGCGGCTCAGCCGTCCCGAAAGCCTAAAACGGCAAGCCGGCGCTGTAATTTTTAATTACAGCGCCGGCTTGCATATTGCCGCTTCGCTTGATTTTAAGCAGTCTCGAATCTCGTCTTCAAAGAAGGTCTGCACCGAAGGGCGCGGGAAGCATTTAAAATTGCTAGTACAGAAACACCCACATCTGCGAATACCGCCGCCCACATATTGGCCAGCCCTGCCGCTCCCAACAGCAGCACCAAGATTTTGACGCCTATGGCAAACATAATATTTTCTTTTACAATCCGCAAGGTTTTCCGGGAAATAGACACGGCCTCAGCAATCTTGGATGGCTGATCGTCCATCAACACAATGTCCGCCGCTTCTATCGCCGCATCGGATCCCATCCCGCCCATGGCTATGCCGATGTCCGCGCGGGACAGCACAGGCGCGTCATTTATGCCGTCGCCCACAAAGGCCAGGGTTTCTTTGCCGGTTTTCTGGCACAAAAGCGATTCCACTCTTTCCACTTTATCGCCGGGCAGCAATCCGGCCTGCACTTCATCTAACGCCAGCGCCTTTCCCACCTGTTCAGCCGCGCTGGGAGCGTCCCCGGTCAGCATTACCACTTTCCGAACGCCGCCTTGCCGCAGCGCTGATATCGCTTGGGCCGCGTCCGGCTTAATTTCGTCGGAAATCACAATATGCCCTGCATACAAGCCGTCAATCGCGACATGAACTACCGTGCCTGCGCGGTGGCATTCCCGCCACGCGACGCCCTCCTGCTCCATCAGCCTATCGTTCCCCGCGCAGACTCTTCTGCCATCCACGTAAGACTCTATTCCCCGCCCGGCAATTTCGCGGACGTTTGCAATTCTTTCTTCGTCAATACGCCTTCCGTATGCCTTTTTTAAAGAACGGGAAATAGGATGATCAGAAAAACCTTCCGCTAAAGCGGCCAGTTCCAAAAGCTCTTCTCTGGAAATCCGGTCTGGATGCACCGCAGTTACGGTAAAGCTTCCTTTCGTAAGCGTCCCGGTTTTATCAAACACTACGATGCCGGTTCTCGCCAGTGCTTCCAGATAATTGCCGCCTTTTACCAAAATTCCTTTTTTAGAAGCGCCGCCGATTCCGCCGAAGAAGCTCATAGGAATTGAAATTACCAGTGCGCAAGGGCAGGAAATGACTAAAAAGATTAATCCCCGTTCAATCCAACCGCTCCAACCGCCCAAAAACAATGGCGGGACAATTGCCAACAGCACGGCGCAGATGACGACAACAGGCGTATAAATCCGGGCAAACCGTGTGATAAAATGCTCCGCTTTCGCTTTCTTTCCAGCAGAATTTTCCACTAAATCTAATATTTTTGATACAGTGGATTCTCCAAACTCTTTACTCACTTCCACCGTAATTACGCCGCTGAGATTTACGCAGCCGCTAATGACCTCATCCCCCGGTCTTACCTCTCGGGGTAACGGCTCCCCGGTCAGCGCCGCGGTATCCAGCGTCGTGTCTCCCTCCAGAACGCGGCCGTCCAGCGGGATTTTCTCTCCCGCCTTCACCACAACCCATTCTCCCGGCCTTACCTGCTGAGGATCAACACGCCGCAGACCATTCTCTGTCTGCAAATTCGCATAATCCGGTCGAATATCCATCAGTTCGCTGATAGAACGGCGGGAACGAGTAACGGCAACATCCTGAAACAATTCTCCAACCTGATAAAACAGCATGACCGCTACGCCTTCCAAGTACTCTCCAATGCAAAAGGCCCCAACTGTGGCCACCGCCATTAAGAAATTTTCATCAAACACCTGTCCGCGAAAAATATTTCTCAAAGCCCGCCACAGGACTTCCCAGCCGGCAATGCCGTAAGGAACTAAAAAAGCCGTCAAACGCCAGTAACCCTCCAGCGGAAGAGGCAGAAGCAGCAAAAACACTGCGGCAGCGCAGAGAATACGTGCAAGCCTTTGTTTTTGTTTTTTTTCCATTTTCGCATTCACCTCTCCAGGCTACGCCTGAATTTCACAATCAGGTTCAATTTTTTTACAGACCGCCAAAACCTTTTGAAAAATTTCTTCCTGCTTGTCTTTTTGTACCTCTATCGTCATACGTTGTGTCAGAAAACTAACCGTTGCGTTTTCCACCCCGTCAATTTTCTGCACCGCCCGCTCCATTTTTGCAGCGCAATTGGCACAGTCAAGACCCTTTAAACGAAGCTGCTTTGTCATAATAAAAGCCAACCTTTCTTTGCTTGAAAATAAGTCGTTCTTTGCTCTCAGCTTACACACAATCATTTGCAGAAATATATTCCTTGAATCGCATAAAGCCATACGCTATTCGGCGACATGCTCCATTCCCTGTCCCAATATGGTGCGCACATGGCCGTCGGCCAAGGAATAAAAAACCGTTTTTCCTTCCCGGCGGTACTTAACCAATTTGCTTTGCTTCAGCGCCCGCAGCTGGTGTGAAATGGCTGACTGGGTCATATTCAACAACTGCGCAATATCGCAGACGCACATCTCTGCTTCAAACAAAACATACAAAATTTTAATTCGGGTGGAATCACCGAATATTTTGAACAGCTCTGCCAGGTCGTATAAAATTTCCTCATCCGGCATTGAGGAATTCACCCGCTCCACAATATCCTCATGGGCGTGAATATATTCGCAGCGTTCAAGCTCTCCGCTTTTATCTTCCATCACCTATCACTCCTTCATATGTTCTATTGTTCATATGTTATTATATTCCTGCGCGACTATTTTGTCAACCCAATTTTATGAAATACCTATTTGATTTTTTGCAGCGCTTTTGCCCTTTAGCCTATGATCATGCCATAAACCAAAAAACACCGCCAGCTTTCATTGAAGCCAAAAAGACGGTTTACCACTAAGCTTGCAGCATTTTTTGTTTTCCAGACAATTACAAAAAATGTTGGTAGACGCTCTTTGCTCCACCAACATTTTTTCTTTTGCCTTTTATAAGCAATGGTCATGCCTTTTTTATCCAATAATGGTCTCAAAGGCTTGGCGGATATTGGAAACCCCAATCACCTCAATCCTTCGGCGCGTCCCGTCGCTAATGCTTTTTTCACTGTGCCGAGGAACAATGCAGCGGGAAAATCCCAGCCGCGCCGCTTCTCCCGCCCGGGCTTCGGCATGAGAAACCGCACGGATCTCCCCCGACAAACCAATTTCCCCAAATGCAATCACATCCTCTGGTACAGAAGCATCCTTTAAACTGGACACCAGGGCCAGGGCCACCGATAGATCAGCCGCAGGTTCGTCCAGCCGCAATCCTCCCACCACGTTTAAGTAGGCGTCTAGATTGGCGAAAAAGTACCCTGCCCGTTTTTCCAATACCGCCAACAGCAAATTCATTCGGTTATAATCAAAGCCGGTGGACATCCGGCGAGGATTGCCAAAGCCCGTAGGCGTAACCAATCCCTGCACCTCCGCCATAATCGGCCGGGAGCCTTCCATCACGCAGGCCACACACGAGCCGGAAACGTTGTGGGGTCGCCCAGATAACAGCATAGCCGAGGGATTCTCTACCTCGCGCAGGCCTGTGTCATGCATTTCAAAAACGCCGATTTCATTGGTGGAACCATACCGATTCTTGACGGCCCGTAAAATTCGATAGCTCATATTCCGGTCCCCTTCAAAATACAGAACCGCATCCACGATATGCTCCAGCACCTTCGGCCCCGCGATGGCGCCATCCTTATTCACATGCCCAACGACAAAAATCGGAATTTCCAAGGATTTGGCCGTACGCATAAAGACATTGGTGCATTCCCGTACCTGAGAAACACTGCCTGGCGCGGAATTCAGTTCCTCCAGGCTCATGGTTTGAATCGAGTCAATCATCACGATATCCGGCGTGTTAACACGGATATATTCCACAATCGCTCCCACATCCGTCTGCGCCATGATCAGCAGGCTTTCACTGGACACGCTCAGACGCTGTGCCCGCAGCTTCAGCTGCCGTGCCGACTCCTCACCCGAAACATAAAGAATTCTCAATGATTCTCCCAAGTGCTGGCAGATCTGAAGGATCATGGTGGATTTGCCGATTCCCGGATCTCCGCTCAACAACACCAAAGAGCCCTTGACAATTCCCCCGCCCAGCACACGGTCAAATTCCCGCAGGCCGGTCAGGTACCGGGTCTCCCCTGCCGCCTCAATTTCAGACAGGTGAAAGGCCGAAGCTACCCGCCCCGCAGCCGGAGCCGCTTTTTGCCCGGCAGTAGCAGGCGCTGAGATCTGTTCGGTAAAAGAATTCCATTCCCCGCAATCAGGGCATTTCCCCAGCCAACGGGGACTTTCCATCCCGCAGTTAGAGCATACATAAATAGATTTGGTTTTTGCCAATGCGCTTCCGCCTTCCTTTTTTCACGGCCTTTATCCGCCCTCTGCCATCTGATGGTAATCCATAATCCCACAGGCAATGCTGAAGGCCAGCTTATTTTGGTAATCGTCGGATTTCAGCATTTGCGTCTCATCGTGGTTGGATAAAAAACCGCATTCCACCAAGGCCCCAACCGACTGCATATGGTATAATAAGTAAATGCTTTTGGGAGAGGGCTTGATCTGCCGGGTGTTTTCCGGCTGCAATTGATCCCGCAATGAGGTTTGCAACAACTCGGCCAGCTCCCGGGACTTGGGATTCTGGGCCGCGTAAAACACCTGGGATCCCCGGTATTTGCTGCTGGTATAGGTATTTTGATGAATGCTGACAAAGAGCGCCTCCGGATGGTCGCTGGTCATTTTCAGTCGATTCTTGATATCGCTGACCTTTTTCTGCCGAATGGTGCCCGCGGAACTGTCATGGATGGAATAATCCCCCTCCCGGGTCAGCAGCACCGAAAAGCCCATTGCCGCCAGACAATCCCGCAATTTCAAGGCAATCTTCAGGTTTATATCCTTTTCCACCGTACCGTCTGATGCCACGGCTCCGCCGTCAACACCGCCGTGTCCCGCGTCGACAATAATCACGGGCTTTCCGTTCTCCACCCGTCCGGACATAACAGGCGCTGTGCGGCGGGCAGAAGCCCCCACGACTGCAAGAGCCAATAAACAGCATACCGCCGGAATCCAGACCGGCTTTTTTCCTATCAATTGCAACACCCCCGCACCAATAGGTATGCAGAGGTGAATTTTTCCATGCTTACTTTTTCTTATACATCAAGTGCTCAGTCACAGAAAAGCGGTTGAATCCCAGCGCGTATCCCATGCCAATGACGACAATCAGCAGCAGCGGCAGCAGAGCCGACAACACAATATTGCCCCAACTCTGCTCCACCATGGTTAATACGGTGGGAAGCAGTGTCATATTCGCTGCATAAAATGGGGAAACAATCAACCGATATAGGCCCAGGATCGTCCCGTCAATCCCCGGGGTCAGCCCGGCCTTCGCCGCAATGAGCAGCAGCGACAGTAAAAAAAATGGAATACAAGCGACCGCACCGGCGCCAAAGCCTCTTGCCCAAGTAGCGTTGGAATGTCCAAAGGAAGCACGGTTAACGTCTAAATCTCCTTCTTCAAAGGCCACAAGATATAAAAGTGTGAAAGAAACGGTCAGCGTCACCGCCTGGGAAACCACCCGCGCCAGATGGTTGACCGAGATGACTGAAATTGCCATAGCCACAACGTCGCATAAAATGACGACCAACAGCATTTTCAGTAAAAGCCGGCACACAAAGGCGCCAAACGTCACTTTCCGTTTCATTTCTGGTTCTCCTTTTGGATAAAGCTGCTTTTTCCTGCATTATACCAAATGGCTCAGCAAATTGCAAGGCTTGGTCAATCCGGTGATACGGCGCTTCTGTCCCGACGGCACAAAAAATCCTCTGACATCTCCGGAATATGGCGAAGAGACACCTCAGGATCCCGCAGCCGTTCCGCAAAAGCCGCTATTTCATCTTCCTTGCCGGCCATATCCTCCAGTCTCCATATTTCCTTTCCGTTTAAAAACACCTTTTGTCCGAAAACGCTCCGGCCATTCTCCTGGCTTTCCACTACCTCTATGGCTCTTTCCTCCATTCGAAAATAGTCCCTTCCTTCTGCATGATTATCAATTTTATTGCAATTTTATGCAGCAAGATTCAGTCTATCATGATATTTTAAATTTTCAAGCTATTTTAATAACAGATATTGTATAAATGAATTTCCTGTTTTAATTCTTGTATTGATTAATCCCGTCGGCAAACATTACATAGGCCGTATTTCCTGCTGCGCGTACCATCAACCCCTCGCCGTCCAACTCCCACTGCTTGAGCAGTTTGCCTGCGGCGTTGTATAAATATAACAATTTATCCGTCAGCACATAAACATTGCGCCGACTTTGAGCGACAGAGACTACTTTTTCGTCAACTGAAAACTCATCTATTTTCCTTCCTTGACTGTCAAAGGACACAATCCGGTTATCCAGCGTGTCATTATTGACAGACAGGCAAAGCACCGTCCCTGATGGGGAGGAATCATCAAACGCTTTTAAAACATCTCTTCCAAAGGAAAATGATTCGGTCCTTCCGTTACCCAAATGGCAGGAAATCAGCTGGTTATCAGCCAGCAGCGTCAATTCATCCCGCGTTTTAAAGCTTGCGGAAAAGACAAGGCAATCGCTGAAGGCTTCCTCGAAAATCGGCTGCTCGTTCGCATTTGACGTGTCCAGCACATACAGCCTTGACTGCAGGTTTCCGCTTACTGCGTCCATACCAATGACAGCGGCTGCATCACCTGTGCTATTCAAATCCATCGTGCTCAGTTTTTTCTCAGAAGAATACCAACGATATCTTATTTGTCCGGATTTGCTGTAAAGCTCCAACTGCGACGCATATCCGTTGGATTCTGTGACAAAGCCAAAGCTCCCGTTTTCCGCAATGGTACCGGATACAATAGCGTTTTCCGTGTTTCCTGTCAATAAGGTTCTGTCGGGGTTTTCAATGCGAAAAGTCGTGTCCCCCCGGCCAAAAACCAACAACCGGCTTTCAGATACAGCCAAGACCGGATTGGAATATCCATGCTGCCTGCAATAAATCTCCTTGCCAGACTGATTCCAAAAAAACAAGGAGGTATCCGTCAGCACTGCGGGCTGGGCGCCCCGCAAGCCGATGGAACTGACCTGGGAACCGGAAACCGGCGCGGGAAAACTGCCGCCGCCCAATGTGGCAAAGTAGCTTTGCAGCCACTCGATCACACCCGTGGGCGCCTTGGCATTGAGAAACAAAAAGCCCCCCAGCAGCAAAATAAATACGCCGGCCCAGATCAATACTGTCAGCCCGCCTCGTTTACGGGGCTTTTTCGCGGCCGCCGTTTTCCCCCCCGCAGGCCGGGACGGCGCAGCCGACTTTTTGCTTAACCGTTTCCGAGGCGGCTTCGCAGGCGGCGGCGCGCTGCCAATATAGGTGATTTTTCCCTGTCCGGCCTTGGATCTCCGGCGCTTTTTCTGATTTTCATCCATGGAAATCAGCCTTTCTGGTTCCTTCATCGTCAAATGAATAAACTACGCGGTTTAAATACAGCCCATGGGCGGGCGCCGTGGGCCCGGCCTGTCCACGGTCTTTGCCCTCCAAAATTTCGGAAACCTTTTGCGGCGGGATTTTGCCGCGACCGACTTCTAGGAGCGTCCCCGCCATGATACGGACCATATTATATAAAAATCCGTCCGCCTCTACTATCAGGTTCACAAACGCCCCCTCCCGCTCCACACGAATGTGCTTCACCGTGCGAACCGTGTCTCCCGGTTTAGCGCCTGCTGCGCAAAAGGCCTTGAAATCATGGGCGCCTAAAAAAGCAGCGGCGGCGGCGTTCATCCAATTTTCATGCAGGGGCCCGCCTGTCAGGAAGGCACGGCCTTCCCAAAAAGGATCCCGGACTGAGGAATGGTAGATTTTATATACATATTCCTTGGAGCAGCAGGAATACCGGGCGTGAAAATGGCCGGAAACCTCCCGGCAGGCTACGGCGCCGATATCCAAGGGCAAATAGTGGTTCAGCGCCCTCACAATGGTTTCCGGCGGCAGGTTTTTTCCCGTATCGAAATGGCAGCAAAACTGGTTGGCGTGAACGCCGCTGTCCGTTCGGCTGCATCCGGTCACAGCAGGGCGGCTCCCCAACAGCCGTTCCAAAGCGTTTTGTACCTCGCCTTGCACCGTGCAGGCATTATCCTGCACCTGCCAGCCGTGGTATCCGGTTCCAATAAACCGCAGAGATAAAAGCAGGCGTTTCATCCACAAACCGCCTTCCTTAAAAAATCGGAATCAAAACCGAAGCGCAGATGATTCCTGCGCAAACAGGCAAAAAAATGCCAATGGCGGCGTAATCCCTTCCGGCGCATTTCAGCTGCTTTAGCCGGGTACGGCCTTTTCCGCCGTGATAACAACGGCACTCCATGGCGTCCGCCAATTCAAAAGCGCGGTGAAACGCAGAAAAAAGCAGCGGAATTAAAATCGGAAGCAGCGCCCGAACCCGCTGGAGCAGCGACCCTGTCTCCAAATCCGCGCCCCGAGACTTTTGGGCGTTCATAATTTTTTCGGTTTCCTCGATCAGCGTCGGGATAAACCGCAAAGCGATGGTCATGATCATAGCGAACACATGCACGTCAATTTTCAGCCTGTTCAAGGGCGAAAAAACCCGTTCAATGGCGTCGGTCAGCTGCGTCGGCGTGGTAGTATAGGTCAAAACAGAGGTGATCAGGATCAGCATGATGATCCGCAGGGCAACATACCCCGAACGAAGCAGGCCCTCTTTTGTTATTTCAATAATCCACCATTTCCAAAGCACTTCCCCGTCGATATACAGCGCGTTCAGCACAGCGGTGAAAATAATAATGGGAATAATGGGCTTCAGCGATTTTAAATACACTTTAACCGGAACTCTGGAAAGGAATAAAACAGCCAGGCAAAAGACCAGAACCAGTCCCAGCGCGGCAATATTCCACGCCAAAAAGATCACCACGATGAATCCTATCATCATGAGAAACTTGACCCGGGGATCCATGGCATGAATTACCGAGAAAGCGGGATAATATTGGCCTATGGTAATGTCCTTCAGCATGTGCCCTGCCCCCTTTCCCGGAAAAGAGGAAGCAGCGTATCCCGGCCCTTCGCAACCGTATAGACGTTTTCTTCCACCGGAAGGCCGTTCTTCCGCAGCCCATGGAACACGCCGGTGATCTGCGGGACATCCAATCCCAGCGCCTTTAATTCTGCCGCCCGGGAAAACACCGCTCCCGTTTCATCGTACAGCGCGATTCTCCCGTGATCCAAAACCATAATTTTGTCCGCCACCCGGGCCATATCCTCCATGCTGTGGGATACGATCAGCATGGTGGTGCCGCTTTCCCTTTGAAAGCGCAGCAACCGGTCTAAAATACTGTCCCTGCCCCGGGGGTCGAGACCGGCGGTGGGTTCGTCCAAAATCAGCACATCGCTTTCCATGGCGATCACCCCCGCCAGCGCCGCCCGGCGCTTTTCCCCGCCGGACAAGTCAAAGGGAGATCTTTTCAAAAGCCGTTCGCTCAGCCCCACTACATCGGCTGCATGGGCCACGCGTCGGGCAATTTCGTTCTCGTCCAGTCCCATGTTTTTGGGGCCGAAGGCTATATCCTTCTCCACTGTTTCGTCAAACAACTGATACTCGGGATACTGGAACACAAGCCCTACCTGAAACCGCACTTCCCGAATTTTCTTGGGCTCGTCCCAAATGCTTTTCCCTTTCAGCAAAACCTCCCCGCCCGTAGGCTTTAAAAGGCCGTTGAAATGCTGCACCAATGTGGATTTTCCAGAGCCCGAATGGCCGATAATCCCCACCACAGTGCCCGACTCCACGGTGAAATCCACTTCGGTTAGGGCCGCTTGCTCAAAAGGCGTGCCCTCGCCGTAGATATGGCGCAGCTTTTTGGTTTCCAGAATCGTCAAACCCTATTCCTCCATAAACGCCCGGGTAACTGCCTGCACACATTCGTCAACGGTCAGAATCCCGTCGGGCAGGTCAATTCCCGCTTGTTTCAGTTGATCGATTAATTCCGTCGGCTGAGGCACATCCAGCCCCAGCTGCTTCAGCTTTTGTACCTGGGAAAAAATCTCCCGCGGCGTGCCATCCGCGGCAACCCTGCCATCGTCCATAACGACAACGCGGTCGGCCATGGCAGCCTCGTTCATATAATGGGTGATCAGCACAATGGTCATACCATATTGCTCTCGCAGGCGCAGAATGGTTTTCATGACCTCGCCCCGGCCTCGGGGATCCAGCATGGCGGTAGGCTCGTCCAGCACCATGCACCGGGGCTGCATGGCGAGAACCCCCGCGATGGCAACCCGCTGCTTCTGTCCGCCGGAAAGCTTATTAGGCGCGTGATCTTTATATTCCTCCATGCCCACCGCGGCAAGAGCCTCGTCCACCCGCCTGCGGATTTCAGAGGGCTCTACCCCCAGGTTTTCCGGGCCGAAAGCCACGTCCTCCTCCACAATGGTGGCGACAATTTGGTTGTCGGGGGTCTGGAACACCATGCCGATGTTTTTCTTAGCCTCCAGCTCCCGTTCCTCGTCGCTTGTGTCAATCCCACAAACGAAAACCCTTCCCTTCTGCGGCAGCTTTAGCCCGCTCAGAAGCTTTGCAATGGTGGATTTTCCCGACCCGTTATGTCCCAGCACCGCAACAAAAGAGCCCTCTTCCACAGATAAGCTCAAATCTTCAATAAATCCCTGATCCTCAGCTTCTTCCCCATAGGAAAAGGTCACATGCTCCAGTTCAATCACAGCCGCCATAGGCGCAGCTCCTTTCCACTTTGATCACAGCAAAAGCGCCGACCGCGACCAAACAGCCGTTGACCCGCAGGGAAGCGCAAGTCCGGTGGAAGCCACCGGCAGACCGATCTCGTCGCTCCTGACACAGCCGCCCCGCCGCTTTTGCACCAGCGCGCCCAGCATATATTCCATCACGCAGGGCGAAAGGCCGGCGGTGTAGGAATTGACCATGAGCCACTCCGCGTCGTCCGACAGCAGCTGGCAGACCAGCTCCAAAAACTCGTAAATCCCGTCCTCCAGCTTCCAAACCTCACCGCCCGGGCCCCGTCCATAGGAGGGAGGATCCATAACAATTCCATCATATCGGCTGCCGCGGCGAAGCTCCCGGCGGACAAACTTCATGCAATCGTCCACCAGCCAGCGAACCGGCTTGTCCGCCACGCCGGACAGGGCCGCATTATCCTTGGCCCAGGCCACCATGCCTTTGGAAGCGTCCACATGGGTGACGCTAGCCCCCGCATGCAGGCAGGCTGCGGTGGCCCCGCCCGTGTAAGCGAATAGGTTCAATATTTTCAAAGGGCGGCCTGTCCTTGTGATCTGTGTGCGCATCCAATCCCAGTTGACCGCCTGTTCTGGGAACAACCCCGTATGCTTAAAGCCCATGGGCTTTAAGGCGAAGGTCAGGCCTTGATACCCGATTTTCCAGCTTTCCGGTACGGTGCGGTAGATTTCCCATCTCCCCCCTCCGGCGCTGGAACGAAGGTAGCGGGCATGAGCCTTTTTCCAGCCTGGGTGCGCTTTCGGCGTGCGGAACACCACCTGAGGATCCGGCCGGATCAAAAAAATTTCTCCCCATTGCTCCAGCCGCTCCCCGCAGGATGCATCCAGCAGCGTATAGTCTTTCCAGCCGTCGGCAATTCTCATATTTGTTCGATCACCCGCGCAATTTGATTGGCCAGCCGCTGGATCTGGTCATGATCCCTTCCTTCCAGCATGACGCGGATCAGCGGTTCCGTTCCAGAGGCCCGCACCAGCACCCGGCCGCTGTCCCCCATCTCCTCTTGCGCGTTTACAATCGCATGCTGCACGGCGGAATCCGATTCATAAGCCGCTTTGATGTCCGGCGTCACATGAACGTTCACCAGCACCTGGGGGTATACCTCCATCACCGACGCCAAATCCTTCAGCGATTTGCCGCTTCTTTTTAAGATGGACAAAAGCTGAACGCCGGAAAGCTGACCATCGCCGGTGGTGGCGTAATCCAGAAAAATAATGTGCCCAGACTGCTCGCCGCCAATGGAATATCCGCTTTTCTTCATTTCCTCCAGCACATAACGATCCCCCACCTTGGTGGTTTTGACCGCAATGCCCTGCTCTTTGGCGAATCGGAAAAAGCCCAGGTTGGACATGACGGTCATAACCGCCGTCCCCCCCTTTAAAACGCCTCGGCTTTTCATATCCATCGCTGTTATAGCGATCATCCGGTCGCCGTCCACCACGTTGCCCTCGTGATCTACCGCCAGACAGCGGTCGGCATCTCCGTCAAACGCCAAGCCTGCGTCGCATCCGTGCGCCTTGACAAACTCCCGCAATTGCTCCAGATGGGTGGATCCGCACCGATCGTTGATATTCACCCCATCCGGCTGGTCGGACAGCATATGGCACTCCGCGCCCAAGCGAGTGAACAGGTTTTCCGCTGTCATCGAGGCGGATCCATTGGCGCAGTCCAGCGCGATCTTCATGCCGTCGAAACGTTCGTCCGTCGTGGAAATGATATGTTCCGTGTAAATGGAAATGCCATCCGGACGGAGGATCACGCGGCCCAGATCCCCGCCGGTGGGAACCGGATATTCCCGCGCGCCGTCCAGCACGATCCCTTCGATTTCCTCTTCCAAAGCGTCCGGCAGCTTATACCCGTTCCGGTCAAACAGCTTTAAGCCGTTGTATTCACAAGGGTTATGGGAAGCGGAAATCATCACGCCCGCATCAGCCCCCAACTCCCGAATCAAAAAGGCCGTCGCTGGTGTGGGCACCACACCGACCAGCACAGCGTCGGCCCCCACGGAACACAGCCCGGCCACCAGCGCGTTTTCCAGCATATCGGAGGAAATCCGGGTATCCTTGCCGATTAAAATTTTTGGCCGGGTATGGGAATGCGCCGCCAACACCAATGCGGCTGCGCGGCCAATGTTCATGGCAAGCTCGCAAGTCAGCTCAGTATTAGCAACGCCGCGAGCGCCGTCTGTTCCAAATAATCTGCCCATTCTATCATTCTCCATTTCCATTTTAGTGGATAAGGCGGAGCCTTAAGCCTTGAAGCATGCCGTTTATAAAGACAATTGTCCCTCCATCGGAATGTCCAAATGGCTGTACGCCGAAGGGGTGACGCACCGGCCCCGGGTGGTGCGGGTTAAAAACCCAATCTGCATTAAATATGGCTCATACACGTCCTCAATCGTCACCGCGTCCTCATTGACGGCGGCCGCCAGCGTATCCAGGCCCACGGGACCGCCGCCGTAATTGCGGATAATTGTCGTCAGCATGCGCCGGTCGAAATCATCCAGCCCCAGCTCGTCAATCTCAAAACGATCCAAAGCTTCCCGAGCGACGCCTTCCGTAATAACGCCCTGGTGCCGAACCTGCGCCACATCCCGAACCCGTTTCAAGAGGCGGTTCGCAATCCGTGGGGTGCCCCGGGACCGGCCGGCGATTTCCAGCGCGCCGCTTTCTTCCATGGGAATGCCTAAAATGCCGGCTGAACGCTTGACAATGGTCGCCAGCTCCTCCGGCGTGTACAGCTCCAACCGCAGCAGAACTCCAAACCGGTCCCGCATAGGCGCGGACAGCTGACCGGAACGGGTGGTGGCGCCCACCAGCGTAAATCGGGGCAGATCCAGCCGGATGGAACGAGCGGATGGCCCCTTGCCGATGATGATATCTAACGCGAAATCCTCCATGGCGGGATACAGAACCTCCTCTACCTGCCGGGAAAGGCGGTGAATCTCGTCAATAAACAGCACGTCCCCCGGAGAAAGGTTGGAAAGAATCGCCGCCAAATCCCCCTGCTTTTCAATAGCGGGGCCGGAAGTTACCCGGATGTTCACACCCATTTCATTGGCAATGATATTGGCAAGGGTTGTTTTACCAAGCCCGGGCGGCCCGTAAAGCAGCACATGATCCAGCGGCTCCTTGCGCATCCGGGCGGCCTCAATATAGATGGAAAGATTATCCTTAGCCTTTTCCTGCCCAATATATTCCGTCAGCCGCTTGGGGCGCAGGCTGATTTCCATATCCATATCCTCAGGCCTTACCTCAGGCATGACAATTCGGTTTTCAAAATCCATATCCATTTCTGTTCACCCCGCCTTTTTGGGTTAAAATTGACGGGCCAAGGCCTTCAAGCCCTCCCGGATCAGTTCTTCCACGGGAAGCTGGCTGTCCAAACGGGCCACCGCCATCGAAGCCTCCGACTGGGAATACCCCAACGACGCCAGAGCCGCGACCGCCTGGGAGGCGTTGTCCGACGCGGAAACAATTCCCGCAGCGCCAACCGCTTCCTTGCCCTCCGGGAGTCCTCCCACCTTATCCTTCAATTCCAGCACAATGCGGGAGGCAGCCTTTGGCCCGACCCCGGGCACCCGGGTGATGGTTTTAGAGTCCCCCGTCGCAATACAAACCGACAGGCTCTCCGGTGAAAAATCGGAGAGAATTGCCAAAGCAATTTTATTTCCCACCCCGCTGACCGAGGTGATCAGCTTAAAAAACTCCAGTTCCTGCATGGTGGCAAAGCCATATAAATCCAGCGCGTCCTCCCGGACGCTGAGATAGGTGTAAAGCGTAACGGTCTCTCCCGTGCGCGGCAGAGACTGGCGGGTGTTCAGAGTGATAAAGCACTTAAAGCCAACGCCGCCGCAGTCGATCACAGCAATCTGCCCATCGGCGAAGGTCAGCTTGCCGGTCAGCGAATAAAACATCAAATCCTCCCCTTCATGCGGCTCAAAAGCGAGCCTGCCGAATGCGCATGACAAATTGCAACGGCCAACGCGTCGGCCGCGTCGTCCGGCCTCGGAATCTTTTCCAGGTTGAGCAGCAGCCGGGTCATTTCCATCATCTGCTGCTTTTCAGCCCGGCCGTACCCCGTGACGGATTGCTTCACCTGCAAAGGCGTGTATTCAAAGATTTCCACACCCTGTTTTCGGGCGGCCAGCAGGGCGCAGCCCCGGGCCTCCGCCACGCCGATGGCCGTGGTGGAGTTGGTATTGAAAAACAACTGCTCCACAGCCATCGCCTCGGGCGAAAATCGGCTCAGCAGCAGCCCAACTCCATCGTAAACCTGCTCTAGGCGTTTGGAAAACTCCGTGTCCTTATTCGTGGTCACCGCGCCGTATTCCAGCACCGTGAACCGGTTGCCTTTGTATTCCACAACCCCGTATCCCGTGATGGCGTAGCCTGGATCCAGCCCTACAATAATCATATAAACTCCTTAAGTCCAAGCATGACATGTTATAATATTATAGCACATATCTGTCAAGATATCAATAATAAAGAGCATGTCACCCATGTAGGATTGTCAAACATATTGGACGGCGAATTCGTTAGGAGAAAGCCAACCAAGGGGCCTCATAGGGAAGTTGTTGGAGCGGCGGTTGTGGACAGCGAGCAGTTTTGCGAAATCATCCAGAGAGAAGAAGGAATGACAGGAATAGAAGCGTTTCTGGTCTTCTCTGTGACTGCGCCCCACCTTACCGTTATGCCTGGGAGTGTAGGGACGGATCAGCTTGTGCTGGATCCCCAGTTCGGCAGCAGTGACCTCAAATAGGGTGGGCAGATCCCGCTTACTGCCCGAGAAACGGTTGGTAAACTCAAAACCATTGTCTGTCTGGACGCATTCGACCCGGATGCCTCGGCGGGCATACCACTTGAACAACTTTTTTAGGAAGTCGGCGGAGGAATAGGTGGACTGCTCTGGGTAGGCAGCGAGGAACCGCAGGCGCGTGAACTCATCAATGGCGGTGTATTGGTACAGGCGCAGCTCCGGGTCTGCAATACAGTGGCGGGGAACCACCTTCACATCCACCTGAATACGCTGGCCGGGATAGGTCATCTGCTGGTAGGGCTTAGGTTTATAAGCTGGTTTCTTCTCTTTCGGCGAGAACAGGCCCAGCTTTCTCATAAGCAAAACCTTTTTGCCTTGCAATTTAAGTCCGACGCCGAGATTAAATGCCGTAGTAGATTTGCCTGTTCCTCCTTTTTGATTTTCAATTGCAATTACTTTGCAGTTCACCTTGTTAACCTCCTTTGTTTTTCACCGTAATGTATACGGCTATGTACGGTTACAAAGAAGAAAAACAGGCATAAAAAAAGGCCGTAAGATCTTTATATGTAATAAAGAAATTACGGTCTGAAAGATATGATTTAAATTTCGACAGTTCAAGTCCAGCACGAGGAGGAGTGTTTAATCTCGGTAACTAACGAATCAGAAATTATTGATTTCGACGGTTCGAGTCTGGGGGAATCAGTAAAACAGCCAATTTTGTGCCCTGCATCTCGGCTGCAAAAATGGCTGTAAAAATGGCGAAAACCCTTGATATTTCAAGGATTTTCGTGATTTGAGCCTTTTCAGGCGATAATTCTGGAGGTGCCACCCAGATTCGAACTGGGGAATAAAGGTTTTGCAGACCTTGGCCTTACCACTTGGCTATGGCACCATTTTGACAAAGAGGACGCTAAAAGGAATATAAGATTCTTTCAGCGTCCTTATCTTTTCTGGAGCGGATTACGAGACTCGAACTCGCTACCTCCACCTTGGCAAGGTGGCGCTCTACCAGATGAGCTAAATCCGCGCAATTGGTGCCTCCGGGCGGAATCGAACCACCGACACGTGGATTTTCAGTCCACTGCTCTACCGACTGAGCTACAGAGGCAAACATGGCGACCCGGAAGGGACTCGAACCCTCGACCTCTAGCGTGACAGGCTAGCGTTCTAACCATCTGAACTACCGGGCCAAACCAGCATCAAACCCTTTGGGTTATGCAATCGCAAAATGGTGGGAACAACAGGGCTCGAACCTGTGACCCTCTGCTTGTAAGGCAGATGCTCTCCCAGCTGAGCTATGCTCCCAATCACTCGCCGCATAAGCGACGAATGTTATTTTACTATAGTTTACCGGAATTGTCAAGCTATAAATCGCATTTTCCCCATGTTTTTTTCCTGTTCTATCCTTCTTTAGCGCGCTTTGGCCATCCGCTCCAGTTCTTCTCGGGAATAGGTGTAGGTTCGCTCACAAAACTGGCACCGAACTTCCGTTTGCTCCTGTTCTTTGGCAAGCCTTTCCAATTCATCCCGCCCCATACTCAGCAGCGCCTTCTTCACTCTGTCTTCGCTGCAGTTACATACATATGCGGGCCGTGACTCGTCTAATACCTCAACTTCAAACAAATGCAGCACTTTCTGCAAAATTTCCAGCGGCCTTACCCCTTGCTCCAACATAACTGTAACGGGCAAAACACCTTCAATGCTTTTTTCCAGCCTCTCAATGGTGTCCTCCCCCGCCGCGGGCAGCAGCTGCAACAGATATCCCCCCGCAGCCCGGACGGTTAAATCCGGGTTGACCAACACGCCCAGCGCGCAGACAGTAGGAATTTGTTCCGATACGCCGAAGTAATAAGCAATATCCTCCGCTATTTCCCCAGAAACCAGATCCACCGCGCCATTATACGGCTCCTTTAATCCCAGATCCTTGGTAACGAATAGCATTCCTTTTCCCACTGCTCCGCCTACATCCAGCTTGCCCTTTGCGTTTAAGGGCAATTCCACCACTGGATTGGCGGCATATCCTCTTACATTGCCCATCGCATCAGAAACTGCCAGCAAAGTACCGACAGGACCGTCTCCCTTCACCCGCAAGGTCACTGACTGATCCTCTCCCTTGAGTGCGCATCCCATTATGGAGGTTGCCGTCAAAACTCGCCCCAACGCCGCTGTTACCACGGCAGACGTCGTATGGATCTGCTCTGCACGAGCGACAATATCTGTAGAATCCAAAGCTGTAGCCGCAATCATGCCGTCGCTCGTGATGCATCGAATCAATTGTCCCATAAACTCTTACTCCGTTTTCATCAAATTGTTCCAGTTGGCCCCTTTTTCTGCAAAACGTAAACCACCCGTTCCTCTGTGGGAGACGGCGGTTGGGTTGTCAAGTCTCCGTACACTCCCAAAAGGGTAAAGCCCGACTTTTCAATTATCCCCTTCAGCTCAAAGTCCGTATAATACCGCTCCCAGATTTCTTCTTTCGTCCGCCGATAAACCTCCCCCTGCCGCCGGAATAGGTCCAGCTCCATCCGGGTCAGGCGTTCTGCATCAAAAAAGCTGTTCTGCCATACAAGATAGATTTCACCGTCTTCCAGAACAAAGGTGTTATCGCCTAACACCACCCGGTGTTTATATTCTGTATTAACATCAAATAAAAACAGGCCCCCCTGCTCCAGAAAGAGAGAAACTCGGCGGAAGCCTTCCAGCAGTACCTCTGAATCAGTGATATGGTTCACACTGTCCATTGTGCACACCGCGCCGTCCACCGTTCCGTATAAATCCAGCTGATCCGCATCCTGACACAGCCAGAGAATTTCTCCGCTTGCATCCTTTCCCCTTGCCTGGGCCAGCATATCGGGAGATCCGTCGACGCCGATTACCTCAATTCCCCGACGCCGCAGTTCCAGTGTCAAATCTCCCGTGCCACAGGCCAGATCCAGCAGCAAGCTGGGGCGTTTTTTGCAGCCTGCAAATAATTTCAGCAGGTAATCCGCCCTTGCTTCATAGTTCACGTCTTTATTGAACCGGTCATATACCCCGGCGAAATCCCCATAGCCGCTCATTTCTTACGCAGCCGCTCAAAAACCAGTTCATAGCCATCGTTTCCATAGCTCAAGGAACGATTCACCCGGCTGATGGTTGCTGTGCTGGCGCCGGTTTGCTCCACAATATCGTTATACACATACTTTTTCGTCAGCATTTGAGCAACTACAAAACGCTGAGCCATGGATTTCAGTTCCTTCATAGTACACAGGTCATCAAAAAACAAATAGCATTCATCCACGTTTTTTAAGGTTAAAATTGCCTCAAACAGCCCATTCATATCCTTGCCTTTTAACTTGTCATTCATTTTAAGGTCCTGCCTTCCTCGACGTTTCGCCGCTTTTTCTCTTTTTTATAGTACTACATAAAAGTGGGAAAGTCAATGGTAGAAACAAAAGGCGTCACAAACAAACCCCATCCTTTTTCTTTAGGGCAACTCTTATTTAAAAGGAAAATCAGCGAATCGTCCCAATATAAGAAAATAATCCCGCGGTTATCCCGCAGGATTATTTTGAAATCTTATTGTATTATGCTTGCGGGTTTTGCGGTGGAAAATCGTCATCCGCTGAAGGCTGCTCCACAGTCGGATTGGGCTGTGCCTGCTCGGGCGGCGGGGGCAACGGCTCCTGCGGCGCCCGGGAAGGATTATACGTTCCCTGAGTTGGGGACTGGAACGGCCCGCCCTGGTAGCCTTGATTCTGCGGCGGATAAAATGGCTGCGATGACGCACCATACAGAGAAATTGCAGGCTTATTGGAAATGGCAAGCAAAAAAAACGGATATATTCCAAATAGAATCGACAAAACTAAAAACAGAACCGCGTTTTGGGGAATGTAATCATTATAAATCCGGTAAAGCGCGATATAAAACAAAATTGCATAGGCAATTGCCGCGCCCAGCATTGCAAACGCGCACAATACAAGCAACAGGGCAAAACCAACCGCCGATTCCGTGCTAGAATATCTATAATTATAATGATAGGCGTCAAATAAACTGCTTTTGATTAAGGCAAAAATCAAGCCGAAAAGCAGGGCCAAAAACAGAATCAGTAAAATGATCGTTGCGATGTTCAGCACCAGCAAAGCAACTTTTTGACGGGTGTGTTTGCCCCGGGTTCGAAGGTTAATATCGTCCGTGATCTGGCCAAGCAGATAAGCATTGGCGACCGGAATCCAAGCGAGAAAAGCGTTAGTCATGCCCCGCCCCTTGGCAATCTTGTACATCCCAATGGCCTCGACGACGTAAAACGCAACCATAATCACCAGCGGAATCAGCAAACTGACGATAAATGCTCCCCCAAATATGGCCATTGCTTCATCGTTCCTACCGCCAAAATAGTACTCATATCCCATTTATAATCCCTGCCTCTCTTTTAAAGCTGCTTTTATTATAGCCTTCAACAGGGTGGTTGTCAATGGCTATTCCGCAAACGCCGTGCAGATCATTTTATCGCAGGAGGCAGGCGAATATTGAAACCGATCCATATGTACCCCTTCAAAATAATATTTTAGAGGTTCTGGTGTATAATCCGCGTCAAAAGCGTCAATAATAATTAATTTGACCTTCATCCGCTCAGGTATAATGTTTTTGATAAATACGCTGGCCTGCTGTCCCTCATATACGCCGGATTTAGGCTCGGCAAGCCCCGCTAAATTCGGCGTTAGTTCCACAAAGACCCCGTATTCCTCCACCGATCGAATGATTCCGGATACAGTCTCTCCCTGGGAAAAGGCAGCAGCGTTTTCTACCCATGTACCCAGCAGCTCCTTCAGCGACAGGGTGATGCGCCCATTATCCACGCTTCGCACCACTGCCTTTATGGAATCCCCTGGCGCGAGTCGATCGGCGGGATGGGAAATGCGGGACACAGAAATCGCGTCGATCGGCAAAAGAGACGGTATGCCGCAGCCAATGTCGCAAAACGCGCCGAAGGGTTCCAAATGCGTCACCCGAGCGTCAATTACGTCTCCGGGGATCAGCTTGGACAAATAGTGTTCTGAGCATTCTTCCTGCGCCCGGCGGCGGGATAAAAGCGCCACAGGGTTTCCCTGGCGATCCAGATCCATTGCCGTAACAACAAAGCAAACGCTCTTGCCTACCCGGGAGATAATGGCGATATCCCGTACCGAGCCGTCAGAAATGCCCACCGCTCCCTCTTCCCGGGGAATAATGCCTTTCATTGGGCCAAGATCCACATAGAGATTGTGAGCGCTGTCGCACATTGTGGCTTTCGCTTCCAGAATCAGGCCACGGGTGCAGGCGTCGGCAATTGACAACGGAGAGTGTAATGCATTTTTGTTTTCCTGCGTGGCAATTTTAAGCCCTTCCGGTTGATAAGTCATTGTTATTTTCCTCCCTCGCGGCAAAAAAGCCGCTGATTTTGCATGCATCAAATACTATGCAGGCAAAAAGGTGGACAGAACCGGAAACAGCGTATAATACCAATAAAAGGGCTGTTTTCGGGGTAGATCACAGGCAGTTGGCTGGTGGAAAATGCAATAGGTCGCTTCCTTCTGTTTTTTCACGGAAACAGCCGACACAGGATAAAACTAAAATGTTAAAAAAGCAGAACCAGCAAGGAAACATCCTTATTGGTTCTGCTTTTTCAGCGCCAGTTTCGCGGCCCTATACCTCCAGCGAAGCGATCGCCGGCTCGATCCTATCAATCATGATCTCAAACGCGGTTTTTCCACTTTTTAAAGAATACGCGTCACCCGGCTGCGGCGGTGGTACGCCAGGCAAAAAACACATTTCCAGTGCGGCTTTACAGCCTTTTATTTGGTTCACAACTGCAAAGCCTCGCTGTGTAAAGCTCTTTTCTTCCATTTTCCCTATGAGGATTACCTGATGCCGCGACAACCAAAAGAATTTCCAATACGACAGCGGCTTACAGGCCCGAACGGTAGAATGATACCGGCGGTTCTCTTGCGCCTCCGCTTCGGCGCGCACATAATAATGCGGCGTGAACAGCGTACCGATACAAGCAATCATGCAGGCAGCCGCACAATATTTGGGAACCCTGGGATTCAAATAATGATTCACATCAAAATATACCAGCGTCACGCCGATTACGAACAAAATAATCCGATGAAGCATTTCATGCTCCAGCCGGCTTTCCCTAACAGGCTTTTCACAATGAGGACACAGAAAAGACCTATTGTTTATTTTCAGTTCCCTTGGCCTGAATGGATCCACATCGCCGCCGCACCAGGGACAATACCTTTTTGCCATCCATCTTCCCCTCTCCCTGCCTTATGGGGATTATTATACGCTATGCTGTACGGAATTGCAAGCAGGTCTTATTTCTTTTCGCTTACCCTCTTCCTAGCTTTATTCAAAGAGCCGTATATTTCAGGCGGTTCTGAAATGAGTCCATTCTCGATCATACTATTTTATTTTGTGGCATTTAAAACCAGAATATTATGAAAGCCATTAAAAATATCGATCCGTGTGATATACTATAAATATTGAAAAGCTTGACAATTCCCAATGTATAGAGGCGGTTGAAGGTGACAATCGAAGAATTATAAAATTTTTTATAGCTTCTTCTGTTGCTGCATCCGACGTCACAATTGACTTATATTCGTTTCCGGATAAAGACACAAAGGATCAGGAATCCCTTCACCAGGAAACGAACTGAGCCTTTGATACCGTTTTGGTAGAAATCCATCATGAAACCGTGTAATGTCACCCATATCATGAATTGGTTCACGTTTTTGCCGATGCTACAGCAATATCGGCGTAGGCTTTTTCCCGCTGCGCCGCGATGAACTTAATTTCTTTTGCAGCAGTCGAATTAGGGTGATAGCAGATATTAAAATCTGAGGAGTACCTTCCATGCTCATAAGCGGAAGACCAGATTTTCGTTAGCAGCTATTGTGCGCCGCATGGTTATAAGCATGAATTCCTCAAACGCATATGAAAAAAAGAATAGGCCCACCATTCTACCAGCTGTTAAGAGGCTCGGCCTATTCTGCCTGGGAAACGTTGCAAAAAAGCGCGGCCAACAAAGCCCCAAAAAGTCAAGATACATATAACCGCCTTGCTTGAGAAAATTAGCGGCTTTGTCGATAAGCAACCGCTGAGATTCCTGATAATCCATGTTAGATTCAATAATGATCTTTGTTCTGTCCTGATAATAAAAATCTGTGGAAAAAGTTCTCTTTGCTGTTTCGACAGGTTTCTTCATTTGTCTAAGAACTATAAAAAAGATATGATTGTAAATTCGGCGGTAGAAAATTCGCAAAAGGTTGGTAGCGACAGCGAGCCGTTGTGAGGGCGTTACAACCGAGCAGGTATATGTCGGGGTCTCCGCAAAGTCTTTACGACTTTGCAGGGTGAGGAGGAACAGCGGCGCAAACGACTGATTTTTGTAATAAAGATCGGAGTGAGCGCAGTTTGTTTCGGCGAAGCGAGGCTTTTTGCGAAAGAGAAGGAGTAAGGAAGCGGGCGGATGACTTATTATTCTGCCGCAAGTAAAAAAATAAGCCGGAGCAAAGCGGACTTTGCTCCAGCGTGGAGCGGGTGATGGGAATCGAACCCACGTAACCAGCTTGGAAGGCTGGTATTCTACCATTGAACTACACCCGCAACTAGTGATCAGCGGCGAAGGATATTTTACCATATCCTTCGCCGCTCTGTCA
>CALWPT010000037.1 GCA_944383495.1 uncultured Clostridia bacterium | reverse complement strand
TTCGCCGACAACATGGTGCACCTGCTACCAACCGCCTCCCGCATCGGTTTTACCGGGACACCCCTGCTATCCAATGACAGCATTACTGAGCGCACTTTCGGCGGCTACATATCCGTGTACGACTTCAAGCGTGCGGTGGAGGACGGAGCCACCGTGCCGCTGTACTACGAGAACCGGGGGGATAAAATCGCCGACCTCCACAATCCAGAGATCACCGACCGGATTCTGGACGCCATCGAGCGGGCCGACCTGGATGTGGACCAGCAAGAGAAGCTGGAGCGGGAGTTTGCCAAGGAGATCCACCTGTTGACCGCTGAGCAGCGGCTGGACTCCATCGCCAAGGATTTTGTGGGACACTACTTCGACCTGTGGACCAGAGGGAAAGCCATGTTCGTGTGCCTCAATAAAGTCACCTGTGTGCGGATGTACAATCTGGCCCAGAAATACTGGGCTCAAGAGATTGCCAGCCTGGAGTCTCAGCGCAAACACGCCACACAGCAGGAGGCTCAGGAACTGGATCGGAAAATCGCCTGGATGAACGAGACGGAAATGGCCGTGGTGGTCAGCCAGGAGCAAAATGAGGTTCAGACCTTCCAGAAATGGGGTCTGGATATCAAATACCACCGGGAAAAGATGGAGAAGAGGGAACTGGACAAAGAATTTAAGGATCCGGATAATCCCCTGCGGGTGGTATTCGTGTGCGCCATGTGGCTCACGGGATTTGATGTGAAGTGTTTGTCCTGCCTTTACCTGGACAAGCCCCTGAAGGCCCACACCCTAATGCAGACCATTGCCCGGGCCAACCGAGTGGCAGAGGGAAAGAGCAACGGCCTGATCGTAGACTACATCGGGATCGTAAAAGCGCTGCGGAAAGCACTGGCAGATTACACAGCCAATGTGGGCGACCAGGGTGGGACTGACCCCACGGTTGATAAGGAAGCACTGATTGCCCGTATCCTGGATACCATCGCTGCCGCCAAGGAATTTCTTCTGCGCCATGATTTCGATTTACAGACATTGATCGACTCAAAGGATTTTGAGAAGATGACCCGACTGGAGTATGGAGCAAACGCAGTCAGCGGAACCCTGAAAGAGCGCAAACAGTTCCAGACTTACGCCAACGAACTGATCCGAATGATGAAGTACGTCGACCGGGACGATGTCTCGTCGGATGTCCGAAAAGAGCACGAGGCCGTTGTCGCCATTTTCCACCAACTCCAGGAAAAGCGCAAGCATGCCAGCAATGTGGATCTTATGGTGGAAATCAACGGCATCATCAGCGAGTATGTGCAGGTGAATGTTCCCGGCGAAGGTCTGACCCCCTCCCGCCAGTTCGACATCAGCAAGATCGACTTTGATCTGCTTTGTCGGGAATTTGCAAAGGCAACGCGGAAAAATCTGATTCTGAAGGATCTGGACGACCTGATCCAACAACGTCTCAATGAGCTGCTGTTTGCCAATCCGCAGAGAATCAACTACTATGAGCGATATCAAAAAATTATTGACGACTACAACAGCGAACAGAACCGGGCCACCATTGAGAAAACGTTTATGGATCTGATGGATCTGGCCAACAGCATGGATCAGGAGGAGCAGCGGTATGTCCGGGAGGGCTTCTCCAGCGATGAGGAGCTATCCCTGTACGATCTGCTCTTCTCTGAAAATCTGTCCAAACAAGACATTCAGAAAATTAAGCATGTAGCGGTTGACCTGCTGGCCAAGGTAAAGGCCAAAATCGCAGAGCTGGATCACTGGACCGATAAACAGGAAACGAAAGCTGCTGTGGACAACTTGATTCGGGATACCCTGTGGGCAGAACTGCCGGAGTGTTATGATGAAGTTAGCATTTCAAGGTATCGCCAAAAAATATTTGAGTACATATATATTAGATATCCAAACGTTGCATAGTTTACCTCCCGGTATTGCTACCGGGAGGAATTTTACTTTGTTTTATCATAGCCTGGCTCGTGTCGTAAAAGTGTCGTAAATTTCATGCCCGGTGCGGGAGAAAACCCTGATACATCAAGGGCTTCAGGGCCGGGTTAAGGCCCTGCCGTGGCAGACGAATAAAACTTTTACCATAGCGTTCGCGTCCCTTTCCGGATTTTTTGTCCTGCCGATTATACCATAAAGGACCGGCAATTTGCACGTTCAATTTCTCCGGAAACGGCGGCGTTCGTCTTGGCCGCAGGCTGGCTAGGCCGGCTTTGCTATTTTATTCCCTATTTCTTATAAATATTATTCCAAATAACCAATGTGTAAACGGCGCCGCGGCAAACATATTCCAGAAAAAGGTCATCGGAAAATTTTTTATGATTGTTCCTATCCAAATTGCCGGCAGCTGAGAAAGCGGAGCGCCGGCTAAAATAATATTGAAAAGAATAGACGCTGCCAGACTCATAGTCGGACACATAACTGCAATCGTTCCGGCTTGACGAAGCAGCTGACAGATATAAGGATTATCTTGTTCCGGATTGCAATGTTTTGAAGCGATTGCATTTCCAATTCGGTTTCCCCATAAATTTGAAAAGAGTATAACAAATAGCCCCATATAGGCCGCTTCTTTCAGCGCGTCTAAAAAAACGGCGTTTGTCATATTGCTTAGACCGCCGATAGTTAAGTTTACTCCAGCTTTTATGGCGATATTATAAACCTCCATTCCATAAGCCATCGCGTATGACATAATTATTCCGAAAACAAATCCCTGAAATTTATTTTTTGGCATATTCCGCTTTTTCTCCTTTTTGACGCGGTATTTCAAGAAAAAGTGTATAGCCTATATTGCTGTATTTGCAATGCGGGCTACACACCTTTAGTTCCAATATTTTTTTAATTCAAATAATCGCCGACAGGGGCGGAATTATATTGTTTGACGATTTTTATTATGATTGAACCGTCAGGTTGTTCCTTTTGTTCTACAATTCGATATTGCGTATGATTCCGTTCAAGTCCTTTTTTATATTGTTCCACTTCCTGTTTTACCTGTGACACGGCATAGTCACGGCTCACTCCGTCTTTTAGCTCGAAATGTAATGTCTGGCAGATGCACGCCGCTTTAACACGCTTCATTTTTAGTTCCTCCTGCTAACAGAAAAATAACGCGCAGCTTTCCTTGCAACTGGAATTACGCATGAAAGCTACACGTTGTGTAATAATTATACAAAATTGTTCTCTGAATTTCAAAGGACATTTTGACCAAAAATTCTTTTCCGCTTCACTCGGACACAGCAAGCCGCTGTCGCCTAAGATATTCATTGCAATATCATGCAACCCGTTGAACAATGAAATTATCGAAAATTGAAAAT
>CALWPT010000036.1 GCA_944383495.1 uncultured Clostridia bacterium | reverse complement strand
AGTTCCTACAGCATTTGGATTGAGTTTTGCGGTAACCATTTTTGTGTTTACAATTGCACTTATCGTTTTGGAATGGAAAGAACGAAAAGGAGCAGAGAATGATTAAAAATCGCATTAAAGAATACAGGGCAAAGTATGACATGAAACAAGAGGATTTGGCAAAGTTAGCAGGTGTTCGCAGAGAAACAATAGGGAATTTAGAAAAAGGCAGATATAACCCGTCATTAGTATTGGCATGGAATATAGCAAAAGTATTCAATGTTTCAATTGAGGAAATTTTTACTGTTGAAGATTAAGATAGCAAAGCCAGCCGAGCCAGCGGGCGGTCAAGATGAACGGCGCATATGCGCCGCCGTTGACAGTCCCGCCCGCCTTTGCAGATAGGCAATCAAGGGGCGACAGCAAGGAGTGCCGCCGCCCTTGCCCTTTTACCGGAGCAGGCACAGGAAGAAATTTTCCGTTATTACTTCCTGCGCCGCCGCCCACGCCTGCATAGACGTTATACGAGCTGACCCGCTGAAACGCGCCGGTAATTTGCAGGGAGCTGAAAGTTTAGAAACCGTTAGAGCAAACGATTTCCCTATGACCACAAACCCCCATGTGGCAAATCACTAAACAGCGCGACAAGTAAACCCGCTGCAACACCGCATATTTCCGTTAGCAAAATACTTTGTTTCCAGTTAGCCTTGTCGGTATGCGATTATTGTACGGCACTTTATCACTTCTTTCTGCGCTTATAGCCCCCAATTGCAAATTTGTTAACCAAGGCAGTCCCGACAACCGTGTGACCGCCGGTGCGCGCTGAAGATAGAAAAACCTCTCTTGGCTTAGCAGGAAAAAAAGATATCTTTCCTGTAAAGAGGTAGCGAAAGAGACGCCGGTTAAAAAACTTGACGGAGACTTGAACCCGCAAAAGTCGGCGGCAAGCCGAAGCGTCGCGAACGCGTTTACAAGCGAGCTGCGGAGGTGCAGCGTGACTTTTGGCGGAGAGAAGGAATGGAGCGGGTGACTGATTTTTCATGGAATGAAAAATCGGAACGAGCGTAGCTCGTTCCGACGTGGCGCGCCGTAAGGGATTCGAACCCCTGACCTTGTGATTCGTAGTCACACACTCTATCCAGCTGAGCTAACGGCGCACATATTCAGTTTTTTCCAACAGACGCAGGGCGCCTTACCGAGCCGGTGCTTTATTTAGCTTGCCTGTCGGCGCCTATCCTTTTTAACACTTGTTGTGCTGAAATAACTCATACTTATTTTCAGCACCCGTTTCAAGCACCCGGTGTGCACTTCCATTCATTGATCCATCATACCTGTTAAAATACCAGAAAATGAATCCTTGCACCCAAGATAAACATACCTGATCAGCCACCGCCAAATTATAATACCACACTTCTTACGGAAAATCAACCTTAAAATTGTCCTTTCTGCTAAAAATACCTCCTTTGCATTTTGGCAGCTTATACAGTGCATTAAAAACCGCTCGCTCCCACAAAACAGCACCGGGAAATCAAAACGATTCCCGGTGCTGTTTTTCCTTCGTCGCTCAAAGGCAAAAGCCGCTAGCGATGTATTTATTTCGACAGTTCCACCAGATGATCATACTTATTCTTAGCGTCTTTTTCCGCGATGGAGAAGAGTTTCTCCGCCCGCTCGGGATTGGCCCGCAGCAGCGAATTGTACCGCACCTCGCCCAGGATAAAGTCGCGATAGCTCTCCGTGGGAGCCTTGCTGTCCAGGGTGAAGGGGTTTTCGCCATTTGCAGCCTTGCGGGGATCATACCGGAACATATTCCAGTACCCAGCGGCCACGGCCTTTTTCTCCTCGGTCTGGGCGATGCCCATGCCGCCCTTGATGCCGTGGTTGATGCAGGGGGCGTAGGCGATGATGATGGAGGGACCATGGTAGCTTTCCGCCTCATGGAAGGCCTTCAGGCACTGGTTGTAATCCGCGCCCTGGGCCACCTGCGCCACATACACATAGCCGTAGCTCATGGCGATGGCCGCCAGATCCTTCTTCTTCTGGGTCTTGCCCGCAGCGGCGAATTGGGCGATGGCGCCGGTGGGGGTGGACTTGGAGGACTGTCCGCCGGTGTTGGAGTAAACCTCCGTGTCGAACACCAGAATGTTGACGTCTTCGCCGGAAGCGATAACGTGATCCAAGCCGCCGAAGCCGATATCGTAGGCCCAGCCGTCGCCGCCCAGGATCCAGATGCTTTTCTTATTCAGATAATCCTTGTCGGCCAAAATCTGACGGGCCAGGGTGCAGGCCTCGCAGGGGCATTTCTTGCCGTTTTCCAGCCATTCCTTCTCCCACTGGGTGCCGGTGAGGTCCACGTCGATACCGGCTTCCAGCGCGGCGATGTACCGCGTCGTGGCATCCTTGTTCTTCGCGGAATCCTCCATGGTGTCCAGCCATTCCTGACCGGCGGCTTTCAGCTCATCCCAGCAGTAATCCACCGCAATCAACTGCCGCGTCAAGTCCGCCAAGCGGCCGCGGATGGCCTTATTGGCCAGCAGCATGCCGTAGCCGAATTCGGCGTTATCCTCAAACAAGGAGTTCTGCCAGGCGGGACCGTGGCCATCCTTATTGGTGGTGTACGGCGTGGAGGGGGAGGAACCGCCCCAGATGGAGGAGCAGCCCGTGGCGTTGGCGATGTACATCCGGTCGCCGAACAGCTGGGTGGCCAGCTTGGCGTAAGGCGTTTCGCCGCAGCCCGCGCAGGCGCCGGAGAACTCCAGCAGCGGCTGGTTGAACTGGCTGCCCTTGACGGTGGTATCCTTGAATTTCTCAGCCACCTCGGGCTTTTGATCCAGGGACTGGCCATAGTCGAAGCCCAGCTGGCTTTCCAGCTGCGAGTCGAGGGGCTTCATCTCCAGGGCCTTGGCGCCCTTGAAGCCGGGGCAGACGTTGGCGCAGGAGCCGCAGCCCGTGCAGTCCAGCGCGGAAATGGTCATGGCGAACTTCATGCCGGGTACGCCGGTCATGTCCTTATACTGCATGCCCTTGGGCGCCTTGGCGGCTTCCTCCTCCGTCATAGCGACGGGGCGGATGACCGCATGGGGGCAAACATAAGAGCAGAAGTTGCACTGGATGCAGTTTTCGGGAATCCACTGGGGAACGTCCACCGCGATGCCGCGTTTTTCAAAGGCGGCGGAGCCCAGTGGAACCTCGCCGTCGGCCGCGTCCACAAAGGTGGAAACGGGGAGCTTGTCGCCCCGCTGGGCGTTGACGGGGATCAGAACGTTGTTGATATAATCCGCCAAGCGGCCGGTTCCGGAAACCTTCATCTCGGCATCTTCCCCGGTGGCGTTGGCCCAGTCGGCGGGGATTTCCACCTTGACCGCGCCCTGAACGCCCCGCTCGATGGCGGCGTGGTTCATGGCGACGACCTTCTCGCCCTTCTTGCCGTAGGACTTGGTTGCGGCGGCCTTCATCAGCTCAACGGCCTTATCCTCGGGGATAATGCCGGATAGCTTGAAGAACGCAGCCTGCAGAATGGTGTTGACGCGCCCGCCCAGGCCCAATTCCTTGGCGATGTGGGTGGCGTCAATGGTGTAGAACTGGACATTGTTGTTGGCCAAGAACCGCTTATCCTTGGCGCTCAGCCGCTGGGACAGCTCGTTCACATCCCAGGAGCAGTTGAGCAGGAAGGTGCCGCCGGGCTTAATGTCTTCCACAATGTCGTATTTTCCCATGTAGGAGGGGTTGTGGCAGGCCACGAAATCCGCCATGCTGATGAGATAGGTGGATTTGATGGGCTTTTCACCGAACCGAAGGTGGGAAACGGTGACGCCGCCGGATTTCTTAGAGTCATAGGAGAAATATCCCTGGGCATACATATCCGTGTTGTCGCCAATAATTTTAATGGAGTTTTTGTTGGCGCCGACGGTGCCGTCCGCTCCCAGGCCCCAGAATTTGCAGGAATGGGTGCCCGCAGGCGTGGTGTCCACATTCTCCCCCACCGGCAGGGACAGGTTGGTCACGTCGTCCACAATGCCAATGGTGAAGCGCTTCTTGGGAGAAGCGGCGGTCATGTTGTCGAAAGCGGCGATGATCTGGGCGGGGGTGGTGTCCTTCGAGCCCAGACCGTACCGGCCCGAGTAAACCGGGACATTCTCGAACTGAGAATCCCGCAGGGCGGCGACAATGTCTAAGTACAGCGGCTCGCCCAAGGAACCGGGTTCCTTGGTGCGGTCCAGCACAGCGATGGTCTTGACGCTGGCGGGAATGGCAGCCAGCAGGTGCTTGACCGAGAAGGGGCGGTACAGCCGAACCTTGATAAGGCCCACCTTCTGGCCCTGGTCGTTGAGGTAATCCACCGTTTCCTCGATGGTGTCGCACACGGAGCCCATGGCGATGATGACCTTTTCCGCATCGGGCGCGCCGTAGTAATTGAACAGCTTATAATCGGTGCCCAATTTCTCGTTGACCTTGTTCATGTAGTCCTCGACCACACCGACGGCCTCGTCGTAATATTTGTTGGAAGCCTCCCGCGCCTGGAAGAAAATGTCGGGGTTCTGCGCGGTGCCCCGCTGGGCGGGATGCTCGGGGTTCAAAGACCGGCGGCGGAACGCAGCCACGGCCTCCTTGTCCAGCATTTCGTCCAGATCCTTATAATCCCAAACCTGAATTTTCTGAATTTCATGAGAGGTGCGAAACCCGTCAAAGAAATGCAGGAACGGAACCCGGCCCTTGATGGCGGACAGGTGTGCTACCGCGCCTAAGTCCATGACCTCTTGGGGGCTGTTGGAGCAAAGCATGGCAAAGCCGGTCTGTCGGCAGGCGTAGATATCCGAATGGTCGCCGAAGATGGACAGCGCGTGGCTGGCCAGGGCACGGGCCGAAACGTTGATCACGCCCGGCAGCAGCTCGCCGGCAATTTTATACATATTGGGGATCATCAGCAGCAGGCCCTGGGACGCGGTGTAAGTCGTCGTCAGCGCGCCGGCGGCCAAGGAGCCGTGCACCGCGCCGGCCGCGCCAGCCTCTGACTGCATTTCCGTGACCTTCACGGTTTGGCCGAACAGGTTTTTCATGCCTGCGGCAGCCATTTTATCCGTTTCCTCCGCCATGTTCGACGAGGGCGTGATGGGGTAAATCGCGGCCACGTCGGTGAACGCGTAGGACACGTGGGCCGCAGCGCTGTTTCCGTCCATGGTCTTCATTTTCCTAGTGATTTTTGCCATTCTTTTATTCCTCCCATACAGGTTACTTTTGGCTTTTTACTCACTGCTTTACAAGTTTACCACCATTGCCCAAAAAAGGCAATATTCAAATTTGTGAAATTTCTGTCAATTTCCCCTTGGTTTTTCGTGGAAACGCGCTACTTCCCGGCCGTAATCCGTACCAGCGTTTCGTCCAAAGGCTCTGCATTGTCGTCGAACAAGCCAAAATCCATGCCTTTATAGCTCCAGCAGGCCCGGGCAACCTTCAGCTCATCCAGCAAGCGGCACAGATCCCGGTGCCAGTTCCGGCGACTGTCCGCATCGGCGTGCTCAATGACCCCGTATTCTCCGCAGTACAGGGCGTTCCCGGTCTTCGCGGCGAATTCCCTTGCGGGAACCAGCTGCTGTGAAAGGACGTCCTGATCCATCACGCGATCCGCGCACCAGGATGCATATTCATACTCCGGATGCTGCTTGATAAACTCGGCCACGCCGGGAAATACGCTGGGATATGCCGTATGCTTTCCATAGTGCAGCGTCAGCTGGTTCCAGCCGGCCAGCTGATGTGTGAACAGCATCGGCTCGTAAAAATGAAAATTATAAACCACCAGTGGATCGCCGAAATCGCAAATATCCGCCAACCGGGAGACGGCATTATAATTGATACCGCCCACGATGATCACGCGATTCGGATCAATCCCGCGAATGGCGGACACCGTCCGCAGGGCTAGGGCGTTCCAGCGGTCGGGCTTGGGCTCGACAATTTCATTCAGCAGCTCAAAAGCCAGTTCCTCCCCTATGCCGCGGTACCGCCGCGCCAAGCCCTCCCAGAGGGAAACAAACCGGTCTTGCAGAACGGCGTTGTCGAATAAGCAGTTCTCCTTTAAGGTGTTAAAGGAATACCCCGGCGCCTGATGCAGATCCAGCACCACCCGCAGCCCGGCGGCAAAGCACCAGTCCAGAGCCCGGTCGATCCGGCAAAGGCCTTCCTCCAGCAAGACCCCGTCCTTTTCAAAATACATGGCGTCCACCGGCAGCCGGACGTGAGTAAAGCCCCACCGGGCGACGGCTTCTACGTCTTTGCGGGTGATGAAAGTGTCCCAGTGGGCCGGGTCAGCCGCCCGGCCCTCGCATTGGGACAGCCAGCCCCCGAAGTTTACGCCTGACCCAAACCGAGTATAAAATACATTCTGATCCATATCAAATTCCTCCCTTGTAATCATTTTCACGATTCAGTTCTATCTGCTTGTTCCTTATATATGAAGCTCACCTACCCGTTCCAGCCGCGGCAGAGCAGGACTACAGCCTTAAATGTTTCCAAGAGTCCCGCCATAAAGCCGGATCAATACGGCTTCCTCCACAGCTTTGCCCGCCAGACGGCGGCAGGCCGGGAGCGGCTTTTAGTCTCCTTAATTGGCTCGAATGGCAAAGCCGGCGTTGCTTACGTCTCCTGCAAAGGTCACGGTTACGCTAAAAGTCTCTAACCGTTTCAGCATATTGTCATCCAGCCTTAAAGCGACGTCGCATTGGGACAATTTCTTTTCTCCCTGGGCGGTTTCTTGCTTAAAAAAACGCGCCCCGAAGTACCCTGCCACCCGGCGGGAACCCTCCCCGCCCGCCCGAGGCGTGGCCCGCTGGCTTTGGTCGTGGGTCAAATAAACGTGGTTTTCAAAAAATTTTTGATCGGCCAGCAGCTTTTCCACCGGCGCGTTGAGCCGCAGCTCATATTCCGCTTCCTCCAGGGTACCGCTGCCCACGTCAAAGGCCAGCGCCACGGAATACGGCAGCGCCATAAACGTCGACGCGTCAGCCTCCTCCAGCCGCAGCGCCCTTGTATCCATTCGGAAGGAAAGGGTAAACCGCTCCGGCGCATGGGCGGTAACGGTCAGCTTACTGTCGGCGGCGCTGCTCTCGTAGCGAAGCAAAAACACGTCTAAATTGGCTGTCTCCTGCGTGCTGTTTTTCGCCTGGCGGATCAGCGCGAAGCAATTGCCCTGATCCAGCACGAAGGGACGGTCTTCAGGAACCTCCTGTTCTCCGTTAAGAATTTGCGAAACAATGGGATAAGCCGCGCGAAAATCCGGATTGAAATAAAGCTCCCCGTTTTCCGCTGCGGCCAGGGCCTTTTGCAGAACGGAAACCTCATTTTCCCCGCCCTGAACCTCCCCAAATGAATGGGACTGGCCGGAAACCTGCGGGAAGTGGCTGCGGGTGTTTTCCGGCGCGCCGAAGTACACCCAGATTAGCAGCGCCGCAAACGCCGCCACAAAGACGATGAGAAACACCATTTGAAAAATTTTTCCGCCCCTTGTGGTGGGCTGCCCGTCGTGCTGGTCGTTGTAATCGCTGTATTCCATAAAAATACCTATCCTTTCTGCCGGCTGGCCAGTAATCAATCTGCGGGCAGGCGTGTTTCCGCACCAAGCCCATAGACCTTCCAACCCCAAACCCAAAAACGCGTTTTAAACGCCCCCCGCTGATTGATCCCTCTTCAGCTGGTTGGCCAATTCGCAAAGCGCTTCCATAGACAGGCTTTCCGCCCGGGCCGTTGGCGAAATGCCGCAACGATCCAACGTGCGGTTCAGCCCAGCCTTAGGCAGGCCCATCCCCGCCGAAAGGGCGTTTGGCAGCGTCTTACGCCGCTGGGCAAAGGCCGCCTTCACCATGCGAAAAAAATATGCCTCGTCGTCCACCGGGAAAGGCGGCTTCTCCCGAATCTCCAATGAAATCACCGCGCTGTCCACTTTAGGCGGCGGAAGAAAGGATCCGGCGGACACCGAAAACAGCTTTTCCGCCCGCGCGTAGTAATTCACCGCCGCCGTCACCGCACCGCTTTCTCGAGACCCCACCGGGGCGCACAGCCGCGCGGCCGCCTCCTTTTGCACCATAACCGTGACACGAGACACGGGAAGACGGCTTTCCAGTAAATGCATCAAAATTGGCGATGTGATATAATAGGGCAGATTGGCGCAAACCACAACCTCTTTACAGTCCAAAAACCGTTCCCGCAGCAACGCGTTAAGCTCCAGCTCCATTACGTCCCCAAACACCACCTCGGCGTTTTCGTACGGGCTTAGGGTTTCCTTGAGGAGCGGTTTTAACCGCCTGTCGATTTCCACCGCTACTACCTTCTTGGCCCGCTTGGACAATTCCACCGTCAGCACGCCGACGCCAGGGCCAATTTCCAGCACGCCCGTTTCCGGCCCCGCTCCGCAGGCCTGTGCCATACGGGGGCAGACCGACGGGTTCACAAGAAAGTTCTGGCCTAGCTTTCCAGAAAAGGAAAAACCGTGGCGCGCAAATAAATCCCGGATCGTTGCCGCGTTCCAAAGATCCACCAGCGGTTCTCTCCTTTCATTAGCATAATATCTGGCTTATTATACCATACCAATTCTGAAAATTAAAGGGAAAACTCGTGCGCGTTGTTGCAATGAAGGGAAAAATCGGTTACAATGAAGTTATAAATTTTCTGGAAAGGCCGGTGGTATATTTGAACCGGAAGGACAAAATAAATTATTATCTGGACATTGCGCAGACGGTACTGGAGCGGGGAACTTGCCTGCGCCGGAATTTTGGCGCCATCATTGTTAAAAACGACCAGATTATTTCCACCGGATACACCGGCGCCCCACGGGGCCGGAAAAACTGTATTGATCTGGCGTATTGCATGCGGGAAAGCCTGAATATTCCCAGGGGCGAGCGGTACGAGCTTTGCCGTTCCGTGCACGCGGAGGCCAATGCCATTATTGCCGCCTCCCGCAACGACATGATCGGCGCAACACTCTACCTGGCTGGGGTGGACGCGCGCACCGGTCAACTCGTTCCCGACGCTTGCTCCTGCTCCATGTGCAAGCGCCAGATTATCAACGCGGGAATTGACCGGGTGATTATCCGCAACACCCCTACGGATTATACCACCATCGTTGTCCGGGACTGGGTGTTTAACGACGATTCTTTAAACGGAACGTTTGGCTATTGACAAAACAGCGCGGCTTCACGGAGCCGCGCCCGGCGGCAAAAAAGGAGACTGAAATTGGTTTTTAAGACAGGAAGCTGGAACCGGTTTGTGGACGTCCGGGATTTTATCGTCCGCAATTACACGCCTTACGACGGAGACGAGAACTTTTTAGCGTCCCCCACGCAGCGGACGCTGCAGCTGTGGGACAAGGTCAAGGTGCTGCTGGGTGAGGAGCGGGCCCGGGGCGGCGTGTACGATATTGACGAACACACCATCTCCACCATCACCTCTCACGCCCCGGGGTATATCGACCGGAATTTGGAGTCCATTGTGGGCTTGCAGACCGACGCGCCGCTGAAACGGGCCATCATGCCCTTTGGCGGCATCCGCATGGTCCGCACCTCTTTAAAGGCCTACGGAAGGGAAATGGATCCTGCGGTAGAGCGGGTGTTTTCCTACCGCAAAACCCATAACGACGGCGTATTTGACGTGTATACCGAGGAAATGCGCCGCGCCCGGCATTCCGGGATCATCACCGGACTGCCGGACGCTTACGGCCGCGGCCGCATCATCGGGGATTACCGCCGCGTTCCTCTTTATGGGGTAGATTTTCTCATGAACGCCAAAAAACAGGCGCTGTCTGATCTCACCTTCGAGTCCATGGACGAGGATTGCATCCGCCAGCGGGAGGAATTAAGCGAGCAGCTCCGCGCCCTGCAGGACTTGAAAGCGATGGCCGCCAGCTACGGCTTTGACATCTCCCTGCCCGCCGCCGACACAAAGGAAGCCATTCAGTGGCTGTATTTTGGCTATCTAGCGGCGGTAAAGGAGCAAAACGGCGCCGCCATGTCCTTGGGGCGCGTTTCCACCTTTTTGGATATTTATTCCGAACGCGACCTGCGGGAAGGCCGGTACACGGAAGAACAAATTCAAGAATTTGTGGATCATTTTGTTATGAAGCTGCGGCTGGTGCGGTTTTTGCGCACCCCGGCGTATGATGAGCTGTTCTCCGGCGATCCCACCTGGGTCACAGAATCCATCGGCGGCATGGGTACCGACGGGCGGCATATGGTGACGAAAATGTCCTATCGCTTCCTGCATACCCTGACCAACCTAGGTCCCGCGCCGGAACCCAATTTGACGGTGCTGTGGAGTTCCCGGCTTCCCTCTCCCTTCAAGCGGTACTGCGCCAAAATTTCCATTGAAACCAGCTCCATTCAATATGAAAGCGATTCCCTGATGCGGAAAAAGTTCGGGGATGATTACGGCATAGCCTGCTGTGTTTCCGCCATGCGCATTGGCAAGCAAATGCAGTTTTTCGGTGCGAGAGCCAATCTCGCCAAGGCGCTGTTGTACGCAATCAACGGCGGGCGGGATGAAATTTCAGGCGAGCAGGTGGGGCCTGAGCTGCTGGCGGTTCGGGGCAGCCGGCTGGAGTACGACGACGTGATGAAAAAGTTTCATTATGTGTGCGACTGGCTGGCAAAGCTCTATATCAACACCCTGAACTGCATCCACTATATGCACGATAAATACTGCTACGAAAAAATTCAAATGGCCCTCCACGACGAGGATATCCTGCGTACCGAGGCGACCGGCATTGCCGGGCTTTCGGTGGTGGCGGATTCCCTCTCCGCCATCAAGTACGCCAAGGTCACTCCCGTGCGGGATGACCGCAACATCATTGTGGATTTCAAAATTGAGGGGGATTATCCCCAGTTTGGCAACAACGACCACCGGGTGGATGACATTGCCGTGGACGTGGTGAAAATGTTCATGCAGAAAATCGCCAAGCAGAAGACCTACCGGGGCGCCAAGCCCACCATGTCCATTTTGACCATCACCTCCAATGTGACCTACGGCAAGAAGACCGGCTCCACCCCCGACGGGCGCAAGCACGGCGAGCCCTTCGCCCCCGGCGCTAATCCCATGCACGGGCGGGATCACAACGGCTGCGTGGCCTCCATGATGTCCGTGGCCCGGCTGCCCTATGATTACAGTGAGGATGGGATTTCTTATACCTTCAGCATCGTTCCCGGCGCGCTGGGCGGCAGCTCGGAGGATCGAAAGGACAATTTGGTGCAGCTGCTGGAAGGGTATATGCACGAAGGCGGGCATCATATCAATGTCAATGTGCTGGACCGGGAGGTTCTGCTGGACGCTATGGACCACCCGGAAAAGTATCCCCAGCTCACCATTCGCGTTTCGGGCTACGCGGTGAATTTTATTAAGCTGACAAGGGAGCAGCAGCTGGACGTGATCAGCCGTACCTTCCACACGAAGATGTGAGGCAATTGAGCGATCTTTTGTTTCATACCAAAGACGGACAATTTTCCTGCCGGGCGGCGGGTATTTGTCTGTGGGACGGGAAGGTTTTGCTGCAAAAACCGGACGACGACCCCTGCTTCGCCTTTCCAGGCGGGCACGTGGTCTTTGGAGAAACCCATGAGCAAGCCCTCTGCCGGGAATTTTTGGAGGAAACGGGCATTGTCGTTTCCGTGGGTTCGCTGCAGTGGGCGGGAGAGCTCTTTTTGCGTTGGAACGGGGTGCTTTGCCATCAGCTTTGCCGGTATTACCGGGTGACGCCGCGGCCGGGATTCCCCGTGGCCGGCAGCTTTCCCAGCCGGGAGAAGGAGAACATCCGGTTTTACTGGGTGCCGCTTCAAGAAGCGGCGGGGCTGAATCTGCCGCCGGTTCAAACGGCCCAATGGCTGCTGGAGCTGGACGGAACCGTCCGGACCTTCGTATACCGGGAACCATAAAAAGGAGGCGCGGACATGGAGGGGTACATTCATTCTTTGGAATCCTTCGGCGCGGCGGACGGGCCGGGGGTGCGGTTTGTGGTCTTTTTTCAGGGCTGCCCCCTGCGGTGCTTATACTGCCACAATCCCGACGCGTGGAACCGGGAGGAAGGCAAGGTATGGACGACAGAGGCCCTGATGACAGAAATATTAAAATACCGCAGCTTCATCGGCAGTGGCGGCGTGACCTTTTCCGGCGGGGAGCCACTGGCTCAGCCGGAATTTTTGTCTTCTCTGCTCTCGGCCTGCCGGAAGCAAGGCCTGCATACCGCGGTGGACACCTCCGGCGGCGTGCCGCTGAGCCGGTGCCGGGAGCCGGTGGAAGCCGCGGATTTGCTTCTATTGGATATCAAGGCATTCTCCCCGGAGCTGTGTAAACGCCTGACAGGTCGGGACGGGGAACCCGCCTGGGAGATTCTGCGATTGCGGGAAGAGCTGCAAAAGCCTGTGTGGATCCGCCATGTGCTGGTGCCGGGACTGACGTTAGACGACGGCGAATTGGAAGGATTGGCGGTTGCTCTCAAAGACTTTTCCTGCGTTCAGCGGGTGGAGCTTCTGCCCTTTCACAAGCTGGGGGAATATAAGTGGAAAACCCTGGGGCGGGCGTACGAGCTGTACGATACCCCCGCGCCTTCGTCGGAGGAAGTGGAATCCGCCCGGCGGATTTTCATGCGCCGAGGACTTTCCTGCCCCGAAAGAGGCTAAGAATGTGACATAGGGAATCGTTGCCCATCAAACGGCGATGATTCCCTATTTGTTCCCTGGGGATGAATGGAATGGCAATTCGTCCATTCGCTTTCAAAAAGGGCAAATATATGGGTTGGTCGCAGGGCAAATCCCCGGCCAGATACGCGCCGGAGGAAATGCTCGGCGGCATGATCTATGACAATGACAGCGGCCATCTTCCATCGGCGCCGGGGCGCATGTGGTATAAGGCGGATATCAATTACTATGAGGGCCGGCGGAACAAGCACCGGATTTTGTATTCCAACGACGGGTTGATTTTCGTAACCTATGATTATTACGAAACATTTTATGAAATTGTGTGAGGAGGAAAAGAGGATGAAAATGGAAAGGTGGTACTGGATTTCACAAAATGCAAGCGGCGTGATGATATTTACGATGGAATGAAAGCAAAGATGGCATGGGAGGACTGGTATGGGTATAACCTCAGCGCGCTGTGGAATATTTTAACGGGCCTTGCTTATAAAGGGAATAACCTTATCATCCGCTATGCGGATAAATAAACGGAAACGATGCTGGTGGAATATATCGAAACAATCATTTCCATTTTTGAAAAGGCGCAGAAGAAATGGGATGATATCACCGTTTAATCCGAAAAGGTGCACGTGGAATGAGCCATGCTGGGGAAAAGGCGGGAATAATGGGCGGACCTACGAAAGGGGCCGCCGGCCTGTATGGGAATGCCGTTGACAAGCTCCCGTTTCTTATGGTATCATTATAAAAAAATCTAAGAAAAAAAGAGGAGAGAGGAAAATGGCCCATTTTTTTGACGAACCTTCCCATACCTTTGGTGAGTACCTGCTGGTGCCGGGATATTCATCAGCGGAGTGCATTCCCTCCAATGTGAGCCTGCGCACGCCGGTGGTCAAGTTTAAAAAGGGGGAGGCGTCTCCTCTTTCCATGAACATTCCCATGGTTTCAGCCATCATGCAGTCGGTTTCAGGGGAGAGAATGGCCATTGCTCTGGCCAAGGAGGGCGGTATTTCCTTTATTTACGGCTCACAGTCGGTGGAAAACGAGGCGGCTATGGTATCCCGGGTCAAAAGCTACAAGGCCGGGTTCGTTACATCCGACTCCAACGTAAAGCCGGACGATACGCTGGCTGACATCCTGGCGTTAAAGGAAAAAACAGGTCATTCCACCATGGCGGTTACAGCGGACGGCACGGCAAACGGAAAGCTGCTGGGGATTGTTACCAGCCGGGATTACCGGGTCAGCCGTATGGATCCTTCTGAAAAGGTCTCCACTTTTATGACGCCTTTTGAAAACCTCATTACCGCCAACGAGGATACTACGCTGAAGGAAGCCAACGATATTATTTGGGACCACAAGCTCAACGCCCTGCCCCTGATTGATAAAAACGGGCATTTAAAATACATGGTGTTCCGCAAGGACTACGATTCTCATAAGGAAAACGCCCTGGAACTGCTGGACGCCTCCAAGCGGTATGTGGTGGGCGCGGGCATCAACACCCGGGACTATGAGGAACGGGTTCCCGCGCTGGTGAAGGCCGGGGCGGATGTGTTATGCATTGATTCCTCCGAGGGGTTTACTGAGTGGCAGAAACGCACCATTGCCTGGATTCGTGAAAAATACGGGGACAGCGTCAAAGTGGGTGCGGGCAACGTGGTGGACCGGGAAGGCTTTCTGTTTTTGGCCGAATGCGGGGCAGACTTTGTCAAGGTCGGCATTGGCGGCGGTTCCATCTGCATCACCCGGGAGCAAAAGGGCATTGGCCGGGGCCAGGCCACCGCTTTGATCGAGGTCGCCAAGGCGCGGGACGAATATTTTGAACGCACGGGCGTATATGTGCCGGTCTGCTCCGACGGCGGCATCGTCCACGATTATCACGTGACCCTGGCGCTGGCTATGGGGGCGGATTTCATTATGCTGGGCCGCTACTTCTCCCGGTTTGACGAAAGTCCCACCAACAAGGTTAACATCGGCGGCAACTATATGAAGGAATACTGGGGCGAGGGTTCTAACCGCGCCCGAAACTGGCAGCGGTACGATCTGGGCGGCGACAAAAAGCTCTCCTTTGAGGAAGGCGTGGACTCCTACGTTCCCTACGCCGGCAGTTTGAAGGACAACGTGGCGGTGACGTTAAGCAAGGTGCGATCCACCATGTGCAACTGCGGTGCGCTGACCATACCGGAACTGCAAAGGAATGCGAAAATCACTCTGGTTTCCTCCACCAGCATTGTGGAAGGCGGTTCTCACGACGTAATCTTGAAGGACAATAACCGGCCCATCGTATAACGGCGGGTTTTCGGGAGGCGGGCTTTGCAGAGCCCTGGGATAGCCTGACAGCATTGGATCATTTAAAAAGCAAGAGACGCGCCCGTCCAGAGGCAATCTCTTGCTTTTTTCGTTTGGAATCTATAAGATCAACCGCGCATAAAATAAAAAAGCAAAAGTTGAAGCATGAATTTGTTATTTTGCCGTTAAAAAAGGTTGCTTTTTTCAATCGTTTTGGTATACTGAAACTGTAATATTTTTGAGGAGGCTTGTTTATGCAAAAAGGTAAGTATGGAATCTGTTTGCCGTTTTACGCTGCGCTGGGCTTGGTATTGGCCTTTTTGGAGCAAACAGTATTATGCGCGCTGCTGCTGGGGTTTGTAATTGTAGCGGAAAAGGATCAGTGGGCCGGCAGGCAAACCATGCAGGCATTTTTTGTGTCCCTGTTTATGTCATTGGTGCGCGTTGTGCTGAACATACTCAATGTGTTTGATGATATCCCGTTTATCGGGAGAATTTCTACTATAATTTTCAGTGCAATTGAAGGCGTTATTTCTTTACTGGTCTTGATTTTCCTCATTATCGGTCTGATTCATGTTTTGAAGGGGAAAGATGCGGGGATTCCTCTGCTGTCAAAACTGGCCAACCGTGCATATGGTATAGTTGAACAAAAAATCTATACCCAGTCCCCTCCCTCTTATCCCAACCAAGCCTACCAAAGCCCGGCCAACGGCGCTTCCCCTCAGGATCCCAACCAACCACAGCAATAAAAGCAACCAGACAGGATCAGCATGCGTACATATATTGCTTTGCCTTCTTTCATGTGCAGCCCGCCTCTGGGCCGGCGGCCGGCAACGCCATTTTTGCGATGCTGCTCGTTGAATCATTTGAATGGCCCTGAGCCGGGGAACGGTTTAGGGCTATTTCCTACTATCATAAACAAAAAATAAATTTTTTGTAAATGGGTGGCGTTTTTGCCCTCGGCTATGGTATAATAAATGATGAATCCAATGCTGTTGATTTTCAAGAAGGGGCGGACTGCGCCTAATGGTAACCGGCAAGGTCAAAGCCGGAATTTTAAGCAGCCCTATGCGTTTGTATTCCCGAATTTATTATAAAATTTTGCAAAGGAGGCGTTAAAATGAAAAAGTATGTGTGCGAGGCCTGCGGCTATGTGTACGATCCCGCGGTGGGAGATCCTGACGGCGGCATTGCGCCTGGTACCGCCTTTGAGGACATTCCCGAGGACTGGGTATGTCCCATGTGCGGCGTGGGAAAGGACATGTTCCAACCCGAGGACTAAGGAAGGAAAGCGACGGCGCCCCCTTTTCGGGGCGCTTTTCCCCTTCTTATTGGAAAGGATGAGGAAAAATGAGTGTGGTCAAATTAAAGAAAAATGTTTACGCGGTAGGGGTCATGAACCCCGCGCTCCGGGTTTTTGATATTATTATGAAAGCGGAATTCGGCACTTCTTATAACGCCTATTTGATCACAGGCGAAAAAAATGTGCTGATTGAAACGGTGCACGCCAATTTTTTTGATGAATATCTGGACAACCTTCAGCAGGTTGTTCCCGTAGAACAGATTGACTATCTGGTGTGCAACCACACTGAGCCGGATCATACCGGAAGCGTTAAAATGCTGCTGGAGAAAAATCCGAATATTGAAATTATCTCTTCTATGGCGGCAAACAAGTACTTGAAGGACATTGCCAACACGGATTTTAAGGGCCGGATCGTAAAGGAAGGGGATTCCCTTGATCTAGGCGGCGAGACCTTGACGTTTCATCCCGCCCCGTTCCTCCATTGGCCCGATTCCATGTTTACCTACCATCCTGCTTCCAAAACCGTGTTTACCTGCGATTTTCTAGGCGCCCATTACTGCGAGCCCCGTATCTATGATATTCACTGTCAGTACCCGGACAAATACGACGGGGCCTTCCGTTATTATTATGAGGCGATTTTCGGTCCCTTCAAGCCTTATGTTCTGGCAGGGCTGAACAAACTGGAAAAGCTGGATTTCGATATGGTTTGTCCCAGCCACGGTGCGGTATTGACCGAATCGATCCAAACGCGCATGGCGCAGTACCGGGAATGGAGTCAAACGCCGGAAAAAGGAAAGGCCGTGGCCATTGTGTTTGCTTCGGCCTACGGATATACCCGCGCGCTGGCTCTTGCCGCCCGGGACGCACTGGAAAGCGATGGGTACGACGTCAAGCTGCTGGACATCGTCAAGACGCCTCTCGGGGAACTTTCCGCCGCTGTTGCGGCGTGTGACGCGCTGCTGGTAGGAAGCAACACCATCAATCGGGACGCTACCAAGCCCGTGTGGGATGTGCTGACATCCATTGACGCCATCAACACGAAAAAGCCTGCGGGCGCGTTCGGATCCTATGGCTGGAGCGGCGAAGCCGTTCCAATGGTGAAGTCCCGGCTGGAGCAGCTGAAGTTCAAATTTATCGGCGACGGATTTCGCGTGGTATTCAAGCCCACCGAGGAGGATGCGGCAAGCATGGCCGCTTACGCTTTGGAAGTGGCGCGGGCCATCTAATCCCCGTTTTCAAAGGAGGATGGATCGTGCGCAGTGATTTTAGCAAAAAAAAGAAAAAAGTATCCGACGATGTGCTTCGGAGAGCTGGAATTTTCACGGCGGTGTTCTTATGCTGCCTTTTGCTGTTCGGGGGCGTGGCTGTCTATGTGGTTCTTCGAGCAGGGGATGAGAGAGACGATCTGTCTCTGCCCTCCGTTTCTACAGAGGTGGAGGCGCCGGCTCCAATCAACGTTCTTTTGTGTCTGACCAGGGAAGAGGAGAACTACAGCGATGCAATGTTTTTTCTTTTCCGGTGGGAATTTGAATCGGGAAGAATTCCCGTTACCGCTCTGCCGGCGGAAACCGTTCTCACAGCCGGCGAGCGGGAGGATACGCTTGCGGGGCATATGACCTACGGTGGGATTCCCCAGGTCAAAAACGCGCTTCTGACGACGCTAGGCGCACAAGCCGACCGGTATATGATCCTGAGCCTAACTGACTTTGCGGGGTTTGTGGACAAGCTGGGCGGAGTGGATTATACGATTCCTTCCCGCTTGTTCTACAAGGAAAACGAAACCTTGGTGACGGCGCTGGAGCCGGGCTTTCAGCATCTGAACGGGACGATGATGATCCAGCTTTTGAGCTATCCCGAATGGAGCGAGGGACGCGAAAAGGAAATTGACGTTCAGCAAGAGGTTTTAACGGCGCTTTTTAACCAACACTCCAGGGAGGACACGCTGCAAGAACTTCCCGCACTGTTTCGTTCGCTTGCAAACCAGGCGCGCACCGATTTGTCCGCGCCTTTGGCGGAAGAAATTCTGAAAGCATACCAGCCTTTTCTGGATCGCGAAGAGCCGGCTCGCGTCCGCACGCTGGACGGGGCCTTTGCTTCCTCGGATGGCATCGTTCGTTTTACTCCCCTTGGAAAGCTGGAGGACTATGCTTGACGCGGCTAACATGGTGAAACCTCCGTGTTGACAAGCTGCGAGATTGGATGTAGAATACCCATAAGAAAAGGTTGAATTTTGTCTGAAACAGGGGCCCGGGGCGGCGGCCGGGGCCTTGGCCATGAAAATACGTAATCGGCCGCCGGGAAATGGAGTTGAATATGAATAAAAAGGCTTTTACCGTTATTGCTTCCATCGTTGCGCTGGCAGCGGCCGCTGCGGGCGTTGCCGTTTTGATCTATCGGTATTTGGAACGCAAGCAACTGGAGCGGGCGTATATCGAATGCGATTGCTGCGCCGACTGCTCGGATCATTATGACGATGAGGAAGGCTGCTAATCCGGATTCAAAATAGACGCCGCTTTTTGGTAGAAAACAGCAGGGGAGACTGCCGATGGCAGTCTCCCCTGCTGTTTTCTACCAAAAAATCCGATTTTCCTTTTATCAATAGTTTTTCTTTTCCAGCTCAAAATACGCCTTGGGATGGGAACAGACAGGGCAAACCTCCGGCGCCTTACGCCCCACATGAATATGCCCGCAGTTAGCGCATTTCCAAACCACCACGTCGTCTTTTTCAAACACAACGCCGTCCTTCACGTTGGCCGCCAGAGCAAGGTACCGTTCCTCGTGCTGCTTTTCAATTTTGCCAACCTCTTCAAACAAATAAGCGATGTGGTCGAACCCCTCTTCCTTGGCGACCTTAGCAAACTCAGCGTACATTTCCGTCCACTCGTAATTCTCTCCGGCAGCGGCGTCCTTCAGATTCTCCAGCGTATCTCCAATACCGTCGTGCAGCAGCTTAAACCAGATTTTCGCGTGCTCCTTTTCATTGTCCGCCGTTTCCTGAAACAGATTGGCAATTTGCACATATCCTTCTTTTTTTGCCTTGGAAGCGTAATACGTGTATTTATTCCGGGCCTGGGATTCGCCGGCAAACGCTGTCATCAAATTGGCTTCTGTTTTGCTTCCTTTTAATTCTTTCATAAATATCCTTCTTTCTATAAAATAATAATTATTCTTATTTTTTATTATACACTAAATTTTGGATTTGTCAAGGAGGAAAAATAAAAAGCATTTTATAAGCTCTTCAAAATTTTACATATATGCAGGCTGGCTTTCCAATAAGGCTTTGCTGCAAACGCTGCATCCTCCGCCGTTATATCCTGCTGCAGCGCCGGACAAAATAAGAAAATGAGATTAAAAGACAAAGGTCCCTTGCAAACATTTTAAATTCATTTATTATACCTCTTGACACATAATACTATGCAAAAGATGGTGATTTTGTGGACAGTCAAATTAAAAAGGGACTGCTGGAGGTCTGCGTGCTAGCCTCTCTGCGAAGGGAGGCTTCCTATGGATACCGAATTGTGAAAGCAGTGTCCGAATGCGTAGAAATCTCAGAGTCTACCCTTTACCCGATTTTAAAGCGACTGGAGGCAGGCGGGATGCTGACTACTTATTCCCGGGAGCACTGCGGCCGGCTTCGAAAATACTATCAAATCACCGGCAAGGGCAAAGCGAGGATCCAGAGCTTTCTGGATGAATGGGCTGAGATTCGTAGAGTTTGTGAGTACATTATAAAGGAAGATGCTCCATGAGAAAAGAGGAATTTTTGCAAAAGCTCCGCCAAGCGGCAGGCCGCATGCATCCTCTGGAGAGAGAACGTATGCTGGAATTTTATAATGAAGTGATTGAGGATCGCGTGGAGGAAGGCGTCGGCGAGGAGGCGGCGGTGGAATCCTTAGGGCCGGTGGAGCAAATCGTAGCGAAAGCTCTGGCGGAACAGGAAAAGGCCGCGTTAGATCCACCCAGATCTGCCGGCTGGTTTCAAGGCTTGTCTGCGGGAGGCAAAACGCTGTTTATCATTTTGCTCATTTTCGGCGGCCCCATTGCATTGAGCGTGGCCGCCGGGCTTGCCGCCGCTGCCCTGTCCTTGTACCTAGCGGCTTGGATCTGCATCGCTTCTCTTTACATTGCCGCCGCAGCGTTGGCGGTTTGCGCCGTGACTTACCTCTTTCCCCTGGCCCGGCTGATGCCTATGCACCTGGGGCCGGCACTCTTTCAGGTGGGAACCTGCCTGTTTGCGGCAGGATTGGCCATATTCGCATGGTTAGCTGCGGTGAAATTGACAAAACTGTTTGCCGCGGCCACAGTCCGCTTCTGCCGCTGGCTGTTTCATAGACGAAAAGGAGGCGGAGCGATATGAGAAAAAGCCTAAAAATTGCCTTAATTACCGCGGGCGTGTTATGTGCCGCCGGGTTGATTGCCGCGGCGGCGGGCGGGTTTTTATTTCACTGGAATATGGAGGAATTAGATATGGTTCCGGGATATGAAGAAAAAATCTTTTTAGCGCAGTCCGATACCCGAGAGGTCATTTTGAAGGTAGCCAGCCGAAGTGTACGAATAGAAAACAACTCGTCGGATGCCGTACAGATTGAATACTCACAGGACGATCTTATCCGCTATATTCTCACTGAGGAAGACGGCACGGTCACAATGACGCAAGAAAATAAGCGGCATTGGTTTGACTCCTTTCGGTACGGCATGTTCAGCGGTATCAAAACTTCCTCCCCCATAGTGGTGAAGCTTCCCGCCGGGTTTGCAGGCGCGCTTTCGGTGCAGTCGCAAAACGGCAGGATTGACGCGGAAGCCTCCGCCTTCCTTGAACGCTGCCGTCTGCTCACGAGCAACGCAAGGGTTGCGGTGAAGAACCTGACCTGTGGAGAATTGGAGGCTCGCTCCTCTAATGCAGCCATTCAATTGAAGAATGTTTCCGCCGAAGGGTCGATAACGGCGAACACCTCCAACGCGTCGGTTTTGATGACGGCCGTAAGCTGTAAGGCCGGGGCGGTGAAAACCAGCAACGGCGGGCTGCGCTTAAAAAACGTAACGGCCCGGGAACGCGTGGAAGCGCAAACCTCTAACGGCTCTGTAAAATTTACCGTTACGGCGCCGCAGATCAAGCTGCAATCCTCCAACGGAAGCATTACGGGCAGGATAAACGGACGTGAAACAGATTATTCCATCTCCTGCAAAACCAGCAACAGCTCTCAGAATCTTTATGATACGGAGCGGCCCGAAAGCGAAAACCGGCTGGATATTGCCACCAGCAATGGAAAGGTGCAGGTTAGATTCACAAACTGACGAACGCTTGAAAGGAATAGAAGCATGATACAGAAAAAACGGGTATCCGATTCTTATACCGAGCAGATTCAAATTCTTTTATCGCAGCACATCAACGGGCGAAAACGGCTGTTTGGCGGGATACTCATGGAATGGATTGACGTAGTCGCCGCTGTTACCGCCCGAAGGCATTCCGGGCGGGATGTGACCACTGCGGCGGTAGACCAGCTGGTTTTCAAGCGTCCAGCCCATGTTAACGATACCGTGATACTTACCGGAAGGATTACCTATGTGGGCCGAAGCTCTATGGAGGTTCGGGTGGATACGTTTGTAGAAACCCTGGGCGGGGAGAGGGAACTAATTAACCGGGCTTATGTAGTGTTGGTCGCGCTGGACGAACAGGATCAGCCCGCCGAAGTCCCCCGCTTGGTATTGGAAACCAATGAAGAAAAAGCGGAATGGGAGGCAGGAAAAAAGCGCAGTTTGCTGCGTATGCAGCGACGGCAGGAAAACTATTAAAGGACGGTGTGAGCGCCTAATAAAACGTGCCTAAGTCAGAAACGCACGGCTTGACCGCGGCGGTTTTCCACGCCAAGCATGGTTAAGGATGCTTTCAATGGATTGCACAAATTTAAGCTCTAAAAATATTTTTTACCCCTCTTTTCTCGTGAGGGCAATTGTGGTATACTCCTATCATAGGAACCCGATAGACGCTGCTGAAAGGGTGATTTGTCTGCCTGAACGGATCCATTCCCAACCCCGCGCCTATGCGAAACTGCCTGTCAGTGCGAGCGGGCGGCGAAAAGGACCATTGAGCATTTTACGACGCAGTGTGCATAAAGTCATTTTATTTCCCGGATTGCCCGGGTTTTGAAAGGCGGATTTGTATGGAATATCGGTTATCTCAACGGAATATACCTTTGAACGACGCATATGAAGTGATCGTAGTCGGGGGCGGCCCAGCGGGCTGTGCCGCCGCGATTGCAGCGGCGCGGGAGGGATCGAAGACTCTGCTGATTGAGTCGGGAGGTTTTTTGGGCGGAATGGCGACGAAGGCCTTGGTCAATACCTGGTGTCCTTTTTCCGACGGAGAAAAGGTGGTCTACAAGGGCTTGGCTGAGAAAATCTTCAACGCCGCCAAAAAAGGCATTCCCCGTGTGCGGGATGAGGACAAGGACTGGGTTGCCATTGATTATGAAAGACTGAAGAGAGTGTACGATGAAATGGTATCCAGCGCGGGGGTCGACGTGCTCTTTTTAAGCAGCCTGTGCGCTGTGGACATGGACGACAGCCGCCATGTAAAAGCAATCATTATTAGCAACAAAGCCGGCCTGTCCGCCTACAAAGCAAAAATCTATATTGACTGCACAGGAGACGCGGATCTTTGCTACTGGGCGGGCGCCGAGTGCGTGGAGGGAGACGAAAACGGCGCTACCCAGCCGGGCACCATGTGCTTTATGCTTAGTAACGTCAATACCAAGGTATTTTTTGAAAAAACCGACAGCCTTCACCCCTGCCATCCTGACAGCCCAATCCACACCATTGTGGAATCCGGGAAATACGACTTAATTCCAGACCGGCATATGGTGGACAAAATGGTCGGCCCCGGCACCTTCGGTTTCAACGCCGGACATATCTGGGGAGTTGATTACACCAAGCCTGACACCATTACCAAGGGCATGATGGATGGGCGGAAAATTGCCGCGCAGTTCCGGCAGGCGCTGGCCGATACCTGGCCCGAGGCATTTGGCGACAGCTTCTTGGCGGCTACTGGCTCTGTAGTCGGCGTGCGGGAAAGCCGCCGGATCATTGGCGATTATGTATTTACCATTGACGATTTCATGGCCCGCCGGACCTTCGCCGATGAGATCATGCGTAACTGCTATTACATAGATATCCACGAAACGCCGGCGGAGTCGGAGGAACAGCGGAAAAACGGGCCGCGTATGACCGACGAAAGGTATGAACGATATCAGCCGGGAGAAACCCATGGTCTGCCCTACCGCTGCCTGACGCCAAAGGACTTGGATAACGTTCTCGTAGCGGGGCGTACAGTTTCCACCGACCGGGTCACTCAGGGCTCTCTGCGAGTTATGCCCTGCTGTCTGTGCATGGGCGAAGCCGCGGGCATTGCCGCGGCAATGGCGGCTAAGAGCGACAGCCTGAATGTTCACACCGTCGATGTCCAGGCTTTGCGCCGCCGCCTGAAGGAGGAAGGCGCCTATATTTTGTAACGTTTTCCGACAAAGAAAAAACGCCGGTTCCGAAAGCGACCTCTTTGGAACCGGCGTTTTAATGATTTCCTTTACTCAGACCGAACGTTTTTCATCCAATACCCGGATGACCCGACAGGGATTCCCCGCCGCCAGCACCCCAGCCGGCATATCCCTTGTCACCACGCTGCCCGCGCCAATAGTCGTTCCGCTGCCGATGGTTACGCCCGGCAGAATCTGCACCCCCGCGCCGATCCACACATCGTCCCCAATGGCAATGGGATAAGCGTATTCTAATCCCTGGTTGCGGGTCTCCGGCTCCAGGGGATGCCCGGCAGTGTATAATCCTACATATGGAGCGAAAAATACATGATCGCCTATAGTGATCTTGGCGCCGTCCAGCATGACGCAGCCGAAATTGGCGTAAAAATTCTCCCCTATAAAAATATTGTACCCATAGTCGCAATAGAAAGGCTGCTCGATCAGATAGCTCTCCCCTAATTTACCCAGTAAATTCCGAAGGATCCGCCGCCGTTCTTCCGCTTGATCGGGCGGCGTCTGATTATAGGCAAACAGCAGCCGTTTAGCCGCCATGCGCTCATCCATCAGCGCCTGATCGTAATTCGCGTCATATAAAAGCCCGGCCTGGGCTTTTTCCTTTTCGGTCATGATGGCTTCCTCCTATATTAGCGGATCAGCCCTCGTATTTCACCAATTCGGCCCGGGTAATCTTGACGGTTTCCCCGGTGTTTTCCGTAGCGGCAATGGCGTCCACCACATCCATATCGTCGGCAAAGGCCTGGCCAAACACGGTATGCCCCTCGGAATTCATAATTCCGTCCAGCCAGGGTGTGCCGCCCTTTTCACCATAGAGCTTTATAATTTCATCGGTTACTTGGCTGGTATCGTATCCATGTTGTCCGTACTGGCTGAGCGTTTGACGAATGGCGGCCTCTCCCGCGGGCCGGGCATTCACAATAAAAAACTGGCTGGCGTTGGAAGCCGCAAGCTGCGAGTGAGCCATGGATAATGCGCCCCGGAAATGCAGAAGATTGGTATTGAATTCATACCCAAAATCAGTGCCCCAGATGCTCTTACCGCCGGAGCCGGTTCCGGTGGGGTCACCCCCTTGAATCATAAAATCGTCAATGACTCGATGAAAGGTAATTCCATCGTAATATCCCACCTTAATCAGGGCCTTAAAATTATTTACGGCGTTAGGCGCCTTATCGGGAAACAGCCGCAGGCGGATATCCCCCTTCTCAGTGTGAAGAACAGCGATCTCCTCCCCTTTTGCAGGCAGCTCAAACTGGAACCCCACCGGCTCCTTTCCCGAATAAGTCATGGTTTGCGTGCTCTTGGGTGCAGGAGGTATATCGGTAGAAGCCTCTTCCTGCGTCTTTTTGCAGCCGGTCAAGCCCGCCCCCATCATAAAAATTGCCATAATCAACGCACATCCTCTCAATGGTAGTGATTTTCTGCTTTTCATATACATCATTATCCTTTCCAAAGCTTTTTATTCCGCCGTGCGGCGACAATTTGCTCATAGCGCAGGTAGGCCTTCTGCGCCGCTTCTTCCCATGAAACGTAAATTTCCCGGCAAGCGGCTTCGCCGGCTGCCGCCAAAGCCTCCCGGTTTTTCACCGCTTCTTTGATCACCCGGGCGCAGCCGCCCGCCGATTCTGCACACAAAAAACCGTTTCGTCCGTCGGTCACCCCTTCCGCAGCACAGGAGCCGCGTACCAGCATAGAGGGACAGGCGCAAGCCGCCGCTTCCTTGACCACCAAGCCAGAGGTATCGTAGGTAGAGGGAAACAAAAATAAATCCGCGAGACTAAAGTAGGTTCGCACCAGTTCCCGGTCCCGCACCGCGCCGGGAAACCGCGTTCGATGCAGAATGCCCAGGCTTTCTGCATAGGCCATCACATCCGCACGGTCGTTTCCATCTCCTACAAATATCATTTGAAATGAAAGACCATCCCTATGCAGCAGCGCCAGTGCATCTAGGATCAACCGGACGTTTTTATACCACATCATGCGGCCAACGAACAAAAAAGTCAGAACGTCCCGCGATAGCCCCAGCTTTTCCCGCAGGGCTGCCTGGGCTTCTTCGGGCGCCCGGCCTCGAGGAAAATCTGTGCCGTTTTCCATCACCGCATATGGCCCGTTGTACCCCAGATACCGCATGCTTTCCGCCGCGCCGTTGGAAACAGCCCAGATTTCGTCCGCCCGCTTCAAATTATGAAGCACCGCTTTTTCCATGGTCCGCTGCAAGGGCAAGGTAGGAGCGCGCTTTTTGATGTCAATTTCAAACTTGGTATGATAGGTCAGCACTACAGGAATACTGTGGCTGCGGCCGGTCACCGACGAAGCCAATAATGAGGAAACAAAGGGGCTGTGAACATGAATGAGGTCAAATTCCTTTTCTCGCAGGTATTTGACGATTCGGCGTAAATAAGGAATTCCCATCCGATACCCCACCCGTTTTCCCAAATTGACCGAAGGATACCGCACCACTGGGAAGGGGTAAGGATCGGTCACGTTGGGATACGATGGGGTTACTACAGTAACATCTGCATGGTGTTGCGATAAAACCCGCGCATAATTGCACACACAGGAAGCCACCCCATCAATCACAGGTGGGAAAGAATCGTTGAACAACCCGATTTTCAGTTTCAAAGCAACCCCTCCAAATGCATAAGCCTATCTTGCATCCATGGTGCGTCCGCATGTCCCTGACAGCAGCCCGCATGCTGCGTCACCGGGGCTGGAAATCGCTGACAGCTTTTAAAATATTATAACACATTCTATAAAAAGCACAACAGTTTTTATGGCAATGACGATAGACCTTCCCTTCCATCTGGCTTCTGTCAGCGCAAGACTGAGGGCTGGAGAAAAGAAAAATAGCGCTGCTATTCTAAACTTCACACAAAGCAAAGCTATGAAAAAGCCATTGGACGCTCCCATTACCGGACGAGTGGTCGCTCATACGATTCGGGCTCTTTTTAGAAAATCAAAACCACTAGTAAACGAGTGGTTCGCTCGGACCCCAGAGGGGTCAGTACTTGCTGCCCCTGGAAGGGGTACTGAAAAACTATCATTGCATCGCTTGCTCCGCTGCTGGCAAACCGGCTCTCTTTGGTTTTCCTGTTTATCTCTTCAAGCGGGACGCTTCCCGCAGAAGCCTCCAAGTCCCTATGAGAAATCCAGCACCTCTGTTTCTCTCTTTTGAAAGCGATGCGATTCTTTGACATTGTTATTTGCCAAGACTTTTTACCTACCCTCGGTTCAACCGGGGGTTTTTCTTGTTAAAAGCGGCAAAAAAAGAACCCGCAATAAAGCGGGTTCTTTTTCAGCTTATCTTACAGAAAGAATCAACTCTCTCAATCGATTGGCTTATTTCCTTTTCTTCAGCGCCACGATCGCAGCAACAGCAACAACCGCCAGGGCGGCAGCGCCAATAGGAGCGGCAGCGCCGGTATTCGGGTTGCCCTCGTCTACAACCGTGTCTCCACCGTCAGTGGAATCCTGAGAAGGAGCAGTCGTGTCTTCGCCGCCATCGACAGGAACAGTGGGCTCTTCTACTTCAGGAACAGTGGGCTCTTCTACTTCGCCGACAACAAGGGTAGCCGCTTCAACAGCGCCAACTAAATTTTCGCCATTAACGCTTACAGCGGAAACCGTTCCGGTCAGAGTGGTCTCTGTTCCATCAGCAACACCATCATTAATGGTGAAGGTAAGAGTGGTCAAAGTGCCGGCGCTCACAGGATTTTTAGGATCCGCGGTCACGCCAGACAGCAGAATCGTGCCAGGCTCTGTTTCATTGGCCATGCCCATGAAAGCGCTGTCATACTGGTTGCCCTTGTATTTCAAAACATCAGTATCGTACTGAATTTCAATATCAAAGTTCTCCAAGCCCGCAGGGGTAGGGATCGTGACAGTCACTTCTTCACCAGCGGATTTGCCGGATTCCACGTTCATGGTAAAGGTCACATCCGCTTTCTCCTCAGGAGCGGTGGTGTCCTCTTCTCCGTCGTCAGTCGGGGCATTATCATCGCCAGTACTACCACCAATTTCAGGCAACTCGCCTATCTCGTAAATATCGCCAATAGAATAAGAAAGGATTTTCGTATCCGAGTAATTCTCATTGGTGTTTTCAAACAATTGAATTTGAACAACTTCCGCCTGTTGCGCTACATAAGCATCAGCAGGTACCTCAGGAGTAACCACGGTATTTTTTTCCACCAGCTTGAAGTCGGACCACTTCACCTCAATCTTGTCCAGCTGGCCCTTAACGCCCTTCCCAAAAAGAGCCTCTTGCGGTTTCCACGAGTGATAAATTCTGGCCTGGTAAGTCTCTCCCGATGCCGTGAGATTCATCTGTAGATCACTGGTGTTAGACTCCTCATCCACATACACGTAGAAGGCTATGCCGGTACTGTCATCCGGAATCTCGGCAAAAGCGGAACCAGCCTGAATCCGGGCCTCCTGAAACCAATTTACAGCACCAGTGTAGGTCTTCTTAGCAGCCACCATACCCATGTTGGGATCAACCTCAGCAAAAGCAGCCTTTGCCTCATTTGATGGATCCGCCGACGGGTTACCCTTGAAGCCTGCTTCAGCCACCTTTGCCAGGGGCTCTCCCGCAGCGGAGGCGGTCATAACGCCCACGACTGCCATGGTCAGCAACAGGCAGCAAGCTACTACTACGCTGAGGATCTTCTTAATAGCTTTCATCCTTTTTTCCTCCAATTCTATTTTCGCATTGAATGCTAGTTGTATTATAATGCTCTGGGAACAAGAAGTCAAGTCCCGTTTGCGTATTTCTGCAAGGAAGCATTATAAAATAAAAAAATTAAACAAATAAATCCTTTAAATATTGTGCAAAATCACTTCCAATTTCGGGATGCTGTAAAGCTAGTTCCACATTTGCCTGCAAAAAGCCCAGCTTGGAGCCCATATCGTACCGTTTTCCGGTGAATTCCACCGCAATCATGCTTTCGGCACGGGCCAGGGTTTTCATCGCGTCGGTCAGCTGCAGTTCCCCGCCGGCGCCGTTGGGGGTTTTCTCTAGAATATCAAAAATGTTCGGCGGAAGAACGCAGCGGCCCAAAATGGAATATAGGGATAAAATTTCTTCTTTTTTCGGCTTTTCCACCATATCCGTGACCCGAAAGACACGGTTCTCCAACGGCTCCACCGCCAAAGAGCTGTACTTGACAATGGCCTCCTGCGACACCTGCTTCACACCCACGACGCCCTTGCCGTATTTTTCATAGCCGCGAATCATCTGCCCCACGGCGGGATCCTCGCCGATAATCACATCGTCCCCATACAATACTGCAAAGGGCTCGTCTCCTACAAAGGAGCGGGCGGCAAGAACCGCATGGCCCAGGCCTCTTGTTTCCTTCTGGCGAATAAAAAAGAGGTTGGCCAGATGACTGATCGCCGCCAACTCGTCCGCCTGCTGGAGCTTTCCGCGGCGGCGGAGCATTTCCTCTAGTTCCACGGAATGGTCAAAGTGGTCTTCCATTACCTCTTTGCCCCGGTTGGTGATGATTAAAATATCCGTAATCCCCGCCGCGACGGCTTCCTCTACAATATACTGGATCGCCGGCTTGTCCACAATCGGCAGCATTTCCTTTGGACAGGCTTTCGAGGCCGGAAGCATCCGCGTTCCCAGGCCCGCCGCAGGAATAACTGCTTTTTTTACCTGCTTATCCACTCGTATCCCCCTTTTTCAATCATCATGAAAGCATGAATAAGGCCGGTACCATACCCGATAGGAAATTGACGGCCAGAGAAATTGCCAAAGGCAGCACAAGGTTCACGCCGCCCTTTTGGGCAATGGCGGCTTTTTTATCCTCCACGCCCGCATCCTTCTGTATTGCCTGCAAGGTCTTAATGGTATGGGCTTTATAAAAATAGTCGGAAAACAATCCGAATAATACCGCCGCCGCTATACTCAGCGCACTGCCCGCACCTGCCAAAATAATGGGAAGCACTCCCAACTGTTGAAGATTTTCCGCAATAATCTGTACCATGGTCATATAATTGGCGCCGCTGGGAGAGATGCTGTAAATTGCAGCTGTCATCGGCGCGGCCAAAACGCCGCACAGCAAGTTGCAGCAGGTGGCGACGATCCCCATTTTATAATCCTTTCGGTAAAAAAACCAAAAGGGCATCGAGAAAAGCATAGATAAAAACGCCGCCCAGTTCCAGCCCGTTTTGCTTTTTCGCTCGGCCATGCTCTTGAACCTGGGGATATACCGCGGCGTGTTGACCGACACAAAGCTGGCCACATCGGTCACCGGAACCCCCTCAATCTGAGAGGCGGGATTCACGCCGCCCAAGGGATCCACCTGGGCGTATCCGCCGAACTGCCCGGCAAAGGGCGCGCCCGGCCCCGGCCCCCCAGCCCCCTGCTCAATAAACGGGTGGCCGCAATACGGACAGAATAAAATATCCCCCGAGGACTGCTTCCCGCAGTTCCTGCAAATATGCCCCCGTGCGCTATCGCCGGCTGGCGGCGTTTGCTTCTGCGGGGGCTCCCAAACGTACCCCGAGGCATGCTTTTCTTCGTTGGCACAATGGCCCAGGGACGCGTAACAGTCCCGGTGATGGGGCGTTCCGCAGATCGGGCAGACCACAATATCGTCATCTTCAAAAAACCGGCCCATGCAGACCGGACAATGGTATCCTTCAAAGCTATGCATACCGGCGCCTCCTACAGTGCTTACATTATTCACGGCAGACTCTGCACATCGAGTGTATTACCCGAAAATACTCGCTGCCGTAATTATGAAACCTTCCCGTTCGGGTCATCTCCCGCAGCCGGGACATGGATACCCATTGCACGGCCTCCACCTCCTCCGGCTGTAAAACGACATCTGCATCGTCCACGTCCCGTTTCAGGCACCAGATGTCCACCAAAGAATTGCGGCGGGTCATCCGGCGCACGAAGCGCAGCTCGCCTGGAGCGGTATCCAGACCCAGTTCCTCCTTGAGTTCCCGCCTTGCAGCAGCGGACGACCCTTCTCCCGACAGGGCGGAACCCCCCGTAGCGGCCCAGCGGCCAGGCATCAGTTCCTTGGTCACCGCTCGTTTTTGAATCAGCATTTCGCCCTTGGAATTGACCACCCAAATATGAACAACCAAATGGTATTGGCCCTGCGCTAAAATTGTTTTTCCCCGCGCGGCGACCTTTCCGGTTTTATGGCCGGACTGATCGAGAATATCCCAAAGTTCCATTCTATTGACCGTTCCTTTCATAAGACCCGGATTCATGACCGAATCCAGCGGCTAGCTGCTGCACGGTCATTTATTATACAAGGTATTGTACCTCATATCAACAGCAATAGCAAGAATTTTGAATCTTCTTTCATAAAAATTTACAGTTCATTCAACTTTTCTGTTTTGAATCCCTTGACAAGCACTCTCATTCCCGATATAATAAACTTCGTCGGCCTGGTTGACCGCCATTCTATCCGGAGGGGTGTTCGAGTGGCTTAAGAAGCACGCTTGGAAAGCGTGTGTCGGTGAAAGCCGACCATGGGTTCAAATCCCATCCCTTCCGCCACGCCGCCGCAAGCTGCCTATCGCTTGCGGCGGCTTTTTTTGTAAAAAGTCGCGCCCGGCTTATCTGCATAGCCCGAATTGCCCTCATGACGGCTCGCTGCTACCAAAGTCATGTTCAAAAGGCTCGCGGTTTTGTTATAACCGCGGGCCTTTTCATGGCGAAGCTTATCTCTAATCTATTTTTCTTCCCGCAGCGCTCTGCCCCACTCCTCGTCCCGAAATCCCACCAGCACGCGGGAGCGGGTGACAAGGACCGGGCGCTTGACCAGCATCCCGTCGCTCGCCAGCAAAGTCAGCTGCTCCTTTTCGTCCATGAAAGGGAGCCTGTCCTTCAGTCCCAGTTTCTTATACGAAAGCCCGCTTGTATTGAAAAACCGCTTGAGGGGAAGCCCGCTCTTTTTCTGCCAGTCCATCAGCTCATCCAATGCAGGCGGGTCGGCCTTGATGTCCCGCAGGGTATAGGATATTCCGTTATCGTCCAGCCATTTCCGGGCCTTCTGACAGGTGGTGCATTTCGGGTAGCAAACAAACAGCATTTTCTTCATCCTTTCCGGCGCTCCTTGGCCAGCTTGACATTATCCGCCCCCAGCAGAGAATCCAGCTCCTGCAGCAAAAGCCGGCCGGGCTTGACCCACAGCCCGGGAGGCGCTTTTCGGCGCTTTTGATCGCTTGTGGTGACAATGATAACGGGCGTGTCTCCATGGTGGCGGGCCAGCAGGGTTTTGAGCGCCTCCCCTTGTTCCCCTTCCAGCCGTTCCATGCGCAAAAACAACGTTTCATCGACCGCCCCGGAGGCGGTGCGGTCGGGCACTGTACAGCTGTCCAGCACCAGCTGCGGATCCCGCTCTTCCCGAACCGACACTTTACCCGTGAACAAAAGCAAGCCTCCCGGTTCCAGCATACCCTTATACTGGGCCAGTATTTTGGGGAACACCAGGCATTCCACCCCGCCGTACATATCCTCCAGCTGCAAAAACGCCATAGCAGACCCCGACCGGGTTGCCTTGACCTTGACTTTTTCCACCATCGCCAGCAGCTTTATGGTTTGGCCATCCTGCACTGCGCCACCCGGCTCCCCGGCGGACAAGATTTCCGCGGTGGTCGCCGCCCCCAGCCTTTTCCCCAAAGGCGCCAGCTCCGCCATGGGATGCCCGGAAATATACAGCCCCGCCACTTCCTTTTCCATGGCCAATAATTCATGCTTGGGAAATTCTCCGCATTTCACAAGGGATATGTCCCCGCCGGCGGCATCCAGCCCCGCGTCAAACAGGCCCAGCTGGCCCTCCACGTTCCGGCGCTTGCGGGCGTCCAGCGTGTCGATGATCCTGTCGATGGACTGGAGCATCTCCTTCCGGGTGGCGCCCAGCCCGTCCAGACTGCCGGACTTTACTAGGCTCTCCACCGCCCGCCGGTTGAGCTGCCCGCCGTACAGCCGGGAGCAAAAATCATAGAGGGACCGGTACGGCCCGGATTTTTCCCGCTCGGCAATCAGGCCTTCAATCAGCCCCAGACCCAGGTTCTTAATAGCCAGCAGCCCAAACCGAATTTCTTTCTCCGCTGCGGTAAAATGGTACTGGCTTTCATTCACATGGGGCGGCAGCAGCCGCAGGCCCAGCCGGTTGCATTCTTCGATATACACCGCGATTTTTCCCGAACGGTCCATAACGCTGGTCAGCAGCGCCGCCATGTACTGCGCCGGATAATGGCATTTGAGATACGCCGTTTGGTAGGATAAAAGGGCATAAGCCGCCGCGTGGGATTTATTAAATGCGTACGACGCGAAGGAGGACATGGAATCAAACAGCGCTTTGGCCTTGTCCTCCGGAATGCCCCGGGCGATCGCCCCCTCGCAGGCGACGGTGCCATCCTCATTTTTCTGCCCATACAGAAAAAACTGCCGTTCTCGCTCCATCACATCGTGTTTCTTCTTTGCCATGGCGCGGCGGACGATATCGGCCCGCCCAAAGGAATACCCAGCCGCTTCCCGGAACACCTGCATGACCTGCTCCTGGTAAATGAGGCACCCATAGGTCACCTCCAAAATTGGTTTCAGCCGGGGAATCTCGTAGACCGCTTTTTCCGGATGGTGGCGGTTTTCAATGTATTTGGGGATCGACGACATGGGCCCCGGGCGGTAAAGGGAGATCACGGCGATCAGATCCTCAAACCGGTCCGGCTTCAACTCGGTCAATACCTTCCGCATTCCCGCCGACTCAAACTGGAACACGCCCTCCGTCTGCCCCCGGGAAAACATGCGGTAGACCCTTTCATCGTCAATGGGAATGGCCCGAATGTCGAAATCCGCCTGGATTTTCCGAACCATTTTCACGCAGTCGTCAATAATGGTGAGGTTCCGAAGACCCAGAAAATCCATTTTCAAAAGCCCCAGTTCTTCCAGGATGTTCATGGAGTATTGGGTGACAACCGCCTCGTCGTTCTTCATCAGCGGCACATAGCGACTGGCTTCGTCCCGGGTGATGACCACGCCGGCAGCGTGGGTGGAGCTGTGCCGGGGCATGCCCTCAATTTTTTTCGCCATGTCGATCAAGTCCCGAATCACAGGATCCTGCTCATAACGCTCTTTTAAATCGGGAGACTGGGCCAGCGCCTTGTCCAGGGTCATATTAAGCTCCATGGGCACCAGCTTGGCCGTGGCGTCTGTTATGTGATACGGCACCGCCAGCGCCCTGCCCACATCCCGGATCGCCGCCCGGGCCGCCAGCGTTCCGAAGGTGACAATTTGGGCCACATGATCCGCGCCGTACCGCCGGATGACGTAATCAATGACCTCCTGACGGCGGATATAGCAAAAATCAATATCAAAGTCGGGCATGGTCACCCGCTCCGGATTCAAGAACCGTTCAAACAGCAGGTCATACTGCAACGGGTCAATATCGGTAATTCCCATGCAGTACGCCGCCAGACTTCCCGCGCCGGAGCCCCGCCCCGGCCCCACCGGGATCCCCTGGCTTTTGGCATAATTCACGAAATCCGCCACGATCAAAAAGTAATCCACATACCCCATTTGCTCAATGACCGACTGTTCATGCGCCAGCCGCTCCCAATACCGGCTGGGCACCCGATCCATGCGTTTTTCCAGGCCGGTTTTGCAAAGCTTCTTAAAATAAGACCCGTTATCTACACCGTCCGGTGCGGTGAACCGGGGCAGCTTGGTCACGCCGAATTCAAAATTTACCTGGCACCGCCGGGCGATTGCCCCGGTGTTTTCCAGCGCGCCCTCGTACCCGGCGAATAGAGCCCTCATTTCCTCCTCGCTTTTCAGATAAAACTGGTCGGTTTCGAATTCCAGCGCGTCGTCGTCCTCCACTGTCCGGTTGGTGCCGATGAGGATCAGGGTTTTCTGCATGCGGGCGTCAGCCTGTTCCAGATAATGCACGTCGTTGGTGCAGACCATAGGGATCCCCGTTTCCTGGGATAAGCGGACGATCATGGGATTAATTCTCTGCTGCTCGGCGATGCCATGATCCTGCAGCTCAAGAAAATAATTGTTCTCCCCAAACACCGCCCGGTACCACAAGGCCGTTTCCTTGGCTCCCTCGTAATCGTTCCGGCTCAGCTGCCGCGGAATTTCTCCCGACAGGCAGGCTGACAGGGCAATCAGGCCGCCGGCATACCGTTCCAGAAGTTCCCGATCCACCCGGGGCTTTCCGTAAAACCCCTCTGTGTAAGCCAACGACACCATTTGTATTAAATTTTGGTACCCTTGGTTGTTTTCGCACAGCAAAACCAGGTGAGAAGGCGACGCATCCAGCTCATGCGCCCGGTCAAACCGGGTCCTAGGAGCCACATACACCTCGCAGCCGATGATGGGCCGAACGCCCGCCTTTTTTGCGGCTTTATAAAAATCCACCGCGCCAAACATCACCCCGTGGTCAGTTATGGCCACGGCGGACTGTCCACGCGCTTTCACCGCCTCCATCAGCGGCTCGATGCGGCAGGCGCCGTCCAGCAGGCTATATTCGGTGTGCAGATGTAAATGAACGAAGGACATTGCTACCGCCCCCTTAACCTTTGCAGCTATTTTTTATTATACGGGCTTTGTCCCATTTTAGCAAGAGGCAGACTTCCGCAAGGCTGTGAGTGGCCCCAGCAGTAAGCCTTCGTCATCTTTTCTTATAGCCTGCAAATTTCAAAGGCGGAGTCCCAAAGCTTAAAAAATAGGAGACACAATCCTTTGTGTCTCCTATTTACCATAGCTTCTATTTTTTAGCCCTGGTTTTGGTGGTTTTTTTCTTCTGGCTCTCTGCCTCCAGCTTTTTCTCCCTATGCTCTTTCCAGAACACCCATAAGGGACCTGCAATGCAAATGGAAGAGTAAGCGCCGGACGCCACGCCGAACATCATCGGCAGTGCAAAGCTAATGATGGAATCCAAACCCCGTACCACAGCTACGACATACACCGTCGTAATCGCGATAAAGGTGGTGATCGAGGTGACCAGCGACCGGCGGAAGGATTGTGTGATAGAAACGTTGACCAACTGGCGGAAGGGCATTTTCATGCCCAGCAGCCGGCGGTTCTCCCGAATCCGGTCGTATATTACTATGGTGTCGTTCAGAGAATATCCCAGAATCGTCAGCATTACTGCAATAAAATTATCGTTCAGCGGAATCCGGAAGATAACGTAAACAAAATAAATGACCACCAGATCGTGCAGCAGGGCGATCAGCGCCATAACGCCGGCGGAAACACCGCCGATCTTGCGGAACCGGAAGCCCACATAAACCACAACCAGGATTGCCGCCAGCCCCACAGCGAACAGACTCTTCCCAAAAAAGGCAATACCCACGCTGGGATCCACGCTGTCCGATTCCAGCATGGCTATTTCATTATCCTGAAACCTTTCCTGCAAGGCGCTGGTAATATCCCCCATCATGTCCGTAGATAAAGACTTATCCCCGGGCAGGGTGACCACCAGGTTGGTTGACTGATCGGTCATGTCGGTGCTTTGGGTAACGGTGGCATCCTGACCGGTGGCATTTTGAATCGCATCCCGGGCGGCGTTTAGGTCTACCTCTCCCGTATACGAATACGTAATACGGGCGCCGCCTTTAAAATTGATGTCCAGCCGGGTGCCGAATATGATATTCATAATGAGCCCTGCAAGGACGACCAAAATGGAAATAGTGGCAAAGATTTTAAAATTGCCGACGAAATTCCAGGCCTTTATCGACTTGTTATTCTCCATCCTTCACACCTCCGTACAGCCAGGGCTTACGCAGACGCCTGAACCGGGAGAGACTGCGCAGCATGACTCTGGACAGGCCCACCCCGAAAATCAGCGTTCCGATGGAACCGATCAGCAGTGTGTAGCCGAAGGAATAGATAGAGCCGGTAATGGAGGACTTGAACATAAACATGATCCAGCCCAGAAGCTTGCCTAAAAAGCTGTTGGGCGGTCCAAAGGCTGTCATCAAGATGATGGCCACGATGATAACGGTGACATTTCCGTCCAAAATTGCGGTAAAGCCCCGGGAAAAGCCCGCCTCCAGAGCGCCATCCACCGTTTTGCCGCCCCGCATTTCCTCCCGGATGCGTTCGGCGGTGATGACGTTTGCGTCCACACCAATGCCGATAGAAAGGATAATACCCGCTATACCCGGAATGGTCAGGGTAAAGCTGGAGAAATTTCCAAAGAAGCCGGAAATACAGGCCAACATCAGCGCCATCTGCCCGCACAGGGAAATGCAGGCCACAAAGCCGGGCAGCCGGTAAAGGGCCAGCATAACCACGCACACCGCCACGAAAGCGATCACCGCCGCCATGGCCATTACGTCCAGCGCCTGTTCGCCCATTGTGGGGCTGATGATTTTCAGCTTAGAGTTGTCCACTGAAAGATTAAAGGGCAGAGAACCGGCGTTGATCTGATTGGCAAGGTCCGTTGCCTCTTCACTGGTGAAATTACCCGTGATTTCAGCCTGTCCGTCGGGAATCCGCTGATTGACCGTTGGGGCCGAAAGCATCACATCGTCCATCCAAATGGAAATCTGCTGGCCCACCAGCCGCTCAGTCGCCTCCGCAAACTTGGCGGCGCCCTGGGAAGTCAGCGTCAATGACACCGCATATTGCCCAACATTCTCCGGATCCGGCACCGCCTGCGCGGAACCAATATCAGCCGAGCCCTGCAACACCACCTTTTCATTGGTGGTTCCTTCACAGAAACGGAGCATTGCGGTTGCGCCCAGCTCCTTCACCGCCTCGGCGGGGTCAAAATCAGTCTCACCCACCTGCCAAGGAAAACGCACGACAATCTGCTTCCTTGTTTTATCAGGATAGACCTCCGCATCGGTAATATTGTTGTCCACAAGCCGGACGTTGATAATCGACGTGGCCTGGTCGATCTGCGCGGACGTGATATCCTCCAGATCAGTATCCTCCAGATCCGGCATAAACACCGCTTCCACACCGCCCCGGATGTCGATGCCCCACCGAATATCATTCACGCCTTTTATATAAGTAATCTTGTTGTCACCATAATAATTGCTAAGGCCAAACAAAGAAAAATAGGTGAATGTCAAGATCGCCACGGCGAGGATGAAAAAGGTGGGTCTTCTGCCTCTTTTCATTCCATATCCTCCGTTTTCCAAGTTAGCCGCGTGCTGACCGCAGCCAAGCATTCCAGATTTATTATAGTTTTTTTCACAAATAAAGTCAACGAAAAATTGGCCAATATCTGGTAAATCTGTCTAAATCCCATTTACCGCGCCAGATGCTCCAATGCGGCAAGCTGCGCTGCAATACAGAACAGCTCCATAGCCGTTTCCAGCTCATGCAGCGGCGGGAATGTCGGCGCAATGCGGATATTGGAATCCTTTGGATCCTTTCCGTAGGGAAACGTCGCGCCCGCCGGGGTCATAACAACGCCGGCTTCCTTACAAAGCGCCACTGTGCGGGCCGCGCATCCGGGCAAGGCGTAAAAGCTGATGAAGTACCCGCCGTTGGGTTTTGTCCATCGGGCGATCCCCGTCCCCCCCAATTCCTGCTCCAGCGTTTTCAAAACCACGTCAAATTTCGGCCGCAGAAGCGACGCGTGGGCCTTCATATGATCCACCATGCCCTGGGCGTTTTTGAATTTATGTATATGCCGCAGTTGGTTGATTTTGTCGGGACAGATGGTTTGCATGGACAGACGGGCCTTTATCTCCGCCAAATTGGTTTTGGATCCCGCAACCGCCGCCACCCCCGCGCCGGGAAAGGTAATTTTGGAGGTAGAGGCAAACAGCATGACCAAATCCGGATTTCCCGCTTTCTTGCATTCCTTCATAATCGGAAGCAGGCGGTCCGGCGTATCGCTCAGGTCGTGAATACAATAGGCGTTGTCCCAAATGACCCGAAAATCGGGCGCCGCGGGCTTTAAGCACGCGATCCGCCGCACTGTATCGTCCGAATAGGTATATCCATCGGGGTTAGAGTATTTCGGCACGTTCCACATCCCTTTGACCAGCGGATCCTTTACCAGCTCCTCTACCCGGTCCATATCGGGGCCTTGCGGCGTCATGGGCACGCAAACCAGCTCCATGCCCAAATACTCGGAAACAGCGAAATGCCGGTCGTATCCCGGGCAGGGACAAAGCATTTTTACCCTTCCCTGGGTCATCCAGGCGGGCTGCCCGCCGATCCCATGGTACATGCACTGGGCCATGAAATCAAACATGAGGTTGAGGGAAGAGTTGCCTCCCGCCAGAACCTCGTCCGGTTCTACTTCCAAAAGCTCGGCAAATATTTCCCGCATTTCCGGCAGGCCTTCCAGCAGCCCGTAATTTCGGCAATCGACGCCGTTCCGGCATTTTACGCCGGCCTCCTGTGAAACGCTGACCAGCAGGTCGTTGGTCAGATCCAGCTGCTTTGCGCTGGGCTTTCCGCGGGACATATCCAGTTGCAGCCCCCGCGCGGCAAACGCCTGGTATTTTTCCTCCAGCTCCCTGCGGAGCGCCTCGCGCCTTTCCTCGGACAATTCCAGGAAATTCATTACTAAAAGACCCCAATCTAAAATGAAATCACAATTAAATATTATTTTACTAGATGCGCTTCCATATTGCAAGCTTTTTTTATATCCTTTGCATCAACGGCGTTTTTTCTCAAACGGACGATTCCCGGCCTTTTTATTGACATTTCTTTCCGTTAATGCGATAATAAGTAATGCTATGCGCCATATATTTTAAGAGCCGGCGGCCGCCGCGCCTTTTTGGTTGACGGCGCTGCCCAACGGCCAAATTTTTCTCACCTGCCGCCATTTTACTGCATAGGATGGCATGAGGTGAGTGCAATGCCGGATTTCATTTATTATGCCGCCCTTTGCCTGCTGGTACTGGCGGGAATCACTTGTTTGGTGCGGTTCGTGTTTTACGTCGTGTTGACCGTGCGGACGGGCGCCAAGCCCTGGGTGATCGTCCGGCTGGAGGACGATAACTGCGAGCTGCAGCTGCGGGGCGCGTTGGAGCAATGCCATTGGCTGGGATCCGCCTGCGGCGGTGTGCTGGCGGTGGACTGCGGATTGAGCGACGAAGGCCGCACAGTCTGTGAACGGATGCGGAAAACCCACCCGGGCGTGAGGGTGTGCAGTCCCGACACGCTGGAGGAGGTTATCCGGCGGGAACTGGTATAAGCTTTTGGAGAAATGAAAGAAACACAGGGTCGAGGAAAATGATGCCGGAAGAGCTTTGGGAAGTCAGCGGCAGCGTGGAATCCATACACTTTCGCAACGAGGAAAATGGGTTCACGGTGCTGGAATTGAATAACGGCGCCGAGCTAGTGACGGTGGTGGGAGTTCTTCCCTTTGTATCCGTGGGCGAAGAGCTCCGGGTGATGGGGCAATGGAGCAACCACCCCCAGTTCGGTCCTCAGATGAAAGCCGCGTTTTGCGAGCGTTCTTTGCCCGCGACAGCGTCGGCTGTTTTGCGTTATTTATCCAGCGGCGTGATCAAAGGAGTCGGCCCGGCCACAGCCCGGAGCATTGTGGAAGCCTTTGGCGGGGACGCGCTGAAAATTATCGAGGAGGATCCCGAGCGTCTGGCCTCCGTCCGAGGGATTTCCAAGCATAAGGCCAGGCAGATCCGGGATGAATTTATCCGCCAGTTCGGGATCCGGGAGGTCATGCTGAAACTGGGGGGATATGGCATCACCCCCGACCAGGCGCTGCGGGTGTTTAAACGGTTTGGCGCCGCCGCGGTGGACGTGATTCAGCAAAGCCCTTACCTTCTCTGCGACGAGGCCATCGGCATCGGCTTTGAAAGGGCGGACGCCATCGCCATGCAGATGGGCGCCGATCCGGCGGGGGACGAACGGATCGCCGCGGGGCTGCGGTACGTGCTGCGGCACAACACGGGAAACGGCCACACCCTATTGCCCCGGGAGCCGCTGCTGAAGACGGCAAGCGACCTGTTGGGCTGCGGTACCGATTTGGCGGACATCGCTATAGACCGGCTGTTGGACCGGCACGAGCTGGAGCCTTTTTGCATGGGAGGCAGGGAATTTGTCGCCCTTCCCGCTTTGCTGGAAGCGGAGCGGTTCATTGCCGGCCGCCTGCGCTTGATGCGGGCTTCTCCGCCGCCCCCGGTGCCGTACGATGAAGCCGATCTTTGCGCCATCGCCCATAGCAGGGGCTTAGAGCAGGACGAGCTGCAAAACGAGGCGGTGCGGTGCGCTCTTTCAGAAGGGATGCTGATTCTCACCGGCGGCCCCGGCACGGGAAAAACCACAACGCTCAACGCGATTTTAACCCTTTTGGAGGGCACGGGCAGAAAGGTTCTTTTGTGCGCTCCCACCGGGCGGGCCGCCCAGCGGATGACGGAGCTGTGCGGCGCGCCTGCGAAAACCATCCACCGGCTTTTGGAGGTGGAGTGGAGCGAGAACAACAGGCTTCGGTTTTCGAAAAACGAACAAAGCCCGCTGGACTGCGACGCAGTGGTGGTGGACGAGCTGTCTATGGTTGACGTGACCTTGTTTGAAGCGCTGCTGCGCGCCCTACCCGCCGGATGCCGGCTCATTTTGGTAGGGGACGCCGACCAGCTCCCCTCTGTTGGGCCGGGCAATCTATTGCAGGACATTATGGAATCGGGACTGATCCCCACGGTGCGGCTGCAAAAGGTGTTTCGTCAGGCCGGGCAAAGCCTCATTGTCACCAACGCTCATAAAATCGTGGCAGGGCAGCCGCCGGACCTGACGCGGCGGGACGGGGATTTCTTTTTGCTGGAGGAGGGCTCCTCCTTCCGCGCGGCGCGGCTGGTGGCCCAGCTTTGCTCAGAGCGCCTGCCGGCGGCTTACGGCTTTTCCCCCATGGATGACATTCAGGTGCTCTGCCCCTCCCGCAAACGGGAGCTGGGAACCGCCAGCCTCAACAAAGCGCTGCAGGAAAAGCTTAACCCGCCCCGGGACGGAGCGCGGGAATTCCCCCACAACGGATTTGTTTTCCGGGAAGGGGACAAGGTCATGCAGGTGCGGAATAATTACGATATCGGCTGGGAACGGGACGATGGAAGCGACGGTTCTGGCGTGTTCAACGGTGACATTGGCGTGCTGGTCCGGGTAGACCGGGCAGGCGGCGTTCTTTCCGTCCGGTTCGACGACCGCACCGCCCAGTACACAGGCGACGATCTCAACGACTTGGAACCCGCCTATGCCATCACCATCCACAAAAGCCAGGGCAGTGAATTCGACTGCGTGGTTCTGCCGCTGTTGGACATGCCTCCGCCTTTGTGTTACCGGAATCTTCTCTATACCGCCGTTACCCGGGCGAAAAAGCTCCTGGTGATAGTCGGGCGGCGCAGCGTGGTTCTGCAAATGGTGGAAAACAACCGGAAAAACCGGCGCTACACGGCGCTGAGGGCGCTTTTGAAGGAGGAAAGCCATGAAGCGGAACCAGATCCCGCCGGTACATAAAACAAGCTTTGATGCTTCCCGGATCTTCTTTCCCAAGCACTGCGTGGCCTGCAACCAGGTGATTCCGGCAAGCGAGAATTTTTGCCCGGCGTGCTTGGAAGACGTGTGGAAGGTGAAGCCGCCGGTCTGCCTGCTGTGCGGCGACGAGCAGGATCACTGTTCCTGCCGCGGGAAATCCTACTTTTATGACGGCTGCGCCGCGCCTTTTTACTACACGGGAGCGGTCGCTCGGGGTCTGGTGCAGCTGAAGAAGCGGCGGGACAAAGACCGGTTTTTGTTCTTTGCCAAAGCGGTGGCGGACACGGTCAATCGGGAATATAAAAGCCAGCGGCTGGATTGCGTTTGTATGGTTCCCATGTACAAGTCCAGGCTGCGGGAGCGGGAGTACAACCAGTCGGAGGTGCTGGCGCAGCAGACTGCGGACTTTTTGGAATTGCCCTTTCTTCCCGCCGCTCTGCAAATGACCGCGCCGGCAGCGGGGCAGCATACCCTGAACCGGAAATTCCGCATGGGGAATGTGCTGGGCGTCTACGAGGCCGACGGTTCCCTATGCAGAGGGAAAAGCATTTTGCTGGTCGACGATATCCGCACCACCGGCGCCACTTTAAACGAATGCGCCAAAATGCTCAAGCTGGCGGGCTGCGAGTGCGTTTTCTGCGCCGTGGCCGCCATTACTTCGCCGTTTCTGGCAGAATGACAAGCCCCGGGCAGACTGATTCAAGCCCCCGTACAGCGAATGGGCCGGAGGGCCGCGCACTTTTCCCATGCATTAAAATTGATGCAAAACACTTTATGGAAAGGAGACTTTTATGATCCGGCGGTTTATCAGCTACTACAAGCCTCATAAAAAGCTTTTTTTCTTGGATATGTTCTGCGCACTTCTCGTTGCGCTGTGCGATCTGTTTTATCCCATGATCGCGCAGGAGATCATTGACGATTTTGTTCCCAACCGGAAGCTTCGCCTGCTGCTATGCTGGTCGGGAGCGCTGCTGCTGATTTACCTTTTAAAGGCGGTTCTCAATTATATCATCCAGTATTGGGGGCATATCGTCGGCGTGCGGATGCAGGGAGACATGCGCCGGGATGTGTTTCGCCGTCTGCAAAAATTGCCGTTTTCCTACTTTGACGAAAACAAGACCGGAACGATTATGTCCCGAATCATCAACGATCTGATGGATATTTCTGAACTGGCCCATCACGGGCCGGAGGATTTATTTTTATCCATTGTCATGTTCATCGGCTCTTTTATCATGCTCTCCCGGATCAATCTTCCGCTGACATTGATCATTTTTGCGTTTCTCCCTGTTATCATTTTCTTTGCCGTGAAAATGCGCCGCTCCATGATGCGGGCCTTCACGAAATCCCGGGAAGAGATCGCCGAGGTCAATGCCGGGCTGGAAAACGCTATCTCGGGCATCCGGGTTTCCCGGGCTTACACGGGAGGCGCTTACGAGGCGGAGCGCTTTGATGCGTCCAACCAAAAATTTATGGACAGCCGCGGCGCGGCCTATCGGGTTATGGGCTGGTTTCAGTCTGGAATGACCCTGTTTACAGATCTTTTATACCTGGTGGTTTTGCTGGCGGGGGGATTGTTTTATTTCAATGGGGTCATCACCATCGGCGATTTTGTTGCATATCTTTTGTATGTCAGCATGTTTTTAAAGCCTATTCGCCAGCTGATCGGCTTTTTTGAGCAGTATCAAAACGGCATGACCGGATACAAACGGTTTGAGGAGCTGATGCGGGAAGCCGAAGAGCCTGAAACCCCCGGCGCCGTTGATGCGGGCCGCTTGGCGGGTGAAATTGATTTCAGCCGGGTGAGCTTTTCCTATGAAAGCCGGTCGGGAGACACAGAGCAAAAAATGGTGATCCATGATTTATCCCTTCACATCCCCAAGGGCAAGACGGTGGCGCTGGTCGGCCCCTCCGGCGGCGGCAAAACCACCCTTTGCCACCTGATCCCCCGGTTTTATGAGGTCACCGCCGGCAAGATTTCCATTGACGGGCGGGATATCACCTCCCTGACCCGGGAATCGCTGCGCCGGAACATTGGCATGGTGGCGCAGGAGGTCTTCCTGTTCACCGGCACCATCCGGGAAAACATCGCCTACGGCGATCCGGACGCGCCGGACGCCGACGTGGTGGAAGCCGCGAAAAAAGCCAATATCCACGATTATATTCTCAGCCTGCCCGATGGGTATGATACCTATGTGGGCGAGCGGGGCGTCAAGCTGTCCGGCGGGCAGAAACAGAGGATCTCCATTGCCCGGGTGTTTTTAAAAAATCCCTCCATATTGATTTTGGATGAGGCCACCTCGGCGCTGGACAACGCCACGGAAATGATGATCCAGCAGTCGCTGGAAACGCTGTCTCAAAACCGCACCTGTATCGTGGTCGCCCACCGGCTGTCCACCGTAAAACACGCCGACGAGATCATTGTTCTCACCGACCAAGGTATCACGGAGCGGGGCTCGCATGAAGAACTGCTGGCAAAGGGCGGCATGTACGCCGCGCTGTATCAATACCAATTTCGGAAATGAGGCCGGCTGACAGCAACATGTTCTGCAATAGCAAACGACAGATTGTTATGAAAGGCGGCAGGGAAATGCTGATTCGAAGGGCGGCTTTGGAGGATGGAAAAACGATTCTTTTGCACGATCGGTGGATCAGCAAAGAGACTTTGCGCGCCAAAATCCTCGACGGACAAGTATACGCCGCCTTTAACGGAGATCAGTTCATCGGTTGGCTCAGATACAGCCTATTCTGGGACAATACGCCGTTCATGAATATGCTTCGCATCTTGGAATCCTACCGGGGAAACGGAATCGGAAAAGCCCTGGTGGAGCATTGGGAACGGGATATGCGGCAATTGGGCTATCAATTGGTATTAACCTCAACCGCACAAACGGAAACGGCTCAGCATTTTTACGAAAAGCTTGGGTATAAGGCTGTCGGCGGCTTTACACTGGCCAGCGAGCCATTTGAAATCATTTTTGCAAAAGCAATTGTTGCTTTTTAAAAAAGGCTTTGCTGCGCATCAATTATATATTTGAAGGTGAAGTAAAGTTTAGATTTAGTTTTATGGGTCGCATTAGGAGCCGTCATCCTAATGTGCAGCGACAGCTATATATTTTTTAGAAAAAACAGAGATCCGTTTATCAAGTTGAACGGCAAGCCGGAAGAAAAGATTTTAAAGGTCCAGGGAGCAACTGCGTGCTGGCAGATAGAAGGATGCCCATACAGACAGCAAAACAGCGCCGGAAAATTTCCGCCGCTGTTTTGCTTTATTTGGAGTCTCTTTTCACCGGCGCCGCCTCACGATTTCCCGCCCAGCCTTTGCTGCTGGTACAGGCGGCTCTGTTTCATGATTTCTTCAAAAACAGGCGTGACAAAAGGCGCCTGATCCCCCGCGGCGGCAGCCCTTTTTTCCAGCACCTGGGCTTCCCGCCCGGATTGCAGAACCGGCAGGCTATGCGCCTGCTTATACGCCGCGACTTCAGCGGCAAGCGCCATGCGCTTCAGCAGCAGCGCCGTGATTGCATCATCCAGCTCGTCAATTTTTTCCCGAATCTTTGAAAGGTCCATGTTTACCGCTTCCTTCCTTCCCGCAGCATCAGTTCCGCCAGGGCAATGGCTGCGGCAGCCTCCGCCCCCGGCAGGCCCCGGGGAACGATGCAGGGATCGTGCCGCCCCTTCACCCGAAAAGCCACGGGCTTTCCTGTTTTTAAATCCACTGACCGCTGCTCCTTTCCAATAGACGGGGTAGGCTTAAACGCGGCGCGGAACAAAAGGGGCATTCCGTTGGTGATCCCGCCGGTAATTCCGCCGCAGCGGTTGGTCTCCGTGCAAATTTTTCCGTTTTCCACGCACAAGCAATCATTGGCTTCTGACCCCCGCAGCGCGGCAAAGCCGAAGCCTTCCCCAAACTCCACTCCCTTAACGGCCGGGACGGCAAACAAAAGCCGGGAGATCAGGTTTTCCACGCCATCAAACATGGGATCGCCCCATCCGGCGGGCAGCCCTGCGGCGGCCACCTCCACAGTGCCGCCGACGCTGTCCCCGGCTAACCGCGCGTCCTCAATTTCCGCTTTCATTTTCTCCCTTGCCGTTTGGGAAAGAACCGCGAAATATTCTCCTGACAAGGCGCGAAGGCTGTCCGCTGAAATCCGGCAAGGGTCAAAGGCCTCATCTTGCACAGAGCCGATTTGCAGCACATGTCCCCCCACAAAAATGCCATCGGGCTCCAGCAGCTGACGGCAGAGGGCACCTGCAAACACAAAAGGCGCGGTGAGCCTGCCGGAAAAATGCCCGCCGCCCGCAATGTCGTTATAGCCGCCGTATTTCACATGGGCGGCGTAGTCCGCATGGCTGGGGCGGGGAATCGGATTATAATCACCCGACCGGGTATTGGCGTTTTCCACAACGGCGCAAATGGGCGCGCCGGTGGTAATCCCCTCCTTTACCCCCGACAAAATCCGGGGCAGATCGCTTTCCCTGCGGGGCGTGGCGCTTTTATCCTGTCCCGGCGCGCGGCGGGCCATTTGCCGGAGTAGCTTCTCCTCATCGAGACGGATCCCCGCGGGAAACCCATCCAGCACCGCGCCCACAGCCGGGCCGTGGCTTTCCCCGAAAATGGAAAGGGATAATTTACCCAATTGAATGGTCGACATAAACACGGCCTCCTAGCTTTTGAAAATCCTCATAAAAATTCGGATACGATTTGCGGATACTTTCCCATCCGATGATGGCGACCGGCCCCGCGGCGGCTGTTGCCAGCACCGAAAAAGCCATAACGATCCGGTGATCGCCGCAGCCATCCACTTTTCCCCCCGAAACGGGGCCGCCTTGGATCGTCAACCCATCCGCCTGTTCCCTGACACAAACGCCCAACGCCGAAAGCCCCCTGGCCATGCTCGCCAACCGATCGCTCTCCTTCATGCGTAGGCGCGCCGCGCCGGTAATTTTCGTCGTACCCTTTGACACGGCCGCCAGCGCGGCGATGGCAGGCACCAGGTCGGGGATTTGGGACGCGTCTACCACGCAGCCCGCCAAAAGGCCGGGACCGCAGCATAGTTTTCCTTCTTCCCAGGAAAGGGATCCGCCGAACCGGCGGCAGATCTCCAAAATGGCCCGATCCCCCTGGGCGGAAGCGGGCCGCAGCCCCGTTAAGGCAATCTCCCCGCCCATGCAGCCGGCTGCGAGAAAAAAAGCGGCCTGAGACCAATCGGGCTCTGTTTGGAAAACGCCGGGCATATACTGCTGCCCCCCCCGAATCTCCCAACCGCCGGGCGCCGAATGAACTGTGACGCCGAACTGCTTCAGTGTTTCCAGCGTCATTTCCACATACCCCGCCGATTCCAGCGGGGTTGTCAGCTGAATGCGGCTGTCGCCTTTGAGCAGGGGCAGGGCAAACAGCAGCCCCGTGATAAATTGAGAGCTGATGTTTCCCGGCAGGGAGTACAGTCCCGGCTGCAAAGCGCCGCGAATGGTAAAGGGGAGCCCGCCCGCTGTTTCCACATCCACTCCATGGCGGGGCAGCAGCTCCCGGTAAGTTTCCATCGGCCGCAAGGGCAGCCGCCCCTGCCCGGTGAAGCGGGCTGAAACCCCCAGCGCGGCGGCAATCGGAATCAAGAAGCGAAGGGTGGAGCCAGACTCCATACAGTTGATCTCCGCCGCCGCCGGCGGCGTACCCAGACCTTGCAGACAAAAGTCCGTACCCTTTGGCTCTGCCGACGCGCCCAGAGCCTCCATTCCACGAATCGTGGCCCGGATATCGTCAGACAAGGCAATATTTTCCACCCGGCTTTGCCCTTGTGTCAGACAGGCGCCGATTAAAAGCCGGTGGGCCTCGCTTTTAGAGGGCGGCGGACAAAGGCTCCCCCGCAAAAAACCGGGAGATATAACCGCTGCGCTCATCCGATCCCCTCCTTTATGAAACCATAAAATGCGGCGAAGGGTATGGTATGAAGAAAACCCTTGCCGATCTCCGAGATCAACGCCAGGTGGAGTTCCTTTCCGATCCGCTTTTTGTCCCCCGCGCATAGGGCGCACAGCTCCTCCACCGGAGCCTCGCAGGAAACGGGAAGCCCGTTTTCCAGTAAAGCCTCCCGGAGCCGCGCCGCTGTGCCGGGCTCGGTCAGCCCCGCCTTCTCCGACGCGGCGGTGATCATGGCCATGCCAATGGCCACGGCCTCTCCGTGGCTGAAGCCTTCAAAATGATAATATTTTTCAATGGCATGGCCCAGGGTATGCCCAAAATTCAAAAGCCGCCGGGGGCCGCTTTCCTTTTCATCCTGTTCCACCAATTTCTGTTTTATTTCCACGCAGCGGGCTATTTTTTCGTCCAGCCCCTCGTTTTTTTCCCACCGTCCAAACAGGGACGGATCGCTGATGCAGCCGTATTTCAGCCCTTCCCCCACCCCGTCAGCAAAAAAGCGGGGCGGCAGGGTGCGCAGCGCTTCGGGGTCGATCAGCACCAGCCGGGGCTGGTAAAAGCACCCCGCCAGGTTCTTCCCTTGCGGCAGGTCGCAGCCGACCTTTCCGCCCACGGAGGAATCAATCTGGCTCAGCAGCGTGGTGGGAATCTGAACGAAATCAATGCCCCGCAGGTAAATGCCCGCCGCAAACCCCGCCAGATCGCCGGTCACGCCGCCGCCCAGGGCCACCACGATATCTCCTCGGGAGAGGCCCGCCTTTGCCAGCGCTTCTACCATAGAAACGACTGAGCCGGTGGTCTTGTGACTTTCCCCCGCGGGAAAAATATGGCGGGTCACGGCAAACCCGTACCGTTCCAGACTGGCGGCCACTGTGTTGAGATACAGGGGCGCCACATGGCTGTCGGAAATGATCATTGCCTTTTCTGCGCCGGAGATAAACCGGATATGCTTACCGCTGCGGGGCAAAACGCCCCGCTCAATGCAAATGTCGTATCCGTTTTGAACATTGACATGGATGAGAGCCGGTGAACCAGACATTTAAACCGCTTCCTTTCCGCCGGGGAATAAAATTCAAACTGCAAGTCCTTCTTCTCGCAGCCTCGCTTGCAGGCGATGGACAACCTCTTCCCTTTGTCCATCGCCTGATACCGCAAGATCTGCCGCGGCACGGTAAAGCCCGTCCCGCTCGGTATAAAGCGCCAGCCGCTCTTCATGGGACTTGCCGCTGAATAAGGGGCGGGCATGATCGTTTCGCAGCCGCCGCTCAATCACCGCGAGAGGAACCTGCAAATACACGATTTTTCCCGTTTGGCGAAGAAGCGCCGCATTTTCCGAATCGGCCAAAGCGCCCCCTCCGGCGGCAATAATCCGCCTGTCCCCCTGGGCGAGAAAAGCGGCAGCCTCTCGTTCCAGCTTTCGAAAATGAGGTTCGCCAAGCCTACGAAAAATTTCTGAAACTGTCATGCCTGCCCGGTTTTCAATATACTGATCCATATCCACAAAGGACCAGCCGGTTTCCCGGGCCAAAAGCCTGCCGATCGTGGATTTTCCGCAGCCCATAAAGCCGCATAAAACCACGTTCATATGCCCTCCCCGCCTTCCATAGAGGCTTCCATGCGGCAAATCACGTTCAGCAATTCCTTCTTCTCAAACTGCGCGCCGTACCAAATTTCATGGGCCGCGGCAGCCTGCAGCACCAACATAGCCATCCCTTTAGCGCAGGGAAGCTTTTTCTTTTCCGCCAGTTGTATAAGAAGGGTTTTTCCCGGATTGTAGACCATATCAAAGACAGCGCAACAGCGGCGGATCACCTCCCTTGGAGCGGGGAGCTGCTCCATATGGTTCGGAAACATGCCGGCGGGTGTGGCATTGATCAGCAGATCAAATTTGCCCGCCTCCCTGGGATCCCTGACAAAATCGCCTCCCAGTCGACGAGCCAGCGCCCCGCCCTTTGCTGCGCTGCTTTCCCGGGCGGTGACCACCAGCCGGCAGCCCTGCCGCACCGCCTCCGTCGCAGCCATGGACGCCGCGCCCCCAGCGCCGCAGATCAAAACCCGGCCCTTTAAGGGAATCCCAGCTAACGCCAGCGCGCCTAGAAAACCATTGACGTCGGTATTATAGCCCACCATACGGCCCCGATGCACCTTGACCGTGTTGACCGCCTGGTACCGGCCGGCGGAAACATCCAATTCCGATAAGTAAGGAATAATGGATTGCTTGTGGGGAATGGTAATGTTGAACCCGTCCAATTCTTCCAGGTCGGGGACATGGCTTTCCAGCTTGTCCGGCGAAATCTCCAGCATATCGTACCGATACCTACGGCCGGATAAGGAAAACAGCGCCTTGTGAATTTCCGGAGACTTGGAATGGACTAAAGGAAAGCCAATCAAGCCGCAGTGCAATTCCTTCATAAAATCTCGCTCCCCTTTTAAAACGAAAAAAATATGGAAATTTTCAAAAATATGTATTGACAAATGGGAAATTAACCCATATTATTTTATGTGGATTCCGCAGTGGAAATATCATAGCACAATTTTGCCCCGTTTGTCCACTGTTTGCGCCCGGGGCGGATAATTTTTTTTCAGGAGGCCATGCGAGTATGGTATTTGAGAAAGTAAGAGAAATTCTGATGGAGCAGTTGGACGTTGAAGAAGACGCCGTTACCATGGAAGCGAATATTGTAGATGACCTGAAAGCCGACAGTCTTGATTTGGTCGATCTGCTTATGGCGCTGGAAGATGAGTTCGATGTAGAGGTTCCCGACGAGGAAGTGGAAAATATTAAAACTGTGCGCGACTTGGTTCGCTACGTGGAAGCGCATCAATAAGCTGGCAAGCTGCGTAAGATAAAACCCCGGCCTGATGATTCAGGCCGGGGTTTTTAGCTTTTATCCGGTCTTTAAACGGCGGAAGCTGACTGCTTTTGCGTCTCACAGGGGCCGTCTACCGCCGTTTGCTTTTGCCGGGGGAAAGAAAACCTCCCGCTGTCAGCTCCTCCCGCGGCTTTACTTCCTTTAATAGCATGGTCCTTAAAGCGGGGTCTTCCATTCCTGTCTTGCAGCCGCATATGTAAGAAGGAGCAGCGGACGCACGGCCAGAAGCCCCTCCGCTTTATGAACGCTTTGGAAGCAGCAGCAAAAGGTGCAGGCCGCCGGGCAAGGCGGTAATCACAAAGGAAAGTATAAAGGTATAATCAAAATTCTGCAAGGGCTGCAACGTTGCATACCAGCAGTAAAAGCCAGCCAGCGCCCATAAAACAAGCAGCGCGAGGGTTCCCAGGACTATAAGAGCAATCTTATGATTTTTCACAGCGGGATCCAGCAGCGCGTTCCCCGCGAACAAAAAACCTAAAACAAAAAACGGAAGCCCAAAGCCCAGAAGATAGATCCCCATCAGCAGGTTCATAAGAAACGCACAAATAAACAGCGCGGTCAGCACAGTTGGCCAAATAACCGCGAAATACTGAAACATTTTGTTCCGTTGCTTCTCCACCCCCGGCAAAAAAACCGCCAGTACACCGGGGACAGCCGCTCCCAGTGCCAAAAGACCGAATACCGCCAAAAATACATCCGGATAAACCGCACCCGAAGGCAGCTGGCCGGCCAGCCCGGTCTGCGAATGGCTAAGACCCCAAAACAGCGTATATCCCGCAAACAAAAGGCCTGTCCAGCCCATACGGATCATATACGCCCAGCCCATAGCCCTGTTCTTCACCGCTATAACCGCTGTAGCGGTCAACAGCAGCAGGCCAATAAACCAAAAGGTTGATTCCATGTGTATGACCATTCCTTTCCGGACGATAAAATTTATTTGTTGAACACAAGATGAATAAGTGCAAAAATCTATCCACATATATGCTGTTCTTTTTTAAAACACATTTATTATAACGAAAAAACCGCCAAATGTAAAGAACAAGGAACTGGCGGCAAAAACCTGTGCTTAAGCAACTGCGTCTTGACTGGCGGAGACTATCGGCATTGGCTTTCCCTCGCGGCGTCCTGTTATCCTGAAATTTATGACGATTATGACGCGTTTTCCTCCCCTTAAAAACAACAAAAAGCTCCATACGTACCCATGTGTCATAGGGTATACCGGGTTTCATCCCTTTGTCATTCTCGTATACCTGTTTTATATAAATGCCGATTGTTCCAAAAGGAATGTGCTTTTCATGAAATACGGACTGCTTTGGCAAAACGGTCCATGAAAGAGAAAAACACTTCTTACAACAACGACGGCCGACATTTTGAAAAGGCTTTTTCACGCTCTAACATCCATTGGCCATTGGTTACAAAGAAAAACGGCTTCTGCTGTTCTATTTGCCGATTTGCGCAGCTTCTCCGCCCTCAAATCGTTTCTTTAGCTTTTCCAAGGCTTTTTTTTCAATGCGCGAAACATAGGATCGTGAAATATTCAGAAGCTTGGATACCTCTCGCTGGGTCAGCGGTTCCCGGCCGCGCAGACCGTATCGCAGCTCGACGATTTTTCGCTCTCGGGCGGTCAGGGAGTCAGCCAAAAATTCCGCCAAGCGCTCAGTTTTTAGCTTAATATCCAGATTTTCAACGATATCTCCTTCGTCGGCAATCACATCTACTAGCGTCAGGGCATTTCCGTCCTTATCGGTGTCGATAGGATCGCTCATATAAACATCCTGCGCTGATTTTTTGGCGCATCGAAAATGCATAAATATTTCATTTTCAATGCATCTGGCGGCGTACGTTGCCAGCCGGGTTCCTTTGGAATCGTCAAAGCTGGATATGGCTTTAATTAGACCAATAGTACCTATCGAAATTAAATCCTCCTGGTCATAACCGGAAGAATAATATTTCTTGATAATATGCGCTACGAGCCGTAAATTATGTTCAATCAGCCGGTTGCGGGCTTCCATGTCCTGTTTTTGCCTCATCCGTTGCAGCAGTTCCTTTTCTTCCTTGGCGGATAAGGGCTTTGGAAAAGAACCGGCGCTGGAAACATTGAGGATAAAATAAAATAAATGTGCTGCTATTGCGCCAATCAATGAGATTAACACGGACCACATCCCCCGTTTCATTTGCGGCTTCGCCATACCTTCCTCAGCCGCCCTGTTATACTAACTTTATGCCGGCAGATGTTGTCCTGTGCCAGTCCTTCGGACAAAAAGCTGGAAGCGTTCCCTTTTCAAGTTGAACGGCCAAGCAGTCGCTGCGGGCGCTTTCTGCAATCTGCTGATACCTGTGAAATTCATCTAAAATCAGTGATTTTTAGATTAGCTATTTTAATAATTAATATTAAAATAATTTGCATTCTTGTCTAAAATAAAATAGGATTAATGAAAAGGAAAGCAGGTGACAGACGTTGCGAAGGAGCAAGAAAGAACCGCAAAGGCTGCATCCCGAAATTGGAATTCGCATTCGGATGCTACGGCTTGCCCGCAAATGGAATCAGGAGGAATTATCCTACAACGCCAAAATCACCCCCGCTCATCTCAGCTTGATTGAACGCGGCAAGCAAAATCCGACATTAGATACCCTATATAAAATTGCGGATGGCCTGCAAGTAAAGCTAGACGAGTTGTTTCAATTCGACGAACCCGCAGACCCATCTCAGCCGGCTTACCAGCTTAGCTACCTGCAAAGCAGGCTGAACCGGCTGCCGCCCGACCAGCAGCGAAAATTTTATCACTGCGTGGAACCGTTTCTGGAGCTATTGGAACTTCCTAAGGAGTAAAAATAATATGAGCTTTCGCTCTTAGCCGCTCTACTTAGCGCTGCGGCAAATCCATAAAAAACGCTGCCTCTGGACGCCTTTAATAAAAGGTCTAGAGGCAGCGTTTTTCTGAATCTGTTTTTCTGCGGTAAACTCGCGTTTGCTGTATTTGGAACGGACCGTCAAAGTCCATAGCGCAGGACAAAGCCACCGCGCTTACATCCGCTCTACCTCGCCGCCGGACACGACGCGAATCCCGCCCGCTGTTAATACTTCCGTCGCCTTTTGGTTGTCCTCCACCCGCAGAATCACATAGGCTACGTCTTCGCCGGGGTTGACAAACGCGTACATATACTCTACGTCCATCCCCGCCGCCGCCAGGACGCCCACCGCCTTCGCAAGACCCCCAGGCTGGTCGGAAACGGCAATGCCGATCACCTCCGTGAGGGAAACGGTCATCCCCTGGGCCTTCAGCGCCTCCATCGCCCGGCCGGGCTGGTTGACGATCAACCGCAAAATACCGTAGTCCGTCGTGTCGGCAATGGAAACGGCCCGGATGTCCACCTTTGCCGCGGCTAGCGCGGCGGTAATCCCCGCCAAGCGTCCCTTTCGGTTTTCCACAAAAACAGACAGCTGATGAATCGCCATGGAACAGTCTCCTTTCTGATCCGTTACCGGGCTTCAAAGCCCAGCTGCAGCGCCTTCAAATTCATCTCCCGGAATTTTTCCGGCACCGTGTCCGCCACCGCCTGCTTCACAACGTCGTATTCCACGCCCAAAAACCGGGCCATAACGCCCATGAGCACCACGTTGACCGCCTTGGGCGAGCCCGCCTCCACCGCGAGAGACAGCGCGTCCACCGCCGTCAGTTCCGCGCCGGCGGCCGTTGTGGCCTCCAGCACGCCCTCGGGATACTGGGCCGCGCCGATAACCACCGGCATGGGATCGGTTTTCTGGGTGTTGGCGATGACCCGGCCCCCTTTTTTCAGGTAGGGCAGCCAGCGGGCGGCCTCCAGCTGCTCAAAGGCCAGAATGATATCCGCCTCCCCCCGCTCGATGATGGGGGAAGCGACCTTTTCTCCCGCCTTCACGTAGGTCACCACCGAGCCGCCCCGCTGGGACATGCCGTGGACCTCGCTGACCTTGACGTCGAACCCTTCCTTCAGAAACACCGCGCCCAAAAGCCGGCTGGCCAGCAGCGTTCCCTGCCCGCCGACGCCGACGATCATCACATTCATGGATTGCTTCATCTCAATCAAACCCTTCGTTTCAAAGCTTGTCAGTCGCCGATGGCGCCCACCTTGCACATCTGCCGGCAAACGCCGCAGCCCACGCAGGTGGTAAAGTCGATGCCCGCCTTTTTGTCCTTCATCGAAATGGAGGGACAGCCGATTTTCATGCACAAGCCGCAGCCCACGCATTTGTCCTTGTTGATTTTCAGCGCGGGTTTTGTTTTTACCTGCTTGAGCAGCACGCAGGGCCGCCGGGCGATGAGCAAAGAGGGCTCCTCCTTAGCCACCTCTTCTGCAATGGCCTGTTTGGAGGCCGCCAGGTCATAGGGATCGAACACCCGCACGTTGCGAATACCCACCGCCTTGGCCAGCGCCTCCAGGTCCACCGCCACGGTGGGGTCGTTGTGAATGGTATACCCCGTGGTGGGATTCTGCTGGTGGCCGGTCATGCCGGTGATGGAATTGTCCAGCACGATGACGGTGGAAATCCCCTTGTTATAGGCAATGTCGATCAGCCCGGTGATGCCCGAGTGAATGAAGGTGGAGTCCCCGATGACCGCCACCGACTGCTTGGCAAATTCCTCTCCCCGCGCCTTGGCCATGCCGTGGAGAGCCGACACCGAGGCCCCCATGCACACGCAGGAATCCATGCTGTCTAGCGGCGAAAGGGCCCCTAAGGTGTAGCATCCGATGTCGCCGCTGACCCGCAGCTTTAACGATTTGAGGGTGTAAAACACGCCGCGGTGAGGGCAGCCGGGGCAAAGTGCCGGCGGCCGGCCGGGAATGGCCAAATCGGTTGCCATGGTCTCCTTGGCTTCGCCTAAGATTTTTTCCGCCACGATCCGCTGAGACAGCTCGCCCAAGGGCCCGAACAGCTCTTTCCCGGTCACGTCCACGCCATGGGCCTTGCAGTGGGTCTCGATGATCCCGTCCAGTTCCTCCACCACATAAACCTTTTCATACTTAGCCGCAAAATTCCGGATGAGCTCCACCGGCAGAGGGTTGACGATCCCCAGCTTCAGATAGGAAGCCCTAGCCCCCAGCGCCTCAACACAGTACTGATAACACGCGCCGGAGGTGATAACGCCGATGGCTGCGCCGGCATGTTCCACCACCCGGTTGATTTCCGCCGTTTCCGCAAAAGCAGCAATGCTCCGCTGCCGTTCCTCGATGACGGCATGGCGCTTGATGGCCATGGCGGGCATCATCACGTATTTTCCCGGATCGTGCGCAAATTCCTTCAATTCCCGCTCTTCCCGGGGAGAAACCTCCACCAGGCTGCGGGAATGGGAAATCCGGGTAGACAGCCGGAGAATCACCGGCGTGTCGAACCGCTCGGAATATTCATATGCCAGCTTTGTGAACTGAAGGCATTCTGCCGAATCGGCCGGCTCCAGCATCATGACCTTGGCCGCAATGGCGTGGTGCCGGGAATCCTGCTCGTTTTGGGAGGAATGCATGCCCGGATCGTCCGCCACCGCCAGGACGAACCCGCCGTTCACTCCCGTGTAAGCCGCGGTATAAAGCGGGTCGGCCGCCACGTTGAGCCCCACGTGCTTCATGGCGCAGAAGGACCGCGCCCCCGCGAAGGCCGCGCCGATGGCAACCTCCGCCGCCACCTTTTCGTTGGGCGCCCACTCGCTGTACATTTCCTCATATTTGGCGGCAAACTCGGTGATCTCCGTGCTGGGGGTTCCGGGGTAGCTGGAAACAACCTTCACGCCCGCCTCATACAAGCCCCGGGCCACCGCTTCGTTGCCTAACATCAACTGTTTCATATGTATTTCTCCATTCCTTTCTGGAAACTGCCTTCGGGTTTATTGGCCCCGCAGGTCGATCACCCGCTTGGCCTTGCCCTGGAACCGCTCCAGGGTTTTGGGCTCCACGAGACTGACCTTGGCCTCCAGCCCCAACACGGATTTCAGCTTTGCCTTGATCCGGTTATGCAGCTCCTCCAGCTCGCTGTACCGTTCCAGCACGCTGCCGTCGATCAGCTCCACCTGCACCTCGATGGTGTCGTGAAACCCTTCCCGGCGGACGATCAGCTGATAGTGGGGCCCGATCTTGTCCATGCCCACCAGAACACTCTCTACCTGGGAGGGGAAAACGTTGACCCCCCGGATTTTCAGCATATCGTCGCTGCGGCCCTTGATCTTGTACATGCGGGCCGTGGTCCGGCCGCAGGCGCAGGGATCGGGGGTGATCCGGGTCAGGTCCTTGGTGCGGTACCGCAGCAGCGGAATCCCCTCCTTGGTGAGGGTGGTCACCACCAGCTCGCCGTCCGCTCCGTCCCCCAGAACATCCAAGGTGTTAGGGTCGATGATCTCGCATAAGAACTGGTCCTCGTTAATGTGCAGGCCCTTTCGCTCCCGGCATTCGCCCGAAAGCCCCGGCCCGCACAGCTCGCTGAGGCCGTAGTTGTCCGTGACGAACATGCCCCAGTTTTTCTCGATCTGGTCCCGCATCTCGGGGGTGCAGCCCTCCGATCCCAGCAGCCCCAGCTCCAAATGATAGTCGGACATGGGAAAGCCCGATTCCTTAGCGCATTCGGACATATACAAAGCGTAGGACGGGGTGGCTACTAAGGTGTTGGTCCCAAAATCCCGCATAAACATCAGCTGCTTTTCCGTGTTGCCGCTGGAGCAGGGAACCACCGCGGCCCCCACCTTCTCCAAGCCGTAGTGCAAGCCCAAAGCGCCGGTGAACATCCCGTACCCAAAGGCGATCTGAACGATGGTGTGCTCCCCCGCGCCGGCGGCGGTGACGATCCGGGCCATGTTGTTCGCCCAGGTCTCGATGTCGCTTCGGGTGTAGCCCACCACGGTGGGCTTACCGGTGGTGCCGGAGGAGGCGTGGATCCGGATAATCTCCTTCATGGGGACGGCGAACAAGCCGAAGGGATAGGTGTCCCGCAGATCGTCCTTCGTGGTGTAGGGGATATACTGGATATCCGACAGCTCCCGGATTTTATCCGGGTCTACCCCCGCCTTCTCTAAGCGGTCATGGTAAAAGGGGACCCGGTCGTAGCAGTACCGCACCGCCCACTTCAACCGTTCCAGTTGCAGCTCCCTCATTTTGGCGCGGGGCATCGTTTCCATCTGCGGGTCAAATATCATCGGTTCACTCATGTCCTTTCCTGTAAAAAAGCGCTTGCAGGATCCCAGCGAAAAAGCCGGAATCCTGTCGCCTTTCATTGCGCGGCTCGGCCTTTTCCTCCCTATTGCCTGTTTTTTTATTATAACAAGGGCCCTTTCCGATTGCAAGTGCCAAAGTTTCCTGATTCCTACGGATGGCATAAGGACTTGATCCGCTTTTTTGAGAATCTGCGATCTAGTTTTTAACCTTCCAGGGCTCTGTGTTTTGCTTCTCTGTAAAAAAGGCTTGCATTTTCGTAAAGTTAATGGTATAGTATTAATGCTGCCGTTTCTGCAAAAGAAACGGCGGCGGGCTTCAGTGGGGGCGTAGCTCAGCTGGGAGAGCGTACGGTTCGCATCCGTAAGGTCGAGAGTTCGATTCTCTTCGTCTCCACCAAAGAAGCACCGCGATTTTGATACAAAGCGTATCAGAATTGCGGTGCTTTCTTTTTGCCCGAAAGCCCTGATTTCAAGAGCTTTCGGGCTTTTGAGATGTTTGCTGCTCCCCAGTAGAACGATAGCTCACCGCCAATCCAGTCCGCAAAGGTACTGGATGGCAGTAGGCTATCGTTTGTTTTTTAGGGCTACCGTTTCATTTGCGGGCTATCGTTTTATGATAA
>CALWPT010000035.1 GCA_944383495.1 uncultured Clostridia bacterium | reverse complement strand
GAACTGAATAGCATATATCCCATAGGAGCAAGGTTGAAATATACCTTGCTCCTTTTCGTTGGGCATTCATAAAAAATGAATAAAAAGGTCAGTTATACACACCAATACTTATCTAATACAGAGATTTCAGCAAAGGGCACTTAAACGCAGGCAGAATAGCAAAAAATAGCGGCATTGCCGCTATTTTTTTAACCTTAAGGGGAAAAGCCTGGGCGCGCCTTTTAATAGGTGCGCCCAGGCTTTTTGATTCCTAATAGCCTTTCTTGCTTTTAGCCGCGGCTGTTTTCTTTTTTGCCCTGCCCGCCCTTCTCTTTTCTCCGGGATAGGGGTACGTCGTAAATCTCGCTATAGGAATGAAGCTCGGATTCGGTTTTCGCCGCGGATGGGATTAAACCCGTACACTCGGTGGCGGAAGCCACTTCAAAATTCTGGTCAAACAGCTCTCTGTCGTCCTCCGCGTCGTAAGGACGAAGGGCTTTTCGATCCTTCATGCTCTTGCCTCCTCTCACAGTCAAACAATTGCCTTGGGGGCGCAGTACTCAAAGCATGCATGGTTGCTTTTGAGCCGAAACACTGCGTCGTCCCGTTCAAAGAAGGAAAACGCCGCCCGGCAGTCGGAGGTTTCCCGTATGATGCGGTCCATGACCCCTTGGCGGGGCGCTAGCAGCGGATGTCCCGCCGGCGGCTGAAAATCCGCCCTGAGCCGGTATCGGCCCTGCCGCAGCACGACGCCTTTGGAATCGCACCGCTCGATCTGAACGCCGCGGTAGGTGGCAAGACGGTACTCCCTTCCCCCATGAAGCACCACGGCAATACAGCCGATGAACTGCCGCCCTAGAAACGGCACGTCGGCCACCGACAGCATGACCGCGCTTTTTTGTCCTGAAAAATCGTTGCATTGGGCCCAGGCGTAACGCTCTGGGAAGGAGCTGCCCCAATCCTTTTCGATATAGCCGATGCCGTTGTCAAAGGAGACCGTTTTTCCGTTTTGCTCTATTTCCCCCTCCAGGGCGTGCCCCAGGCTGATGACCCCGTGGCGGCACTGCATGCGGGGCATGTGGGAAAAGGGTCCCATGACGTCGGATTTCGGCGGCGTCAGGGGGCCGTACCGAATTTTACCCTTCAGCCGCAGCCCCTTGGTCTGCAAATCAACGCTGAGGCCATTGTGGGTAAACCGGTTGCCACCGATGTTGACGCTGAGGCAATGGGGACAGACCTTGAACGCCGACATCGGATAAAAGATCCGGTACGAGCCGCCCTCCGTCAGCACCTGGATAAAGGCGGTACGGTGCCCCGCCTTGTCGTACTGCACGCCGGGAATCAAGGCGAGGGTGTGATCTCCGGCCTGGTGCTTAAAATACCAGCCCTCAAAATAGGGGCCTTTGGCTGTCAGTCCGTGAAATTGGGTCATAAGCCGCTCCTTTCCACATGTGCGCCGGCGGTGGCTGGGTTATCCAGCAGGTTTCCGTCGATATCAAACCGGGAGCCGTGACAGGGGCAGTCCCAGGTCAGCTCGTCTGGGTTAAAGGCTAGCTCGCAGCCCATGTGGGGGCAGCGCAGGGATACCAGATGAAGCCGCCCATCCATATCCCGGTATCCGCCCTTTTTCTTTCCGTTCCAGTCTACCACGCCCCCCTGCCCCTTTTGCAGATCCCTTGCCTTCTGTCGGGCGGGAACGGCGCGCACCACCTGGGAGCGAATGGTCTCCGCCCCGTTTTCCGCCAGCTCCAGCGCGCAGGCAAAGGGCCGGAAGCGCTGCGGCGTGAACAGGTCGGCGTAGGGATTTTTCTCTCCCGTTACCAGGTCGCAAAGCAGGCGGGCGGCCGCCATGGAGCCGGTGACGCCCCATTTTTGAAAGCCGGTGGCAACGTATACCCCCCGCAGGGTGGAGGAATAGTCCCCGATATACGGCATGCCGTCCAGCGGGATACAGTCTTGGGCCGACCAGCGGCACACCTCCTTTGCGCCGGGGTACAGCACGCGGGCCGCCTCTAACAAAGTGCCGTAGCCGTCCTTCCACTTTCCGCTGCGGTGGTTTCCGCCGCCCAAAAGCAGATGCTCCCCGAAGGTTCGAAGGGACAGACCGCCCTTTTGCTCGTCGATGAACATGCCGTCGGGCAGGGCGGCGCCTTGCAGCGCCAAAACATAAGAGCGCTCCTCGTGCAGCCGCGCAAAGTAAAAACCGGGAATGTCGATGAAGGGGAAATGGGTGGCGATGATAATACGTCCGGCGGTCACTGTGCCCTTGTCGGTGACGACTCGGTTCCCCTCCACTCCTTGTGCAAGGGTATTTTCATAGACCGGCAGATCTTTGCTGATTGCATACAAGAATTCCAAGGGATGAAGCTGGGCCTGCCCGTCGAAACGAATGGCTCCCTGTATGGGAAAAGGAACATTGGCCCGCTGGGTATAGACGGCGGGAATGTTTAATTTCTCCAGCGCCCGTTGTTCCCGTTCCAGCTCCCGGGGCGGCCGCCGCGTGTATAAATAGGCTGCTTTTTCCTCCAAATGGCAGCTGATTTTTTGCGTTTCAATGATTTGCCGGAAATCCCGGATGGCGCGGTCCATTGCGTCATAATACAACCGGGCCCGCAAGGCTCCCTGCTCCCGCAGCAGGCGGCTGTACAAAAGGCCGTGCTGGGAGGTGATTTTCGCCGTTGTGCCCTTTGTCACCCCCGACCCGATCCGACCGGCTTCCAGCACAATGGCTTGACAGCCTTTTTCCCGGAGGAAAAAGGCTGTCAAAATCCCCGCCATTCCGCCGCCAATCACGACGGCGTCGGCAGTTATATCGCCTTGCAGCGGCTCGCGGGCGCCGGGCGCCGGCGTTTGCTGCCAAATGGATGCATGCTTATTCGCAGTCATTGTTCTCAAACCGGTTGTTCAAGCTGTTTTGCTGCTGATTGTTCTGCTGGTTTTTGCTGTTCTGGTTCTTCCGGTTCTGGAACTGGCTGTTTTGCTGATTTTTGCTGTTCTGCTGGCTATTGTTCTGCTGATTCTTTGCCATTTTTCATCAACCTCCTTTCTGCTCCTAGTTTGAACGCAGAAGGACCGATTTATGTATGGCAAAGAAACTGAAAGCAGGAAAATTCTGCATGTCCTAAAACCATTTTTGGCGGAAACGCTAATTCCACAAGGAGCCTATGTCATGCAGGCTTTTGCCGGCCCGGTTGCGCTTTACCGATATTTTTAAACGGCTTTTCCCGCGCCTTCCCCCCGCCGGCAGCGCACCGAACCGTTTCAGGGCTGGAAAAAGCCGTTTTGCCGGCAGGTACATAATGGCAAAGCCTGCGGCGGCGCAGGCAAAGCCCGCGCTTTAATCCAAGGCGGCGACGATTTTTTTCAGCTCGTCTATCTCCTTACTGCTGCGTCTTTCCCTGTTCACCATGTCCCGCAGGAACAAGACAAACGAACCGTCGTACAGCCGTTGCAGAAACGCCTTGAATTCTTCCTCGCAAACTTCCTCCCTGGCCGCCGCAGCCGTGCAGAGAAATCCGGGCTCCCGGCGGCGCACCGCCTTTTTTTGTACCAGACGCTGCAAAAACGTGTAGCTGGTATTTTTCTCCCATCCGTTCCGATCCTTGCAGGCACAGGCGATTTCCGACGCCCGGCACGGGCCCCTTTCCCACAGAATTTTCATAATATCCATTTCGGCCTCGCTGATTCGATACCTCACGCGTTACCAGCTCCTTCTTCCCTTGTAGAATCTGTTTGCCAGCATTGTAAAGCAGCGGCCCTGATTTGTCAAGCGCACAAAAAATTATTTCCCGATTGATGTTTGAAACGAGGACGCGCAGGCTAAACTAAAACCGGGTGAACAGAAAACCGCCGGGCGAAACCGGCGAACTGTGCCGAATACAATTCTTTGGGAGGTACCACAATGAAACAAAAGCGGAGGCTTGCGTCCCGAGTGGGGGCAACCGTTATGGCTTTGCTGCTGACAGCGGCGGTTGGCTGTACAGACGGCGCCACCAGCAACACCAGCACCGCGGCGCAAACGGTCAAGCTGACCTTATGGGGCGCGGCGGACGACCAGACCATGCTGCGGGAAATGGTGGACAGCTTTCAGCAGGCCCATCCCGACAAAACCTACGATATCACCCTGCGGGTGACAGGCGAGGACGTCGCCAAGGACGAAGCCTTGAAGGATATTGACGCCGCAGCCGATGTGTTTTCCATCGGCCACGACCAGCTGGGCGCGCTGGTGGAGGCCGGCGCGGTTTACGAAAACACAAAATACGCGGACGACATTCAAAACAGTCAAAGCGAAAACGCCTTGCTGGCAGCCCAATACAACGGTAAATACTATGGCTATCCTTATTCCATCGACACGTATTTTTTGTACTATGACAAGTCAAAGCTTTCCGCGGACGATGTGAAATCATTAGAGGGAATTTTAGCTAAGAAGCAGGACGACGGCGTTGCCAAGCTTGGCTATGATTTATCCGACGGGTACTTTGCCGCCGCCTTTTTCTTTACCAACGGCTGTACTCTGTTCGGAGACAAGGGAGACGATAAAACCCAGGTGGATTTCAACAACGCCCAGGGCGTGCAGGTGGGCAATTATATTGCCGGCCTGAAGGAGAAGGGCGTAGTCAATATTGATTCGGACACAGCGGGAACCCAGTTTAAATCCGGCAAGCTGGCGGCAATGGTCAGCGGGCCTTGGAAGTCCGCTTCCTATCAGGAATATCTGGGAGACAATTACGGCGTGGCGGTTTTGCCCACCGTGCGGTTTGACAAGGAAGACAAAGCAATGGTTCCCTTTTCGGGCCTGAAGATGTATGTAGTCAACGCCAAGACCGACGCGCCGCTGGAGGCCATGGCCCTGGCAAATTATCTGACCAACGAGGAAAACCAGCTGAAGCGGTTCAACGACCGGGCGCTGCTGCCCACCAACAAGGCGGTGGCCGCTAACCCGGATGTAACCGATGATCCTACCGTCGCGGTGATTTTGGAGCAGGTGAAAACCGCCCGGGTCATGCCCGCCCTGCCCCAGATGAGCAATTTCTGGGATCCCACCGCCGCCTTTGCCAAGGACGCCTTCGACGGCAAGATCAGCGCCGGGGATATGCAGAGCAAACTGGACAAGCTGGTCAGCGATATCAAGGGCTGAGTCCCAACGGGAACGCTCCTGCGTTCCCCATACATAAAAATGGCCTGCCGGCTGTTTTTATATGGTTGCGGCGCGGCTGGTTTGCCGCTGCGGAATTCCCTTCCTATTGCCGGAATGCAATCATTTTGACACTTCATGCTGAAAGAGGCGGTAATATGACAACAGATGTGCAGCGCATGAGCCTGCCGCGGAGAATCGTGGGGGGCGTCGCCGGCTTTTTTACCGGACTGGGCCGTAAGGCCGCGGCCTTTTTCAACATATTCAGAAAAGGCGGCGCTTCCACCCGCTTGTCCTATTTCATCATGGGAGCGGCCTGCCTTCGCTGCCGCCAATTTGTTAAGGGCGGGCTTTACCTGCTGGCCCAGGCTGCGTTCCTCCTATACCTTTTCACAGCCGGTGCACCGGCGCTGGCGGGACTTGTAACGCTTGGCACCAAAACCCAGGGCTGGGTGTTTGACGAGGAACTGGGGATCAATGTGCTGCAAAGCGGGGATAACTCCATGCTCTTCCTCATTTTCGGCGTGCTGGCCGTGCTGCTCTGCCTTTTGTTTCTGGCATTGTATTTTTCCAACATCCGCACCGCGTGGCGGCTTCAGGAGCTGCGCCGCCGCGGAAAACCCATTCCCTCCTTTGCCGACGAACTGAGGGAGCTGATGGACACCCGGTTCCATGTCACCCTGCTGGCCCTTCCGGTTTTGGGCGTTCTGGTGTTTACCGTGCTGCCGCTGGTGTTTATGATCCTGATCGCCTTTACCAATTACGACGCCGCCCACCAGCCCCCCGGAAACCTGTTCACCTGGGTGGGATTCGCCAACTTCGGGCAAATGCTCTTCGGCAGCTCCCGCATGGCCGGCACCTTTTTCCCCGTGTTTTTCTGGACCATTATCTGGGCGGTGCTGGCCACCTTTTCCAACTATATTTTCGGCATCCTGTTTGCCTTGATGATCAACAAAAAGGGCGTGCGGATCAAGGGCGTTTGGCGGACGATTTTCGTCTTGACCATCGCCGTGCCCCAGTTTGTTTCCCTTTTGATCATGCGGAACATGCTCAATGACTACGGCCCCATCAACGAGCTTCTCTTAAGCCTGGGATGGATCACGGAACGGATTCCATTCCTCACCGACCCGTTCCTTGCTAAGGTTTCGGTGCTGGTGGTCAATCTCTGGCTGGGCATTCCGTACACCATGCTGATCACCACGGGGATTTTGATGAACATTCCCGAGGATCAGTACGAGGCCGCCCGTGTCGACGGCGCCTCCCCCCTTGTGGTGTTTTTTAAAATCACCCTGCCGCAGATTTTGTTCGTCACCACGCCGTATCTCATCACCCAGTTTATCGCCAACATCAACAACTTCAATGTCATATATCTGCTGACCGGCGGCGGGCCAACCAACAGCGAATATTATTTTGCCGGGCACACCGATCTGCTGGTCACCTGGCTGTATAAGCTGACGGCCGACCGCAAGGACTACAGCATTGCGTCTACCATTGGGATTCTGGTATTTTTGATCTCCGTCATTGTCTCGCTGATCACCTTCACGCGGTCAGCGTCGTATCGAAAGGAGGAAGCGTTCGGATGAACCGAAATAGGGTCGGCGGAAAGAGCGGAGCGGCGGGTATTACCGTTTTACTGGCGGTATTGTCTATCATCTGGCTGTTTCCCATTGTCTGGGTGGTGCTGACCTCCTTCCGGGCGGAGCCGGGGAGCTTTGTTCCCAACTTCATTCCCGAACAATTTACCATTCAAAATTATGTGGATCTGTTTGCGGATACCAGTGTGTTCAGCTTCGGGCGCTGGTTTTTAAACACCCTGTTTGTGGCGGTGTGCTCCTGTCTGCTGACCACGGGCGTCACCCTTGCCGCGGCATTTGCCATTTCCCGCATGCGTTTCCGGCTGCGAAGGCCCTATATGAATATGGCGCTGGTGCTGGGCATGTTTCCGGGATTTATGACCATGATTGCGGTATACTATGTCCTGAAGTCCATCAACCTGACCCAGAGCCTGGTTGCGTTAATATTCGTGTATTCCGCCGGCGCGGGGCTGAACTTTTATATTGCCAAGGGCTTTTTTGACACGGTCCCCAGGGCGCTGGATGAGGCGGCCCGAATCGACGGAGCAACCATGTCCCAGGTGTTTTTTAAGATTACCCTGCCGTTGTCCAAGCCCATTATTGTGTACACAGCGCTGATGGCCTTTGCCTCCCCTTGGATGGACTTTATCTTCGCCCGGATCATTATGGGTGACAATTATGAAAAATATACCGTCGCCATAGGGCTGTTTACCATGCTGAGCCCGGAGTTTATCGACCAGTATTTTACCCGGTTTGCCGCGGGATGCGTGGTAGTGGCCATACCCATCACGCTGCTGTTTGTGTTTTTGCAGCGGTATTTTGTAGAAGGGATAACCGGCGGTGCGGTAAAGGGATAACGCCTGTCAAAGGCGGCGGGGCGCAGGGCCCGCGCAGAAAGCGGCCAAAGCAAAGAGGGCTTGGTACGGATGTTTCAAAAGTCGTACCAAGCCCTCTTTGCTTGAAAAGCCATTGCCAGCCGCGGCAGGGGCTTTGGCAAGAGCGTTCTGAAAAAATTTACAAAATTAGGGGAAAAAGGAGTGAAAAGCAATTGTTTTTTGCTCTTTTTTGGGTTACAATATAAACGTTATATTTGCAGAAAGGATGCGTTTTCCCGTGTGCAGAATTCTGCTGCCGGGAACCCCATCCGTGAAAGAAGCTTATGCGGCCGAGGGAAAAATGGACTGGCGTGCAATCGCCGGGCGGCCTTTCCCGCCTGCTTAAATTCCGCTGCCGTGCCTGCGTGCGCCTGGCGGCGGCTTGGTTAGATCACAAGGCTCATTTTGCCGCCGCTGAGTGAGTTTTTCTTGACTTTACGCTGTTAGTCAACGCGGCGGAGAAACGGGGAGCTTTTTCATGTTTACGAGGGATATCGGAATCGACCTGGGTACTGCGAACACGCTGGTTTGCATTAAGGGCAAGGGCATTATCATGCGGGAGCCTTCTGTTGTGGCGGTTGATGTGCGCAACGAAGCGGTTCGCGCCGTGGGCTCGGAAGCCAAGGAAATGATCGGCCGCACGCCGGGTTCTATAGTCGCCGTCCGTCCGCTGAAGGACGGGGTGATCGCTGACTTCGACGTGACCGCGGCTATGCTCAAGCGGTTTATTAAAGTGGCGCTGCGCGGCTCCATCGTCAACCGCACGCGGGTTTTGATCTGCATCCCCTCCGGCGTGACGGAGGTGGAATCCCGCGCTGTGTTTGACGCGGCTCATCAGGCCGGCGTGAAGGACGTGGATTTGATTGAGGAGCCAATGGCGGCCGCCATTGGCGCGGGGCTGCCTGTGTGGGAGGCCACCGGCTGCATGGTGGTGGACATTGGGGGCGGCACCTCTGAGGTGGCTGTGATATCTCTGGGGGATATTGTGACGTCCCAGTCGGTCCGCGTGGCGGGGGACGATATGGACGAGGCGATCATCAACTATATCCGCCGCCGGCACAACCTGCTGATCGGAGAGCGCACCGCCGAACAGATTAAAATTGCCATTGGCTCGGCCTTTCCCTATGAGGAAGAGGGGAGCATGGAAATTAAGGGCCGCAATTTGGTGGATGGGCTGCCCAAAAACATTGTCATTACCTCTGATGAGGTGCGGGAGGCTTTGATGGAGCCCCTGACCCAGATTATCGAAGCCGTCCGGGTGACGCTGGAAAAGACCCCGCCGGAGCTGTCGGCGGATATTATCGACCGGGGAATCACCCTCACCGGCGGCGGCGCGCTGCTGCGGGGGATTGAAAAGCTCATCGCCCAGGAGACGGGGATGCCCGTCACGGTGGCGGACAACCCGCTGGACTGTGTTGTGGAGGGCACCGCCAAGCGGCTGGATATGGATCTGCCTTTCAACACCTATGCCAGCCGGGTGAAATATTATTAAGCTCCCTTCGGGGGACAGCTCCCACAGGCCTGATTTTCTGTCAGGGCGTTGGGCGGCGCCATACGCGGGTGAGGCGCTGAAAAGCAGAAAAAGAACAGCGGCCGAAGGGCCGCGTTGGAGTGTTGTCTTCCATGCGATATTTTTTTCGATCCAGACGGTTTAAGATTTTTGCCGGAATCACTGCGGCCCTGCTGGTGATCGCCATCGTCTGCGGCGCTGTGCTGAAATGGTCGTCGCCGTTGTCGGCGGCCGCGGGGGCGGTGGCTTCCCCGGTGCAGAGGTTTTTTTCTTCCGTTGCCGGCGGCGCGGGTGAATTTTTCAGCAACGTGAAGGACGGGGCCGCCCTGCGCGCCGACAACGAAAAGCTCCAGCAGGAAATCAACGATTTGACCGATAAACTGATTCAATTCCAGGAGATGGAACGGGAAAACGCGTTTTATAAGGACTACCTGGGCCTGAAGGAGGAACACCCGGATTTCACGTTTCAGGACGCCATGGTAATCGGAAGGGACGGGAACGATCCCTTCGGCAGCTTTACCATTGACAAGGGACTTTTACAGGGCGTGGCTCTTCACGATCCGGTTATAACCGCCGAGGGGCTGGTGGGCTACATAACGGAAGCGTCCGCCTCCCAGAGTGTGGTGACGACGGTCTTAAGCCCTGCGCTCAATGCTTCGGCCTATGGCCCCCGCACCAAGGACAACGGCATTGTCAGCGGAGATGGAGAGCTGGCTTCCCGGGGGCTGACAAGGTTTGGTTACCTGTCCAAGGACGCCAACGTAGCGGTTGGGGATTACGTGGTATCATCCGGCGCGGGGGGGATTTTTCCCGCGGGGCTGCTGGTGGGCACCGTGGCGGAGATTCAGCAGGATCCCATGGATTCCTCCACCTACGCGGTGGTCAAGCCCGCGGCGGCCCTTTCCACATGCCGGGATGTGATGGTGGTTACGGGATTCACGGGGCAGAGCGGCGGACAATAAAAACGGCTTTCTGGAAAGACCGAGGGGAAAGGACGTGGGGCTTCTGCTATCGAGAGAAAAAAAGAAAAACCGCGTCCACGCGGTTTTTTATGGAGGGATCCTCCTGTGCGCGTTTTTGCTTCAGTATGTGCCGGGGGTGCTGCCCCGCGTGGGGGGAAGCGGCACACCGTCGCTGATGCTTTTAGCGGTGGTGGCGGTGGCCATGTGCGAGGGAGACGTACGGGGCGGCGCGTTTGGCCTGGCGGCGGGAATTTTTTGCGATGCTAACGCCGTTCACGGCACGGGCTATTACGCGATTACTTATATGCTGACCGGGCTTGCCTGCGGGCTGCTGGTCACGCATTTAATGCAAAACAACCTGCTTTCCTGTATCAGCCTGGGGATCGGTTCGGTGTTTGTAAACCTGTCCCTTTACTGGCTGCTTTTCTGCGCTTTTGGCGGCGTTGGGAATGCGGGGGGGCTGTATGTGAGCTTTTACCTGCCGTTAATGGGGTACACGCTTTTGTTCCTTCTTCCGGTTTACTGGCTGGTGCGCCGGATCGCCCTGGGGAGCAAGCGGATCCGCAATCGCGCAAAGGCGGACCCATCGTAAGCGCAGCCTGTTAAAGCAGCGGCGGATTCAAAAGCAAAAAGGAAATTTAGCGTTTTTGGAAAGGGGGCGCCGGCATGAAAAAACGAAATCCCAAGATTAAAAAAAGCGCGGAGCGCACACCCCGCAACAACTCTCCCGGGGAAGGGAAAAGGGAGGGAACGGCCCGGCTGGTCACGCTGGCTGTGGCGTTTGGGCTGGTGCTGGCTGTTTTCTCCGGCCGGCTGGTGCAGATGCAGCTGTTCAACGCCGACGCTTACCGCCAGGAAGCCGACCTTCAATCCGCCCGTACGGTTTCCATCAAGGCGCCCCGCGGCGAGATTTACGATCGGTATGGCCGTCCCCTGGCGGTCAACCGGGATGGATACGCCGTCGTGCTGGACGCAGCGTATCTACAGGCATCCCAAACCAACGAAACGATTCTTCGCCTTTGCGGGCTTCTAAAGGAAAAAAAGGAGGAATGGCGGGACGATCTGCCGATTTCCGAGGCGGCGCCTTATACCTACATGCCCGACGCGGAGGAAAACACCCTCAGCGCCCTGCAAAGGGTGCTTGGCCTGAACCATTACGCCACCGCGCAGAACTGTGTGGATGAAATGATCCGGCGGTATAAGCTGGAGGGATATTCCGCCGCCGACCAGCGCACTCTGATGGGGGTGCGGTACACGATGGAGGCGCTGGATTACTCGGTTTCCCTGCCCTACACCTTTGCAGAGGATATTTCCGTTGAGACCCGGGCCAAAATCATGGAAGCCTCCTTTGATTTTACCGGGGTGAATATTGAAATTCAGTCGGTGCGGGAGTATGTCGCAACCGATATCGCGCCGCATATCATCGGAACCATCGGGCCTATTTACGCCGAGGATTGGGAGGAGCTGAAGAAAAAGGGCTACAGCTATAACGACATGGTGGGCAAAAGCGGCGCGGAAAGCGCCTTTGAGGATCTGCTTCGGGGAACAGACGGGGAGAAAAAAATCATTCAGGATCAAAGCGGCAAAGTGATCCAGGATGTGGTGGTCAAGGAGCCCGTTCCCGGCAGCAGCATCATGCTGACGCTGGACAGCAGCCTGCAAGGGGTGGCCCAGGCGTCTTTAGAGGAAATCATACAAAGCCTCCGCGCCCGGGAGAATGCTGTGCCGGCCACCGGCGGCGCGGTGGTGGTGGAAAAGGTGAACACGGGGGAGATCCTTGCCGCGGCCAATTACCCCACCTTTGACATGAAGGATTATCAAACCAATTACGAGCAGCTGGCCAAGGATCCTGGCAACCCTCTGTTCGACCGGGCGTTTCAGGGAACCTACCCTCCTGGTTCCACCTTCAAGCCGGCCATCGCGTGCATCGGATTGCAAACGGGGGTCATCGACGCAAACAGCACGGTTTACTGCCGGCAGCGGTACCCTTACTACGACCAGGTGTTCACCTGCTTGGGGTACCACGGATCGGAAAACGTCATCACCGCCCTGGCTCAATCCTGCAATATTTTCTTTTACGATGTAGGCAGGCGGTGCGGGATCGACGTGATGAACAATTACTGCCGGCTGTTCGGCTTCGGGGAGAAAACCGGCGTGGAAGTGGGAGAAAGCCGGGGCACCATGGCCTCCCCCGCCCAGACGAAGGCCGCAGGGGGCACGTGGACCGCGGGAAAGGTTCTCCAGTTTGCCATCGGCCAGTCGGACAATGCCTTCACGCCCTTGCAGCTGTGCAACTATACCGCGGTCATCGCCAATGGCGGGACGCGGTACGAGACGCATCTTTTGTATAAGGTCATGGATTATTCCATGGGCCAGGTGATTCAGGAGCAGTCGGTGAAGGCGGCAGCGGAAACGGGCATTTCTGAAAGCGTGTTTGACACAGTGAAGCAGGGCATGAAATCGGTTACGTCGGAGGGCACGGCCCAGGCTACGTTCAGAAACTATGAGATCCAGGTTGGCGGCAAAACCGGTACTGCCGAGGTGCCCGGCAAGGAAGATAACGGCGTGTTTGTTGCCTTTGCGCCCTTTGACAACCCTGAGATTTCCATTTCCGTGGTCATTGAACAGGGCGGGCACGGTTCTTCGGTGGCGCCCCTGGCCAGGGACATTTTTGATGCGTATTTCTTCTACGAAGGCGATGCGTACGCCTATCCCGCGGCAGGCGCGCTGCTCCCCTGAGGGAAAGCGGGAGAAAAGCTTTGACAATCTGTGCGGGACATGGTAAAATAGAACAGAAAACCAGATTTTCTGCTTGATTCTATGTGTAATTAATGGAAAGGAACGATCCTGCGGAGGTGTAGGGCGTGGGCATGGTTGTGGTTGTGACCTCCGGCAAGGGAGGCGCCGGGAAGTCAACGGTCGCCGCCGGGCTGGGCGCGGCGGTTTGCCGCCGCGGGCGCAGTGTGCTGCTGCTGGATATGGATCAGGGCCTGCGCTGTCTGGATCTTATGCTGGGGGTCAGCGCACAGTCGGTGTTTGACGTCGGCGATCTGTTGAAAGGGCGATGCACCGCGGCGGATGCGGTGCTCCGGGTTCCGGGGTGCGACGGGCTTTATGTTTTGCCTGCGCCGCCGGAGGCGGGAGCGGTGGACAGCATCGAGGCTATGAAAACCCTAGCTTGCAAGCTTTCGCCCGTGTTTGACGCGGTCCTTGTGGATAGTCCCGCGGGGATCGGCCGGGGCTTTTGCCTATCGGCGCAGGCTGCGACAGGCGCGTTGGTGGTGGCTACGCCGGATCCGGTGTGCGTGCGGGATGGCGCGGTGACCGCCCGGCTGCTGCGGCAGATGGGGGTTTCTGAGAGCCGGCTGGTGATTAACCGGTTTCAACCCCGGCTGATCCGGGAGGGGCTTTTGCCCGATTTTGACGAGATGATCGACGCGGTCGGCCTTCAGCTCGTCGGTGCGGTGCCGGATGATCCGGCTGTTTTGGCGGCCGCGGCCCGGGGCGAGCCTTTGACTGCCGGCCCTGCGGCCCGGGCCTTTGACCGAATCGCCCTGCGGCTGGAAGGAAAGGATGAGCCTCTTCCTCCTTTGCACAGGCTGTCGTGACCTATGCGAAGCCGGGTGGAAGCGTGAACCCGCCGGTCTAAAGCCGACTGAAGGACAGGGCCGAGAGAGAGAACGTACGGTAGAACATTTTCCCGCTGTACCAAATAAATCGGAAGGAAAACGGAGGCTTCAAGATGAACATAGCTTTAATAGCGCACGATGCGAAAAAAGAATTAATGGTTCAGTTCTGCATAGCATACTGCGGGATTTTAAGCCGGCACAGCCTTTGCGCTACCGGCACCACCGGTAAAATGGTGGCTGAGGCGACGGGGCTGCAGATTCAGCGCTTTCTCAGCGGCAGCCAGGGCGGAGATCAACAGATCGCGTCCCTGGTGGCTTGCGATGAAATTGATATTGTGCTGTTTTTCCGGGATCCGCTGAATCCCAAAAACAGCGAGCCAAATGAAACCAACCTGCTGCGCCTGTGCGATGTGCACAACATTCCCTATGCCACGAATATTGCCACGGGGGAAATGCTGATTCACGGCCTGGATCGCGGCGATTTGGACTGGCGGAATATTGCTTATCCCCACGGATAAATGCGGAGACGCTTTTATAAAGCGGCAGGCCCCCGCCCTTTGGGACGGGGGCTTGTGGTATGTGAAAGATATGAAAATAGAGCAAGGAAAGGCATGGTCACCATGGGCAACACCATTCAAGCCCCCAGAGGAACCCAGGATGTGCTGCCGTCTCAAAGCGGCAGATGGCAGTTTGTGGAAAGCACTGCCCGGGAAACCGCGCGGTTATTTGGATTTACTGAGATTCGAACCCCTGTGTTTGAGCAAACCGAGCTGTTTTTGCGCAGCGTCGGGGAGACCACCGACGTGGTCAATAAGGAAATGTACACCTTTGCGGATAAGGGCGGGCGTTCCATCACCCTTCGCCCGGAGGGGACGGCGGGGGTCGTCCGTGCTATGCTGGAGCACGGGCTGTTAAACGGGGCCCTGCCGGTGAAAACCGCTTATTTCACCAGCTGCTACCGGTACGAAAAACCCCAGGCCGGCAGACTGCGGGAATTTCACCAGTTCGGGGTAGAGGCCTTTGGCGCGGCGTCTCCCACGGCGGATGTGGAGGTCATTGCGCTGGCCGCCCAGGTGCTGGAGCGCCTGGGACTGACAGGGCTGCGGCTGGAGCTGAACTCCATTGGCTGCCCTGCCTGCCGGGCGGAATACCACAAGGCCCTGAAAGCCTATTTTGAAGCGCAAAAGGCCGAACTGTGCGCCACCTGCCGGGACCGGCTGGATCGGAACCCCATGCGGATTTTAGACTGCAAGTCCCCCGTTTGCCGGGAAATCGCCGCCGGCGCGCCGGTGATCCTGGACTTTTTGTGCGGCGACTGCCGGGCCCATTTTGACGGGGTGAAGGCGGGATTACAGGCGGCGGGCCTTTCCTATACGGTCAACCCAACCATTGTGCGGGGCCTGGATTACTATACCCGCACGGTGTTCGAATTTGTTTCCGGCGCCATCGGCGCCCAGGGTACCGTTTGCGGCGGCGGGCGGTACGATGGGCTGTGCGCTCAGATGGGGGGGCCCGATCTTCCGGCGCTGGGCTTTGGAATGGGGCTGGAGCGGGTGCTGCTGGTTATGGAGGCCCAAAACTGCCCCTTCCCGGAGGAGGAGCCCTGCGAAATATACATCGGCTCCATCGGGGAGGCCGCCGCGCGCCGGGCGCTGGCGCTGTGCGACGCGCTGCGCCGGGAGGGTTTTTTTGCCCTGTGCGACACAGTGGGCCGTTCGGTCAAGGCCCAGATGAAGTACGCCGATAAAATCGGCGCTAAATGCTGCCTGATGCTGGGGGACGACGAGCTTGCCGCCGGAAAGGCCATGCTGAAGGATATGAAAACCGGGGAGCAAACCCAGGTGGCGTTAGACGCGGGGCTCATTGAGGCGGTTTACGACCGGAGCATTGACCGGGCGTTTGCCGACCTCAGCGAGGCCATAGAGGAAAGCGGCGTGGAACTGCCGGGCCGCGCATCAGAGAAACGGGGTAGGATAGAATGAATGAAACAGGATGGCAGATGGATCAGATGGGAGACCTGCGGCGCACCGATTACTGCGGCACGCTGCGCAAGGAGGACTGCGGCCGGGAAGTCGTGGTCTGCGGCTGGGTGCAGCGCCAGCGGGATCTAGGCCAGCTGATTTTCATTGATGTGCGGGACCGCACGGGAATTGTCCAGCTCGCCTTTGACGGCAGCACCGACCGGGAGATTTTTGAAAAGGCCTTCGCCATACGGGGAGAATACGTGGTGATGGCCAAGGGAACCGTGCGGATCCGGGATTCCATTAACCATGAGATTCCAACCGGCGATATAGAAATTTACGTTTGTGAGCTGCGGCTGCTGTCCCGGGCGCAGACCCCGCCTTTTGAAATCACGTCGGGAACCAGCGTCAAGGAAGAGCTGCGGCTTAAGCACCGGTTTTTAGACCTGCGCCGGCCGGATTTGCAGGCTAACATCCTCATGCGCCACCGGGTGGTCAAGCTGGTGCGGGATTATTTTGACCAGCAGGGCTTTGTGGAAATTGAAACCCCCACCCTCATCAAATCCACCCCCGAGGGCGCACGGGATTATCTGGTGCCTTCCCGCGTGTTCAACGGAAAATTTTTCGCCCTGCCCCAGTCGCCTCAGCTGTACAAGCAGCTGCTGATGCTGGCGGGGTTTGATAAGTATATGCAGATCGCCCGGTGCTACCGGGACGAGGATCTGCGCGCCGACCGGCAGCCGGAATTCACCCAGATCGACCTGGAGATGTCCTTCGCGGGGCAAGAGGAGGTCATCGCCGTCAACGAGGGCGCAATGCAATATATTTTTAAAGAGGCCTTGGGGGTAGACGTTCCTGTTCCCTTTCCCCGCATGACCTACAGGGAAGCCATGCGCCGGTACGGTTCGGATAAACCCGACATCCGCTTTGGGATGGAGCTGACCGATCTGACGGCGTTGGTGAAGCAAACGGAATTCCGCGTTTTTGCCGGCGCGTTGGCGGCGGGGGGCAGCGTGCGGGCCGTGAAGCTGCCGGGCGGCGCTTCCGTGTTCACCCGCAAGGAGATTGACAAGCTGACCGAATGGGTGAAGGCTTACGGCGCCAAGGGCCTTGCCTGGACGCGCGTCACAGGGGATGGAACCAGCTCCTCTTTTGAAAAGTTCCTGTCCGAGACAGAGGTGCGGGCAATTCACGAGGCCTGCGGGCTGCAAACGGGGGATGTGCTGCTGGTGGTGGCCGATGGGGATGATGAAACCGTTTGTACCTCTCTCGGCGCTTTGCGGGTGGAAACCGCGGGGCGAATGGGCCTTATCCCCAAGGGCGAATTCCGCTTTCTGTGGGTGACGGATTTTCCGCTGTTTGCGTTTAGCCAGGAGGAAAACCGATATGTGGCCAAGCACCATCCCTTTACCGCTCCCCGGCCGGAGGATCTTTCCAAGCTGGAGAGTGATCCGGGGACCTGCGGGGCCATCGCATACGATATGGTGCTCAACGGCGCCGAAATAGGCGGCGGTTCAGTTCGGATCAGTGATCCCTCCGTGCAGGAGCGCATGTTTCGCGCTTTGGGCTTTACGGCGGAGGACGCGCAGAAAAGGTTTGGATTTTTGATCGACGCATACCGTTTCGGTGCGCCGCCTCACGCGGGCATGGCTTACGGGCTGGACCGGCTTCTCATGGAAATGCTGGAATTGGATTCGCTGCGGGATGTTATCGCTTTTCCCAAGGTGGCAAGCTCGGCGGAGCTGTTGTCCGGCGCGCCGGATGGCGTGGATGAAGCGCAGTTGAAGGAACTGGGGATCCGCCTGGAAGCGGACGCGGAAAAGAAATGAGCAGCTTCGGCGCAGTTCCATGGTCTTGGGAACTGCGCCGCGCTTTTTTCCGCCGCAGTTTAGGCGGAACAAGCGTTGGTTTTATAGTAAATGGGCCGGCTGTTTCAACAACCGGCCCATTGGTTTTTGACGCTATCAGCAGGAGACCCCCCGGTTGAACCGGTGGTAGGTAAAAAAGGCGTGGCAAATGACAATGTCAAAGAATCGCATCGCTATCAAAAGAGAGAAATAAAGGCGCTGGAATGCTCACAGGGACTTGGAGGCATCTGCGGGAAGCGTCCCGCTAGCAGAGATAAACAGGAAAACCAAAGAGAGCCGGTTTGCCAGCAGCGGAGCAAGCGATGCAATGATAGTTTTTCAGTACCCCTTCCAGGGGCCAGCAGGCTCTGTCC
>CALWPT010000034.1 GCA_944383495.1 uncultured Clostridia bacterium | reverse complement strand
ACGGGACGGTATAATTTAATGCCGCAAGCAGAAAGCCTGGAGCCAATTCCGCTCCAGGCTTTTTGCTTGGCTCGGCTGTTCCGGCAGCACGCTTTCACCTTTCCCTACAGGCTTGCGGCTTTGTTTTCGGTTCTTCCCGTATCCTGTAAAATCCGTCCGTCCCGGATGACGATGTTTCGGGGCGCCATGGCGGCGATATCCCGGTCATGGGTAATTAAAATAACGGTCACGCCCTCCCGATGAAGGCCGGTCAAGATTTCCATGACCTCGCTTCCGGCCTTAGTGTCCAGATTCCCGGTGGGCTCGTCAGCCAGCAGGATCGGGGGCTTAGCGGCGACAGCCCGGGCAATGGCCACTCTTTGCTGCTGGCCTCCCGACATTTGCCCCGGGCGATGGTGCATCCGGTCGGACAGGCCGACCTTATGAAGGGCTTCACTGGCCAGCGTCCGCCTTTTTGCGGCGCTCATTCCCCGGTAAATCAGCGGCAGCTCCACATTTTCCAGAGCGTCCAGGGAGGAGACCAGATTAAAACCCTGAAACACAAAACCAATTTTTCGGTTTCGAATAATCGAAAGGCTCTGATCTGTTAAGCGGGATACGTCTTTTCCGTCTAAAAAATATTTTCCCATAGAGGGTGCGTCCAGACAGCCCAGAATATTCATAAGGGTGGATTTTCCGCTGCCAGATCCGCCTACTACGGCGGCAAAATCCCCCTGCTCCACAGTTAGGCTCACGCCGTCTAGGGCGTGCACCCGCACATCCCCGGCCTTATAAATTTTATAAACGTTGTCTAGCTGAATCAGAGGCATATGCATTTTCCTTTCCGCATGGTATTTCATTTCTGTTTTAGCATACCCGAAATTTATTATAATCTGAACAAGGAAATCTTAACAAATTCTCTCCTTCGCATAAAATGCGTTGCTTTCGGTGAAACTAGTTTTTGATCGAATGGATTTTTAAGGGAAAGGGAGTACTGTATGGACGCGAAGCAATATCAGAAAATGGTGGATCAGACCGTTCCCAAAACCAACAGCTTAAAAAACTGCTTTTTTGCCTTTGTAATTGGTGGCGGGATCTGCGTTCTGGGCCAGATTTTGATCAATTTATATAAAGCCGCGGGATTAGACGAGCAAACGGCGGGCGCCTTATGCTCGGTGACTTTGGTTCTGATTTCCGTTACCCTCACCGCCTGCCATTTATACGACGACATCGCCAAAGTCGCCGGTGCGGGCAGCCTAGTCCCCATTACCGGCTTTGCCAACGCCGTTGTTTCCCCCGCCATCGAATTTAAAAGCGAAGGGCAGATCCTGGGCGTGGGCGCCAAGATGTTTACCATTGCCGGGCCGGTGCTGGTCTTTGGTATCTCCACCTCGGTTTTGTACGGCGTGATCCTCTGGATCGTCAAGCTGTTTTTGTAAAGGAGGAAACGAGTATGAGACGCATGGGACGGTATTCCATTTTGCTGGAAGCGCCGGCTGTTGTGACAGGTTGCGCGGCGGTAGTCGGCCAAAAGGAAGGGGAGGGTCCGCTGGGCCGATGCTTTGACGAAGTGCTAAAGGATTCCAAGGCCGGCGCCGAAACCTGGGAGCAAGCAGAGAGTATGTTTCTCAACAAGGCGATCCTGCTGGCAGCCCAAAAAGCCGCCGTAAAGCCCGAGGATTTGGATCTAATCTTTTCGGGAGATCTTTTGAACCAGTGCATCGGTTCTACCTTTGGCCTGCGGGAATTCAACACGCCGTTTGTGGGACTGTTCGGCGCTTGTTCTACTATGGCGCTCAGCCTCGCCTTGGCGTCGGTGGCGGTCGCCTCCGGAGCAGCGAACACAGTGGGTGCGGCAACCAGCTCCCATTTTTGCTCGGCGGAACGACAGTTTCGCCTACCGCTGGAGTACGGCGGCGTACGCCCGCCCACGTCGCAATGGACGGTAACGGGATCCGGTGCGGCGATTGTCGCTTCCGGCGGCGCTGGGCCGAAGGTAACGGCAGTGCATTTTGGGCGGATGGTGGATCTTCAGATTAAGGACGCCAACAATATGGGCGCCGCCATGGCGCCCTCTGCCTGCGATACCCTAAAAAGCTGGTTTGACGATACCGCCACCAAGCCCTCTGACTATGATTTGATTCTGACCGGGGACTTGGGAGACGTGGGCCGGGCCCTGCTCAAGCAGCTGATGCAGGCGGAGGGCTTTACGCTGTCCGACCAGTTGTACAACGACTGCGGCTCGATGATTTTTGATGTAAGGACGCAGGACGTAGGAGTAGGAGGTTCTGGATGCGGCTGCTCCGGATCGGTGCTTTGCGGCAGCATTCTGCCGCAGATCAGCGCGGGAACCTATAAGCGTGTTTTGTTCTGCGCCACCGGCGCGCTCATGTCCACCACCTCCAGCCAGCAAGGGGAAAGCATCCCCGGCATTTGCCATTTGGTGGAGTTGATGGCTTAAGCCCGCCGAATCATAGCTTCCACACGGCGGTGAACCATTTATCGAAAAGGCCGGCGGCTCCTTATGGAACCGCCGGCCTTTTTATGGTTTCACTGGAAATTCCAATTTATGGAATACCTGTTTTTTCTGTTGGTTCCGGACAAGCCCGCCGACAAGCAGCACGTCTCTCGCGGCAGATTTCTCCTTGATTTTTTCGGGGGATTGGGGTACTATATGAAATGGAAAATTTCGGCTTGTCCGTTTAGACGTTCAGGAGGGATAGCATTGATCTGGCATAGCAGTACGGCTGCGCAGGTAGCGGCCGAGCTTCAGACAGACCCCGCCGGAGGGCTGACCGCCGATCAGGCGGAGGAACGGCTCAAACAATACGGAAAAAATCAACTGACGGAGAAAAAGCCCCGCAGCCTGTTTTTGCAGTTTTTGGATCAAATGAAGGATTTTATGGTGGTCATCCTGATCATCGCAGCCGTGGTCTCGGGGATCACTACCTGGCTCCAGGGGGAAAACAATTGGCTGGAGCCTATTGTGATTATCGCCATCGTCCTGCTGAACGCCCTCATTGGCGTGGTGCAGGAAAACAGGGCCCAAAAAGCGCTGAGCGCTTTAAAAAACATGGCGGCCCCCCATGCCAAGGTGCTGCGCAGCGGCGTGGTGCTGACCATTCCTGCGGCCGAATTGGTGCCGGGAGACGTGATTCTTCTCGATGCGGGAGATTACATTCCTGCTGACGGCCGCCTGATCGAGGCCGCCTCGCTTCACTGCGAGGAATCCGCCCTTACCGGGGAATCCGCTCCCTCCGCTAAGTCCACGGAGGGGGAAATTGACGATATCGCCCCCTTGGGCGACCGGTTTAATATGGTCTACGCCGGCTGCTCCGTGTCTTACGGACGGGGAAAGGCCATTGTCACTGAAACGGGTATGAACACCGAAATCGGCCGGATCGCTACGATTTTAAAGGTAACGGAGGATGCGCAAACGCCCCTCCAGCTTAAGCTGGCCAGCCTTGGTAAGACGCTGGGTATTGTCGCGCTGATGGTCTGCGCGGTTCTATTTTTTGTAGGCGTGTTCTTAGGAGACCGGTCGCTGCCAATGGTGGAACGCATCGGCAGCATGTTTATGACTTCCATTGCGTTGGCTGTGGCTGTGGTGCCGGAAAGCCTGCCGGCGGTAGTAACCATCGTTTTGGCGCTGGGCGTGCAGCGCATGGTGCGGAAAAACGCTATTATCCAGCGCCTTCCGGCGGTGGAAGCGCTGGGCAGCGCATCGGTCATTTGCTCGGACAAGACCGGAACCCTGACCCAAAACCGTATGACGCTGGTCAAGACCTATACCCACAGCGGGTTTGCCGATCTGGGAAACCGGATTTACACGGCTGGAACAAACGATTCCCAGGAAAAGCTGACCTTTGAGGTGGAAACCCTCCTGCGCCTTGCGGCGATCTGCTGCGACGGAAGGGTGGAGCAAAAGGATGGAAAGGAAGTCCATATCGGGGATCCCACCGAAACGGCCCTGGTAGCCGCCTCCATGAAGTACCTCATGCTGGACAGGCGAAGCCTGGACAACGTTTACCCCCGGATGAAGGAGCTTCCCTTTGACAGCGACCGAAAGCTGATGACCACCGTGAATCTCGTTGACGGGGTGCCCTATGCCGTCACCAAAGGGGCGCCGGATATTTTGTTATCCCGCTGCGCGCGGTATGACGAAAAGAAGGTAAGAGAGGCCAATGAGCAGATGGCCGGAGAGGCCCTGCGGGTGCTGGGGGTTGCCATTAAGCGGCTGGAGTCCGTACCAGTCAACCCCACCAGCGAAGCGCTGGAACGGGATCTGGAATTTGTGGGCCTTGTGGGAATGATTGATCCGCCCAGGCCCCAGGCGGCGGATTCGGTTCGGCAGTGCAACGAATCGGGAATCCGTACCATTATGATTACCGGAGACCATGTGGCTACCGCTGCCGCCATCGCGAAGCGGCTGGGGATCCTCCAGCCGGGGCAGAAGGCCATCACCGGCGTGGAGCTTTCCCAGCTGTCGGATGAGGAATTTTTCGCCCATATCGACGAATACTCCGTTTACGCCCGGGTTTCTCCTGAGGATAAAATCCGCATCGTGCAGGGATGGCAGAACCGCGGCGAGGTGGTTGCCATGACGGGGGACGGCGTCAATGACGCGCCTGCGCTCAAGGCCGCCGATATCGGATGCGCCATGGGGATCACAGGAACCGACGTGGCCAAAGGCGCCGCGGATATGACCCTGACCGACGATAATTTTTCCACCATTGTCACCGCTGTCAAGGAAGGGCGGAGCATTTACGATAATATTCGCAAAACGGTGCATTATCTTTTATCCTGCAACCTAAGCGAGGTACTGGCCGTTTTCTTTGGCACGCTTTTGTTCTCGGTGTCGCCGCTTCTGCCGATTCAGCTTTTGTGGATCAATCTGGTGACCGACGGGCTGCCCGCGCTGGCGCTGGGAATGGAACCGCCGGAATTCGATATTATGCGGAAAAAGCCCATGCAGAAAAACGAAAGTATTTTTTCCCGGGGCTTGGGAATAAATGTGATCTGGCAGGGGCTTCTGCTGGGCGTACTGGCTTTAATTGCCTTTGTTGTGGGGCGGTCGTCTCATCCGGAGCAAAGCGTGTTGTACGGTCAGACCATGGCCTTTGCGGTGCTGGCAGTGTCCCAGTGCTTCCATGCATTCAACGCCCGGTCGTCTCACGCGTTCTACCGCGCTGCGCCCCTTAAAAACCTCTTTCTGTGGCTGGCGTTCCTGGGTTCGCTGCTGCTGGTTGCCTTGGTTATGTTTACGCCTCTGCGGACGGTATTTGGGCTTATGGCGCTTCGCACCGGCGATATTGGCGTGGTTCTGGCCCTGTCGGTCGTTCCCGTGGTGATCTGCGAGGCTGTAAAGCTCGCTAAGGAACTGTTGAAAAAATAGGAAGCGCTTCACGCGCCATTCGTTAAAGCCAATGCAAAAGGTCACCCTTTCATAAGGATGGCCTTTCGTTTACCTAAAAAGAAGCAGCAGAACTGCAAAAGAGGGTATAAGCGTTAGGAAGCCGCCCTCCCGCATTTGCTGCAAACAGACCGTCTTATGCGGGATCTTTTTGCAAAAGGAGCTTATTCCGCTTCCTCCTCGAGAACATGCACATGCTCCGCCACGACTTTTTCGTTGTAGCAGTCGAAGGCATTGTCTAAATGCGCCTTTTTGAGCTTGGGCGAGACAAGGCTGACCAGCGGCACGATGATCAGCGACACGATCATAGACAGCGCTCCAATGTTAATAGGGCTGTTTAAAATCGCCAACCCGCCAGAGAACGCAACGCCGCATTGCTGGAGAATAAATCCGCCCATGGTAATGCCCACGCCGGTAATAAAACTGGCCCAGACGCCCGCCTTGGTCACGCCGCGCCAAAACAATCCCAGCACAAACGGCCCGAGAAAGGATCCTGCCAGCGCCCCCCACGACCAGGACATTAAGGAAGTGATCGGGTTATTGGGCAACACTGCCAGCACGACTGAAAGCACCAGAAACACCGCCACAAAAATTCGGATCAGCAGCACCTGCATCCGATTTGACATATTTTTGAAAAAGCTTCCCTTTAAAAAATCAATGGTGAACGTGGAGGACGAGGAAATCACCAGCGAGCTTAAGGTAGACATGGAAGCCGACATGACAAGTACCAGCACAACGCCCATCAGCAAATCCGGCAGGTCTCCCAGCATGGCGGGAACAATTTTATCGTAGTGAATGGCGCCGTTTTCCCCCGTGATCTGCTCCGACGTGACCGACAGGCGGCCGAACGCACCCATAAAGTAGGATCCCCCCGCCACAATCAGCGCAAACACAGTGGAAACCACGGTCCCGGTCTTGATGGCCCGTTCGTTTTTAATGGTGTAAAATTTATGAATCATCTGCGGCAGCCCCCATGCGCCCAGGCTGGTTAGGATCACAACCCCCAAAAGCCCGATGGGATCGGGCCCGAAAAAGGAAGTATACGCCCCCCGAAGTCCCGGGACCTTATCCGCGGAAAAGGCGGAAAGGAGATTCATACTTTCCCCATACCCGCCGGTTTTGTTCAGCACCGTCAGCACCACGGCGACAATGCCCACAATCATCACAATTCCCTGGATAAAATCATTGAGGGCGGTGGCCGCATACCCGCCGATGATGACATAAATCCCCGTCAGCACCGCCATGCCCACGATTACCCACACAAAGAACCGTTCCCCAATTCCAAAGGCATTGGAAAACAATCCAGAAAGCCCCTTATAAACCGATGCGGAATAAGGGATCAAAAACACGAAGATAATCAAAGAGGATACTAGTTTCATGCCCCGGCTGTCGTACCGCTTTTCAAAAAACTCCGGCATGGTCGCCGCGTCCAGATGCTTGGTCATGATCCGTGTGCGCCGGCCCAGCACCACCCACGCCAGCAGGCTGCCCAGCAGCGCGTTGCCAATCCCGATCCAGGTGGCAGCCACGCCGTAGCTGTACCCGAACTGGCCCGCATACCCCACGAATACTACGGCCGAAAAATAAGATGTGCCGTAGGCAAAGGCCGTCAGCCAGGGGCCAACGTTCCGTCCCCCCAGCACAAAACCGCTGACGCTGGACGCCGCCTTAGCGCAGTAAACCCCCACGGCCGCGGTTACCAGTACAAAAATAGCCAGAACAATCATTTTCGTCATCACGTTACTATTCCGTCCTCTCCCGTGTGCTTTAGCAATTTAATGCTTTTTGGCGATAAAGCGCCCTTCCATTATGGCATTTCAGACCAAGAAAGTCAAGGAATTTTTTTCAGTTGCACAGTTTAAAATGGCCGGCAAAACGGTGTAACAGCCTTTGGCTTTTTAGAGGCCGTAATCCCTAACCCTATCTGGGGGGACAGCAGGCCTCTGACGAGATTCCTGCGCGCATACGCTGCTTACAGCGCTTGGTTTGTCTCGCCACGCAACCGCTTTTGACGGGGAATAAAAAAATAGCAGAGCTATTTTTTGCGGTAATAAGCCCTCACCCGCTCCACGTCGGCGAAAATGCCTTCCTTTAAAGCTTCCACTGACGAAAACTTTTTTTCATCCCGTAAAAACCAGTCCAGCCGCACCTCCACATTTTTCCCGTACAAATCCCCGGAAAAATCTAGGATATAGGTTTCGGCCCGGGCGTAATCCGCGCCCACGGTGGGACGGATCCCCACATTGGTCAAGGCGGGAAGCCAACTACCGTTCACCCTTGCTCGGGCGGCATAAACCCCGAACCGGGGATGAACAAAGTTTTTCGGCAGCGCTTGGTTGATGGTGGGCGCGCCCAAAAGTCTGCCCCTGCGGTCGCCGCCGATTACCTTGAAATCAAAGGAAAATGGACGGCCCAGCAACTGCGCCGCCGTTTCGGGATCGCCCTTCTCCAGCAGTTCCCGAATCCGGGTGGAAGAAACCGGAACGCCCTGCGCGACAACCGGCGGGCATACCGTCACTGCAACGCCGTGTTTCCCGCCCAGGCTTTGCAGAAGCGCGGCATCCCCCACCCCGTTCCTGCCAAAATGAAAATTGTATCCACAGCTGAGCCTTTGAACACCCAAATCCTTTACCAGCCGGAGAAAAAATTCCTCCGCAGACCAGTCCCGTACCTTTTCAAAATCCAGCTCAATGAGCCGCTGAATCCCCATTTGCTCCAGCAGGGCCCGGCGCTGGCGTTCGGTGCAAAGGTAAAACGGCGGTGCCGCCGACAGATGAGATTTGGGGGCGTCCCCAAAGGTAACCACCGCGGGGCAGGGGCCTTGGAGGATCTCTCCAATCACGGCGGCGTGGCCGATATGCAGACCGTCAAAAAATCCCAATGCCGCCCAAACAGGGCCCCCGGCATATTGCAGCTCCCGCGCAATTTCCAACCTGGTCACCTTACCTTTCAAAGACGCATGGCAGCGGGTCATCGGCCGCCGCCTTTTTTCTATTCCTGATTCAGCGCGCACTTAACCGCCAGCTCGTGCTCCCGCAGTTCGCCCAGCCCCAGAAAGCGCTCTGGGCCGTAAACGCGGCACAGCCCGGCCGGAACAGACAAGCCCGGCAGCCGGGCCCGATCCAACGCGCCGCCGTTTAAAAACCGGACGGCCTGTTTTTCCGTCACTGTCACGGCAGGATATCCCTCTACCGCCCGATCGGCCGGCAGCACAGCCTTCTCAAAAGCCGTTTCCGCTTGCTCCAGCGTCACACAGTCCGCCAGGGAAAAGCCGCAGGCAAAGGTTCGGGTCAGGGCCGTCATCACCGCGCCGCAGCCTAAGGCCCGGCCGATATCGTCGATCAGCGTCCGGATATAGGTACCCTTGGTACAACGCACATCAATTTCATATGTATGGGACAGGTCGTCCCCCCGAATCAGCGCAAGCCGGTGAATCGTTACCCGCCGGGGCGGACGCTCCACCTCCACGCCCTGCCGCGCCAGATCGTACAGCCGCCGCCCGTTCTGCTTCAACGCAGAGTACATGGGCGGAACCTGCGTGATTACCCCGGTGAACCGGGGAAGCAGCGCTTCCAGCTCCGCCTTGCCGGCATGAACCGGAAACCGCTGCACCACGGCTCCGGTGCTGTCCAGCGTGTCGGTGGTATACCCCAGCAGAAACCGGGCGCAGTATCCCTTTGTATGATCCGGCAGCAAATCGCAAAAACGGGCCGCCTGGCCGATGAATACCGGCAAAACGCCCGTCGCCATGGGATCCAGCGTCCCGGCGTGGCCGACGCGCTTCATCCCCGTTTTTTTCCGCACCCGGGCCGTGACCCCGAAGGAGGTCATGCCAGCGGGCTTATTAATGAGTAAAAATCCGTTCATCCAATTGTTCCTTAACCGCGGATTTCAGCGCTTCCCGCGCCTCCTCCAGCGTTCCTTCCAGCGTGCAGCCCGCCGCGTTGGGATGCCCGCCGCCGCCCAGCCTTGCACAAATGGCCGCTGCGTCCAGCGGCGGGTGGGTGCGTACCGAAGCCTTAAACCGCCCATCCGTTTGTTCCCGGATGGTCACGCCGGCCAGCACGCCCTCGATCTGCCGGGGCAGCGTGGTAATGCCCTCCAGGTCATCGTCTCCTGTGTTGCTTTGCTCCCGCATGGCCCGGGTAATCGTTATAATAGCGCATCGGTCGTCAAACGCAAATTCCATGCCGTCCATAGCCATACGCTCCAGCAAAACCCGGTTTTTGGTTTTCGTATCGAACATCACCCGGTTGATTTCTTCAATTTCCATCCCTGTTTCCATCAGCTTAGCGGTGATAAAATGGGTTTTAGCGGTGGTGTTGGAATATTTAAAACAGCCCGTATCCGTTGCAATGCCGGTGTACAGCGCCGCGGCCAGCGCCGCGTCGACAGTAACCCCCAAGCCCGCCAGAACACCCGCCATCATTTCGCAGGTAGCGGCGGCGCCGGGATCCAGATATGTTTCTTTTGCATAAAGCTTATTCGAGCCATGATGGTCGATACAGAGATTCACCCGGGAGCCGAAATGCGCCAGCTTGTCTCCCAAAAGCTTAGGATCCGCCACATCGGCAGCCACAATAAACTCCGGTTCAAATTCCATGGGCCGCACCAGCCGGGTGATATATCCATACCGTTCCGGGATGGTATGGTTGCAGGCAATCCCCGCCTGTTTCCCCAGCGACTGAAGGCCCGCGCACAAGGCGCAGCCCGCGCCAATGGTGTCCCCATCCGGGTATTGATGCAGAAGAACTAAAACGCGGTCCTGCTCCAGCAGACGCTTGGCCGTCTGCGCTGCGTCAATCCTCATGGCTGTTCTCCCCGTTCTCAAAGCTTTCCAGCATCCGCAGAATTTCGGCGCTGTGGGCGATAGAATCGTCGGCAATGAATTTCAGCTCCGGCACCTTCCGAAGCCGCACGCGGCGGCCCAACTCTTTTCGAATATATCCGGAGCCGTTCTGCAAGCCCTTAACCGCGGTTTTCGCCTGTTCCAGCCCTTCCATGGAACTGATATACACCTTGGCATAGGAAAGGTCGCCCGATACCTCCACCCGCACGATGCTTAACAACCCGGCAACGCGGGGATCCTTCAGGGAGCGCATAATGTCGCTCAACTCCCGCTTGATATCCTCCGCCGCCCGGCCGATCCGGTATCCCGGCATTAGCGCCACGCTCCTTTCCCGCCGGCGGGTATGCCCCGCACTGTAATCCTTTTTAGTGTTTCACCCGTTAATCCCGATATTCTTCCATCACGAAGGCTTCAAAAATGTCGCCTTCCTTGATATCGTTGAACTTTTCAAGGCCAATGCCGCACTCGTAGCCCGAGGCGACTTCCTTAACATCGTCCTTAAACCGTTTCAGCGAATCAATTTCGTCCTCCGCGATGACAACGCCGTCCCGCACCACACGAATCTGGTCGTGGCGGCTGACCTTGCCATCCAGCACATAGCAGCCCGCCACCGTGCCCACGCCGGAAATTTTGTAGACCTGGCGCACTTCAATCCGGCCGTGCTGCACCTCCCGGAGCTTGGGCGCCAGCATGCCCTTCATGGCGGATTCAATTTCCTCAATGCAATCGTAAATAATTCGGTACAGCCGCAGATCCACGCCGTCTCGCTCCGCGCTGGCCTGCGCCACCGGGTCGGGACGGACATTAAAGCCCACAACAATTGCATTGGAGGCCTCTGCCAGCATCACATCCGATTCGCTCACCGCGCCCACGCCGCCGTGGATCACCCGCACCCGCACCTCGTCGTTGGACAGCTTTTCCAGCGACTGGCGGACGGCTTCCACAGAGCCCTGCACATCGGCCTTGACGATGATTTTGAGCTCCTTCATTTCCCCCTCTTTGATCTGGGAAAACAAATTGTCCAGCGTTACCTTGGTCACAGCGTTGAACTGGGCTTCCTTCTGCTCATTTTTCCGCTGTTCCACCAGTTCCCGCGCTAGCTTTTCATCCGATACCGCGTCAAAATGATCCCCCGCGGAGGGAACCTCGTCCAAGCCCGTGATTTCTACCGGGACAGACGGGCCCGCTTCCTGCACCCTTCCGCCCTTGTCGTCAATCATGGCGCGCACGCGGCCCACAGCTGTTCCCGCCACGATCACGTCGCCGGTATGAAGAGTTCCGTTCTGCACCAGCAGGGTCGCCACGGGGCCGCGGCCCTTATCCAGCCGGGCTTCTACCACGGCGCCCTTTGCGCGGCGGTCAGGATTGGCTTTCAGCTCCATCATGTCCGCCACCAGCAGCACGCTTTCCAAAAGCTTATCCAAATTCATGCCGGTTTTCGCCGATACCGGCACGCAAATTGCGTCCCCGCCCCATTCCTCGGGAACCACCTCGTGTTCCGTCAGCTGCTGCAGCACCCGATCGGGGTTTGCGCCCGGCTTATCCATTTTGTTAATTGCCACCACCATCTGAATGCCCGCGGCCCGGGCGTGGCTGATGGCTTCGATGGTTTGAGGCATGATGCCGTCGTCCGCTGCTACCACTAGAATGGCAACGTCGGTAATCTGGGCGCCCCGCTGACGCATGGCGGTGAACGCCTCGTGGCCGGGCGTGTCCAAAAAGGTAATCTCCCGGTCGCCCAAGGTTACCCGATACGCGCCGATGTGCTGGGTAATGCCGCCGGCCTCTGTCTCCGTTACGCTGGTTTTTCGAATCGCGTCCAGCAGCGAGGTTTTGCCGTGATCCACATGGCCCATGACCACAACCACAGGGCTGCGGGGCTTTAGGTTTTCATCGGTATCCTCTGAAATATCCATGATCCGCTCTTCGATGGTAACCACGACTTCCTTCTCCACCTTGCAGCCCATCTCCGTGGCTACGATTGCAGCGGTATCATAGTCGATGGTCTCGGTCACGGCGGCCATAACGCCCAGCTGCATCAGCTTTTTAATGACCTCGCCCGCCGTTTTCTTCATTCGGGAGGCAAGCTCGCCAACGGTAATTTCGTCGCCAATGGTCACGGTGAGAGGCGTTTTCTTGATGCGCTCCAGCTGAATCCGCCGCAGCTTATCCGCCTCGGTTTCTCGCTTGGTTCCCTGGGGCTTGCGGTAGTTCTGGGATTTCTGGCGCAGCTTTTGCTTGCGGACCATGTTGTCCTTCATCACATTGGTGGGAGCCAGATTCTGGTACTTCTCATTGTACTTATCCAGCTCCACCGTGTTGGTACGGGTATCAACCTTCCGCATTTCGGCAGGGCCGCGATTGGGCGCCTGGCCCTGACCCTTCGCCTTCTGCTGAGGCCGGGCTTGAGGCCGGGCGGACGAATCCCTATCGGTTTTTTGCTGCGGCGCTGCCGCTGTCGCCTTGGACTCCTTCTGCTCCTTCGCGGCCTGAGCCAGCTGGGCGGCGATAGCCGCCTGTTCCTCCAGCATTTTTGCTTTTTGAGCTTCCTTTTCAGCTTTTTGCGTTTCCCGCGCCTTTTCCCCCTCGGCAAAATACGCGTCAAAGCTTTCCACCTGGCTGCGGGAGGTCAAAACGTCAAATATCACATTGAGCTCGGCTTCCTCCAGCGCGGTCTGGCTTTTTTTGGTTTCGCCGCAATACTCCTTCAGGATCTCAATGATCTCCTTGGAATTTAGGCCAAAGTCTTTCGCGACTTCGTTCACCCTGTATTTGATCATCATACTCATTCAGTCAACCTCCTACTGTGTCACCGCACTCAACTGCAGGGCGCGGGCTGCGAAACCGCCGTCGTTGACGGCCACCACGCCTGTTTTCTGACCAACCGCTCCGGAAAGGGCGAACATATCCGTCGGCAAGGGGACAAATGGCACGTTCCAATCTCCGCAGCGCCGCTCCAGGCTTCGCTTGACCCGGTCGGACACGTCTGCCGAACAAAAAACCGCGCGGGCTTTGCCGCTCCGTATCGCCGCCTCCGCCTGGTCGAATCCCAAGCTGACCCTGCCCGCTTTCCGGGCCATTCCAAACAGGGACAATAGCTTTTCTAACTGCAAAAAGCGCCCTCCTCATTTTCCATTGCCTGCTCCAGCGCGTCGTAAACCGCGTCGTCAATTTTACAGGAAAAGGCCCGTTCCAGCCGCCTTGCTTTCCGAGCTTTGCGCAGGCATTCCATGCGCGGGCAGACATATGCGCCCCGTCCGGGCTTTTTCCCCGTGGAATCTAAGGAAATTTCCCCTTCCTTATTTTTAACCACCCGCACCAGCGCCGCTTTCGGCTTCATTTCGCCGCAGCCGGTACACATGCGAAGCGGCGTCCTTCTCTGCTGCACAAAACGTCACCGCCTTCCCTGCGAACAACCGGTTTATCCTATTGCTGGGCCGGTTCTCCAGTATAAAACCCGCTTTCAGGGTTAATGTCGATTTTCCAGCCGGTCAACCGGGCCGCCAGCCGGGCGTTCTGCCCCTTGTTGCCGATGGCAAGGGACAGCTGATGATCCGGCACCGTTACCCGGCAGGTGCGGTTATCCTCGTCGATTTCCACCTTCAGCACATCGGCCGGGGACAGCGCCTCGGAAATGAAAGCCACCGGGTCATCGGAATATCGGACGATGTCAATCTTCTCCCCGCCCAGCTCATCCACGATTTTGCCCACCCGGGCGCCTTTGGGCCCGATACACGCGCCCACAGGATCCACATCCGGCTCCTTTGACCAGACCGCTAATTTCGTCCGGGATCCCGCTTCCCGGGATACCGCCTTGATCTCTACTGTGCCGTCAAAGATTTCCGGCACCTCCATTTCAAAAAGCCGCTTCACAAGGCCGGGATGCGTGCGGGAAATCATAACCTTAGGGCCTTTCTCACTGTCCCGCACATCCACAATATATACCTTGATCCGCTGACCTTCCTCAAAGCTTTCTCCCAGCACCTGTTCGGATTTGGGAAGAACCGCCTCCGTCCGCCCGATTTCCAGCGTGACGTTCCCCGTGCGGGGATCAACTCGCTGCACCAGCGCCGTCACCAGTTCCTGGTGCTTGCCCTGGAACTCCGCCATGGTCTGGTCCCGCTCGGCATCCCGGATCCCCTGGCGGATAACATGCTTAGCGGTCTGCGCCACGATTCGGCCAAACTGCTTTGTATCCAGCGGGATCTCCACCGGCTGGCCAACCTGGGCGGCAGGTTCGATTTTCAGCGCGTCCTCTAATAGAATATCCGTATCCTCGTCCTCGATTTCATCCACCACGTTTTTTCGCAAATACACCTCAAAGGTCTGCGTGTCGCAGTCAATATTGCAAAATACGATTTCCTTGCCGCCGTAATCCCGGCGGGCCGCCACCACAATCGCCCCTGCAATCTTTTCCGCCAGGTATTCCTTGCTGATGCCCTTTTCCTTTTCCATTAGACCCAACGCGGCAAAAAATTCGTTGTTATCCATTTTCCTGTTTCCTCCTGCCTGATAATACGCGGCAAAAACCGTGTTCTTTTGTCTCGTCGCCCCAAGCCCGGATTATAGATCCCGGTCGTCGTTCAGCCGCGCCTTGGAAATTTCCTTCAGGGCAATTCGCTTGGTTTCCCCGCAGCCGAGAATGAGCTCCCCGTTTTCGTATCCTTCCAAAATTCCGGTCAATTCCTTTTGCCCGTCCACCGGCGCATACAAGCGGACCGCAATTTCCTCCCCCTGCATCCATATGAAATGCTCCGGCCGGGTCAGTTCCCGGCCAAGGCCCGGAGAGGAGACCTCTAAATAATAGCTTTGCTCAATGGGGTCGGCCTCGTCCAACGGGCCGTCCACCGCGCGGGACAAGCGCTCGCAGTCTTCAATAGTCACGCCGCCATCCGCATCAATAAAAATGCGCAAAAACCAGGACGCGCCTTCCTTGACAAACCGCACGTCCCATAACATAAGGCCCAGCTCCTCCGCAATGGGCTGGATTAACGCCCGGACCCGGTCGGCCGTTGTATTTGCTTTCGGCATGTCCCGCCTCCTTTTTGTTTTTGAAAACACGGCGGGAAGCCCCGCAATCTTCTCCATACAAAACGAAAGAGCGGGACAGCCCACTCTTTCCTCATACGTACGGTTTATAGTATAACACAAAAGGGAAAATTATGCAAGGGCCTTTTTCATCTTTTTCTGTTTAAATCCCATTGAATCGACTGAGAAAAGTCCTGGTCCGTTCGCTTTTTGGATGCTCGATTACCTGTTTTGGGTCTCCCTGCTCCACAATCACGCCGCTGTCCATAAAAATTACCCGATCGGAAACGTCCCGCGCAAAGGCCATTTCATGGGTGACCACCACCATGGTCATACGGGCCTCGGCTAGTTTGCGGATCACCTTTAAAATTTCTCCCGTCAGTTCGGGGTCCAGCGCAGAAGTAGGTTCGTCAAAAAACAAAATATCCGGCTGCAACGCCATGGCTCGTGCAATGGCTACCCGCTGCTGCTGCCCGCCGGACAGCTCACAGGGATAGGCTCTTTCCTTGTCAGACAAGCCCATATCGGACAGCAAGGCCCGGGCCCGGCTTTCCGCCTCTTCCCTGCTTTGGCCTGCTACCCGGATCGGCGCCTCGGTGATATTGCGGAGAACGGACATGTGAGGGAATAAATTGAAATTCTGAAACACAAGACCGAAGTGGCGCCGGATCTGCTGCAGCACAGGGCCGGGACTATATATTCCCTTTCCATGCTCCCCTGTTTGCACCATTGGAAGATCTCCATAAACAATATTGCCGCTGTCCACCCGCTCCAGAAGCGTACAGCAGCGTAGGAGCGTGGACTTGCCCGATCCAGAAGGGCCGATCACCGATAGCACCTCGCCCCTCTTGACCTCAAAGCTAATATTCTTAAGTACTGTCGTTTTCCCAAAGGACTTCACAATATGGTTTGCGGATAAAACGTTCATGTATCCATTCCCTCCCGCCGGTCAATGGTAATAGCTCAGCCGTTTTTCCGCCACGGAAAAGCATTTGGAAACCACGGCGTTCATCATTAAATAAAACATTGCCGCCACCACGACGGGAAAAATGGATACCATGCTTGCCTGGATCTTGCCCGCCAGCCAGGTCATTTCGGCCACTGCGATCACCTGCGCCAGCGACGTATCCTTGACCAGGGTCATAAACTCGTTGCCCATGGGCGGCAAGATCCGTTTCACCACCTGGGGCAGTACCACATGAAAAAAGGTCTGACCCCGGGAGAAGCCCAGAACGCTAGCCGCTTCCCTCTGTCCGGAGGGCACCCCTTCAATTCCGCTGCGGTAAATCTCCGCAAAATAAGCGGCGTAGTTTAGGGAAAAAGCCACAATTGCCACAATCAGCCGGCAGGTCTGGTCGGAAAAGCTGTCGGGTAAAATGCTTTTGGCCGGCAGCACAAACCAGAAGAAGATTAGTTGGATCATCAGCGGCGTTCCCCGCATGATCAGCAAATACAACTGAATGGCCCAACGCAGCGGCTTGACTTTGGACATGCGCCCAAAGGATACCAGCAATCCCAACGGCAGCGCAAAAAGCAGGGTAAATCCAAACAGCTCCAGCGTCGTCACCGATGCGCCCAGCATGCGCTCCAGCGTCCGCAGGATCTCATCCCATGTCAAATTTGCCATCCCGGTTTTCTTCCTTTCCTCACAGCGGAAAAAACGGACGGACAGCGTTTGTCCGTCCGCTTTTTACAGCTTTCTCGGTTACTGAGCAGCTTCTTCCAAATCGGTCAGGTGAGACACATAATACTGGGCAACCACTTCATCCATCAAAACCGCGTCGCCGTTTCCCTTTTGCAGCTCATACATAGCGAGAACGTTGTTCTCCACCTCCGTTGCCGCGCCGCCCCGCAGGGAGGCTTTCAGCTCCGGGTCATCGTCCAGCGCAAGGGAAGCAGTGGACCCTCTTTGCAAAATGACAGATTTGTCCGCCAGATCCGCCAGGGATTCAATCCCGCTGCCCTTGAGGGTAACGATGACCTGCCGGTTTTTCATATACGGCTCAGAAAGGTTCATCGCCGCTTCCCGGTCGTCGCTGACCGACATGCCGTTCCAGATGCAATCAATATTATTGTCGTTCAGCTCCTGCACATTCTGCGCCCAGACAATGGGAACCAGTTCCAACTCCACGCCCAGCTTTTTGCAGACCTCTCCTGCAAGGTCAATATCAAATCCCACGATTTCGCCGTCATCGTCATACCCCATGGGGGGAAAGCTGTCGTCCAGCCCCATCCGAAGCTTGCCGCTTTCCTTCACCTTTTGCAGGGAATCATCCTTCGAATTCGAAGGCGTGAAGGAATCCGGAATATCGGAAAGATCCTCGTTGAACCATTTCTGAGAAATTTCCGCCACGGTACCGTCCTTCTTCAAGTCCACCAGCGCCTGCTGCACTGCATCCCGCAGGGCAAAGTCCGCTTTGCGAAATCCAATGGCATATTCCTCGTCGGCCAATGCATCTTTCAAAATCACGTATTCCGCCTTTTGGTTTCCCGAACAACCGGTGAGGACGCAAACCGCCAACAACGCGGCCGCGAAGATTGCCAAAAATTTTTTCATATTGCATTCCTCCTCTTCCAAAGCAGAGGCCATAAAAATCCGCGCGCCGCTGATAAAACCACCGGACAAGGATCCCAGCAAAAATCTTTATCAGCAGCAGAACCTCTGGTTTGGTTGTTATTATACACTATTCTGCTAGCAAAGTAAAGTGCTGAAATTAATTTATTTTCTCCCACAGATTTTATGTTCCCAAAACCCAGCAAGCGATTTCCAGCCAGCCGGCAGCGGAGGCGTTCTTGACAAATACCATAAGGACAGGTATAATATTTAAACTAAAAGCGGTAAGCCGCAGAAAGTTGAATGCGCGGGCGTGGCGGAATGGCAGACGCGCCGGTCTTAGGAGCCGGTATCTTTGATGTAAGGGTTCAAGTCCCTTCGCCCGCACCATTAAGTGGTTAAAAAAAGATATAGCCTACGAAAACTCCGATTGTATCGGAGCTTTCGGTGTTAAAGGGACAGTTTTTCAGAGTTTAAAGGTAAGCAAAAATAGAGTTGAAACTATGAGTAAGCCCCCTTGTTGGTTGAGTGAATTCTGTTAAAATGAATAAACGAACATAGAAAGTAAAACATGTACAACTAATGGTTGAACTGTCTTTAAGAAATGTTTTATTGTTATCAACTAATATGCAGTATATAATGTAAACATGAAAGCTTTCATAGAAAAAATACAAAATAGAAAGGAGATTTAAATGAATAAACCAATTTCACAAAAAATAAGCGAAATCAGAAAAGCGCGTTCCCTTACTCAGGAACAACTGGGCGCAAAACTTGGTATATCAAGTCAAGCTGTTTCCAAGTGGGAAAAAGGGGTTTCCCTCAATTAAAGATACTGTGGGCTGAATCAATCCGTGCGATACATTGCTTACAAAAAAATAAAAAGTATTGCGAGGAATGAAAATGAACACTATCAAATGCAAGTATGATTGGGATGATGGCACGGTGGAACTGCTGTTTTCGGATGGAACAACTATCGCTCTGCTTTGTAAAGGCATAGAAGCCGATTTGAGCATTGGTATAGTATTGACTGATAGATTTTTTTGTAGCATAATACTATCAAAGGTTACGTGTTATGCGCAACTCATTATCAAATCAAATAATGTTCTTTTGCGCATAGACCGTATATAGACGGTTTATGCGCTTTTTTAATGATTTGTTAGGAGGTTAGGTTATGACGAAATATCCAATAAAAAAGATTCTTGCTTTTTGGCTACTGTTGGCTATTATAGTGTTTTCTTTTGGATGTTCTTCTCTTAACACTCCTAATGACGATGTGTCATCCTCGCAAACAGTTGATAATAGTGAGAGTCAATCTCTACAGCAAACATCGAATACTAATTTGTCAACAGAGGCTCAAATAGACAAAACAACGGATGCATCTACTGAAACTACTGGTACAACCACCTCAGTTACACAGGGGACATCACCCTCTACTCCAAAGACACCAAGCAATGTTGATGTTGCTTCTGCTGGAGTAAAATTGCGATTTATTTTCTCCGATAGGGATGGCGTTCCTGTCCAGAATCTAAAAGTGGAAATATCTCCAATTGATGATATTAAGTCCGATTACACTCCTTATTTCTCAACGAGTGATATGTCGGGGTGCTCCACAGGTGAAGCCGTTTTGGGAAACTATAGGGTGATTGTTCGAGACGCAGATGAGACAACTGTGTATAGCGAAATGATGTTTGACTTAGTTGTATCTGCCTACAAGACAGACTATAATTTTGTTTGGGAGAATATAACTCCCCAGGAAAGACTGACCTCCAATGGAAGTTCAATTAGATTTATGATTACTGCTGACGGAGCCCCTTTAACAAACGCCTCAATTGTCCTTTATGTCGGACATCACGAAGTTCATGATTTCTGGACAACGAATCATCCAGAGACGATTGAGTTGGGAACTACCGATGTTGACGGTGTCGCAGTATGGTCTGCTCCTAAAAGCGGAAAATATACATTGTATACATATATAACAAAAGATGGCCAAAAAACAAAAGTTGCCAAACAGTTTGTGGTTGATGATATACCGGGTGATTTTAAAATTGACTTTTAGTTTATGTAAGGAGGAGGTTGTCGTATGAAACGTTATTTGTTATCACTGTTGGTATCGGTTGGATTGGTTGTGTCGTTGTGTTCATGTGGTGGCAATACAGATGACGGAATATATTTTTCTCTATCCGATACACCTTCCACAAGTTTTTACATGAAAACCGAATATTCTGAATATGATGCGGATGTTGAACAAATTAAATTGCTTTTTGGTCGTGAAGATGGAAAAGTTTTTGAATTTGATTTTCGCTACATAGTATATGTTTACGAGGATAATGAGTGGAAAAAACTTGCATTTGATAGTTCTTTCTCGTACCAACCGGGGACACGTGAACTGGTGAAGAAAGATCCAAATGCACCGGATGCGGCAGAAGCATCGCAGATCATCTCTGTTGCCGATCTAAATGTTAAGTTAACTTCTGGACGCTACAAAGTGCAAAAAGAGTTTGAGGATGGGAGCGTGTGTGCAGAATTTGTAATTAATTGAAGATAATTTTCTCTTTCGGAAATGATAGAGTTTCGGAATGATTTTTATGATTTTCCTTTTTCAAATGACTTCAATTCCCCCTTTAGAATGATAGAAGAAATGACAATCTTTTTCGTTATGACAAGAGGTAAATCCCCCCACTTCCGAAATGAGGAAGTGGGACAGTCATAGAGGAATGCTATCCCTGTCATTCCGAAAGGAAGGTTAACCCGTCATACCGAAAACGAGGTTCCTGCATCATTTGAAAATGAACGGATAAATCCGTCATAAATCAAAAATAAATCTACAAGGCTTTTTCAAATGACGGTCATTATATCATTTCAAAATGACGGATATGATTATCATTTCGGAAAGGAATGGCGGCGAGCCTTTGCGAATGACGGTCATTTTTTCATTTTCGGAATGAGGTTCATTTTTTATCATCATCAGAATGACGGTCATAATTCCCCGTTAAGGTCAGCGATCCGTGAGCCAAGCCACAATATGTATCTGCCCTTTGCAATACTGCCGAGCAAGACTGACGGTAGCCGATTTGAGCCGTCACTGGACAACGGAGCGATTTATAAATTACTTGCTTTTTTCTCTGCCGTGTATATACTTTTTGCACCGTCACGGCGGCCCGCTGTCGCCGTCAACCTTTTGCGGGTTCAAGCCTATATCAAATTTTCAACCGGCATCCTTTTCGCAACCTGTTGACAGACTTTGATTTCGTGTATAATAATATGCAGAG
>CALWPT010000033.1 GCA_944383495.1 uncultured Clostridia bacterium | reverse complement strand
TTATAGGCTCGGTTGCGTTGATTTGCTGGAAAAGCGCAAGGCGCAGGGATGTGCTATGAAAGGCAGGAACCTGCTGAAGACCCTGTGGATTCTTCCCCTGATGGGGGTGCGGCTTCTGCCCTATTTCAACGTTCCGCCGGAGCTACAGGCGGTGCCGCTGGAAAACGCGGTGGTGGAATGCGTCAGCGGGCAGATCAATTTTCTGCAATTTGATCTGATCACGGCGGTGCTGGTGTTTTTCCCCTTGATTCTATTCGCCTTTTTGTTCGCCGTGTATCTTTACAGCGATTCGATCGGCGAAGGGATCTATATCTACACCCGGGCCGGAAGCAGACGGGGCTGGTTTTGGAAAAAATCCGGGAAATTGTTTTTGCTTGCGCTTTTGTATCAATCCCTTTCCCTTGCTTCGGTGTTTTCCCTGCTGCTCACGGGGCATTACACGGTGCAAAGCGCTCCGGCATTCTGTTATGCCGCGGGGTTTCATATTTTGCTGTCGTCGCTTTTATGCTACATAGCGGCTCTTGGGGTGAACATATTGTCCTATTCCATCAGCAGCCGGCTGGCGTTTGCGGCGTTTGTGGCCGCGGTAATCGGGCTGGCTGCGGCAGCTCCTGTGCTGTACAAGGGAAAGCGGTTTGTGCCGTTTGCTCTGAATCCTCTGATCCAGCCCCTGTTATCCCAGCATGACCTGGGGGCGATGGAGCCGCTGGCCATGTATTCCGCGGAAGGTCTGCAGGGCTTCACCCCGGGGGTATCCCTATTGTACCTTCTGCTGCTTTCCCTTGGGCTGACGCTGTTCGGCTGCTGGTACTGCGGCCGGCAGGACGTGTCCGTGGGCGCGCAGGACGAGTGAAAATCCAGATTGAAACGGGTGAAGGCTTATGACGGCGATTAAAATTGACCATCTGACGAAGGTTTTAAAAAAGCACACGGTGCTGGACGACATAACGCTCGAGCTGGAGGAAAACAGGATTCACGGCTTTGTGGGCCAGAACGGGTCGGGCAAGACCATGCTGTTCCGGGCCGTCAGCGGCTTGATTTTTCCAACCAGCGGAACCGTGGAGGTGTTCGGAAGGGTAATTGGAAAAGACGTATCCTTTCCCGAGCGCCTGGGGCTGGTGCTTGAAAACATCGGGCTATACCCGCAGTACAGCGGGTTTCAAAATCTAAAGCTGCTGGCCTCGATCCAAAAGAAGATTACCGACGGGGAGATCCGGGAAGCCATTTCCCGTGTGGGGCTGGACCCGGCGGACAAACGCCCGGTGCGGAAATATTCCCTGGGCATGAAGCAGCGCATTGCGCTGGCTCAGGCGATCATGGAGCATCCCCGGCTGCTGATTTTGGACGAACCCACCAACGCCCTGGACGAAGAAGGCGTGGAGCTGATCCGCGGACTTGTGCGAGAGGAACAAGAACGGGGGGCGACGGTGCTGGTCTCCAGCCACAACCGGGAGGACATCGAGCAGCTCTGCGACACCGTCACCGTTTTGGAAAACGGCCGTGTAAAGGAGGCGAGACCGGCGTGAAAAAGCTAGGGATCCTCAGCCTCGTGATGGCGGCGGCGGTGGCTTTTTGCGCCTATACCGGCGTTAAAACCAAGGCAAGCTACACGGACATGCTCCACACCGACGATATCTCACAGTATAAAATGATGATTGCCAGTTCTCCAAGCAGTTTCGGCGTATCGCGATCCTTTCGCTCTGCTTATCAAGTGATTTTAAAAGTGAAACCCACCGGAAACCGGATTTACGCGGATAACGCTTATTTAAGCGAGGTAAAGGTGCTGCAAGTATACAAGGGCGGTCTAAGGGAAGGGGAAAACATTTGGATTTATGAATCCGTATTACTATTTCCCGAACATAAAAGCGCCAACTGCGGTCAAATCAATAATATGATGAACACACACGACGAATATTACGCTTTTGTGGTCAGGGCGCCGTACCCGGCGGGTTATACCCCGGAGCGGGAAGAATATGTTGCGGCGTATCTGGATTTCTCCGTCCTGCGCGTGACGGATGAGCCAAACCTGATTGTAGACGACCTGGAAAAAGACCAGAAAACCATCGCTGCATTGGAACCTTATGAATTTGTGTGCACTTCCAAGGAGGAGTTGGATGAAATGATCGCGCTCAAGCATCAGCTGTTTGACGAGCTTGGCCTGCCGTACTAGCGCATCAACCCGCACCAGCGCTGCTTATTGAAAATTTTTCGCAGAAAGCCGGCGGTTCATGACGGTTGCGTCATGAATCGCCGGCTTAAAATGATGGCGCATGGATGGCGTTGGCGCGTCGCCCTGCCAAACCGCGTCATCCTTTTTTTTACGGGTACAATTTTTTGATCAGTGCCTGCGCGGTTTTATTGGCTTTGGCAAAATTCATCGCGTCGATATAAAACGCTTCCATTTCGTCATGGGAGGCTTTTGCGTCGGCCAGGATGCCGCAGGCGGTGGACAGCAGCTCCTTAACCGCTCGTTTATTAAACTGCATTTTCTGCTTGCGTTCTCCCAGGGCCGAAAGGTCGGTAAACCGCCGGGCGTGGATCCGCCGGGTGGCGTTTGCAATGGGATGAAATGCGTTGGAGGTGCAGAAGGCCAGCGACAGGGAGGGAATCAGCAAATGCTCGATTTTGTCCTCCGGATGAATGGAGCAGGGGCAGGTGATGATGTCCAGCCCGCTGTCCAGCGCCGCGCCCCGCAGAACCGACAGGATCAGCCGGGACGCCGCGCAGTTTTCATCCTCCACAGCATAGACCCGCCGGCAGGCTTTATGAATGGTATCCTCCAACAGCAGATGTCCTTTAGGCGTGACGGCGCTTAACAGCCTGACCTGCTCCCGGCCGCGCCTGCGGGATGCGGGACCAAATTCCCTTCGCGCCACGGAAGTGGCAAAGCAGCCGGCCTTGGCGTTGTCAGTACACTCCAGCGCAAGGCGGTAATTATCGTTCAGCAGCGCGCCCGCGGCGGAGATATACCGGGCCACCCGCTCATGCTGCGCGGCGTTTTTCTGATAGGCCGCGATGATCTCCGGCGCCTTTTCCGCCAGTTGATCTCCATCCCAGCAGTCCCCCATATTGATGATGGTTTCGCATGCGCCGGGGAATTTGGGCTCCAGAACATGGGGTGCGGTGCCGTCGGCGATGCAGATTTTTCGTTCCGGCAGCAGCACCACGTCCAAAGAATCGGGGTCGCTGGAGCAGGGGCCCAGCACCAGCGCGTCGCCCGCTTTTTCCGCGGCTTTGGCAACCTTTTTCATCAACGAGGATTTTCCCGAGCCGGGGCCGCCCTTAATAATGTAAGTACGCCAGCCCTCCGCCGGAGCGTACATTCCGCCAAACTGGGATACAAAGCCCTTTGCGCTGACCGCGCCGAAAAAATATTCCGTATGCTTCATCAAAATCTCTCCTTCTCCCGCCGCGCGGCCCGGGCAAAGGAGGAAGGCGTTTTTTCTTTGCCCGGCCGCGTCTATTCCCTGTTACACGCCATAGTATTCCGCACCATGCTGTCTTGACACAGAAATTTTGAAAAATAACAGAAAAAACAGGGCCAATCGAAGAAAACCGGGCTGTTTTTTGCAGATGGCGTTCCCTTTTCAGAGGGGCCTTGACTCGGCTTTTCCCGCCTCTCTTTAAAAGCGCCCTCTACAGCAAAAACGGGCGGGAATCCGTGAATCCCGCCCGTTTTTTATTTGTTAAGCCTTCGAATTTGACTCTAACCCCAAAGGACGCTTAAGGCCATATAAGGCGTTCCGTCGCGCCCACTGCCGCGATCCCGCTTCATTTTGATCCTGCCGCCAGTCCATCCTGCTCCCGCCGCTCCAGCAGCGCTTCGACAATATACCGGGGCCGGGCCTTCACCTCGTTATAGATTTTACCGATATAGGCGCCCACAATGCCGATACAGAAAAGCTGGATCCCCCCCAGCAGCCAGATGGAGCACACGATCGCCGTCCATCCCTGCACGGCAAACCCCGCCAGGTATGAAATCAGCGCATACAGCAGCCCCAGCACGCTGGCAATGGAAATCAAAATGCCAAAATTGGAAATGATTTGCAGAGGCCGGACGCTAAAGGACGTGATTCCCTCCACGGCAAAGCTGATCATTTTCCGAAGTGGGTATTTGGATTCCCCCGCCGCCCGTTCGCGGCGGTCATAATACACGCAGCCGGTTTGAAAGCCGATGGTGGGGACAATGCCCCGCAGAAACAGGTTGACCTCCTTATACTGGGACAAAGCGTCCAGCGCGCGGCGGCTCATAAGCCGGTAATCCGCGTGGTTATAAACAATATCCACACCCAGCAGATGCATAAACTTATAGAACCCCTGGGCGGTGGAACGTTTGAAAAGGCTGTCGGTTTCCCGTTTGTTGCGCACACCGTATACAATGTCGCAGCCCCCGGCGAACTGATCCAGAAACTGATCCAGCGCCTCCACGTCGTCCTGCAAGTCCGCGTCCATGGACACGGCGCAGTCCGCGCGTTCCCGGGCGGCCATCAGCCCCGCGAGAAGGGCGTTCTGGTGCCCCTGGTTGTGCGCCAGCTTGAGGCCGCTGACCAGCGGATTTTCAGCATGGTACCCGGCGATCAGCTCCCAGGTGCGGTCGGTGCTTCCGTCGTCCACCAATAAAATCCGGCTGGATTTCTCCGCCTTGCCAGCGGCAATCAGCCGGTTCAGCTTGTCCACAAGGCAGGAGACTGTTTGCGGAAGCACCGCCTCCTCGTTATAGCAGGGAACTACCAAATACACGGTTGACATCCCTTATTCTCCTTTCTCTTTTTGAAACGAAGGGCCAATAATACATAGAGCCCCAACGTCAATATGGAAACGGCAGAACAAGCAGCGCCCAAAATCAGCGCCGGCGGACGATAGGTAAACGTCACATGGTTGTTTCCTTCATCCAGCGGGACGGACATCATGCCGGCGGTCTTTATGATTTCCACCGGCCGGCCGTTGACATTCGCCTTCCATCCGCTGTCGTAAGGCACGCTGAAAAAAGCCATTTCAGGCTTTGAAACCCGCATGTCGCAGGAAAAGGAACCGGTATCCCGCCGAAAATTCACAGCGCCGGCCGTTCCGCGCTCCTGTATATCAGTTTCCATAGACCGCACGCCCGCATTTTGCATCTCCTGGACGGACAGCGGGGAAAGCCTGCCTTTCACCGCAGGGAGAGCTTCTTCCTCCACCACCATAGCCTTCAGCAGCAAATAGGGCCGTTTTTCCCGCGGCGTTTCCTGTAAAATATTCCGCGTTATATACCGATCGTAGGCAAAGCCCATGGGGAGCGCCTCCGGATTTTCATACACATATGCCCGAGCGGATCCATTCTCATATTGGGCGACAAGAGGCCGGGAATAATCCGGCTTTTGAAGAATATCATACCGGACAGCCAAAAGGGCTTTAACCGCCTTATCATCCTTTTTTACCTCTGATTTTATGCCTCGGGGAAGGCCCGCAGCCTCGTAAAATTCAAATGCAGAGCCGCAAACCGTGCTGTTCCAGCAGGTGACCGTCGGAACCCGCAGAAGCAGCGCAAGATTGGAATAAGGATTCTCGGAATAACACCGGTAATCCTCGCCCGGCGGCAACTCCAATTCCCTGCCGGTGTTTAAAAGGGCGGCGACGCCGTCCGGGGTGTGCTGCCAGGAGGCCTGGGCCTGTAACGTCCGAAGGCTAAGCAGGTGCGTGCCAAAAGAGAACAGCAATACGCCGGACAAAAATATCGGAAAAAACCGTTTTCCCCTGTTCTTGCGGGAAATCAGCCACGCGCTGGCCAAGACGCCGGCCAGCGCAATACCGGCCTGCACCGCCAGCAGCTTCTGATCTTGCACAAATCCGCTTCCACGCCGGAAGAATCCGCCCAGCACAAGAAATAAAAGAAAAAGAATCCCGCCGCCCGTTATGAAAAGCCCTTTTTTAACCGGCAAGGCCTTTTGTTCGTCAATCACTACCGCGCCGGCCAGCGCCATCATCAGAATCGGCATGTAAAACCAACGGGCGTAATAGCTGGCGTTAAACGCGTAAAAAAGGCTGTTGAGCACCGGCACAAACGCTATTGCAAAGCAAACGGCCAGCATCCTTCGCAGCCATCCCTTTTCCTTTAACAAAAATAAAACAACGAGAAAAAGACCCGTCATAGGCAGATAAAGGGAACAGGAGGCGTAATCCGTTTTTTGCACCGACGCATTATAATTCATTGCGTCGGCGGGAAGAAACAAAGCTTTCAGCAGCTGAAGGTACCGGTTATCAGAATAAAGGAAGGCCTCTAATCCATGGAAGGAACGGCTCGCTCGCGGGTTTTGCATTGTAAACAACACGCAGGGCAGAAATAGAACGGCGGCAACGCCAACGCCCAGCGCTCCCTCCCACAGGCACTGCCCCGCCCGGCGAAGCCGGTGCAGATCCATTGAAACGAACCGAATTAGAAAATACACGGCGATAAACACGACTTCGCCAATGAAAAAGAAAAAATTTGCAAACGCGTTTAACGCTACCGCGCAGGCAAATACACCGGGCCTTCTGTGCTCCATCAGCTCTTCAAGACCAATGAGCAGCAGCGGAAACAGAGCCGTTACGTCATGAAAATGGTTAAACAGGAGATTCATAGCCTGAAATCCCGAAAACGTATAGAAAAGGGCCGCTAATACGGCCGGCTCGTTCCGCCTCACAAACCGGCGGATATAGGCAAAAGCCGTCAAGCCTGCCGTCCCGTACTTTAACACCAGAAGAGGGGCCATGAGATACGGAACCGCCGACGACGGAAAGAGACAGGACAGCCAAAAAAAAGGGCTTCCCAGGGTGTAAAACCCGTAATTCCCAATAAAGCTTCCCCCCAGATCGGTATACCAATCCCATAGCATTTCGCCGTTTTTAACCGATTGGTTGGAAAACAAGTGAAAGACAATTTGCTGATGGTTGAAATCAGAGACAACCGTCAGCATTCCGCCGCCGCGAATGACAGACGGCAGAAAAACCAAGGCGGACAGGCCCGCACACAATAAGAAAACGGTGACAAAAGGATGCCGGTCAAACCAAAAAACCAGGCCCTTTTTGCTTTGTATACCCAATCCCAAACGTTCCCCTTTACTACGGCGTAAGATTTTACAATCATTTCCCTGACACACCGTAAATCTATAACATTATAACATTCCTTTATTATTTCCACAATTCCTAATAAAAAAATTCTAATATTCCGCTTTAAAAAAAGCAGGCCAGCCGCATCAGCGAGGGCGACAACGCCCTTTTACCCCCGGCCAAACAGAACCGCCCCGCTGTCCAGCGCGGCGACAAGGCATGCAGGCGTGGGTTCCTCCAGCTCCAGCCACGCCCGCCGGGGATGGATGTCCTCCAGGTAATGGGCGTCGGAGCTGAGCAAAAGCGGCATGGCCGCCAGCGTCGGATGCGCCCGCTTTAACGAGGCGATATCCGCCCGGGCGGTGGCCTCCGCGCAGACAAATGCGCATTCAGGGGGAATCTCCCCCAAGGCAGAAAGAATCGAATAGGCCGGCCGGTCGATATGGGCGGGAAACGCCGTTCCCCCAAACCGCCGGGCCAACGGCAGCACCTCTGTAATGGAAATGTCCGCCCCGGTGATCAGCAGGGTGTTTTCATAACCTGTGATCCCGTCCCCTTCATCCATGATCCGCTGTTCCCCGAGCTTGGTGGGATCGTTGGCAATGGGCGGCAGCTTGCCGTGGACCCATTCGTCAAATTCCATGGCTCCATCCAGGGCCGCAAACAGGCAGACCACGTGGATATCCTCGGCGGTGCACAGCTCCATGCCGGGGACAAAGCCAATGCCGCACGCCTTCGCGGCCTTTGCCGCGGCGGGGCAGTTCTTGGCGGAATTGTGATCGGTCAGGGCGATGACGTCCAGCTCGTTCAGCGCCGCCAGGTTTACAAGGTTAAAGGGCGTCATGTCGTTATCCCCGCAGGGGGACAGGCAGGAGTGGAGGTGCAGATCGTAAAAATACCGGTTCAAAGAAGCGCCCCCAGCCTGACCGCCGCCTCGTATACCGGCAGGGCCGTGCCGATCACCGGGACCTCCTGCTCCCCGGCGCGGGTGCGGGCGTCCGGCTCCAGCGCAGCGCCCTCGCACAGCACAATGCAGGCCACATCCGCCAGCACCGCCACGGCGATGGTATTGACATTGCTCATAACCGTCAGCCAAGCGTCCCCTTCCTTGGCGCGGCCCATGACCCAGCTGAGCAGGTCGCCTGCGTATCCGCCGGTGATTTCCCGATCCTTTGCGGCTTCTCCCGCTAAAAATTCTCCGCCCAGTTCCCGGGCCAGCTGCTCCACGGTGATCATTTGATCCCGCCTTTCGTTTCAGTTTATTGCTGCTTAGTGAAGGAATTCGCCAGCCGTTCCAGCTGCTCCCGCAACAGGAAAACGCACTCGCCTTCCCGGGCATAGCCCCGCACGATATCCTCCGCCAATGCGCGGCAGGTGGGCGCGCCGCAGGCGCCGCAGTCCAGCCCGGGAAGGGTTTCGGTCAATTGGTCGATCTTCGCCATCATTTCCATGGCCTGCGTCAAATTGTCCGACAGCTTCATCACCGGCGCGGCCTCCAAATATACCTCCCAGTCCATATGCGGCGCCTCTTGGTCAGTCATGTGGCTTTTGGACACGGGGAGGTATTTCCGCAGCATCTGAATGCGGGTCCGGGCCACATAGGGGTTTTCTACCGTCAGCACCCCGCCGACGCATCCGCCCGTACAGGCGTTCAGCTCGATAAACTCCAGGTCGTTAAGCTTTTCCCCCTCCACCTCTTCCAAGACGGTAATCACATTTTCAATGCCGTCGGCCGCCAGATATTTCTCGTTAAACAGCGCGGCGCTTTCCCCGCCGGATCCGGCCCAGCTCACCCCGATGATCCCTGATTTGGACAACGGCTCCGGTTCTTCGATCTTGTTCATCAGCCCTACAATCCGGGGATATACGTCCCCAATGGACAAAACCCCGTTCACCGCGGATTTCTCGCAGGAGATGGGGCGGCGCGCGTCGGTCACCTTGGCGGGACAGGGGGAAATAAAGAACACGCCGATTTCCTCGTCGGGCCGGCCGGCGTCTTTTCTGGCCTGCTCCCGGGCGATCCGGGCCGCCACCTCCATGGGAGAGTGCACCGGCAGCACGTTCTCGCACAAATCGGGAAAGCGCACCCGGATCAGCCGTTCCACTACAGGGCAGGCTGAGGAAATCACCGGTTTTTTCAGCTTTCCCTCGGCCAAAAGCTTGCGGGTGTACTCCGACACCAGCTCCGCCGCCTGGGATACCTCAAATACCGCGTCGAACCCCGCCATTTTCAGGGCGGTCAGCACATAATCCACGTCGTCCAGATTATTGAACTGGCCGTACATGGCGGGCGCGGGCAGGGCGATTTTATAGGGATATTGAAAAATCTGGTCAAAGGGATCGAACACCGCTTTTTTGGCATGATGCGGGCACACGCGGATGCATTCCCCGCAGTCGATGCACAGCTCAGACAAAATCTTCGCCTTGCCGCCCCGCACCCGAATCGCCTTGGTGGGGCAGCGGGAAACGCAGGTGATGCAGCCCTTGCAGGCGTCTTTGTCCAGCGTCACGGAATGGAAATTCAGATCCATATGTATAGCCTCCTCTCCCACAGATGGAACGGAGCTCACTGGGCATTGACAGAAAAATAAACGGTCGTTCCCTTGCCCAGGACTGTTTCAATTTTCATTTCATCGGTATACTTTTTGATATTGGGCAATCCCATGCCCGCGCCAAAGCCCAGGCTGCGGACATTGTCCGGCGCGGTGGAGTACCCCTCCTGCATGGCCAGGTCCACGTCGGGAATGCCGGGGCCCTGATCCCGCAGGGTAACGCTGATTTTTTCCGGGGTGATCTCCCCGTCGATCTCTCCTCCATGGGCGTGGATCACCATGTTGATCTCCGCCTCGTACATGGCGATGGAGACCTTGCGAATCACGTCCGGCGCAAAGCCGATCTTTTTCAAATACCGCTTGAGCATCCCCGAGGCTTCCCCCGCACGGGTAAAATCGTCCCCCGGGACGTCGTAATGCACTTTAATGGCTTCCATTACTTCTCACAACCCCCGCGCAGGCCGCTTTCATACAGCAGCCCGCAGGCCGTGAACATCCGCAGCGGCGTTTTCAAAAGGACGATCTCCCGCTCCTTGGCCAAATCCACCACCATATCATCCGGCTCCTTGCCCCGCACAAACACAATACACCGCATATCCATCATGTCGGCGGTGCGCACCACCTGGGGATTGACAAGGCCCGTCAGCAGCACCGACTGATCCTTGACAAACGCCAGCACATCGCTCATCATATCCGCGCCGCAGGCGGAATGAAGCTCGGTGTCCAGATGGTCTTCCCCGCAGATAATCTGGGCGTTCAGAATTCTAATAATATCCGCGATTGTCATGGAAGGTTCCCCCATATTCTGTCAAATAGAATCTTCTTTTATTATACGCAAGCCGCGCCCCCATTTCAATACAATTTTTATGGAAAACGACTGCATTCGGGATTGTATTTTGAAAACGGCTATGCTATGATAAGGTCAGCCTTGAAAGGGAAGGAATGCATGCGGCTATGAAAGAGATTGCAAGAGGCGTCAACCTAGGCAACTGGCTGGTGCTGGAGCGCTGGATGAACGAGGATTTGTTCAAGGGCCTAAAGGCCAACGACGAAACGGCTTTTTGCCTGGAGCTGGGGGACAAAGCGGCGGCGCGGCTGAAGGCTCACCGGGATTCCTGGATCACGCTTGAGGATTTCAAATGGCTGAAAAATGCCGGGATCAACACCCTGCGGATCCCGATTCCCCATTGGATCTTCGGGGATTACGAGCCCAACATCGGCTGTGTTGAATACCTGGACAACGCGGTGGATTGGGCCAATCAGCTGGGGCTGAAGGTGCTCATCGACATGCACTGCGCCCCCGGCTCCCAAAACGGAGAGCACCACAGCGGGCTGTGCGGCGTCATGGAATGGCATCAAAGAGAAGAGCATATCGCCCGCACCATTGACGTTATGAGGAAGCTGTCGCAGCGGTATAAGGACGAGCCCTGTCTTTGGGGGATGCAGCTGCTTAACGAGCCAGCGCCCTCCCTGCCCCACGAAATTTTGCGGAATTATTACGAACAATGCTACCGGGAAATCCGCAAATACGTGGATGAAAATATTGCCGTGGTTTTTCACGATCAGTTTAACATGCACCAGTGGAAGGATTTCATGCAAACCCCGGAATTTAAAAATGTGGTTATGGATGTGCACGTTTACCAGTGCTTTGGGGACAAGGCCCAGCTATTAAGCATGCATGAGCAGCTGAACAGGCAATTTGAGGGTTGGCCCCAGGCCTTTAAAGAGCTAAGCGCTTATTTCAAGATCATAGTCGGGGAATGGTCGCTGGGAATGTATAGCAAGGACGCCAGCTTCGCAAACGCCAGCGCCGTGCAGACGGACGGGTTTTTCCGCGCCTTTGCCGGGGCGCAGCTTATTGATTACGAGGACGTTGACGGTTATTTTTTCTGGAGCTACAAATGCGATAATCCCTATTGGGATTACCGGCAGTCGGTGGAAAAGCATTATTTCCCCGCGGTACTGGGAGAGTAAGCGGCCGCGCAAACGATTGCTGGAACGCGCAAGGCAATTGGGAGCTGAAAATGGGAGTGCAGCTTGTTTACTGCGCTCCCGTTTTCAGCTCCCTTTCTGCCCGCCGTTCCCCGAAAGGGGGCTTCCCTGCGCAGGGATGGGAATGAACCCTGCCGCCCCCAAAAAAGAAACGAAAAGCCCGGTGATCTGCCCAGCCGGTACGCCGGCAGCATGTCCCCTGACTACAGTAACGCGTACCTTTGAAGCAGGTCAGCAACGATTTCGGCCGAAATTCTGGAAGCCGCTTCACAATTCTTTTCAAAGCTTTCCATGCCGTTATGCGACGCTGTATCGGTGATTGTCCTGACCGCAATGAATGGAAGCTTATGAACATAACAAACATGAGCGACGCTTGCGGTTTCCATATCCACTGCCAGGGGCGCAAACCTTTTACTGATTCTATCCCTTTCATTTCCTGCAATAAACTGCTCGCCCGTGACAATCGTTCCAAATAAAATAGGATATTTCGCAGTGGGAGCATAATCCTTGGCGATGGCGAGCAGCTTTTGATCCGACTGGAAATAAACCGACTGCATCCGCGGATGAAATTCGGTCAATATATCGTCAGCCACGTCATGATAAGCGGATCGCTCCGCAATCACCGTATCAAAAGGCCTCACGCTTTCATGAATTGCGCCCGCCGTTCCCGCGTTGACCACCAGGCCTGCGTGAAATTCTTCTATCAGCAGCTGCGCCGCAATCGCGGCGTTCACCTTGCAAACGCCGCTGAATACGGCGGCTGTCTGCGCCTGGCGAATGGTTCCCTCATAGAATTTCAGCATCGCCTTTTCCGTGGCCTTGGGCGCATGCATACATTCTAAAAAAGGCGCCAGCTCTGTATCGCTGGCGCATAGTATTCCAATCCGATTCATGGCTTGTTCTCCTCCAAACATCATTTTGAAGCATGGATGAAAACGGCCGGCTTTTGAAGCGCGCAGCCGCGATCCTGCCAAAAAAATCACTGTGTCTCAATTGCGTATCAACGCTTAAATTTCCAAGAGCTTGGAAAAATATATTCAGGGAATTCGAACTATATTTTGCGTCATTTCCCAGCACACCGGCCTGGGGCGCGGCATACCCAAGGAAAATAAGGCCGTTATCCGGCAATCCGTTTCAAAGGCCTGTCGGTCGGCGCGCACCGCCTGGGAGGTTCGCTGAACCAGCGGCAGCAAAGACCCCCGGGCGGCCTTTAAGATTTCCCTTCCCCTTTCGTTGTGCCCCAGCACCCGGATATACCGTGGCGGGCGCGCTGTCTTTAGCCCCAGCGCCGCTGCCAAAAGCAACCGCCGCAGCCGGGACTGGGGATACCGCTTCGTGCTGGCCAGTGCGAGCAGCCCGTCATAGGTGCAGGCGTCCTGCACAGCCCGCCAGAGCCGGTTTTCAAGCCCCTCGGTGCAGCCCGGGAGGGCCGCGAAAGCCTCCCGGCCTTTGGAGCGGAGCAGCGCCAATAAGGGGCGTTCCAGCCTGTCCCGAAAAACAGGACCCGCACCAGCTGCGGCGGCCTGCCGAAAGCATGAAGCCGCGGCAAAGGGCAAAAACGGATCGGGCCGCTGGCCCTGCTGATAACAGGTACGCAAATAGGACGCGCTTGCAAATCCAGGCGCTTCAGGCGCCCCGTCGTGCGCCGCGCCGAACCGCTTGACCGTCGCCGGCTCCATGGAACTGCCAATGTGCTCCAGCGCCCGCAGATATTCAACGGCCAAAATGTTGTTGGGCCCCTGCAAAACAGCGGCGGTTTTCCCATCCGTTACAGCCGCGGCCGCCTCCTGCAACGCGGTATGGTAAGGAAGACCCTGCCGGATCAGGGATAAAAACGGCTCCTGGAACGCAGGCGCGCTCATACAGCCGGCAAGGCGCTTGAGGGCGGAAAGCTCCCCTGATTCGCTGCCAAATCCCAATAGATCGATCACGCCCATGGCGTGAAACAGCCCAACGCCGCCCCGCGCAAAGCCCTCCGCCGAGGATAAAACCGCCCCGGGCGGCAGCTCCAAAACCAAATCCGCTCCGCAGGATAAGGCGGCCTTTGCCCGCGTCCATTTATCAAACAGGGCAAACTCCCCCCGCTGGGTCACGTGCCCGCTCATGGCGACAGCAATATGGGTGACACCCATATTGCGCAGCTTTTGCATCAGGTAAGCGTGGCCGTTGTGAAAGGGATTAAACTCGGCAATGATTCCGGCTGTCCGCATGCTCCGGCCTCCTTATTCCGTTTCCTCTAGGCCCGCGCCCTTTGCCGGGGCGCAAGGTCCTTCCCCGCCTGGCGCGCTGTGTAACCGCAAATGCCGGAGCATTTATCCCTGGGGACAGCCTGCCGCAGGCAGCTCAAGCGTCCATCTCGCATCCGAATTCCGTTGGTTCACAGACAAAAACCTCATCCGCCAGCGCCTTCAGTTCCCCGGCGCAGCGATCAGCGCTCCCTTCATCCTCGAACACGCCGAAAAGCGTTGGGCCGCTGCCGGAAACCGCCGTTCCCAGCGCGCCGTGTTCCTGCATCACACGGCGCAGCAAAGCGTTTTCCGATTCCCACATTTCGTCAAACACATTGCGGCACAGGCGGGCGGCGGCGTCCAATTGGCCGGAACAAAGAGCGTCTATCAGCTCCCGCGTCCGGGGGCGCTTTGGACGAATCATTTGATCGTACTGGGCGTACATCTGGGCGGTAGAGGGCTTTTCCCCCTTTTTTGCCAGGACAAAAAAGCACCGGGGCAGGGAGGGCAGCGGCGTCAGCAGGCTGCCGATGCCCTCTGCGAACACCGTTCCCCCCATGAGGCAGAACGGCACGTCCGCGCCGATTTTTACCGCCGCGTTCCGCAGCTCGTCAAGCGACAGGGGGCGCCCAAACCACTCGTTCAGACCCAAAAGAACCGCCGCCGCGTCAGCAGAGCCGCCGGCCAAACCCGCGGCCATGGGGATGCGCTTTTTCAGCTTGATATGGAACCCGTCAAAGGGAACCCTTGCCGACTCGCAGAAAAGACGGGCGGCCTTATATCCAATGTTTGCCTCGTTTTGGGGAACATCGTCCCGGTTGACCGATAGGGAAACCCCCTTTTCCCGATCAGTCAGAGTGACCGTGTCGAACAAATCCACCGATTGCATGACCATTTCCAGCAGATGGTATCCGTCGCTTCGTCGGCCGACGACATCTAAGCTGAGGTTCAGCTTTGCGGCGGCTTTAACGGTGACCTTCAATTGCGTTTCCTCCTATATGGCGTTACAATTTAAAAAACGTGAACCGGCGGATATCGACGGCCTTGACCGGGCACATCTCATGGCAGCAATAGCATTTAATGCAGCTTTTATAGTCAATAACCGCCTTCCGGTTTCGGATTTGAATGGTGTGCCTAGGGCAGCTCTCTCCGCACCTGTTGCAGCCCACGCATCTGCTTTTGACAATGACCGGTTTAGGCGTTAGCAAAAACGAAGCAGGCCGCCGAAGCGGGCAAGGAAGCCGTTCCAAAAAATCCACCGACCGGGAATCGGGCTTTTTGAAGCCGGGGATTAAAAACGGATGCAGCGAATCCCCCGCCAGCTCCAGCTCCTGAAGAGAAGCGGGCGCCAAGCCCCGGTTCAAGGCGCTCTCCAAGGTAGGCACCGACCGGGGATCCAGCCCGGTCACGGCGCACAGGGCCAAGTCCACCGCATGGGGGTTTTCCCCGCCGATGAGACAGCCCACCTTCCGAGGGCTGCCTCCAGTAGGGCCGTTGCCCTCCATGGCGATGACGCCGTCCACCAAACTGACGGCGGGCGCAACCAGCGCGCACAGATCCGTCAGCATCTCGCCGAATTCCGGGCGGTGGGGAAACCGGCAGTGAAGCTCGGGCTTTTGCAGCCCCGGCACACAGCCGAACAGGTTTTTGCACGCGCCGGAAAGCGCGGTCATGGCATGGGTTTTCAGCTTGGCGACATTGATAATCACATCAGCCTCCAGCACGGGCTTGATGATGCTGAATTGCCTGCACCGCCTGCCCTGCGGAAAGGAAACGGTCTCAAAGGACGTATCGAAATTCAGCCTTGCGCCCTCCGCTTGGGCGGCGCTGGTCATCCCCGTGCCGTCGTAAATGGAGCGCAGCAGGGAGGGGGTGTAAACCCCGCCGTTGGAATCGGCGATAACGATTTCCTCCGCGCCCCGCTTTTTCAACGCCCGAATCACGCCGCGAACCACCATGGGATGGGTGGTGGCGGCCTGCTCCGGCGCCCGTTTGCCGATCAGGTTGGGCTTGATCAGCACCCGTTTGCCGGGGCCAATCAAGCTGTCCAGCCCTAATAGCGAGAATTGCCGTTCCACAGCTTCTATCACCGTTTGCTCCCCATAATCGGGGCAGGCGGTCACCGCGATTTTGTCCAATTTACAGCTCTCCTAAAAATTGCTCGATCCGCTCCAGCGCGGTGCGAATATGCTCAATGGACTCGCAGTAGGATGCCCGCACAAACCCTTCCCCGCACGCTCCGAAGGCCGTTCCCGGCACCAGCGCCACCTTGTGGGAATACAGCAGCCTCTCGCAGAATTCCTCGCTGGAAAGCCCGGTGCTCTGAATGCTGGGAAAGGCGTAAAACGCGCCCTCCGGCTCAAAGCAGGAAAGCCCGATCCGGCGAAGCCCATCGACAATAAACCGCCGGCGCATATCGTATTTCTCCCGCATTTTGTCGATATCCGCGTCCCCGTTCCGCAGCGCTTCAATGGCGGCGTACTGGGACGTGGTGGGAGCGGACATGATCCCGTATTGATGCACCTTGGTCATTTGGGACAGCACCGGCGCCGGGCCGCAGGCGTATCCCAAACGCCAGCCGGTCATGGAATAGCATTTGGAAAAGCCGCTGACCAGAATCGTCCGCTCCTGCATGCCCTCGATAGCGGCGATGGAAACATGCTTTTCCCCATAGGTCAGCTCCGCGTAAATTTCGTCCGACAGCACGAAAATATCCGTGCCCCGAAGCACCTGGGCGATTTCCTCCAGGTTTTTTCGGCGCAGGATGCCGCCGGTGGGGTTGTTGGGATAGGGGAGGATCAGCAGCTTGGTTTTGTCTGTGATGGCGGCCGCAAGATCAGCGGCGGTCAGGGCAAAATTGTCTTTAGCCCTTGTAACGATGGGCACCGGAACAGCCTGGCCCAGGGTAATCAGCGGTTCATAGCACACGAAGCTGGGCGCTGCAAAGAGAACCTCGTCCCCCGGGCAAACCAGCACGCGGATGGCAGCGTCGATCGCCTCGCTGCCGCCGACGGTGACCAGTACCTCACTGTCCGGCTGGTATTCTATATGGAACTTGCGGATCATGTATGCGGCGATTTCGCTCCGCAGCTCTTTTAGCCCCCGGTTGGCGGTATACCGGGTTTTCGCCTTTTCTAAGGAATGAATACCCGCTTCCCGGATATGCCAGGGCGTTTTGAAATCAGGTTCGCCCACGCCAAGGGAAATCACATCCTCCATTTCCTCGGCGATGTCGAAAAACTTGCGGATGCCGGAAGGCTTTAAATCCCTGGCCCGTGGGTTCATCAGGCTTTGATAATCCATCACAGCGAAATGGTCCCCCTGTCGTCCAGCTTCTTGTCCGCCAGTTCAACCCCCATGTCCTTATACCGCCGCAGCACAAAATGGGTGGCGGTGGACAAAACGTTTTTCATAGGCGCCAGCCGTTTGGCGACAAACATCGCCACCTCTTGGAAGGTGCGCCCCCGCACCAGAACCGACAAATCGTAGCCCCCCGACATGAGATAGACCGATTCCACCTCTTCCATTTCCATAATGGTTTCCGCAATCTCCTCAAATCCCGCGTCCCGCTGGGGCGTGACCTTCAGCTCGATCATCGCCGTCACACGGTCGTTGGCGATTTTATCCCAATCGACCAAAGGCTTATATCCCTTGATCACGCCCTGGTTTTCCAATTCCTTAATCTGAGAGGCAACCGCCTCCTCGCTGACATTCAGCATTGTCGCAAGCTCCGCGTTTGTGAACCTGGCGTTCTTTTCCAGTAACGTTAGAAGCTTATCCATACGCCCCACTCCTTCGCTTTACTCAATTTTCAACAGCACCGGCTCCCGGCGCTGAAACATTGTAACGTAGGAAAACCCGGCCTTGTGCGCTAAGGCGATGCCCTCCTCCAGCCCGCCGCCCAGGCTGGCGGTACAGTGCGCGTCCGACCCGACAGTGACAAGCTCGCCCCCCAGATCCCGGAAGCGCTTGATCACATCATATCCCGGCAGCGTGGTGTGAAAGCAGGCCGACAGGCCGGATGTGTTGATTTCCAGCGCTTTGCCGTTTTGAACCAGAACCTTTAAAATTTCATCGATCAAGTCCGCAAAGGGCTTTAAGCTGCACGCTACCCCCTGCATTCGAATATACCGGGTCGGGTAATCAAGGTGAGCCAGGCTGTCGAACAGATTCTGCTTTGCCTGCCGCAGCAGTTCCTTGAAATACTCCTCCAGCACCGGACGGTAATCCACTTGCCGGTAATCAATCAAATGGTATTCCTTCGCTCCTTTGACAAAGTGCAGCGAGGATAGCACAATATCATAGGAATACTGGCTCAAAAGCCGGCGGCAAAGCTCCTCCTCATAAACCGCGCCGCCCAGCTCGACGCCGATCAACACCAACAGCCGCCCCTGAAACACGGATTTGGCCTTCACCGCGTCAAAATACGCTTGCGGAAGGGCCTTTTCATAGTATCCGTCATAATACTCCGGCGCCTCGCAGTGATCGGTAAAGGCAATCGCCCGAAGCCCCAGCTCCACCGCCCGCTCACACATGAGAATTGCGGAATGGGAGCCGTCGGGGGAGTTATCCGTATGTAAATGCTGGTCGGCCAGATGAAGATACATGAAACCAGTCCTTTCCTTGCCCGCAACAAAACAAAATTATAGTATATAATAACACAACTTCCCCCAATTGAACAGGGGGAAAAAGAAATTTCAGCCGAAAAGCATGAAAAGGCGAAACCGAACCAATCAAAAAAGCAGCTGATCATTGATCAGCTGCTGACTACCCCCGGCGCCAGAACCGGTTCGCCGAGCCGGTGGCGTGGGTAAGAAGCCCGGTGGTTGATATCCGTTTCGGTATATCGCTCCATTGCTTATTATAGCAGTGGTTCACGGCGATGTCAAGAGGGTTTCGGATTGAGCTCCGCTCCCCTTTTTCAAAGGGGCGGGGGGGATTGTGATCAAGCCCTTTTGCGCCGCGCCCCTGCGATCCCCGCAGCGCAGCGGAGGGGGCGCAGGTCGCGGCTGCGCGCGCCGCAGCGCGCGAAACCCCTTGCGGCCCGATCACCTCCTGTTCCCGGCGCCCCAACTAGGCGGGCACTCAGGGGCAAAGGGGCTTTTGAACTTTGACAATTATACAAAATAACGGCTTTTGTTTAATTTTGCGCGCCAAGGGCGAATGCCCGCCGCGCGGAAAATTGGACAAAAGGTTTCTTATTTTGTTTAATTGTATCCTTTAGGGGTTCCCGCCGGAGGCGGGAACAGAGTTTGTTCAAAAAAAGCCCCGCCGCCCCGCGCCGCGCCTTTGGGTGCCCCGCACCCAATGCGGCGCATTCGCCCGCCGCCCCCGTTTCTGCTGTGAGCGCGGCCGATACCTTCAATGCCGCATGGCATTGGGCCGCGCGGGCTAGGGGGCCGGGACGGAGGCAGCCGCTCCATTCTCAAATCGAAACCACTAGAAAGGCAGTGGTATGCGCAGACCCCCGAGGGGACAGAGCCTGCTGGCCCCTGGAAGGGGTACTGAAAAACTATCAT
>CALWPT010000032.1 GCA_944383495.1 uncultured Clostridia bacterium | reverse complement strand
TGGTGCGAGTGACGGGACTTGAACCCGTACGTCTGTTGACACACGCCCCTCAAACGTGCCTGTCTGCCTGTTCCAGCACACTCGCACAGGATCCGGTTTTTCTGCCGGACAGCAATGAATAGTATAGCATCCCGGTCTTTTCTTGTCAACATGAAAATCGGCCGGGATGCTAATTTTATCTATATTGAAGTCACGTTTGTATAGCAAAAACGGCTTCAGCCTCGCTAATTTTTCAGTGACTGTATCGGCGCCGGAATTCGGCCTCCGCGGGATATAAAACGCTCCGGTGATTTGGCGCTGACTCGCATAACCGGGCCGCTTCCCAACAATCCGCCGAAATTCAATTCCTCCCCCACTTGCTTCCCAATGGCGGGAATCAGCCGCACCGCCGTGGTTTTAGAATTAATCATGCCTATAGCCGCCTCATCCGCAATAATGCCTGAAATCACAGCTGCCGGCGTATCCCCAGGAATAACAATCATATCAAGTCCCACGGAACAAACTGCCGTCATAGCCTCCAGCTTTTCAATCCCCAACGCACCGCTGCGGGCAGCGTCTATCATGCCTGCGTCTTCCGTCACAGGAATAAACGCTCCCGACAAGCCTCCCACATGGGACGACGCCATAATACCGCCTTTTTTAACCGCGTCGTTCAGAAGCGCTAAGGTTGCCGTTGTACCGCAGGCCCCAACGCTTTCCAATCCCATCTCCTCCAGGATATGGGCCACGGAATCCCCAACCTCCGGCGTGGGCGCCAGGGACAAATCCACTATTCCAAAGGGAACGCACAAGCGGCGAGAAGCCTCCTTCGCCACCAATTGACCCATACGGGTAATTTTAAAGGCTGTGCGCTTAATGAGATCCGCGACGCCGGTAATATCCAGACCTTCCGACTTAGCCAATGCCGCCCGAACCACGCCCGGCCCGGAAACGCCAACATTCACAACACAATCAGGCTCTCCAACGCCATGAAAAGCGCCCGCCATAAATGGATTATCCTCCGGCGCATTGCAAAATACCACTAGCTTTGCTGCGCCAATGCAGTCCCTGTCAGCGGTTTTTAAGCTGGTTTCCCGAATGATCTGCCCCATCTTGGCCACCGCATCCATATTAATCCCCGCTTTTGTAGACCCAATATTAACAGAGGAACAAACATGATCCGTTGCCGCCAACGCTTCGGGAATGCTTTCAATCAGCGCATAATCCCCCGCGGCAAAGCCCTTGTGCACCAGCGCGGAATACCCGCCGATAAAATTAACGCCTACCGTCTGTGCAGCTTTTTCCAGCGTTCGTGCAAATTTAACAGGATTCCGGCTTTGACAGGCCGCCGCCAGCATGGCAATGGGCGTAACGGCAATGCGCTTATTAATAATTGGAATTCCGTATTGATGCTCGATGTCCTCGCATACCGGAACCAATGCTCCGGCATACCGGACAATTTTTTCATACACCTTATCACAGGCACTGTCAATATCACTGTCCGCACAATCCAGCAGCGAGATCCCCATTGTGACGGTGCGAATATCCAGATGTTCGTCCTGGATCATAGTAATGGTCTCTAAAATATCTCCGGCGTTCAGCATGAAATACTCCCTTCTATTAAATTCAGCTTCGCTCAGACACGATGCATGGAATGAAAAATATCCTCATGCATAACATGCACCGACAGGCCCATTTCCCTGCCCAAAGCCTGCATGGTGTCCGAAAACGCATGAAACGGAACAGACAGATCCTGAATATCAGCCATCATGATCATAGCGAACAAATCCTGAAGTACCGATTGGGTGACCTCTGTAACATTAACATTAAATTTAGCGCATTCGCCGCTTATTCTCGCCAGGATACCCACCATATCCTTACCAATTACTGTAATAACGGCCCTCAAATGTGAAACACCCTTTCTTTCTAATACTTATTACATTTATTTTATCATAAACTGGAAGGATTGCAAATAGTAATTTTCATTGAAATAGATGCCAGGGGGGAAGGGGAGAGCGCCTCATGTTTTGAGCGTTCAAGCAGCAATTTGATGACCGTAAAAACCATCACAATACGTCCATAGCCTCAGTTTACATAAATGGTTATTTATGGCAGGCCCTATATTTACATAAATTTATTTACATAATATTTGTTAACTTAACATAATAAATTGACTGTAAAATTGTGCGTTGTTATAAAAATTCTGAAAAAATCAAAAAAACATTGAAAACAAGGGAATAATGAAGTATAATACTTTCATCGCAAAGCGGGGGTGGCATGTAAAATGAGTCTTAATCCATTTGGATTTATTGGCGCGGGAGGAAATATTTCCCGCGCTATTCTTAGCGGTATTTTGCAGAAGGATTACATAAAACCGAAAAATATCTATATCTATGATCTATTTCCGGAAAAATGCGAATATGCAACTAAATCTGGTGTGACCCTGTGTAAGGATGAGGCAGAAACGGCAAAAGGCTGCCGATATTTGTTTTTGTGCGTCAAGCCCCAGCAAATGGATATCGTCCTGGAAAGAATATCGCCCGTTTTGCGGGAGAATCACTGTCTGGTCAGCGTTGCGGCTGGCATAACGATAGAGCATATTTTGCAAAAAACAAGAAAAAACACCAAGGTGATTCGCGTCATGCCAAATACGCCGTTGCTGCTTGGCTGCGGCGCTTCGGCTTTGTGCCGAAACGATGCGGTAACCGACGGGGAATTTTCAGAGGTTTGTGAGATATTTCGTCTTTCAGGTGAGATTGAAACCTGCCAAGAGGAGCAGATGAACGCTGTTATTGCTGTCAGCGGCAGCAGTCCTGCCTATGTTTTTAAATTGGCCAAAAATGTTGCTGAGGAAGGGGAGAGACTGGGGCTGCCGTATGACGCATCCCTTCATTTGTTTGCACAAACCCTGATTGGCAGCGCAAAAATGCTAACGGAAAGCGGCATGACGGCAGACGAGCTGATTCAGATGGTTTGTTCGCCCGGCGGCACCACCTTAGCCGCTTTATCTTATTTTGACGCTCATGAATTTGACGATACAATTAGAGGCGGTATGCGACAAAGCGTTCAACGAGCAGAAGAATTAAGCAGAGGGGAATAATGCCTGTCCCTTTGGCATAGACATGAACTAGAAAACATGCTGGAGGGAAAATATGGGACGGTTAAAGGCAAGGCGTTTTGATACAAAGGGATACCGAGATTTCATACTGCAGAACGGAAGCCTGCTGGTTTTGGCTGCTCTGCTGCTATTGGGTATGGTATGCGGCGCATTACTCGTTAAGGGCGAGTTCTTGACCGTGCTGCGATTGGATGAAATGGTAAAGGGGTTTACGTCTGCACGGCAAAACCAAGGCTTTTTTGTGACCTGTTTAGCGTCGTTTTTGGGAATTTTGCCGTTTATGGCCCTATCCATATTTCTTGGTCTGTCAAGCGTGGGCGCCCCGTTTATCGTTTTGCTGCCTTTTGTTCGCGGTCTGGGGTTAGGGATGATTTCAGGCTTTTTGTATGCGAATATGGGGTTGTCGGGCGTTGCCTTTGCCGCCTTAATTTTAACGCCGGTCAATTTCTTGTCTTCCCTGGCGGTAATCCTTTCCTGCCGCCAGTCGCTTAAGCTGTCGGTATCACTGTTTGGAGTCGTTCGTCCAGAAAGCCCTTATCTTGATTTATGGCCTGTTTGCAGGGAGTTTTTGTACCGTCAAGGGCGATATGCGATGTTACTTTTGGCTTCTGTTTTGCTGGATGGTATTTTAAGCACGGCGTTTATGCGTTTTTTTACTTTTCAATGAGATAGGATGGATGAAAAGTGGCGGATTATTTAAAGGAATTTGTGGCGTTTTTGACGGAGCAGAAAAAAGCGTCGTCTAATACGCTGGAATCCTATTCCCGGGATCTATCGCAATTCATGCATTTCCTGGGAAATACGGATTTATCCGCTGTAACAGAGGAAAGCATTCAACGGTATATTGCAGCTCTGAAAAGAGCTGGAAAGTCCCAGTCCACAATCACAAGGACAATCTCATCCGTCCGAACCTTTTATAAATTCATGATTCTACAAGGTTATATAGACCGAAATCCTGTCATGGGGATTCACGTGGAAAAGCCCAAACGCCAGCTTCCCGCGATCCTGACCGGAAAAGAAGTGGATCTTTTGCTGGCGCAGCCGGATGAAAGCGATCCAAAGGGTTGCCGCGATAAGGCGATGCTTGAGGTACTGTATGCCACCGGAATACGGGTGGGGGAACTGGTAGATTTGCAGCTTGACGATGTAAACCTTCAGTTGGACATCCTGCATTGCCGAAATGAAAAAAACGAACGAATGGCGCCGCTTTATCCCTCCGCGGCCAAGGCTTTGAAGGACTATATCAAATGGGTTCGTCCGATTTTGGCAGAGAAGCCGGACGAATCAGCGTTGTTTTTGAATATGTCCGGCGGCCGGCTGACCCGGCAGGGGTTCTGGAAAATTATTAAAGGTTATGCGCAGAAAGCGAAAATTAAAAAGGATATCACGCCGCATACTGTGCGTCATTCCTTTGCCACGCATTTGTTGGAAAACGGCGCCTCTCTAAAGGACATACAGGAAATGATGGGGTATGCAGATATTTCTTCAACCCAGGTATACGCCAACGCCATACAAGAGAAATATTCTACCGCCTATAAAAAATACCATCCCAAGGTAGCTCACAGCCGTTGACACAGGAAAGTCGAAATAAAAAGGAGCTAAAACATACATGGCAGGATTTTTTAATAACCTCCATTCTCCCGCGCCGGGGAAGGGCGTATCTAAATCGGAACCGCAAAAAAACGCATTTTTTGAATTTTTTTCTATATTAAAGGAAAAATTTTGGAATATTGCGCTGTTAAATCTAATGTTTGTCGCCGTATTGATTCCGGTTGCGCTTATATGTTCTGGCTTGGGCGCTTTCATCAACCGCTTTACCGGCTTTGCGCCGTTGATTATTCTGTCCTTTTTGCCGGTTGTTCTGCTGAGTCCAGTATGGGCGGCTGTAACTCGGATCACCCGGGATTATACAAGGCGGGAGCCGTGCTTCTTTTGGCAGGATTTCAAAGGGTGTGTCAAAAACAACTGGAAGCAATGTTTGGCTGTATCATTGCTCTCTTATCTGGTTTTTATGCTTCTGATCATTGCCATCCCGTTTTATTGGGCAAATTTAGCCAGCGGATGGTGGTATGCCATACCCTTTGGCGCCTGCGTTATGGTAGGTATTGTATTTGTTTTTATGCAGTATTACTTGTATATGATGATCGTTACATTGGATTTAAAGCTTCGCGAGCTGTTTAAAAACGCTCTTATTTTTTCCTTTGCCTGTTTGTTTCGCAATCTGTTTATGACGGTGGTTTTACTGGCGTTTACGCTGGCTGCTGGCTTGCTGGTCTTTTACTCCTTTATTTTTCCCATTTTATTTGTTTTTTCGCTGGTTTTAATCGCGGGTATGTTTTTTGGCTTAGTTTCCTTTTTTATTAGCTTTAATGTGTTTCCGCAGATCCAGAAATATATTCTTGATCCTTATTATGAAGAACATCCCGAACAGTCCGCCGAAGCTGTTAAGCATCCGGAAAATTTCTGGAATGGCGGGGAAGGGGAGGAGACTCCTGAATACGTATATTACAACGGAAAAATGGTTCATCGCTCCCTTCTGGAAGAAGAACAGGTTTTTCATGATGATTCAGCGGTAAATCAAGAAAATAATTCAACTGATCAGGAATGATTTCCCGGGAAATTTCATAAATATGTGTTGTACGCGCTTACTTAAAAAATCAAGCGCGTTTACAAATTCCTTATCTCCTCCAAAAACAAAAAGCGGCATACTGAGTATGTATGTCGCTTTTTGTTTTATCTGTTTCTGAATGCCATGAGGCCCAAAAAGGAGCCGTTATTTTTTTTTGACATGAAAAGAGGCCAAAGGATTGCTCTCAGCAGCCTGAGCGATTTGCTGATTGGATAAATGGGTATAGATTTCCGTCGTTCCCAAATTTTCATGTCCCAATATGCTTTGAAGCGTCCGGACGTCCACATTTCCATACTGGTACATCAGCGTAGCGGCCGTGTGCCGCAGTTTGTGGACTGAATAGCCCTGACCGCCCAGGCCAATCTTATCCAAATATTGGTAGACCATATGCTGCACTGTTTTATTGCAAATGCGGCGTTTCCGACCGCTCAAAAACAAAGCGTTTTTATCTTTTGCCGCCACGCCATCCACCGGGCGGACCTCCATCCAACGGATTAACGCATTTTCACACGCTTCATTAAGATAAACAATCCGCTCTTTGTTCCCCTTACCAGTGATCCGCATTGTATGATCCTGGCGAATATCCCCATAATTCAAACCACAAAGCTCAGATAGCCGAAGCCCGCAGTTTAGAAATAGGGTAAGGATGGCATAATCCCGTTCTTTATTTTTGCCTTCCACCGCCTCTAACAGCTGTCGGCTTTGTTCCAGCGTCAAATATTTGGGCAGAGACTTACCCGTTTTTACAGAATCCAACTCCTGCAAGGGATCCACTTGCAATTGCTGGGTTTTTCCTGTTAGATACTTAAAAAATGTCCGCAGACAAGAGGTTTTGCGCGCTCTTGTCCGAGCGGCGTTGCCTCGTTCATCTTTACAAAAAACCAAAAAGGAATAAACATCTGTTAATGTAACGCTGGAAATAAACTCCAAGTCTATGACGGAAATATCAATTTTTTGATAAGCAATATCGGAAGAAACCATGCCGCGAGCCATTAGAAGATACCGAAAAAAGGTGCGCAGATCCATATAGTATTCTTCTACCGTTTTTTCTGAACGGCCCCGAACCGTTTCCATATAAATCAGAAAATCTCGAATTATTTCTGGAGTCTGTATCAGCAGTTCATGTTTCATAGAAAATTATATTCCCGCTTTAAAAATACACGCCCGTATAATCCGGTGTAATTACCGTAAAGCCAATGATGATAAATACAATCAAGAAAACGCCAAAGGCTAATCCGATTGCCGATAAAATGACGCCGGCAGTAGCCATTCCTCTTTTAGAGGATTTCATCCCTCTAATAGATAAAACCAATCCAATAATTCCTAAAATAATATTCAAAATCGGAAAACAAACCAAGGTGAAAACAAGTGAAAGAATTCCTAAAATAAAGCCAGCAATGGCCGGACCTCCATCGTCACGTTGGACAAAGGGGGAGTAAACTGGCGTTTGCTGCGTATAGGGAGGCTGCTTTAGAATCGGAGTCTGCTGGAAGGAGGGTTGCGAAACCGAAGGAAAATCAGATAACGCATTATTTTGAGCTTGTTTTTGGTAATCAGGTTTCTGGTATGCACCACAATTCGGACAGTAATGAGCACCATCAGGAACAAAAGAACCGCAATTAAGACAATTCATAATTAGCCCTCCTTTTAAAGTAATTATACTACACAATGAAATATGAGTCAAGAATAGAGGCTGAACCGAGGAACGCGATCAATCAGCAGGGAACTCCGTTTACTGCTTGGTCAAAATACAGGTAATTATACAAAATAAATATTTTGTATAATTAAGGGGAGGGAAAAGCAAAAATTGCATTGCTGAATCTTGGTATTTTGCCCGAATCCTATAATCAGTGATTCATTCCATCTCATTTTCTTATATTTTTTAGCTCTCAGAATCCTATTTTTAATTCATTAAACTGTAATTTTTTATTTTTGTACCATCGAGCTATGCATAAAACGCACAGTTTATTAGTTGTTCAGCGCACAATAACAAACGGTATGCCAAAACACAACTGCGCTCTTGACACACCGTTGTTATCCTTTAACCGTATTTTACATATTAAAGCTTTTGATATACGTGAACATAATCAACTTCCATTGTGTAAGGCAACGTATTATTGTCAATTTCGCCACCCCAGAAGCCCCCGACAGCAATATTCAAAATGATATAATAAGGTTTGTCAAATGGCCAGCCAAGGGCCGTAGAATCCGTCCCGTTGTCGCCGCGAGTCCAGGTTTTGATCTCTCTTCCATCAAAAGTAAAGGTAATCTTTTCGTCGGTCCATTCCATTCCATAGACATGAAATGTATGAAACACGTCCTCTAGAGCTTCTGAGGCGGTTCTTTGGGTATGATTTTGATGATTGTAAAGATCCGTATGCAGGCTTACATGGACTTTATTTTCATCCCAACCCACATGCTCCATAATATCAATTTCTCCGCACAGGGGCCAACGAACGCCTTGCTTACTGTCAACCGGCATCATCCAGATAGCCGGCCAGGAGCCTTTTCCTCGAGGCAGCTTGGCGCGGATTTCAAATTTACCATATTGCCAGGCCGCCTTTCCATATGTTGTAATCTTGGCGGAGGTATACTGATTTTCGCCGTGAGACTCATGAAATGCTTTCAGAAACAAGCTGCCGCCTTGAACAAAAGCATTTTTTTGCGAGTCAACATAGAATTGGCTCTCGCCGTTTCCCCAGCCGTGTCCGCCGGTTTCAAAAGTCCATTTGGCGGGATCCGGCTTGCCGTCAAGGCCGAAATCATCCGCCCATACCAGCGTATATTCTGCCATATGTACCGTCTCCTTTTTTAAACCGGCCATCCGGTTGCTCCCGAATGGCCGAAAATTTACAGATTCAGCAGCTCCAAAATTTTATTTTTTCCGATCGCGCCAATTGATTTGTTAATGGGTTTCCCGGCTTGGAATACCACGAGTGTGGGAATACTCTGTACGCCGAACCGGGCCGCCAGGTCAGGCTCATCATCCACGTTGACCTTGTAAAAAGCCGCCGCGCCTCCGGCATCACGCGCCGCCTCCTCCAAAACGGGCGCAAGCATGCGGCAAGGGCCGCACCAAGGAGCCCAAAAATCCACCAAGACCGGCGTTTGGCTTTTGGACACCACCGCATCAAACTGCTCCTCAGTCAAATTCTTTATTTCGCTCATGGAAATCCTCCTTTTCACAGGCAATCGGTTTGATTGTCCCGTTACTAGGGTTCCATCTCAGCTCTGGTTTATGTCCTTTGCAATATCATATATTTTTTCCAACGCCTGCTCCAACGCCGGATTTTCATCTGTACTGGATAATAAAACGGTCTTTTTCAATTTGGCATTAAGAATTGTGAACATTTGTTCTAATTGCTGATGGATGATACAAAACGATACCCCTTCCCCGCTGCCGGCTGTCAACAGTAGGTAAGCCCGTTTTGCAGCTGGAATTGGAGGCTTTTTCCCTAAGGAAAATCGGGCATTATAATACCGCTGCATCCGGTCAATTACTGCTTTCAGCGGAGAAGGAAAGCCCATATTATAAACCGGCGATGCAATAATTAAAATATTTGATTCTTCCAAAGCGGCATACAGCCCGTCCAAATCTGAAGAAGAGCAGCCCTCCTGCTGTTTGCAAAAGCCGCAGTCGATACAAGGCCGCGGATTCTCTTCATAACAATTATATATGAATATTTCTGTATCATCCGATAGTGCATTGGCCAGCTCGTTAACCATTTGAGCGGTATACCCTACCTTGTGCGGACTACCAAACCAAATTAAAGCCTTATTTTTCATATTCATGCTCGCAGTATTCACAAACGCTGTATCGTCTATCCTTATGGGCCAGCCGTGGCAGATAGGCTTCCGTTTGAGTAATACAGCGTGGATTGGTGCAAGGACGGGTCGTATTGCTTTCGGGACGCGCGTCAAACCGTTTTTCGCTTCCATCCAGCATGGTCAGAATGAGCGCCATGCGGGCATACATTCCATACTCCGTTTGGTCAAAATAAACAGCCCGTGGATCATCGTCCACTTCTACGGCAATTTCGTCCACCCGAGGCAGCGGATGCAGAATTTTCAGCCCGTATTTTGCCCTCTTTAGCTTCTCCGCGTCAAGAATAAATACGCCCTTTTGCCGTTCGTATTCCTCTTGATTAGCAAAGCGCTCCCGCTGAATTCGGGTCATATACAATACGTCAATATCCCCAATGGCTTCTGTCAGACTGCCGCATTGTGTGTAGGCGCAGCCGGCCTGATCCATTATTTCCTTGATATACCGAGGCACTGTCAGTTCCTCGGTGGAGATCAGGACAAATCGGTTTCCCCGAAAACGGCAAAGGGTTTTAATAAGAGAATGAACGGTGCGGCCGTTTAACAAGTCCCCGCAGAGGCCCACAGTGAGATGCTCCAGGGTTCCTTTGGTTTCGGATAGGGTAAACAAATCCGTTAGTGTTTGCGTCGGATGCAAATGCCCCCCATCTCCTGCGTTAATTAACGGGCAGGAGGCAAACATTGACGCCGCTCGTGCTGATCCCTCAAGCGGATGGCGCAACGCGATAATATCAGCGTAATTACTCACAACGCGAATGGTATCCTTTAAGCTTTCTCCTTTAGAAACGGAAGAATTATTGGGGTTATCAAATCCAATTATTTTCCCGCCCAACCGAAGCATTGCTGTTTGAAAGGACATCTGCGTCCGAGTAGAAGGCTCGTAAAACAGCGTCGCCATGACTCTGCCGTGGCAGCTGTCCTGATAATACTCCGGCTTGCGTTTGATAATCCTGGCAATTTGCAGGATTTCCATTAGCTCTGGTATAGAATATTGGTCTAGATCAATCAGTTTATTGATTGCCAAATTTAACAACACCCTTAAGTAATTTTTTTTATTTTATCAGCATTTCCATCAAATTACAAGTCCTTTTGCCCTTTTCGGCAAAGATCTATGAAAGCGGACCCTGCTTTCACACACAAAATTTGTTAAGCCTGTATTTCATTTGATGAGCAAATTATTGTAATTTACTAAATAACTTTAAATATATAACATAATATTTATAGAAATTACTTATAGACTTTTGTCGTTATTTTAGATATAATACTAGTAAAATTTGGTAATGTAAGGTAATTATTAGCATTTTGGCGAGAGGAGCAAAAAAATGATGAATCAAGAAGCAAAGCAAGCGATGAATTATAGTGAACCACTGCCGTTACAAAGGCAGGTACAGGTTTATTCCGGGAAATCCTATGAGGGGTTGTTAGCCGCGCTGCGAAGGGAACTTGGATATCTCAACTGTTCGCTGCAAATGCGCAGGCTGAATCAAAATATGCCATTTGATTTCGCAAATTTAATGATCATCATTTTATCGCCGGATGACTTTATTCCAGGCATTACGCAGGGCTTTGCAGTTTATAATAATACTGAAAAGCTGCACGCTTATGAAGCAATGAAATCGGAATTGAGCCGAATGCTCAATAATATTTCTTCCGTTTTTTGTCCGGTGCTGTTGTTCAACTTAGAATATTTGCCGTATGATGATCGTTCCTCCGGTTACAGCTATAATGAATGGATTTGTGATTGCAATGCTTATTTGCAGGAAGAAGCTAAGCGTCTGCATCATGTGCGCTGCATTGACAGCAACGAAATGGTGTTTCGTTTGGGTTACCGGCAATTGCACAGCCGCAATGATCAGGACAAGCTATCCGCCGCAGGCCAAAAATTTTTTCTTGAAATGCTGCTCCAAGAAATAAAGGCAATCGAATTTTATAAATAAAAGAAAAAGCAGGGGCGTTTTAAACCGAGGTGCTATAACGAGGAACATGATATGGAAGAGAGAACTGTCCGTTCGGATCTGGAATTTGCAAAGGAGCAAATCACTCGCCTGATTTCCTTGCTGGAGAGCAGCCTAATGTTGCGGGAGACGCCAATGCGATTGTGAATCCACAGCTTTTTGAACATATCACGGCTCTTTTGAGCGAATACCTGGACAAAGCCTCGAGGGCTGTGATGGATGTTCCAGAACAGCCTACTTTGCAGTATATTTTAGCGCAGGTTCAAAAAATTGCCGCTGATACCGAATATATTACCCAGGCGATTCAGCCTTTAACGGAAACGAAGTCGCATGGCATTGGTATAGGCGCCGGCAATATCATTAAAGAACGGGAAAAAACCAATCGCAAGCTGCTGGATTTCTATAAACGGCTGTACAATGATCTTCCGTCCGTCAAGGGCATAGCGAAAATGGAAGAACCTGAGATTACGCCTGCCGATATTTCAGCGCAAGCAATGAAATTTGCCAAACAAACGCTGGATCGAATGGAAAATCAATCAAAGCCATAAGAAAATACAAGGACAAACAAAATGCAAAGGTGTTAAAAGAAGGCAGATAGGATTCTGCCTTCTTTTTTATCCGTTTCCCTTCTATTGCAAAGCCAGAATTGCTATTTGCCGCATTTTACAAGGTATGGGACGCGCCGCTCCCACTCACGAACCTGCCCTGCTAAAACAACGAAAGCTGGTTGGTATCGGGCAAAAAGTCCAAAGCCCCGATTTCGCTCAGCGCCTCAATGGTGGTTTTGGAAACCCCAGACTGGAGCTGCAGCTCCTCCTTGGAGATGAAATCTCCCTGCTTCGCGGCCTCCTTCAGCGCCTCGGCGGCATTGGCCCCCACCCCCGCCATGGCGGAAAAGGGCAGGCGGATTTTTTCATCCTCAATCAGGTATTTCCGCGCGTCGGATTTGTAAATATCCACCGCAAGGAACTGCACCCCCCGGGCCATGGCCTCGTTGATGATTTGCAGGGTCGTGAAGGTCCCGTTTTCCTTGGCGGTGGCCTCTTTGCCCTTCATCTGGATTTCCCGCATTCGATTCTGCACCTTATCCCGGCCGTCTAAAATCAGCTTGACGTCCACATCCTCGCTGCGAACCGTGAAAAACGCCGCATAGTACGCCACTGGATGGTAAACCTTATACCACCCCAGCCGCAAGGCGGAAATCATGTAGGCGGCGGCGTGGGCCTTGGGGAACATATACTTGATTTTCAAGCAGCTTTTGATATACCATTCCGGAACGCCGCAGGCGCGCATGGCGTCCTTGTGCTCGTCGGTCAGCAGCTTGGGCGCGTTGCCCTTTCGGGTGATCTCCATAATCTTAAAAGCCATGCTTTCCTCTAAGCCCTTGTGGATCAGATAGGTCATGATGCTGTCCCGGGTTCCAATGACCTCGGCGATGGTGCAGGTGCCGTTTTTGATCAGCTCCTGGGCGTTGCCCAGCCAAACATCCGTCCCGTGGGACAGGCCGGAAATCTGCAAAAGATCGTCAAAGGTTTTGGGCTGGGCCTCCATCAGCATTTCCCGAACAAAGGATGTGCCCAGCTCCGGAAGGGAAAGGGTGCCGGTTTTGACCCCAATTTCCTGCTCCGTTACCCCCAGCGCCTCCGGGGAGGTAAACAGGCTCATGACCTTTTTATCCGACATGGGAACGGTCATCACCGGGATGCCGGTAAACTCCTCAAGATATTTATAGATGGTTGGAATATCATGCCCCAGAATATCCAGCTTGAGGATGGTATCGTGGATAGAGCGGAAATCAAAGTGGGTGGTGACCGTGTCGGAATCGGTTTTGTCCGCCGGATGCTGCACGGGGCAGAAATCGTAAATCTCCCGATCCCGGGGCACAACCACCATACCGCCGGGATGCTGCCCGGTGGTGCGCTTGACCCCGGTGCAGCCGATGGTCAGCCGGTCAATCTCCGCTTTGTTGAGCAAAAGGCCCCGTTCCTCCGCGTATTTGCGGACAAAGCCATAAGCCGTTTTATCTGCCACGGTGGAAATGGTGCCGGCCTTAAACACCTTATCAGAACCGAATAATTCTTCCGTAAATTTGTGGGCGCTGTTTTGATATTCGCCGGAAAAATTAAGGTCGATATCGGGCGTCTTGTCCCCTTTAAACCCCAAAAAGGTTTCAAAGGGGATGTCGTGCCCGTCCCCAAGCATCTTCTTTCCGCACTGGGGACAAAGCTTTTCCGGCAGGTCAAAGCCGGAACCGATGCTCCCGTCAGTAATGAACTCGCTGTGCTTGCAGGCCGGGCAGATATAATGAGGCGGCAGGGGATTGACCTCCGAAATGCCCGCCATAGTGGCCACAAAGGAGGAGCCCACTGATCCCCGCGATCCCACCAGATACCCATGCTCCACACTGTCGGCCACCAGCTTTTGCGCGGTCACATACATAATGGAAAAACCGTTGGTGATGATGGAGTTCAGTTCCTTCTCCAGCCGTTTCTCCACAATTTCCGGCAATGGGTTGCCATAGGTCTTATAAGCAGTGGCCATAACCTTTTCCCGCAGCAAATCATCGGAGCCCTCGATGAAGGGTGAATATTTGCCCTCCGGGATGGGACGAATGTCCTCGATTTCGTCTGCAATTTTATTGGGGTTTTCCACCACAATTTCATAAGCCCGCTTTTCCCCCAAGTAGGAGAATTCCCGGAGCATGTCGTCGGTTGTCCGAAAATACAACGGGGCTTGCTGATCTGCGTCGGTAAATCCCTGACCGGCCGTTAAAATCCGGCGGAAAATTTCGTCCGACGGATCCAAAAAATGCACGTCGCCGGTGGCAACCGTCATTTTCCCCAGTTTGTCCGCCAGCTTGAGAATGGTTCGATTAAAATTGCGCAGCTCCTCCTCCGACTGAACCCTTCCCTCCCGCAGCATAAACGCGTTGTTGCCCAGCGGCTGAATTTCCAGGTAATCGTAAAATTTTGCGACATCCAGCAGGTCTCCCCAGGGGCGGCCCAAAAGCACCGCCTGAAACAGTTCGCCCTGCTCGCAGGCGCTGCCGATTAACAGACCTTCCCGATACCGAATCAGTTCGCTTTTGGGAATGATGGGCTTGCGGTTGAAGGTTTCCAAATGGGATTTGGAAATCAGCTTATAAAGATTTTTCAAGCCTGTTTGATTCTGCACCAAAATGATCATATGGTACCGCTGCATCTTCTGCGCCTTGCCGCCGGCCAATCCTCCGTTGATCTGGGAAACCGAGGCGATTCCGGCGTCCTCCTCCAACCGGCGGCAAAACTCCGCAAACGCACCCGCCAGAGCCTCTGCGTCGTCGCTGGCCCGGTGATGGTTGAATTTGGGAAGGTTCAAGGCGGCAACGATGGTATCCAGCTTATGGTTCTTCAAATCAGGCAGCAGCGCCCGGGCCATGGGAACCGTGTCAATAAACGTGGGGGCAAACGGCAGCCCGCTGCGATTGGCCGCGGCGGTGATAAAGGAAATATCAAAGGGGGCGTTGTGGGCCACCAAAATCCTGCCGGCGCAGAAATCCAAAAACCGGGCGACGGCCTCGTCCTCCTTGGGCGCACCCTTGACCATTTCGTCGTTAATGCCGGTCAGTTCCGTGATCTTCGCCGGAATGGGCCGCTGGGGATCAACAAAGGTGTTGAAGGTTTCGGTCACCTCGCCGTTTTTCAGCACCACCGCGCCGATTTCCGTCAACCGCTCGGACACGGCGGAAAGTCCGGTGGTTTCCACGTCGAAAACCACAAATTCCCCGCCCAGCGGCTGGTCGGACTGCCCCTCCACCGCCGGCACCATGTCGTTGGCAAAGTAGGCTTCTATTCCGTAAATCACCTTGAATTCCCCGCCGTTTTTGCGGATTTTTTCCACCGCGTTCATAGCCCCCGGAAACGCCTGGGCTACGCCGTGATCCGTAATCGCTATGGCTTTATGGCCCCATTCAAATGCCCGCTGCACAATATCCTCCACAGGAGATACCCCGTCCATGGCGGACATATTGGTATGAGTGTGCAGTTCCACCCGCTTGACCGGCGCCTCATCCTTAGGGCGGTACCGGACAACCCGGGAAATATCAGAAGCGTTCATGACATACTCCCGCTCGAAATCATCATAGCTGATACTTCCCCGAACCAGCACTGTATCCCCTTTTTTCAGCCCTTCAATGGCCAAAACGTATTCTGCATCGAAAATTCCCTTGACGATATAGGAACCAGTATAATCGGTAATGCTCATATTCAGTCGGGCACGGCCGCCATATTTCGTGGGCCGCACCTCGATTTTGAAAATATCCCCCCACATAACCGCTTTTCCAAAGTCGGGGGTCACGTCTTTGATGGGAAAAGGCTTGTCCTGAACGGCCCGTCCGTACACCGGCTTGGCTGACTCAGGGTAATACAAAAGCCCATTTTCCGGCACATGGGTATATTTCACCGGCTCGGCGGCTTTCTTCTGTGCCTTTTGCAGCTTTTCCGCCGCGGCCTTGGCATTTTTCTCGGTCATTTCCTGAGTGGCTTCCAGCACCCCGTCAAACGAGACCGTCAAGTGCACCCCGAACTTTGCCGCAATCAGTTCCCGCAGCCGATCGGCCGCGTGCTGCTCCTCCAGCAGTCGGAAACCGCCGTTCTGCAGGGTGATGGTCAGCGTTTCCCCTTCCAGCCGGGAAGCCGCGCCGGCAAACACCCCGTTCAGAGCCGGCATTCCCCGCCGCAGCAGGGATAAAAGGTCGGCGGTGTATCCATTATCAAAAGACACGCCCGGAAAGGCGACATCCAAAGTCACCCGGGAAAGGTTCAGCGCACCCGCCAACGCAGCACAGGCCGCGTCAATTTCCTGTAACGCAAGATAGCGCCCGCTTCGCGCAGTCAGCGCCATGACGCGGCGCCCGTCAGACAAAAGGCACTTTTCCACTTCACAGGAAACAAATGATTCCTTTATGCCTTCATTGCTTATGTATTGACCAAATAAACTGAGAAACCCGTTTTGTTGCGTCATAGCTTTTCAATTTCCTTCATGAATTCTTCCAGCAGCCGATCCTCCGGCGCCCGGCGAATCACCTGCCCTTTTTTGATAATCACACCGCATTGATCTCCGCCGCAAATGCCAATGTCCGCCTCCCGAGCCTCGCCCGGTCCGTTAACCACACAGCCCATAATAGCAACGGTGATATTCTTCTGGCAGTCCCGCAGCAGCTCCTCCACCCGCCGGGCCAAGGAAATCAGATCAATCCGCGTCCGTCCGCAGGAGGGGCAGGAAACAATCTGCACGCCTCCCGAACGGCATCCCACCGCCCGCAGCAAATCCAGCCCGGCCTTGACTTCCTTGACCGGCGTATCCGTCAGGGAAACCCGCACCGTGTCCCCCACGCCGCTCAATAAAAGGCCTCCGATGCCGGCGCTGGATTTAATCAGCCCGTTCCACTGGGTTCCCGCCTCCGTCACACCCAAATGCAGGGGATATTCCGTTTTTTCCGCCGCCAGGCGGTATGCCTCATACATCATGGGAACGCTGCTGGATTTCATGGACAGTACAATATCGTCAAAGTCAAAGCGGTTTAAAAGCGAAGCGTGATACAGAGCGCTTTCCACCAGCGCTTCGGCTGTGGGCGCGCCGTACTTGGCCAGAATTTCCTTCTCCAGCGACCCCGAGTTGACGCCAATGCGGATGGGAAGCTTTTTTTCTCGGCAGGCCTTCGCCACCGCCTGCACCTTGTCCTCTCCGCCGATGTTGCCAGGGTTAATACGGATTTTATCCACGCCCGCCGCAGCCGATTCCAGTGCCAGGCGATAATCAAAATGAATGTCCGCCACTATAGGGACGCCCACGGTCTCCTTAAGTACGCTCACGAGCCGCACCGCGTCCATATCCGGCACCGCCACCCGGATGATCTCACATCCCGCCCTTTCCAGTTCCAGCGCCTGGGCGGCGTTTTCCCCAATTTGATTCGACGGGACGTTCAGCATCGACTGCACCGTCACCGGCGCACCGCCGCCGATAGGGACCGATCCCGCGTAAACGCACTTGCTTTTTCTTCGTTCCATACCCGGCTCCCTTCCTCAGCGGATCAGTTTCATAATATCGCTTGCCGCGACAATCACCATGAGCACCACCAATACCGCAAACCCAATGCCATGAATCAGGCCCTCCTTTTCAGGAGGAATCGGCTTGCGGCGGATCGCCTCCACCAGCAAAAATACCAGCTTTGAGCCATCCAGCGCAGGAATGGGAAGCAGATTGAAAATGCCCAGGTTTACCGTGATGAGACATAGCATGCGCAGCAGCGTATCCATCCCCAGCCGCGGAATACTTGCCACCGCCTGCCCCATGGCCTGCGTTGCGCCGATCGGCCCGGATAGGTCGCTGAGTCCATAACGTCCCGTCAGCATGTCAAGCAGCGTCATCCACACCAGTCGGCCCATGGATACGGTTCGCAGAAGCCCATGCTTTAAAACCGTCCAGGGGTTTTTGGCTATTCCCATAACGGAAAAATCCAACACAATATATTGCCGTCCAGTGGCTTCATCCAACTCGGTCTTGAATTCCACGTTTTTTAAATCCGCAGTCGTGCCATCCTCCCGGCGAACGGTCATTTCCGTTTTCCCGTCCTCCGCCCGCATCAGCATATAGGAGATATCGTCGGCAGTGTAAATCCGACGGCCGTCAATTTTTAAGATCGTGTCGCCCTCGGCAAGGCCGGTTTGACAGCTTAAAGCACCGTCGTAAAATCGGGCCACGGTGGTTGAGGTGATGGCCTGGCCCTGAACAGCAACGAGAATGACCATGAAAATCAGCCCCAGAATTAGGTTAAATACCGCGCCCGCCGCCATGATAATCGCTCGCTGCCAAACGGGTTTGTTGCATAAAAAGGTAGGGTCGTCTCCGCTTTCCTCTTCCCCGCCCATTGCGCAGAAGCCGCCCAAAGGAATCAACCGGAGGGCATATTTTGTTTCTCCTTTTTGAAATTTAAACAAAGTCGGCCCAAAACCAACGGCAAATTCATCCACCCGCACCTTAAACAGCTTCGCGAAAATAAAATGGCCCAGCTCGTGGGTAATGATAATCAACGCGAATAATAAAATCGCCACGAGAATTGGCCATGCGGACGACCAGATATTCCCTAAGACGGTCAATCCCTTCACCCTTTCCTATACTGACACCGACCGCAGCACAAATTCCCGCGCTTCACGGTCGGCTTCCATGATCGCCGCCAGCGAATCGGCAGATCCCGCTCCGTACCGCTCCAGGGCGGCGCAAACCAGTTCCCCAATACGCAAAAACGGAATCTGGTCTGCCAAGAACAACGCCACAGCCTGCTCGTTGGCGCCGTTAGCGGCGGCAGGCGCCAGACCGCCTTTTTTAATGGCCTCTTTGCAGGCTTGCAAACACTCAAATGTATGCAAATCCGGCTTGAAAAATGATAAAGGCCCGGCCTCAGCCAAATCCAGCTCCATTGCAGGCGACGGATACCGCTCCGGATAGGTCAGCGCGTACTGGATCGGAATGCGCATATCAGGAACGCCCAACTGCGCCAGCACGGAATGATCGTCGAACTCTACCATGGAATGCACGATGCTTTCCCGATGCACCACAATTTCTATCTGATCTGCAGGCAGTCCAAACAGGTGCACCGCTTCAATCACTTCCAGCCCCTTGTTCATCATGGTTGCCGAATCAATGGTAATTTTCGCTCCCATAGACCAATTGGGATGCTGCAGCGCCTGCTTCTTTGTCACACTGGCCAGTTCTTCCCTGGTTTTTCCGAAAAAAGGGCCGCCCGAGGCGGTCAAAATCAATTTTTTCACAGCTCTGTTGGGCGGCGCTGCTTGCAGGCATTGAAAGATCGCGGAATGCTCGCTGTCCACCGGCAAAATCGCAACGCCCTTATCCGCCGCCGCGGACATGACCAGATCTCCCCCGGCCACCAAGGCTTCCTTATTTGCCAGCGCCAAAGGCTTCCCCGCTTCAATGGCGCATAGAGTCGGCCTCAGGCCCACCATGCCAACCAAAGCGTTGAGGATCATCGTGGCGCCCGGCAGCGCGGCAGCGCGGCAGACGCCCTCCATGCCCACGCCAATCTCCGTGGACAAATCGGCGACTCGAATTTTTAAGTCCGCAGCGGCCTGTTCGTCCATCATCGCCGCGTAAGCCGGGCGGAAATGGCGAATCTGCCTTTCTAACAAGGAAACGTTTCGGTTGGCTGTCAGCGCCGCCACCTGGTATCCCAGCTTCTGCACCACATCCAGCGCCTGGGTTCCGATCGAGCCGGTCGAGCCGAGGATCGAAAGAGTCCGGGTTCGCTCTTCCATTAGCTTTTCCTCCTATTTTCTCCGTATACGCCCGGTATTAACGGACAATCACCGGAACCATCTGTAAAAAGACATATAAAAACGGCGCAACTAGCAGCACGCTGTCAAATCGGTCCAACACCCCGCCATGTCCCGGCATGATCCGCCCAAAATCCTTAATATTGCAGGTGCGTTTAATATACGAGGCCGCCAGATCCCCCAGCATCCCCATGACCGCGCACAATACAGCCAAAATCAGCAAGAGCCAAATGCGAACGGAGCCGCTGTCTTTTACCACCAGGCCCTGCCAGATCAGTCCGGCAATCAGGAAACAGATCACCCCGGTGACAATGCCGCCAATGGCCCCTTCCACTGTTTTATGGGGGCTGACCACCGGCGCCAGCTTATGCTTGCCGAAAAAGCGGCCGATAAAGTAGGCGCCGATATCCGTCGCCCATGCGCCCAGCAGCGCCAGTATAATAAAAAACAACCCATCGTCATTTACGTAATGAAAGACATGCTCCTTTGGCAGATCCCGCAAATAGATTAAAGAAGAAAACGCAAATGGTACAATTAAACCAACCATAAATACAAGCCCCAGTTGTTCCAGCGTCACTTTTTTCCGCTCAAACATCATCACTATAATAAGCCCCAGCACATACAAAAAAGCCATGGGCTTGCTGCCAGCGGTAAAATAAGGATTGCGCATGAACGGCACCGCCGCCGCGAACAGAAGGCTAATCAGAACCAGCGGCCAGTTGCGGATATATTTTGTCGCCACAAACAGCTCCCACATGGCCATAACGCTCAGGAAGCTGATAAAAATATTGAAAATGACCGCATCCTTAAAAAACAAAAGAATGACAATGAAAATGGCGCCAACGACGCCCGAAACAATTCGTTGCTTCATTCAGACGCCCCCATATCTCCGATCCCGGCTCTGATAAGCCGCAATCGCTTCATCCAGATGCTTTGGCTTGAAATCAGGCCACAATATATCCGAAAACCAAAACTCCGCGTAGGCCGACTGCCAAATCATGAAATTAGACAGCCGATACTCCCCGCTGGGCCGGATGATCAAGTCCGGGTCTGGCTGCCCGTAGGTGTACAGCCGGTTGGAAAACATCGTCTCGTCCAGCTGATCAGGCTCAGCTTTACCCTCCTTCGCTTCCCGCATCAAGCCCTTCACAGCGTGAAGGATCTCATCCCTTCCGCCATAATTCAGGGCAATATTTAACTGTAGGCCTGTGGCGTTTTTAGAATCGCTTTCCGCTTTCAGAATCAAATCAATAATGTCCTGATCCAGAACGCCGATATCCCCCACAAAACGAACCTGAATGTTTTCTTCTTTAAAGGACTCTGTGTTTTTCAGATAATCCCGCAATATATTCATAATGTTGGCCACCTCTTCCGGCGGACGCTTCCAGTTTTCCGTGGAAAAAGCGTACACCGTCAGATATCGAAGCCCAATCCGGTTCGCATACCTTGCAATTTCTTTAAACGCCTTTGCTCCAGCAGAATGCCCGGCAGACCGCGGCAAAGCACGCTTGCGCGCCCATCGGCCATTTCCATCCATAATAATCCCGATATGGGCGGGCAAGCTTCGAGGCTCCATTTTTTTTCTAGCCATACGATTCATCATGCCTTTCAAGCCGGCGCGTATATTGGAAAATTGACGCGCAAACCGGGGATAAACACGGTTTCACCGCCCTTTTCCCCGGTTAGCCAGCCGATTAAATTTCCAAAATTTCCTTTTCTTTTCTTGCCGCAAGAGAATCCACTTCCTTGCAGTACCGATCAGTTAGATTCTGCACGTCCTTTTCCGCGGCTTTCAAATCATCCTCAGTAATTTCGCCGTTCTTCTTCATGGCTTTATATTTTTCAATCGTATCCCGCCGTACAGACCGAACCGCTACCTTTGCTTCCTCTGCAAACTTGGACACCTCTTTCACCAAATCCCGGCGACGCTCCTCCGTCAACGGAGGAAAGCTCAGGCGTATCACCTTACCGTCGTTAGTGGGATTAATCCCCAGTTCGGAAGTATTGATGGCTTTTTCAATTTCCCGCAGAGAAGAAATGTCCCACGGCTGAATCTGCAAAGTCCTGCCGTCAGTTACGGACACAGCCGCCATTTGGTTGATGGGAGTAGGAACGCCGTAATAATCCACGGTAATTTTATTCAGCACCTCCGGGTTGGCGCGGCCCGCACGAATGGTAGTATACTCGCTCTCCAGAGCATTCAGGGTTTTATTCATCTTTTCCTCTGCTTTTTTCAGTTGTTCGTCCATATCTTCCATCTCCATTTCTCCCGCGCGAAAAAAACAGTCCTCCGGCAACCGGTCGCGGGGCGGCGCCGAAGAAACGTTATCCATTTTATTTCACCAGCGTTCCAATATTCTCTCCCTTGACCGCCCGGACAATATTATCCGGATCGTCGAGAGAAAAGACCAGAATCGGAAGCTGGTTATCCATACACAAAGAAGCAGCTGTGCTGTCCATTACAGCAAGGCCGTTGTTAAGAACATCCAAAAACCGCAGCTCATCGTATCGAACGGCTTCTTCATTCATCTTTGGATCGCTGTCATACACGCCATCTACATTCGTCGCCTTAAAAACAATATCCGCTTCAATTTCCGCCGCGCGGAGGGAAGCCGCCGTATCCGTAGAGAAAAAGGGATTGCCTGTTCCGCATCCAAATACAACCACGCGTCCTTTCTCAAAATGCCTGACCGCTTTATTACGGATATAGGGTTCGGCAATCTGCTGCATGGAAATTGCGGTTTGCACCCTTACGTCTACGCCCACCTGCTCCAAGCCGTCTGCCAATGCCAGGGAATTGATCACTGTGGCCAACATACCCATATGATCTGCGCGCGTGCGATCCATTTTCCCGCTGCTTCGTCCCCGCCAGAAGTTTCCGCCTCCAACAACGATTCCGATTTCCACTCCTAAGTCCACGCATTTTTTAATGCTTGCGCAAATTCGCAGGACATTGTCAAAGTCCAAGCCAAATTTCCGATCTCCCGCAAGCGCTTCCCCGCTAAGCTTCAAAAGGATTCTCTTATAAACCGCAGGCATTCATTCCATTCCTTTCTCCCGGTGCGGCAAAAAGCTTGCACACCAATCCAATGTTACGAATTATTTTACACCATGAAGCGCTTCTTGTAAAGCCAATTCCGGGATTTCATAGAAAGAAAAAGAAAAGTAAATTTTTTTAATAAAACAACTTGCATTTTTATAAAAGATATGGTAAGATAGATTTTGCTTTAAGTCTTTGGGGGTATAGCTCAGCTGGGAGAGCGCTTGAATGGCATTCAAGAGGTCAGCGGTTCGATCCCGCTTATCTCCACCAACAGAAACCCCGCGTAAGCTTCATGCTTATGCGGGGTTTTCTTATAAAATTAGCAAGCGGGAATTGGCTCTCCATGCCTTATTGTATGTGACTACGCCAGCTTAGCCACGGTGTCAGGTCCCACCTCGCCGTCTACAGACAGTCCATTGGCCTTTTGGAATGAACGAACCGCTTTCTCTGTCTCTTCGCCGAAAACACCATCAACGCCGTATTTCCCAACGCCGTAGCCAGCGTTAACCAGTGCCCACTGGGCCCATTTCACTTGGCTGCCTTCGCTGCCGCGCCGCAGAATACGGGTGGGTTTGGAATAAGGGTTATCCCGCTGGGTGGAGAGTTTGACATCACTGTCACGGAACCAGCCTAGCTTGTCAATATTGACCGGGTAAGGATTTGGATAAGCTGTTTTATACACCTTGCCGATGACCCCGTCGGTGCTGCCCTTGCTGCCGGTACCATCGGCAGCAGCATAATAGATGCCCTTGCCGGTGACGGCATCGCCTGTTTTGAATTTACCAGTGCCGGCAGCGGCCAAAGTAACATCCCTGTCCTGAAACCAGCCGATTTTATTGATATTCACCGGGTAGGGTTTTGGATAGGCGGTCTTATAGACCTTGCCTGTCAGCCCGTTGGTGGTTCCCTTACTGCCAGTACCGTCGGCAGTGGCGTAATAGGTTCCCTTGCCGGTGACCTCTTCGCCAGCCTTGAACGTACCGGGGGACGGCTCATTTTGGCCGCTGCTTCCGTCAGGCTTCCAGGCAATCCCCAATTGCTTTAAAACGCCCTTTGCGTAGGCAATCCCGAATTGAGCCTGTTTTTCGAAGGTGCTGATAATTTGAGAATCGCTAGAATCTAAAAACGCGCCCTCGCACAGCACGGCGGGGCACTCCACCTGCCGCAGCCATCCAAACCAGTCCTTGCCGGAGGCATTGATTTTGGTCTTCAATCCCCTGCTGTTTTGGCCAATGGCTTTTATTTCGGCCTCAATATTTTTGGCCAGGGCCGCAGAGGTTTTCTCAAATTGATTGGTTTGGCAGTATACTTCAAATCCGTTTCCGCCTCCGGCGTTGTTATGCACCTCCACCGCCAGATCGGGGCCAAATTCGTTGGCTTTGCGGATTTCCTCCCGCAGTCCCGCTCCTGAATCATTGGTACGTGAAATACCTACGGTAACGCCGTTTCGAATGAGCTCATCCCGCATGGCGATAGCCATGTTTAGGTTCACGTCTTTTTCAATCAGGCCGTTCCCTGTCGTACCGGTATCGCTTCCGCCGTGTCCCACGCCAATAAACACTCTTGCCATTATATAAATCCCTTCTCCGCCGGCGTATACTATTCGCCGTACGTCCCGACGGAAGCGCACGGCGAGAACCGCTGCCTCCAAAACGCAGAGTTTCTCCATCTCATTGTATGCTCAAGCCGGAGAATGGGTGTTAACGGAAGCGTTAAAAAACAAACAAAAAGAGAGCCTTTATTCTGAAAACCCTGTGCGTTTTGCAGAAAATAGGAAACGGTTTGGAAATTCACAAAAAATTCATTGAAATTCGCGGTGAGCTGGTTTAAAATTTAAATATTAGGTTAGCATAGGGACGTTAGCTTTTACAATGACTTCATGGCTGACAAGCATGTTCGCCACGAACGCATAGCGCAGGGGCGCATGCGTCGACTTCCGGTTTCCGCGCCGCCCGGACGGTCGTTTTCAACAAATTGCAGCGCGGAGAAAAGAGTGTTATGCAATGACGAGCAACAAATCGGTTTTAAACTGGATCGAGGAAATGAAGAATTTGGTCAACCCCGACCATGTGGTGTTTATCGACGGCACCGAAGAACAGCGGGAGCAGCTTCGCGCCCAGGCCATGCAAACCGGCGAGCTTATTAAACTCAATCAAGAAAAGCTTCCCGGCTGCTATCTCCATCGTACTGCGGTTAACGATGTGGCCCGCGTGGAGGACCGGACCTTTATCTGTTCTCGGAAACAGGAAAACGCCGGTCCAACTAATAACTGGAAGGATCCCAAAGAAGCTTATAAGATGCTGTACGATATTGCCAGAGGCAGTTATGTGGGGCGGACGATGTATGTCATTCCCTATTCCATGGGCCCGGTAGGTTCCCCCTTCTCCAAGATTGGTGTCGAACTGACCGACTCGATTTATGTGGTTCTGAACATGTGCATCATGACCCGGGTGGGCGATGCGGTTTGGGAAGCCTTGGGCGACAGTGAGGATTGGGTCAAAGGCCTGCACGCCAAGTGTGACATTGATTCGGAGAAACGGTATATCTGCCATTTTCCAGAGGACAATACCATTATTTCCGTCAACTCTGGATACGGCGGAAACGTATTGCTGGGCAAAAAATGCTTTGCTCTACGTATTGCCTCCTATCTGGGCTGGCAGGAGGGCTGGATGGCTGAGCATATGCTGATTTTGGGTCTCGAAAATCCCAAAGGCGAAGTCAAGTACATTGCCGCGGCTTTCCCGTCCGCCTGCGGTAAGACCAATCTGGCTATGCTGATCCCACCGGAGCATTTTCAAAAGCAGGGCTATAAGGTTTGGTGTGTGGGTGATGACATTGCCTGGATGCGTATTGGCCCTGACGGACGGTTATGGGCAGTCAACCCCGAGAACGGATTCTTTGGCGTGGCTCCTGGAACCAACGCAAAATCCAATCCCAATGCCCTGGCCTCCACGCGGCAGGGCACCATTTTCACCAATGTGGTGCACAATGTGGCTGACAACACGGTTTGGTGGGAGGGTTTGGATAAAAATCCACCCAAAAATGCCGTTAACTGGAAAGGTGAGCCTTGGGATGCCTCTAAGGGCGAAAAGGGTGCGCATCCCAACAGCCGGTTTACCGCCCCTGCCAAAAACTGCCCATGCATCAGCCCTGAGTTTGAAAACGGTGCAGGTGTGCCGATTTCTGCCATCGTATTCGGCGGTCGCCGGGCTAAGACCGCGCCACTGGTATACCAATCCAAGGATTGGAACAATGGAGTGTTTGTTGGCTCCATTATGGCGTCTGAAACCACTGCCGCTGCCACCGGCGCGGTGGGCGTTGTTCGCCGTGATCCTATGGCAATGCTGCCCTTCTGCGGCTACCACATGGGCGACTATTTTCAGCATTGGATTGATATGGGCAAAAAGCTAGGAGATAAAGCGCCTAAAATTTTTAATGTTAACTGGTTCCGGCTGGATGACGAGGGTAATTTTATTTGGCCCGGCTTTGGTGACAACATGCGGGTGCTGAACTGGATCATTGACCGCTGCGAGGGCAAGGTGGATGCGAGAGAGACTCCTATTGGCTACGTTCCCTACGCTAAGGATATTGATCTGTCCGGCTTGGATTTCTCTGTGGAAACGCTGGAAAAAATTCTAGAAGTTGATCCCGAGTTATGGAAGGCGGAAGCGGATGGTATTGAAGAATTTTACCAGAAATTTGGCGGCAGGTTGCCTGCTGAACTGAAAACAGAGTTAGCTGGCTTGAAAGAGCGTCTGGGAAAATAATAAATTTTGGTATGATCGCCGCACACAGCTATTTATATAGTATTATACAACAACCTCCCGTGGATCTCCACGGGAGGTTGTTGTAATCGCTCCCCCACTGCACCGGCAGGTTGTACTGCTTCCCCGCCGGCGCCTCCAACTTCGACTTGATCCTGTAATGACCGTTCCCCGCGCTCTCGATCTCCCACTGCTGCGCCGCGCTTCCGTTGTAACTGTGTATCTGCACCTCCGTTTGGCTCTCCACCCGCCCGTCCTTCACGTCCAGGTACTCCCCAAACATCCCGTTCTTGATGAAATACGTCCTCTCCGTCTTTCAAAAAATAGCCGTTTGTCAAGATATTACCCTTTATTAATATAAATTTGGAGGAAACTGCAAAGAAAGCATTATTTGAGCAAATGGTTGGCACTTACACAAAGGTTGGAGTGATTACTTACCAAGCCCTTTCCCCCGCGAAAAAGCTACAGATATCGGCTTATGGGGACAGCGGCACCTACGATATATCAAGCACAGAATGGTGTTATACACTAATTACCAATTCTGTTGCATATTTTGTAAGTTGCGTGAACCATCCTGTGCTTTTAAGCCGCAGCCAACAGCTAACGCTTGAAGTAAAGTTGACTTGCCAAACTCCATGATCCCAGACGCATGATATAGAACCCTTACCATTTTCAAGGGTTGCTCCTAAAGGCTGCCGGCGTTATTAGCATTGCAGATGGCGGCAGAAAAGAGCGTTGGCAGAAACGAACTGCTTAGGCGGTACAGCTTTTCGCTGTACCGCCACACTACATAAAACCTTCGTTATCGCGCCTTTGAAAGTCCATAAAACCGTCCCAGCAGACTTTTGCGTTATAAAAAAGCTACTATTCTTTTGCAGAGTTTTACTTTTTACAAAACTGTGGTATAATGAAACCATTAGTCCCGCAAATGAGTTGGAAGGCCCGATGAGATAACGTTAAAATAGTCATGCGGCTATAAGAAAGAATATACAAAAAGGATGAAAAGCATATGGATTACGCAGCGCAATCACTGAAAAAACACTATGAATGGAAAGGGAAAATCGAGGTTATTTGCCGTGCTCCCCTGGAAACACAGGAAGATCTTTCCCTTGCCTATACGCCTGGCGTCGCACAGCCTTGCCTTGAAATACAAAAAGATATCAATCAAAGCTATGAACTGACGCGGCGTTCCAATCTGGTGGCGGTGGTAACAGATGGCACTGCCGTGCTGGGACTTGGGGATATTGGCCCGGAGGCAGGGATGCCGGTGATGGAAGGTAAATGCGCTTTATTTAAGGCGTTCGGCGGTGTGGATGCCATTCCCTTATGTGTGCGCAGCAAAGATGTGAATGAAATTATCGACACAGTTCGGCTGCTGGCAGGCAGTTTTGGGGGCGTTAATCTGGAGGATATTTCGGCGCCTCGTTGTTTTGAGATTGAACGCCGTCTGAAGGAATGCTGCGACATTCCCATTTTTCACGACGATCAGCATGGCACCGCAGTGGTGACATTAGCCGCCCTGCTGAACGCCTTAAAGGTCACCGGAAAAAGCCTGGAGCAGATCCGTGTTGTCACCAGCGGCGCAGGAGCGGCAGGAATTGCCATTATTAAGCTGCTAATTGCCATGGGCCTGCAGGATGTAATTCTCTGCGACCGGCAAGGTGCAATTTTTAAAGGCCGGGAGAATCTCAATGCTGAAAAGGCCGAGATGGCCGAAATCACCAATCGGGAATGCCGGCAAGGGACTCTTTCCGACATGCTGGAAGGAGCCGATGTATTTATCGGCGTATCCGCGCCGGGCTGTGTTACGGCGGACATGGTCCAGCGAATGAATCCGGGTTCGATCCTCTTTCCTATGGCAAATCCCGTGCCGGAAATTATGCCCGAGCTTGCAAAGAAAGCAGGCGCTACTGTGGTTGGCACGGGCCGGAGCGATTTTCCCAATCAAATCAATAATGTTCTGGCCTTTCCTGGGATCTTTCGCGGTGCGCTGGATGTCCGCGCCAGCGATATTAATGATGAAATGAAAATTGCTGCGGCTAAGGCGATTGCGGCATTGGTGCCAGAAAAAGAGCTTTGTCCCGATTATATTATTCCCAGCGCGTTAAATAAAGCCGTTGCCCCCGCAGTCGCCGCGGCGGTGGCACAGGCTGCGCGTGAATCTGGCGTGGCACAGGTTTGAGCAATTGTGAGGCCGCCCTGGGGCATGTCGTTTGCCGCCTATTAAATACCAAAAGGCCTCCCGCCGTAGTGTAAACTACGGCGGGAGGCCTTTTTTGTCTGGGGACCCCCCGGCTATGCCGGGGGTTCAGGAAAGCTTTAGCGATCCGTATGAAAGAAAAACTTCTTTTGGTAAGATAAAAGTGCGGCCTGCCTATTGCATAAAAATACCTAAAGGAGGACACTAGACATGAAGCCTAATGACACAACTGGTGCGGGAATTATGCGACTGGAAGCAGGTAACAATCATAGAAGCGGAGTATGCCCCGATCATATACACATACTCGTGGAGATACCGTGAAAATGAGTGTGTCCAGTTTCGTAGGTCTCTCAAAGGGAAAAGTAGCTAAATCATCTTCGAACGGCATGCCAACTTAAAGTATAGTATGGCAATCGGCAGTTATGGTGCCGAGGGTACTACGTTGACACCGCGGGCAAGAATGCAAAGAAGATTGCAGAGTACATTCAAAACCGACTCAAAGAAGATCAGGTTGCAGACCAGATGACATTCAAGGAATATGGAGACCCGTTCACGGGTAGACGGTTAAAATCTTATAATAGCTCCTTTCGAAGCGCCGCACCGGACTTAGGAGAAAGAAACGCGGGAGGTACGTCAAATACCGTTTTAGCACCGGCCATTCCGTGGCTCGCCATGCGGTAAGCCGCGCGAGCGTAGGCCACCAGCACACTGGAAGTAAATTCCGGATTGGAGCCAAGGCGCAGGGAATATTCCACGGTCTGTCCTGTTCCCTGCCCGGTTTTGCCATTGCGGATCACAAAACCGCCGTGAGGCATTCCGCTGTGATCCCGTTTCAGCTCTTCTTCTGTAATAAAGTGCACTGTCGTATCGTAATCGGCAAAGTAATTGGGCATTTCCCTGATTTCCCGTTCAATGCGTGTGCGGTCAGCGCCCTCCTCTACTACAACATAGCATTCCCGGATATGTTTTTCCCGAGCGGTCAGCGCCGGTGTTTCTCCGTTTCGAATCGACTCTACCGCTTTTTCCACCGGAATCGTATACTGAATCGCATGCTTCACCCCGGCAATTCGACGGATCGCATCAGAATGCCCCTGGCTAACCCCTTTGCCCCAGAAAGTATAGGTCTTGCCCTGAGGAAGGATCGCCTCTGTGTATAGCCGGTTCAAGGAAAATAAGCCGGGATCCCAGCCCACCGAAATGAGGGAAATATGCCCCGATTCTTTGGCCGCTTGATCTAACGCGTCAAAATATTCGGGAATTTTGGCATGGGTATCAAAGCTATCCACCGTGTGGAACAGCCTTGCGAACATGGGTCCCTGCTCCGGCAGATCGGTTGCGCTGCCGCCGCAAAGGATCATCACATCCACCTTTCCAATCAGCTGACCTGCCTCCTGAACGGACAGCACAGGAACTCCGGGCGTTTTAGTTTTCAGATCCGACGGGCTTCGACGGGTCAACACAGCCGCCAGCTCCAGATCGGGGTTTTGACGGATAGCCAGTTCCACGCCCTTACCCAGGTTACCATATCCATTAATACCAATTTTGATGGGCATTTTTGTATTCCACCTTTCCAGCAAATTGTTTTATTTCAGCTTGACCGCTTGCCGTGCCTTTTCCGCCACGGATGCTGCATCCAGTCCAAACCGGGAAAGCAGTTCCACAGCTGAGCCGGACATACCAAACGTATCCTGAACGCCCACGCGCAGCACACGGCATGGGGATTCCTCTGCCAATACCTCGCACACGGCGGCGCCCAGGCCGCCGATAATGGAATGCTCTTCCGCAGTAACCACGACGCCGCATTCTTTTGCTGCCTGTACCACCGCCTCTTTATCCAGCGGTTTTATGGTATGCATGTTAATGACCCTAGCGTGAATTCCTTCCCGCTTTAGAATGTCAGCAGCGGTTAAAGCTTCATTAACCAACAATCCTGTCGCAATGATAGCCACATCCTTGCCTTCCCGCATGTTAACAGCTTTACCGGGAACGAATTGATAATCTTCACCAAAAATAACCGGAACCGCCAAACGGCCAAATCGCATGTAAACCGGCCCGTCAATTTCTGCCGCGGCTACAACGGCCTTTTTGGCTTCTACCGCGTCAGCGGGATTGATGATGGTCATACCAGGGATCGTGCGCATTAACGCAATATCCTCATTGCATTGATGGGTTGCTCCGTCTTCTCCAACGGAGATACCCCCATGGGTCGCTCCAATTTTAACTGAGAGATGGGGATAGCCAATGGAATTGCGAATTTGTTCAAACGCACGGCCGGCCGTAAACATCGCAAAGGAACTGGCAAACACCAGCTTGCCGGTGGCAGCCAGACCTGCCGCAACCCCCATCATATTGCTCTCCGCAATCCCGCAGTCTACAAATTGTTCCGGATGCGCCTTTTTAAACACGCCTGTCTTGGTCGCAGCAGCCAGATCCGCATCTAAAACCACCATATCCCCGCGGATTTCATACAGGGCCAGCAGCCCGTCTGCATATCCATCCCGCGTCGCTTTTTTGATCGTCTCCGCCATAATAGTCTTCCCTACCCTTTCCTTTATCGCCGGCTCGCTTCCCGGCTGATGGTTTGTCACGCTTCCAGCACAGCCAGTTCCCGGTTCAGTTCTTCCACCGCCTTGGCATACTGTTCCGCGTTGGGCGCCGTCCCGTGCCAGCCCACCTGGTTTTCCATATAAGAAACACCCTTGCCTTTCACGGTTTGCGCAATGATTGCAGTAGGCTTTCCATGGGTATTTTTTGCTTCCGCAAAGGCTTTTTCAATCTCATCCAAGCTGTTTCCGTTAATTTTGATTACATGCCAGTTAAAAGCGGTGAATTTTTTATCAATAGGCTGCGGCGACATGACCTGTTCGATAGCGCCGTCAATTTGAAGGCCGTTGTGATCCACCACTGCACAGAGATTATCCAGCTTTTTGAAGCCGGCAAACATTGCCGCTTCCCAAACCTGGCCCTCTTCCAACTCGCCGTCCCCCAAAATTGTATAGACGCGGTAGGATTCATTGGACAGCTTAGCAGACAGCGCCATGCCGCAGGCGGCGGAAATGCCCTGGCCCAGCGAACCGGTGGACATATCCACGCCGGGAGTTCCCTTCATATCTGGATGGCCCTGCAGCATTTTACCGGGCTTCCGCAAATACTTAATCTCATCTAACGGAAAATATCCCTTTAACGCCAGCGCCGCGTACAGAGCGGGCGCCGCATGGCCCTTGGAAAGTATAAAGCGGTCTCGCCCGGGATTTTTAGGGTCCTTGGGGTCAACCCGAAGTTCGCAGCCATACAGATACGCCAAAAGCTCGGCAATGGACAAAGAGCCGCCAGGATGCCCTGATTTCGCGTTATATACGCCTTCTATAATCCCCATTCGAATCTTACAAGCCAAAATTTGCAGTTCCCTGCGCTTTGCGTCTTCCATCATCGTCTCCTTTTCCCGGCGGCACAATTTTCCGCAAAACAACCCGGCCGCCGCCCAGGATGCTTGCCCTTATTTACTGCTCCGCCCAAAAGCGGTATAAATACCCAATAAAATCAGCGACTGCGCCCTCTTCAAAACTACAGGATACGTAATCGGCCTTCGCCTTTAGATCGTTCGGCGCCTCCGCAACAAAGGCGCCTGCTCCCGCATGCTCTACCATATCTGCGTCATTATAAAAATTACCAATCGCCGCTGTATTTTTTAAAGAAATCTTATGGTTAAATGCCAGGCGGCGCATACCGTCTCCCTTACTGGTTCCCATCGGATGAAGCTCATAATAAATGGGGGCCGTATCGGCATAATATGCCCCTTCATGAGGCATGGATTCCGTATATTCCCGTACAGGAGCAAGCTCTTCCGGCGTTGCGGCGTATAACACCTTACTCCAGGGAAGGTCCCAGATCTGCTCCAACTCAACCTCCTCAAAAGTCAGGTTTTCATCGGTCACGTGCTTTTTTCCCATTTCCGACATGCGGATTACATATAAATGGCGGCCGGAATGCACCTCCACGCCGATCTTGGGGAAATGCTCCAGCACCTCGAAAATATAGTGCTTGGCCTGCAAAGGAAGCAGCCTTTCCCAAACGACCTGATCCGTCTTGTAATCAAACAGCATGCTGCCGTTGCTGACAATAGCCGGACAGGATAAACCAATCTGTTCAGCATATTGACGGGCGGATTCAATGGCCCTTCCAGTTGCCAGGGTAAACAGCCCGCCATCCCTTTGAAACTGCTCAATTGCCTCTAAATTCCGCAGGGGAACCTGAAAGCCACTGTTGATCAGCGTACCGTCTACATCGGCTATCAATAATTTATCCTTCATGGGTTGAGACATGAAATTCAATCAACCTTTCTTGCGCAGGGTTTCGAGAAACATCCGAAAATAAAAAGGCAATGGCGCTTCAAACTCAAAATATCTGCCCGTTCTTGGGTGAATAAATCCGATTTTTGCTGCGTGCAGGCACTGACCCTTTCCCAAAAACAAGGGTGTCTTGCCGCCATAAACCTCGTCTCCCGCAATTGGGTGGCGCAGATAAGAAAAGTGCACTCGGATCTGGTGTGTACGGCCTGTTTCTAAAATGCATTTCACATATGTGAAGCCTACAAAACGCTCTAATACCTCATAATGCGTTACCGCAGGCTTAGAGTGGCTTTCTGTAACTGCCATCTGTTTCCGCTTAACCGGATGGCGGCCAATAGGCACGTCGATGGTTCCCGCGTCCTTTGGCAGGGAACCCAGGCATACCGTCCGGTATTCCCGCTTGAAGCTGTGCGCTTTGATTTGGGAGGCCAGCCCCAAATGGGTAAAGTCATTTTTTGCCACGATCAGAAGGCCGCTGGTATCCTTATCAATCCGATGGACGATTCCTGGACGCATCACCCCGCCAATCCCGGATAGGCTTCCTTTGCAATGGTACAGCAGCGCGTTGACCAACGTGCCATCCGGATGGCCCGCGGCAGGGTGGACTACCATGCCCTTGGGTTTATTGACAACCAGTAAATCGCAGTCCTCATAAAAAATATCCAACGGAATATTTTCCGGCTGCGCCGCAGGTGATTTTGGATCCGGCAAAGTAACGGCTATTTCGTCCTCTTTTGTCACCCGCGTTGATTTTATCACAGACCGTCCGTTTAAAAGCACCTGATTTTCATCAATCAGGCGAATCACAGCGGATCGGGACAAATCAGGAATCGCTTCCGTCACCGCCTGATCTAGGCGAATCCCCTCTGTTTTCACTTTGAAGCGTATGGTTTCCAGCTTTTGTCCCCTCCCCCTGCCTATAGGACAAAACAATGTCCGCCAGCAAATAACAGATCACCATGACAGAACCGACGGTTACAAAACAATCTGCCAGGTTAAATACCGGAAAATCAATGAACTGGAATTGCAGGAAATCAACCACAAATCCATCCAAAAAAGCTCCGCCGCGGAACATCCGGTCAATCATATTCCCAATCCCCCCGGCGACAATGAGATGGACAGTGAATAAAAGCCATTTAGAATGAATCTTGTTAGCTGCCAGCAGGTAAATACCCACGAAAATGATCACTGCGGTGATGATTAGAAACACCCAGCGCTGGCCCGAAAACAAACCGAAGGCCGCGCCCCGGTTTTCTAAATAAAATAGATTTAACACACTGGGAATGAAACGAACAAATCCCACCGGCTTTAAATAAGTCACTGCAAGGTATTTTGTCCATTGGTCCAGCACAATCAGTACAAGGGACATGATGGCGGACAACACCCGAATTTTAACAGATAATCGTTTTTTCTGCAATACGCGTCCCCTCTTTAAGTGACAAAGCTTGAGGCGGATAAAAGCTCCTTATCCGCCTCACGCTCTGCTTTAGTGGATATCCGACAGCACGCCGGCGCACCGCCGGCAAAGCTCGGGATGCGATAGGTCGGAGCCAACAGTCCTGCTGAACTGCCAGCACCGCTGACATTTTTGGCCAGAGGCCTTAGCAACCGTGACATAAACGCCGGTATCTCCTTGGAACACGCCCTGATTCCCTTCTTCCACCGCTAGCTCGGAAACGATGAACACCTTCGGCAGCAGCGCCGCGTTTTCCCGCAGGAAAGACAACTGCTCGCCCAACGCCGTCAACGTCACCCTGGCCTCCAGAGAAGCGCCGATAATCTTTTCGCTCCGAGCGGCCTCCAGAGCTTTCTGGACGTCATCTCGCAGGGCGTGAATTCTGTCCCAATAAGCCATGAAATCAGGATCGGATTCCAAAGACGCAGCCGGCATGTCATTGAGCATGACGCTCTCCCGGTTTCGATCCCTTGACGGAGGCAGATAGCTCCAGATTTCTTCCGCCGTATATGCCAGAATCGGCGCCAGCATCAGCACAAGAGAATCTAAGATCCGATAGATCACCGTTTGGGCTGCTCTGCGGGTTACCGATTCTGCCCCCTCAACATACAAGCGGTCTTTCAGCACATCCAAATAAAAATTAGATAAGTCCACTACACAGAAATTATGAACGGCATGGTACACCTGGTGGTATTCATAATTTTCATAGGCCTCCCGCACCTTGGCAAGCAGCGCATCGCATTTTAGCAAAGCCCAGCGGTCAATTGACTCCAGTTGTTCTGCTGCCACGCTGTCCCGATCAGGATCAAAGTCCCCCAGGCAGCCGAGAATAAACCGGGCCGTATTCCGGATCTTCCGGTATCCCTCCGACAACTGCTTCAAAATATCCTTGGAAATCCGAATATCTGCATGATAATCGCTGGAAGCCACCCACAGCCGCAGAATATCCGCACCGTACTGGTTGACGATTTCCTCAGGCAAAATGCCATTTCCCAAGGACTTGGACATTTTACGGCCCTCACCGTCCACTACCCAGCCGTGGGTGACCACTTTTTTATATGGCGCCACGCCCCGCCAGGCGACGGATGTCAAAAGAGAGGACTGAAACCAGCCGCGGTATTGATCCGCGCCTTCCAGGTATAAGTCGGCGGGCCAATGGAGGGAATCCCGTTCCTCACAAACCGCTGCGTGAGTGACCCCGGAATCAAACCATACATCCATAATATCTTTTTCTTTGATAAAATGGATTCCGCCGCATTTGGGGCATACAACGCCTTCCGGCATTAAATCCTTCGCTTCCCGCTCAAACCAAATGCCTGAACCGTTTTTCCGGAACAGGTTCGCCACATGCTGAATCGTTTCCTTTGTACAGATCTGCTCGCCGCAGTCCTCACAGTAAAACAGCGGAATCGGCACGCCCCAAACCCGCTGCCGGGATATGCACCAGTCGCTCCGGTCCCGCACCATGTTGGAGATCCGTTCTTCCCCCCACCCGGGAATCCATTTGACGGCTTGAATGGCCTTCAACGCTTGATCCTTAAACCCATCCACCGAACAAAAGCTCTGCTCTGTAGCGCGGAACAGCACCGGCTGGCTGCATCGCCAGCAGTGGGGGTATTGGTGAATGATTTTGGTCAGGGCAAACAGGCTTCCTTGCTCGTCCAGCTTTTTGGCAATGGCTTTATTGGCCTCGTCTGTTGACAGGCCTTTGAATTCGCCCGCTTCCTCGTTCAAATAGCCCTTGTTGTCTACTGGAACAACCACGGGCAGTTCAGGATAATTGCGGCAGACCTCAAAGTCCTCCACGCCATGGCCCGGCGCGGTATGAACGCAGCCCGTTCCACTTTCCAGGGTCACATGATCGCCGACAATAACCAAAGAATCCCGGTTCATAAAGGGATGCGCCGTTTTCATGTATTCCAGCTCCCGGCCCTGTAAGGTGCCGATCACTTCATAGTCCTTGATATCCGCCGCGGCCATGGCAGAGGAGGCCAATTCCTCGGCCATAACATAGTATTCATCTTCCGCTTTGACTACCGCATAGGTATACTCCGGTCCAACGCAGATAGCCACATTGCCAGGCAACGTCCAGGTCGTGGTGGTCCAGATCACAAAACTGGTCTTTTGAGGATCCGCCCCAAAAGCCGACAACTTTCCCAGATCGTCTGTCACGCGAAATTTTACATAAATGGAATGGCAAGGATCCTCGGCATATTCAATTTCCGCCTCGGCCAGGGCAGTCTGGCACTCGGGGCACCAATATACCGGTTTTAATCCCTTATAGATATAGCCCTTTAATGCCATTTCCCCAAAGATTTCCACCTGACGGGCCTCAAATTCAGGTTTTAAGGTAAGATAGGGGTTATCCCACTCTCCCAAAACGCCCAGCCGCTGAAAGGATTTTTTCTGCTCTTGTACATAGCCAAGGGCAAATTCCTTACAGATCTCCCGCAGTTCATTGGCTGTCACCGCGGAATCCGCATCAATTCCCGCTTTCTTTCGGGCTTTCAGCTCAATGGGAAGCCCATGGGTATCCCACCCAGGTACATATGGGGCCTTGTATCCCGCCATATTGTGATACCGCACCGCAAAATCCTTTAGGACCTTGTTCAGCGCCGTGCCTAAATGGATATCGCCGTTGGCGTAAGGCGGGCCGTCATGAAGCACAAACAAAGGTTTGCCCTCATTCCGGGCCATTATTTTATCATATAACCCTTCCTTCTCCCATTTTTCCAGAGTTTGGGGCTCCTTTTGAGGTAATCCCGCGCGCATAGGAAACTCTGTTTGGGGAAGCTGTAGCGTTTTGTTATAGTCCTGTGGCATTCCGATTCTCCTCGCAACGAATTAATCTTCCATTTTAACGGCAAAACCCTTGGTATGCTCCTCTTTTTCTTCCTCTTCCGTAAAATCAAAGGCTAAGGCTTTTCCGCCTTCCCCGCCGCTCTGCCCTTGCGCCGTCTGATCATGGGGCACGGCCTGCTCGTACATTTTGTGGTTTTCCATTTCCACGGTGAGATTCTTCAGCAGATTGATATGTTCCATATATTGACTCAGCACCGTGTCCTTAAAGGACTCCACCTCGTCTTTAAACTTATGATAAAAAGCGTATTGCTTTTTATATTTATCCTCCACAGAGCGGGATACCTCGTCGGCCTTAGACTGGGCCAAGGCAACGATTCCCTCGCCCCGCTGACGCGATTTATTCTCCAATAAGGAAGCCTCCGATTGCGCCTTTTCCAGGATTTCCTTGGATTTCGCGTTTGCTTCCTCCAATATTTTTTCTGACTGCTCCTTGGCCTCCCGCATAACCTTGTCTCCCATGCGTTGGGCGCTTAAAAGAGCGGTTTTGATGGAATCCTCATCCTGGCGATATTCCTCTACCTTTTCCGCCAGCACCTGCAGCTTTTCCATCAGCTGTGCCTTTTCCCGGTTAAGAGCGTCAACGTAATTAGCGGCTTGCTCCAAAAAATCGTCAACCTCATCCGCGCGGTAACCGTTTTTACCAATCTGGGTAAATTCAACCGTCCTGATCGAATCGGGAGTGAACATTACAAAAACCTCCATTTGCTTTATAATCTTACATTTTCACTCAAATGTATTTTCTCGCTTTTAGGATCAACCGCCCTTTTTTCGTCCGGCCGGTCAAATCGTCCACCACGAACTTTCCTGTACCCCGCACGGAAATCCGGTCGCCCGGCATAACCCTGCGCGCAGGAGACGGACACTCCGTATCGTTTAAAAATACCAGGCCCGTCTCAATGGCGGCCCCGCATTTTCCACGGCTGATGCGGCAAAGAGCGCTCAAAACACAGTCAAGGCGGGGAGAGGATATTGTTCCTTCCATTTCCAAGAATGTATGAGCCGCCGGATAAGGCTCTTCCGCCCCCAAACGGAGGTTTACGCCAACGCCGCCGACTTTTTCCATCTGGGACAGCACATAGCCGGAGAGCTCTGATGAAATAAAAAAAACACACCGGCCAGGCTCAATCAAAATATCCCCTACCGTTTCCCGGGCGATTCCCAAGGACATCAGCGTTCCCAATACAGACCGATGCGTTAAGGAATCTTGTTCCCGAAAGAAAAGAGAAACAGCCTGGAACGGCCAATCAACCGCGTCCTCCTCCAGCCAGTCGGGCAAAGCAGCAAAAAAGACCCGTTCAGCATCCTCATATCCACCATAAAAAGCAAAACGCCCAACCGCCGATCGGGCGCTGGCGGCGGCAATCTGCCGCTGCCCTGGGGATAAAAAGCCGACAAACCGGGGCGCCGACCGCATCTGTGCCGCCCGGCACGCGTCACCAATACGGGCACAAAGCAGCCCTTCTTCCCAGCCGTGCTCCTGCTGCGGCACCGGTCAGATGTACAGGCCGCTGTTTTCCAGCTCGTCCAGCAACAAATCACCCATAATATCCACATTAAAGGGAGTGATGATGAAGGTGCTGTTGGCAACGCGCTTCAGCTGGCCGTTGTTAGCGTAAGCCACGCCGCTGAGAAAATCTACCAAACGGCGGGAAACTTCCCGGTTGGTGGACTCCAGATTTAATACTACTGTACGCTTATTATTGAGATGGTCGGCAATGGAGGTCGCGTCTGCAAATGTGTCAGGCTTGACCAAAACCACCTGCAACTGGGTGGTGGCATGAATATTAACGACCTTGTTCCGTTTTTCGCCTTGTACAGGCGCGGAACTGTTCAGCATAGAGTCGTAATCACTTTTATTCGGAGCGGTGGTCTCCTGCTCCAAATCCTCATAATCCTCTTCCTCGGGAGAATTCACAAGGTTCTTAATTTTGTCCATAAATCCCATATTAATGCACTCCTGTTCCTAATAGGTTCGTTTTCCAAACAACGCGGTTCCGATGCGAATCATCGTTGCGCCATGGCGAATCGCTTCTTCAAAATCACCGGACATTCCCATTGATAAAATTTCCATAGATATATTATCTATTCTTTTGCCTCGAATGTCAATAAACAGTTTCTGCATCCGGGCAAAAAAATAAGATATTTCATCATTTTTGTCACAAATCGGCGGAATGGTCATCAGTCCTTTGACAGAAATGCCATCCAGCTTAGCCATTTCCCGCACCAGCTCTTCGGCATTTTCTGGCTCCACTCCGGATTTGCTTTTTTCGCTCCCTATATTAATCTCCGCCAACACATCGGTTGTAATCCCCGCCTTACTGCTCAATCTTGCAATTTCTCCTGCCAGCTTTAAGTTGTCCACTGACTGAATACAGGATACCCGTCCAATCAAATACTTCACTTTATTCGTTTGTAAATGTCCAATAAAATGAATGCGTTCAGGGCCTATCGCTAATGCGTCGGCCTTTTCTAAGAATTCCTGCACCCGATTCTCCCCCATCAGAGGGACGCCGTGCCCCATCGCAAAATTTATTCTCTCCGGATCGACTGTTTTGGTAGCAGCCAAAAGCGTTATTTCAGAAGGCTCCCGGCCCACTTCCCGCGCGGCCTTCGCAGCCCGCTGGGTTATGTCGTTAAAATGATAGGAAAAAATCTGTTTTGCTTCGTCGAGCTGGTCACCGGATAACCTTTTTATCATATAGATCCTTCCCTTCCATAATAATATCGTCGTACGCTTTCAAACCGCCTTTGTTTGGATCGCAGATCATGAAACCATCTCCCGCATACAAGGGAACAATTTCTTTAAACCGGGCCATGCCGCCGGTCAGCACATACACCCCTTTTTTTCCATCTGCAAACCGCACGGCAGAGGTGCTGATACGCAGACCAGAATGTTCTTTAACTACAATTTGCAGCCTTTGACTGCGAAATCCCGCCAAGTGCTGATTCATATCCTCACATCGGAAAATCACCGCCGTCTGGGATCCGTCCTTTCCTTGATTGACAGCCGCAACCGTTGCGGGAAGCTCCTCTACAGTGGAAAGGGTCAGCTGTAAGGTCGCCCTGTTTCCTTCCGCCATGCCGACGGCATCCTTTGCATCCAGCACGCATGCAATATACCAGCTATAGCTGCCCATAATTTTGCCTACCGCCGAAGCGGGCGTTTCGCTTTTTTCCAGACTGTTGAACTGCTCCGGCGTCAGCTCTAGCGCTTCCTCATATTTTATCGCGTTTTCATATCCATCCGGCTGGGCGATAAAATACCCCGACTCCGGCGTGGTTATAGACGACGCCTCCTGCACCTTTTTTTGCAAAGATGCCTTTTCCTCTTCCAGAGAACGAATGACATCGTCGAAGCCTTCTTCCTGATTCGTCGCCAGCCGGCTCTGGCTGAGAAGCTCTATCAGGGAAACCGCGTCTTCAGACAGGCTGTCAGTCCGTCCGGCTTCCGTGTGATTCAGCATAGAAATATATTGGTTGAGAATCTGACTGTTAAGCTGATCCAGATTGGTAATGTATTCGCTGCTTTGGCTGTTAACCCGTTCCAAAATCGCAATTTTTTGCTCCAGAGCCAGAATTTCCTGCTGCGTCTGCGCTTCTTGTTCGTTTTGATAAACATTAGCAACCGTTCCGCCTTTTGGTACCCGGGTTCCGTCGTTGACGGCATAAACCAGCACCCCATCCCGGCTTCCCGAGATCAGCTGTTCGTCCCGAATGGCGAAGCCCTCGGCAGTGATGGTTTGCTCCACGGTATCGGGCAGTGCCATTTCCGTGTACAACGGAGAATAGGTGGCCTGAATGACCTGCGCGCCTACATAGACCAGCAAAACAACCGCGCCTAATGTCGCTAAAAACCGTTTCAGTCCCTGGCTCATGCCGCCGCCTGCCTTTCTTTATGATTTTGCATAGGACAGAATATCCAAATAGACCTGTTTCCCATCTTCCTCGTCCACGGCAAACCATCTGATTTCTCCAAGCCGGCGAAACCAGGTCATCTGACGCTTGGCATACCGACGGGTTTCCCGCTTCAATTTTTCCACCGCATCTTCCAACGTGCATTTTCCCTCTAAATAAGGGGTAAGCTCCTTATATCCGATGGCCTGTACAGCGGTGTTCCCCATACGGTCTCCGTAAAACCGCCGCGCCTCTTCCACAAGGCCACGGGCAAGCATTTCATCCACGCGGCGGTTGATCCGGTCATATAGCTTTTGTCTGTCCGCGAAATACAGGCCGATATACCGCAGTTCATAAGGCGGCGGCGCCAAACGGGATCGTTCGTTTTGCGCCGTGATGGTTTGCCCGGTGGTTTCATAAAGCTCCAACGCCCGGACAATACGTGTAACATCGTTGGGATGCAAACGTCCGGCTGTTTGGGGATCCACACGTTGCAGCCTTGCCAGCAATGCGCCGCTCCCCTCCTGGCCGGCCTCTCGGAACAGCCTGTCACGAACCTGAGGATCCCCGCTCTGATCAAGAAACTGAATATTTTGGGTCACAGCGTTCAGATAAAGCCCCGTTCCCCCGGCGAGAATCGGCTGTTTTCCGCGGCTTGCGATTTCCCGAATGGCTTCCCTTGCTAGCTTTGCATATCGAGCGACGGAAAAGCTCTCAGAAGGATTTAGAAAATCCAGCAAATAATGGGGGATCCCATCCATTTCAGCCGCTGTTGGCTTGGCGGTGGCAATATCCATTCCCTTATAAATCTGCATGGAGTCCGCCGATACTACTTCTCCATGCAGCGCTTGTGCCAGCCGGACAGCCAAAGCAGTTTTGCCGGAAGCCGTCGGCCCTGCTATAACAATCAGCTTAATCCGATCCATGAAAGCTATTGAATCCTCCCGAACTGTTTTTCCAGTTCCCGTTTGGTCAGTTCCACGAGAACCGGCCGGCCATGGGGACAATAACGGATATCCCCGTTTTCCAAAATACGGCGCAGCAGCGCCTCCATTTCCGCGGGATTGGTTTTATCCCCAGCCTTCATAGCGGCGCGGCATGCCACAGAATGATACAGCCAATCCAAAAAGTCCGGTGTGAAATCCTGTTTTTGCTCCAGCAGCTTTCCGGCAATCTCCCGTATGATGTCCGCCGCGTCAGAGGCTTCAAGCGCCATGGGAAACCCGCGAACCAGCAGCGTTTTTTCCCCATATTCCTCCACGGCAAACCCCGCGTCCTCCAATTTAGGAAGAATGGACGCAACAGCCCCAAATTCTTCCGCGGTAAGCGTGACCTGTACCGGGGTCAGCAGCATTTGCGCTTCTTCTTGATGAGAGGCTTTGATTTTTTCATATAAGATTCGTTCATGCGCAGCGTGCTTGTCCACGAAAATCAGCTTTTCGCCCATCTGGGCGATTAAATAAGTATGAAAAGCCTCGCCAATCACCGTCAGAGGTAAGGAAGCCTTTTCCCCGCCCTGCTCCTGCTGGTCAAAAGGCAAAGCCTTATCAGGCCCATCCTCCAGCTTTGCCGCGGAGATTTCTTGTTCCGACGGCATTTCTCGCCAGATAGCCTTGGGCGGCTCTGAAACGACTTCGAACACAGGCGGCTGCGGCCGGGCCTCTTTTTTCAGCACCGACCCCGTGGGAACGGAGATGACCGTTGTGTTCCCCTCGGAGGTAAAAAACGGCCGGCTGGTCGTAAACGCCTGATTTCCAACTGTATCATCGGCATTTTCCGTTTTGAAAGCCTGTTGCTCCCCCTGGGCGTCGTCCGTTTGAAGGGCTTGCTGAAGCGACAGCTTTTCCGGCCGATCCTCCTGCTGCAATGCGGATTTAACCGCGTAATACACGCCCCGGAACACCGGCTGCTCATCGGCAAACTTCACCTCGGTTTTAGCCGGGTGAACGTTCACATCCACCAACCGGGGATCCACTTCCAAATGCAGCACACAGCCAGGATGCTTTCCAACCATAATGCTGTTCTTATATGCCTCCTCCAGCGCGGCCATCGCGGTAGCGGATCGGATATACCGTCCGTTTAAAAAGAAAATCTGCAAATTTCGGTTGGCACGGGCGGCGGTGGGCTTGGAAATATAGCCGCTGACCTTCACGCCATTTTCATTGCCGTTCACCGGCAGGAGCGAACGGGCAAAATCCTTTCCCAAAACGGAAAATATTGCGGAAGATAGTTTATGATCTCCCGGCGTCAATAAAGCCTGCCTTCCATCCCGAACCAGTTTAAAGGAAACCTCCGGATGGGACAAAGCAATCCGTTCTAAAACGGTACAGACCGCGTTTCCCTCCCATGCGTCCTTTTTTAAAAATTTTTGGCGCGCTGGCGTGTTGTAAAACAAATCCCGAACCACAACGGTTGTTCCTTTAGGACAGCCCGCCTGTTCAAACGCCTTTTCCTCCCCGCCCTCTATGACGTATCGGGCGCCGAATTCCTGCTCTCCAGGACAGCTGAGAACCTCCACCCGCGCAACCGCCGCTACAGAAGCCAGCGCTTCTCCCCGGAATCCGAGCGTCATGATCCCATCCAGATCGTCGCTGGTGGCAATTTTGCTGGTAGCATGGCGCAAAAAGGCTAAAGGCAGATCTTCTTTATCAATGCCGCATCCGTTGTCTGTAATCCGCAGGTAGGTCACGCCGCCATTTTGAATTTCCACCGTTACCGCGGTTGCTCCGGCGTCAATAGAATTCTCCACAAGTTCCTTTACCACAGAAGCGGGACGTTCCACTACTTCTCCCGCGGCAATCAACTCCGCCACCTGCTTGTCCAACACCCGGATTTGAGCCATAATTCACCCATCCTTCTTATTTTATACTTCCTTCATCTGTCCTTTAAACGGTTTTTGCTTTTTTTACCATCTGATCCAGCATTCCCAGCGCCTCAATAGGGCTCAGGACATTGACATCAACATTTTTTAATTCTTCTAAAAGCTCCTCCCCCGCCGCCGAAGCAAAGCTGAGCTGCGGTTCCGCGGGAGCCGCCTGATTGTTCCGTTCCGGCGGGGCCGACGCCTCGCCGCCCTCTTCCAGCGCCTTAAGCACCTGCCGCGCACGGCTGACAATAATCTCGGGGATCCCCGCCAGCTTCGCGACCTCGATCCCATAGCTGTCATCCGCACCGCCGCGAATGATCCGACGCAAAAAGGTGATGTCATCCCCCCGCTTTTTGACGGCAATATTATAGTTTTTCACACCGTCCAGTTCATCCTCCAGAGCGGTCAGCTCATGGTAATGGGTCGCAAAAAGAGTTTTTGCACCCAGCTTTTTGGGATTTGCCACATACTCCAACACCGCCCGAGCAATAGACATACCGTCAAATGTGGAGGTTCCCCTGCCGATTTCATCCAGAATTAAAAGACTATTTCGGGAAGCGTTCTTTAAAATATAAGCCACCTCGGACATTTCCACCATAAAGGTGGACTGCCCCGCCGATAAATCATCGGAAGCGCCCACTCGGGTAAAGATCGCATCCATAATGCCCAGCCGTGCACTGGAAGCGGGAACAAAAGAGCCAATTTGATTCATTAGCGCAATCAGGGCCACCTGCCGCATATAAGTGGATTTTCCCGCCATATTGGGGCCGGTGATAATAGCGCAGCGGTTTTCTCCGTTGTCAAACAGCGCGTCATTCGGCACAAAGGCATAATCAGTCAGCAGCTCCACTACCGGATGCCGGCCGTCTTTAATATCGATCACGCCGTCGGCCGACAGTTCCGGATGACAGTAATGATTCCGCACCGCCGCATGCGCAAAAGAGCAGAGCACATCCAGCCGCGCCAACGCCTGGGCAGTGGACTGAATCCGCGCATGTTCCTTGGCAACCGTCTGCCGCAGGTCGCAGAACAGTTGGTATTCCAGCGCCAACAGGCGTTCCTGCCCACCCAGGACGCGGCCCTCCAAATTTTTTAACTCCTCTGTAATATATCGTTCGCAGTTGGAAAGCGTTTGCTTGCGGATATAATGAGGCGGCACGTCCGCCTTATTTGAATTGGGAATTTCAATATAGTAGCCAAATACCCGGTTATATCCGGTTTTCAGGTTTTTAATGCCGGTTTTCTCCCGTTCGCGTTGTTCCAGTTCGGTGATTCTGCCGCGGCCGCCTTTCGTGTCGGCCTTCATCTTGTCAACCTCCGCGTTATATCCTTCCCGGATCAGACCGCCCTCCCGGGAGGTCAAAGGGGGCTCATCCACCAGCGCCGATTGGATCAACTGGCCCAAATCGCTTAAATCGCTCATTTGCCTGTAGCAGTCCTGCAACAGCTGTGAAGAGGTCTGGCTAATCGCCGCCCGCACCCGGGGAATTTGGCAAAACGTATAGCCTAGAGAACTAAGCTCCCTGGGATTAGCGGAACCGTAAAGCACCCGGGAGATGAGACGCTCCATATCATATACCTCGGCAAGGGCAGTCTGCACATTATCCCGCAGAATATGATCGTGAAACAACTCCTCCACGGCTTCATGGCGGCGGGTAATGGAGGAGGCCTTTAATAAAGGCTGTTCGATCCACGCACGGATCAAACGCTTTCCCATGGCGGTTTTGGTGTAGTCCAGAACCCACAAAAGGGAGCCCTTTTTCTCGCGGCCCCGGTTGTTTTCGATCAGCTCCAGATTCCGCCGAGCGGATAGATCCAGTCGCATAAACTGGGCGTCGGTATAAAAATCAATGGTATTGATCCCGTCAAGGCCTGTTTTACAGGTATGGTAAAGATACCCCAGCGCCACACCGAGAGCGATGCTCCCGGTTCCCTCTTCCAGGCCCACGGCCTGGAGCGAGCTTGCGCCGAAATGCTTTACAATTTGTTTGCCGGTGGTTTCCGGCGAAAAGGCCTCATCCGGCAGCACAGTGACCAAGCAGGACAGCCGCACGTCAATAAAACTGCGAATGGATTCATTTTCCGCGGCAAAGCTGTTTAAAACAATCTCACTAGGGGCAAAACGAGAAAGCTCGTCCCGCAGCCGTTCCAAAACGCCATCTCCCTCTATCCGGGTCAGATGCAATTCACCGGTAGAGGCGTCCACAAAGCATAAACCCACCTGGCCGTCTATGTAATACAGGGATGCCAGATAATTGTTTCGCCCCTCCTCCAGCATCTCCGCTTCCATCACGGTCCCCGGCGTTACAATCCGGACAATGTCCCGTTCTACCAAATCCTTGCCAGGCTCGGTCAGCTGCTCGGCAATAGCAATTTTATAGCCCTTATCAATCAGCCGGGAAATATATCCGTCACAGGAGTGATAAGGAACGCCGCACATGGAAGCGCGTTTATCCAAACCGCATTCCCGCCCTGTCAAGGCCAATTCCAGCTCTTTGGAGGCAACGCCCGCATCGTCAAAGAACATTTCATAAAAATCGCCCAAACGGAAAAACAGCAATGCGCCTGGATTTTGCCGTTTAATCTTCAGATACTGCCGCATCATAGGCGACAATTTTTCTCGCTGTTCGGGCGATAGCTCCTCAACGGAATAATATTTATCCTTTTGCATCGCCAAAGACATGTGCATCCCACCTTTTCCCGATTTAAACGGAGCCGCAAGCTGCTTTTAGTGGCAGCCCGCGCAGGAAGAGCAGCTTCCGCTGCATCCAGACGGTGTGGGATCGCAGGTTTCCGGATCCTCCCCATTCACACAAAGCGCTAAAATACCGTTGATTTGCTTCATCATAGCCTCTAAAGCGTCGTTAGCCGCTTGATAACGCTTCATATTTTCATTGTCCATGATTTTACCATAGCATGCCTTTAATTCCTCATTGAGCTTATGAACCTTTTCATCATTTTTTTCTCCGTCTTCCTTAGACATCTCAGTATTGATAGACATGCGCAGCAAATTAAACTGTCCAATCATGTCCTGCAGCGCTTCATCCTGGTCATTGGCTTGACGGGCCATAGCATGTTCCGTATACCGGGGATCCCGCTGAATTGCAGCGCCTAATTTTCTCGTCAATTCAATAATATCCATTATAAACCATCCTTAAAATATTTTTTATGTTTTAGCCAGCGAGGGCATTCCATTTTTATGGCAGAGCCAACCGCCCTTTGACAATCCAAGTCAGCGCTTCGGTGACATCTACACTGACAAAACGACCAATCCATTCCGCACCACCAGGAAATTCAATGATCACATTGCCGGAAGTGCGGCCGATCAGCCAGCCATCCCTTTTGGCCTTTCCCTCGCACAGCACTCGCAGCCGTCTTCCCACCATATCCGCCGTTCGCCGGGCGGCGCATTCTTCCTGGACGGCAAGCAGCTCAGCAAGCCAGCCGGCCTTTTCTTCTCGAGAGACCGGGTCTGGCATTCTGGCCGCGGGCGTTCCCTCCCGGGGAGAAAAAATAAAGGTATAAAGTGAAGTGAACCCCACCTCTCGCACCAAACTGAGGGTCTCCTGAAATTCTTCATAGGTTTCTCCCGGGAACCCAACGATTACATCACTGGTCAGGCTAATATCCGGCATCAGTTCTCTCGCTGTTCGTACCAGTTCCAGATACCGCTCCCGTGTATACTGGCGGTTCATTTCCTTCAGCACCCGGTTGCTGCCCGACTGAAACGGCAAATGCAGATGCCGGGCAGCCTTATCGCATTCAGCCATAGCCGCCAACAATTCCTTCGTGCAATCCTTTGGATGAGAGGTCATGAACCGAAGTGTAAACTCCCCGGGCAGCGCACAAGCCTCTCGAACCAATTGGGCAAAATTCATTCCGCCGCCCCGATAAGAATTGACGTTTTGGCCCAGCAGCGTAATGTCCTTCACGCCGCCCTCCAGCATTTCCCAGGCTTCCTGCAGAATATTTCCCGGTTCCCGTGAACGCTCCCTGCCCCGAACGTATGGCACCACGCAATAGGTGCAGAAATTATTGCAGCCGTACATAACCGGCAGCCATCCGCGAACGCCCCCATCTCGAACTACAGGAAGTCCTTCAGCAATCACGCCGTCACATGCATCCCGGTCAAAAACCCGTTTTCCATCAGTCAGCGTTTCAAGCACCAGTTGGGGCAGCCGGTGCAAGGCATGGGTTCCAAACACTAAACCGACATGGGGGTAGCTTTTGCGGATTTTCTCTGCCACATGCTCCTGCTGCATCATACAGCCGCACAGCGCGATCACCAAATCCGGTTTTCTTGCCTTTAAATGCTTGAGCGCGCCCACGTTGCCCATAACCCGATCCTGCGCGTGCTCCCGAACGGCGCAGGTGTTATATAAAATGAAATCTGCATTTTCCTGCTCGCTGGTCAGCTGATAGCCCATTTCCACAAGCAAGCCCTTGAAACGCTCCCCATCGCTGACGTTTTGCTGACATCCGTACGTCCGCACATAAGCCAGAGGCGTTTTTCCCCTTTGCTGCCAAAGCGCCTTTACCCGGGCCGCGTACTCCCGCTGCTGTTGCACCTCTTCTCGGGTAACGTTCCGAGGGCTGCCGCCTGCTTGTCCAATTGTTTTTTCCAATTTCGACTCTCCCCTGCGGCCCCTTTTCAAGCGTTATTTCCATATTTTAAAAGAGAATTCAATGGTACTAATGGATATATTATTATACAATATTAAGGGGTTGAACGCAAGGGTCAAACCCCGTTTTTTTTGATGGGGGAAATGAAAAGCTTACTGCTTTTTCTTCTGGCTCCCGCCCGGGGCTCACTGCGAACCAGGATCGTGTCAACGCCTATGATCTCTACCTCCGACCAGGGGATGACGAAATCCTCATCCCGGCCGAGCAGTCCAAACAAACGGGGCTTTCCATAAATGATCATGGATATCAGCGATCCGTCCTCGCAGTTCAGTTCAATATCAGACACCCGGCCTAAGCGCGTGCCATCCTTAATGCAGATTGCCTCCTTGTCGGTCAATTCTGTCGCCCTGCAGTTCATACCAACGCCGCCTTTCCGAAGAATTCAAGCCTTTTTTACCATCCTATGGCCGATAGGCTTAAATCATGCCGAAAAGCACTTAAGCTGCCAACAAATATAAACGGGAAAAGCGCTTATGCAATACAGCTCGGTTTAAAATAATATTTATCCATAGCAAAGATAAAAGGGGACGGAAGCCTCCGTCCCCTTTTAAATGTAAAGAGTCTATTTTACAAATTTCAGAATATTAATGGCGTCTTTAATCCCCTTTTCCCGGGCCTGCCCGCCATATTTATCCACTTCATTTTTATCCTTTGGCCCATGCGTCAGGCAGCCCGCGCCGCCAATACAACCGCCCTGGCACGCCATGCCTTCTATAAAGTTTTCCGGCAGCACGCCCTTGCTGGCCTTCAGCAGAGCGATTTTGCACTGTTCAATCCCGTCGCAGGAAATTGGCTTGTACTCGAAAGCTTCGTCCGTAATCCCGTGTTCTTTGAGGCCCTGGCGCACCGCATCGGCCAACCCGCCGCTGCGGGCAAAAATCCGGCCGAAATAAGAGGCGTTATCCAAGGTTTCTTCCGGCAGTTCGGATAATTCCACGTTTCGGCTGTCAAACAGCGCTTGCAGTTCCTCAAAGGTAATCACGCAATCCACAATTCCCTTGACCTTTTCCCGGGAAATTTCTTTTTTCTTCGCCGTGCATGGCCCAATGAAAACAATCTTCGCATCCGGGTCGGTTCGTTTAATATAGACGGCAATTTGAGCCATGGGAGAATAATTGTGGGAAATATCTCCCTTCATATCAGGGAAATATTTCTCAATGTACTCCACAAAGGCCGGGCAGCAGGAACTGGTGAGGAATCCCTTTTCACTCAGTTCCTTGGCCTCCTTATAGGCCACCATATCCGCGCCCAAGGCAACTTCTACCACACTGTAAAATCCCAAGGCCTTGATGCCAGATACCACCTGCCCGATTTTCGCGTAGCTGAACTGGCTGGAAATAGACGGGGCCACCACCGCGTAAACATGATATTTTTGGTTATGATCCGAATCTTTGAGCATCTGAATGGCTTTAACAATATAGGATTTATCCATAATCGCACCAAAGGGACACTGGTAAACGCAGGCGCCGCAGGAAATGCATTTATCATTGTCAATTTTGGCTTTTTTATTTTCGTCCATGGAGATGGCGTTGATTTTGCAGGCCTGCTCGCAGGGGCGCACCGATTTAATAATGGCATTGTAAGGGCAAACGCTTTGGCATCGGCCGCATTCTACGCATTTCTCATCGTCGATAACCGCTTTTTGATTGTGGATGCTGATTGCGCCTTTGGGACAGACATTGACACAACGGTGGGCAATACAGCCGCGGCAGGCTTCCCCTACCTTAAAGCGGGAAACAGGACATTCATCACAGGCAATGTTTAAAACCTCAATGACATTCTCATTTTCCGGATCCCCGCCCAAAGCCAGTTTGATCCGTTCCTCCACAATAGCCCGTTCCTTATAAATACAGCACCGCATGGTAGCCTGCGGGCCAGGCACAATGGTTTTCGGAATATCCAAAAGCCCCGTTGAGAGCCGGTCTTCAAACGCGAGAGTTGCTACCTCCCGCAGCACTTTATACTTTAATTCCTGTACGCTGGTATCAAAAATCCGCATAATCGCTCCTGCCTTTCCCGGCAATTCTGGTTCAATAAAAATTTACCTTGACCTTTTTGCCCATTTTAGATAGGCAATCGGCCAAATTTTGAATCAGTTCCATTTTAATGTTGATGTTAATGGGTAAATTGGGGTTTTGATGAGAGGGATTGACCGCTTTGCCGACAAAAAAGTTCACATCGGTCGCTTCCTCAAACAAAAGCTGAGAAATCAAGGATGCCCCATCCTTTTTGTTCTGGAACCGCAGTGAAACGTCGTTCTCGGAAGAAAACCCCCGCGCCGTTTCCAAAACCTTCCCAATGGTAATGACTCCTTCCGTCACCAGATCCACACCGTCGATCGCGGCAGTGGGCGGAATTTCGGGGTCGGCGTAATCTATGCTGCATCGAATCGGCTTGTTTAAGTATCGGCTGACCATCTGCGACGTGCTACCGCCGCATACAATGCGCTTGCCGCCCTTGGAAAAAAACTGCTGCATCATTGTCTCGTCGTCCCGTTTGTCAGCGGGCGGGCCGATCATCAGATTAACCACCTGCCGCCGGCGCACCTTCAGCGCGGCGACTGTCGTGTCATCTCCGGGCTTGTTAAGATACAAATCCCGGCAGGCTTCACAGATAACCGCAGCCATCGCCTTGGCGGATATATCCGGAGCATACTTTTCTTGTGCATATTCCACCACGTTTTCCCGCTGCCAGCCAAAATTCAGAACCTCGCCCACGCCAGCGTGAATGACCCCGTCGCTCATCAGAAGGAACAAATCGCCCACCCGGACTTTAAACCGGCTTTCATAGATGGTTTTGCCGCAGATTACCTTCTGCGTTTGATCGTAGTCAACGCTTTGTCCATCCCGTAAAAGAATCGCAGCCGGATTGTCGAACTGCACGAGATAGGCGTCCCCATTTGTGGAAACCTGCAAAATCGTGAAGGTGCAATACGCAATTTGGCGCACCTTACATACCGGCAGGGTTTGGGCAATGGTCGACACACATTCCTCCACGGATAAGCCGTTGGACATCATCGTCGCAATAATTTTCGCCGTGAGGGTGGATAAAATATTAGCCTTGACGCCGCTGCCCAGTCCATCGGCAAGAACAAGCGTACAGCAATCCTCACCGTTCACAGTGGCTACCCGGTCGCCGCACAGCTCCTCTCCCTTTTTAATGAGGCTGACAAATCCAGTCTCCATACAGATACTGCTCATGGCTTTTCATCCTCCATCAGCGTAGTATCCTTCAGCTTCAAAAGGGCAATTTTAGTTTCCGCCGTGGTTTCGCCCAGAAGGGAGGCGATTTCCTGTACCACTCGCATTTGTTTGTCAATAACTTTGCCGGCAATGTCGGCGGCGCTTTCCCGGCTTTTTTTCATTTTGTCAATTTGCCTTTCCCGATCCGTCACATCCTTCAAAAGACAAATAACGATTTCATCCTCCCGGTCATACACCAGGGTCTGCTCCACATACTTTTCGTATTCTGCTAAGTAAAGCTTTTGCTCCGCTTTTTTTCGCTCGGTGGCAAAGGCCTTGGTGAAATCAAATTCATCCATAAATCGGGAAACAGGGCTTCCCACAATATCCCGCGGATCGCCGAGATTAAAGATCGCACATGCCGCGCTGTTTGCCTGCTGGACATTCAAATTTTTATCCACCGTGAGGATTCCGTTGGGGCTTGCGTCGATAATCTTATCGGAAAAGGATTCCGCCCGCTTTTTCATATACGGCAGACACATGCTGACGTCCGCTTTACCATAATATACCGCAATGGCCTTTTCCCGGCAGGTATTGTATCCGCACGTGCCGCAGTTCAGTTCATCCTCAGGGCTGAATTTGCCCATCTGATACATAATATCCTGAATGGCCTTTTCTCCCGGCGTGACCACATCCACATATTCGTCCTGAAAGGTTTTCGCCGTTTCAAATGTCGCCTCCACGCCAAAATCCCGCCGCTCGGGACTGTCAGCGTACTGATTCACCCGCAGGGTCGCCTGAAGGCGGTTCTGCGCGTGCTTGCGGATGGAGGGCCCGTTGATGCAGCTCCCCTTACAGGCGCTCATCTCAATAAAGCAATGCTCCAGCTTACCCTGGCGCAGCTCGTTGAGGGCTTCCATGCAGTCTTCCATGCCATCCACCGTTATGTACCGATATGCAAGGGATTTTTCCATGGTTTCCAAAATTCCGCCGGCCTTCGGAAAAAACCGGGAAATATTGCGGCTATCGTCCAGCTCGTGGTCGCTTCCAACAGAAACGCCTTCCTCCTTCAGCCAGTCATAGACCTCTTCAAAGGTTAAAACCGCGTCCACAGCGGAATCCTTTCCGGCCGCCTCGTCCTTCTTGGAAATGCAAGGGCCAATGAAAACCACCCGGCATGCGTGTTGGGATTTCAAGAGCTTCGCGTGGGCCTGCATGGGCGTGACCACTGGGGCGATATTCCCGATCAGCTCCGGATAATATTTTTGGATGAGCTTCAACACCGTATGGCAGCAGGAGGAAATAATAACACTGCTATACGCATGCTCTATCAGCTTTTCATATTTACTCTTGACGATATACGCGCCCTGTGCGGTTTCTTCCGCACCGGCAAAGCCCAGCTTTTGCAGAGATTCCCGAAATTCACCAATGCCGCTTACAGCAAAATCGGCAATGAATGAAGGAGCAACGCTGGCAATCACCGGAAGTTCCCCAGCCAGCAGCTCTTTCACCTTACCCACGTCGTTGCGGACTTCTTTGGCATTTTGAGGACAGGCCAGCACGCAGCTTCCACACAAAACGCAGTCGTTTTCAATAATCTGCGCCTGGTGATCCACCACTTCAATCGACTTGATAGGACAGCTGCGGATGCATTTATAACAGTCCCTGCAATTGGCCTTTTTCAATTGTAGAACGCTCATGCCGCTCTCCCCTTCCTAAACCAAAATTACGATAACGCCTTCAGCACATGCTCTTTGAACACCTGAGGAAGATTTTCTGTGCTGACGCCGGTGACAATCCGGTCATTCACCTTAATGGTTACGCCATTTGTGCAATTACCAAGACAAAACGCCGCCGCAAGGTTGATTTGATTCTGTAGTCCGTGCTGCTCAATCAGCGCCTCCAGCCCCTTAATAATGTCATACGATCCCCGTAAATGACAGGAGCTGCCAATGCATACCGAAATATCCATAAAACCCATCCTTTCACCCAAGCTGCCAAGCATTTTCTTTTTATTCATCATACCACTTTGTTAAAAAAATATCAATACTGAATTTTGTAGAAATTCCTGCCGGAATTACCATGCTTTTATCAAAACTACACAGTCGATTCTCTGCGTAAAAGTTGCACTTGACTAATAGAAAAAGCATATGATAGACTAAAGCTATTCTTTGCACTGCATATACACCCCTTGCGACGAAAATACAGTTCAAGCTGAGCAGGCAATGCCGATATGCAAGCGGCATGGAGCCGGGCCTTCGGGCAGCAGGAATTGAAGCAGGTACCTGCGGGACAGTGATTCTGTTCCCGCAGGTATTTTTATAGATGCAGTACATAAGCGGGATATTTCTGCTAATTTTCGTCCGGCGACGTGGCTGAAAAAGCGTATGACACAACAAAGCTATGAATCTATTATATGAACAGGAGGAATGATCCATGTCCCTGCCTTACAAGGGCCTTTCGGATCTGGAAGTGAAAAAACGCCAGGAGCAGCACGGAAAAAACCAGTTGGCGCCTGTGAAAAAAAACAGCCTTTTTCGCAAAATAATAGACGTCATTACTGAACCGATGTTTCTGCTGCTTTTCATTGCCGCCGTTATATATTTTATTTTGGGCGAACCGCGGGACGGCGCGATTATGCTTGTTTTCGTAGCCGGCGTTATCGGGATTGAAACCGTGCAGGAATGGAAAACAGATAAAACCTTAAAAGCGCTGAAGGATTTGTCCGCGCCTAAAATCAGCGTGATCCGGAACGGCCAAACGGTCACGGTCAACAGTGAGGAACTGGTCCCCGGCGATATCATGCTGCTGGAGGAGGGTGTGAAAATCCCCGCCGACGGAAAAATTCTGCGCCAAAACGACCTGTGCGTAGACGAATCCTCTCTCACCGGGGAGGCACAAGGCGTTTGGAAGCATGAAACCAACAGGAACTCATCGGAAAAGGACGTTTGGAAAAAAGACCACTGTTATGCCGGAACGATGGTATTGCAGGGGAGCGCCTATGTAGAGGTAACGCAAACCGGCTTGCGCACGGAATACGGAACAATTGGGCGGCAGGTCGCGGAAGCGCCCGACATGCCCACGCCACTGCAAAAACAGACCGGCCGTCTAGTAACCCTCTGCGCCATCATTGCCGCCGTTCTATTTTTATTGGTCGGCGTAATTACGTACTTCAATTTGTCAGATCTTCCGTTTAAAAGCCGCTTTGTTCAAAGCGTGTTGTCAGGTATCACATTGGCCATGGCTATGATTCCGGAAGAATTTCCAGTTATTCTGACGGTGTTTTTATCCATGGGTGCATGGCGCCTTGCCCAAAAAAACTCTTTGGTACGAAGACTCCCTTCGGTGGAAACCCTGGGTGCGGTTTCGGTGCTGTGCGTCGACAAAACCGGCACCATTACCATGAATCAAATGGATGTTCAGTCGGTCTGGCCGTACCAGCACGATGAAAAAACCATGTGCGAAACCATGGGGCTTGCTTGCGAAATCGACGCCTATGATCCCATGGAGCAGGCGATGCTTCGTTATTGCCAAAAGCATGATTTAGAGCCAGGCAAGTTGTTCAGCGGCGACTTTTTAAAGGAATACCCCTTCACCAACGAAAACAAAATGATGGGCCATGTCTGGCGGCAGGATAGCGGCATTCAAATTGCCGCTAAAGGCTCACCCGAACGCTTTCTGCCTCTTTGCGGATTATCAGAAGAAGCGTTTTCCCAGGTGCAGGGAAAGACCGATGCCCTATCCCGCGAGGGCCTCCGGGTGATCGCTGTGGGCCATGCGCGGCTGGAGCGAGAAGAAGATATTCCCGCAAAGCTGACAGATTGCTCTTTTGAATTCTGCGGGCTTGTAGGCTTGAGCGATCCGCCTCGGTCGGGCGTCCAGGAGGATATTGCCCGCTGTTTACATGCTGGCGTCCGGGTCATGATGATCACCGGAGATAACGGCGTGACCGCCGGGGCAATTGCCAAGCAGGTTGGTATCCCCAACGCCGGAAGGATCGTTACAGGCGATATGCTGGAAGAAATGGATGAAGAAACGCTTCTTGAAGCAGTCAAAACCGTCAATATTTTTTCCCGTGTGACCCCCGCCCACAAAATGCGGATTGTAAAAGCGCTGCGCAGCGTAGGCGAGGTTGTCGCTATGACCGGTGATGGCGTGAACGACGCGCCAGCGCTGAAGTATGCGGATATTGGAATTGCCATGGGCGGCCGCGGCTCCGATGTATCCCGGGAGGCAGCCGACCTGATCCTGCTGGACGATAATTTTTCTACCATTGTGGATACCATTCGGGATGGCCGCCGAATTTTCGATAATATACAAAAAGCCGTGGGATATGTTTTCGCCATTCACATTCCCATTGCCCTTGCTTCTCTGCTGGCGCCATTATTGGGAATTGGCGCCGCTTCCCTGCTGCTTTTACCCCTGCATGTGGTGCTATTGGAGTTGGTAATTGATCCCACCTGTTCCGTTGTGTTAGAGCGGCAGCCCGCCGAAGCGGATATCATGAACCGTCCGCCCCGGAAGCCGGGGAGCAAGCTATTGACCGGGCCGATTTTATTGAAAAGCGTAATCCAGGGCTTGGCTTTGTTCGCGGTCTCCTTTGGGCTTTATTTTATCACGCTGCAAACCCAAGGTGCTGAAATTGCCCGATCCATGGGGCTCACTGTTTTATTGATCGCCAATTTGTTTTTGGTTTTAGAAGGCAGCTCAGCCAGGGCCGGACTTTTCTCCTCTTTCAAACGGCTGCGGAAAGATAAGGTTTTTTGGGGAATCTGTTTTGGAACGCTGGCAGGCCTTGGCATTGTTTTATATTCACCGCTGCACAGCTTTTTAAAGCTGGCGCCCTTGTCCTTGCCGCAGGCCACGGCTGCTTTGGCCGCCGGATGCTTTTGTGTGATATGGTATGAGGCTGTTAAGGCTGTGCTGCGAAGCAAAAACAAAAGGAAAGAATAACGTGGTTTTTTATCTGAAGCTTATTAAACCCCACTGCCGGATATTGATCTGGCAGTGGGGTTTAATGAACCGCTGTCGCTTAATCAAGCCGCAGTCTAACCGCCCGCGACTGATCACCTCCTCGCCCGTTTACCCGACAACGAATCCACCGTTAGCTTCAACACCTCGACTCTTTCCAGCTGTGCATTGTCAAAGGAGAATCGCTGGCCTTTTTCATAATGCTCCATAATGCATTCCAAGCCCCTGCGTTTTCCTTCCGCTTGCTGAATAAGCTCCAGCTTGCCTTCTCCCATAACGCTCTCATACTCCATAGAATATTGACAGGCCATGGATCCGGTAATAAGACGATGCGCCCGGTCCATTTCAAAGCATACCCGGGGATTCCGCCGCATAAGCTCTAGCTTACGCCCCGCGGCAGCGCAATGAAAATAAAGCGTCAGCCGCCCAAATTCCAATTTAAGGCCAAAATTAAGCGGAACAATATAGGCCTCGTTTCCAACGGCAAATCCAATCCGGCAAACGTCGCATTCCTTCATGATCTCCACGATTTCCGTAAAAGCCGTTACTTTCCTATCCGTTCTGCGCATTTCACTCATTTCTCCTCAAGAGGCCCCTGCGCCTCTCCTTTCTCCCGTTTGCAGACCTGCCGGTACGCCCAGATCCCCCCCAGGCTGATGAGCGCTGTCGCCCCAAAAACCAACGCCGCAAACCAAAAGTTCCCCTCCCCCATAGCGGAACCGCCCACGGTGGAGGTAAAAACCGAAGGAATTCGAGCGGCCGTTGACAAGGGCAGGAATACGGCCGCCTTCATAGGCGTGAGTCCCATAAAATAGGTCAGCACATCCTTAGGAGAACCAGGTATAAAAAATAAAACAAAAGTCAGAAGATGCAGGCATTTGGTGCTCCGCATAAAGGAAATCGATTGAAACTTTTCCTTGGTAATGAACAGCGTTGCTACCCTCATTCCCAAAAGCCGGACCAGAAAAAACACAACGGCAGAGCCCGCCGCCGCGCCTGCAAGACACAGCACAGCCCCCTCCACGGGGCCGAAAGCAAAGCCCGCGGCAATTTCCACTGGTTCGCCCGGCAAAAATGCCAGTATAATTTGAACCGCCATAATCCCCATCATGGCGAAACGTCCCCATATTCCCTGCGCCTTCACCCATGCGCGAAACTGCGTTCCATCAGAAATAAACGCGATTATGCGTCCGCCATATACAGCGCCGGCGTAAACCAGTCCGGCCGCTGATAAGGCCAGAAGGCTAACGCCGACGAGTTTCCTCCATAGGATTGTTCGTTGATTCCGCTCCATTCGATTTTACCGCCATCCTCAGCTTCGTATTTATCCTTACAGGCATTAGGATATCCGAAAAATCTTACGGATTAGCGGATAAACTTTTTACAAATTTCTTAACAACCTACCGAGGCCTATTCAATGCGCACCTGCACATCATATTCACCCACGCCCCAGACATTATCGTAGCCATCAACCCTTACGCGGGCTGGAACAAGATGCTCGCCCTGGGATACATTAATATCCTGCAGGTCATATACCAGCGTAATATCGTCGCTGGATATATCCCAAATAGAATACCGGTTCCCCACCAGCGTTACCTGCCTGGAGCTGGTAACAACGGTAATGGTTTTGTCAGCCGGAGCGTTGGCAGCCTCAAAGCGCCGCACTGTCCAGGAATCTGTTCGCATTCTGGAGAGATCCACCGTAACAGTAACTTGGGTGACATTGTCTGACGAACGCACGCCCAGAGGCAAATTAACCTCCAGATTAAAAACGTTTTTCTTGTTTAACAGGGTGTTGAAATCAATAGCCGGAAGCGCAATTTCCGTCATTTCATCCACCGTTTCCGGCGTTCCGATCACAGTAATTTCAGATACGTTTAATTCATATGGGATATCGTTTTCCTGATAATATCCCGGAATCCCTTCAAAGGTGGGAACCACCTTTACCGTTTTGGTTTTGCTGATTTGCACGGTGATCTGGGGATCCTGAAAAGACAGTTCCATTAAACTCTGGTCAATTTCTTGATTGTCTTTATCCAGCAAGACAATTTTGGCCGGAAATGATTCTGTCTGACTCATGGTTTTGTTGACCTCTGCGACAGCCTGAACAGTCACAATTCTGTCGATATCAGTCTTGGGCCCCGTAATCCGAATGGTATTCTGATTGCTGTCAGCCATAACCGCGGCCTCCGCCACCTTGCCAGTTTCCGCTACTGCACCCTTGGCCTGGGGCTGGACAATAAAGGTATTGCTGGCGCTTTGGTCAAACCGGACTTTAATGGTGTCCGGAGTGACAGCAGTAATGGTAAAGTCGCTGCGTCCGACCGGCTTAGCCGTTAGCTTCAAGCTGTATTCCCGCGCGGCGTTGACATCCGCCAAAGAGTAGCCGATTTCAATATCCGACGCGCTGATTCCGTTCAAAACGGAAAACTCGCCGGAAATGGTTACGGCTACCTCTTGTCCTTGACCGCTGACCACCTGAAACCCGCTGTTGCCCGCAGGGGTTCCTTCCGTGACGATATTGACCTTAATGCCGCTAATTACCCGAGTGCCGCTGGGACTCACCGCGACCCACAGCACAATGGCCACAAGCAGGGCGAAAAAGAATACCAGCTTATTGTTAGACACCAAAGCACTAAGGGAGAACTTCCGCTTAGCCACGTTTCCGCCCTCCTTTTTTCCATAGCCTTTTTTTCAGTCTTACAATAAAATTTTCATCCTTTGGATCGTCTCCGCCCAAAAAGGTTGTTTCCACGCGGGAGCGAATGGATGCAAAATTAAAATTCCGTTCCAGCACGCCATTCTGCGCAACGGAAATTGTGCCCGTTTCCTCAGAAACGACAATGACCAACGCGTCAGAATTCTCTGAACAGCCTAAAGACGCCCGGTGACGGGTACCAAGCTGGCTATCCTCCAGTTCCTTGCGCTGCGTCAAAGGCAAGATGCATCCGGCGGCCACAATCCGGCTGCCGCGGATCACCACGGCCCCGTCGTGCAATGGAGTGTTGGGATAAAACAGGTTGCACAAAAGCTCTTTGGAAACAGCGGCATCCACTATCGTACCGGTTTGAACAATATCGCCCAGCATTGTTTCCCGCTCCATCACAATCAGGGCGCCGGTTTTGCTCATATGCAGCGAATGTACCGCTTTGCACAATTCCACTATGGCGTTCTGCATTTTCTCATATTCCTGATCCGATACCGCCTTAGAGATACCCCGCAGCTTGCTGCGGCCCATGCGCTCCAGCGCGGATCGCAATTCCGGCTGGAAAAGCACAATAATGGCCAGAATGCCGTTTTGAATCACTGCCCGCATAAGCCATGATGTCGCCCGCATTGACAAAAAACTGGATAAAAAGAAAACCACGGCGAAAATCGCAATCCCCTTGATAAGCTGTTCAGCCCGTGTCTCCCGCATAAATTGAACGGCTTTATAGAAGATAAACGCTACCAATAAAATATCTAAAATATCAACAAGGGGATTTTTAACAAGCGTAAAAATCCCCGTAAATTGATCCCAAAGTCCAGCGAAAAATTCCGCCACTGTCCCGCTCACCACACAGTTTTCCAGATTCGCGCCCGCTTTGGGAGGCCCATGATACGCTGAAGCCTCAAAGCAAACTACAATTAATTTTATTATAACGCAAATTTGGATTTATTCAATGGGTAATTGGATGTTTTTTTGCAAAGTTTTCAATTTTTTCGGCCAACGCAAACATTTCCTCTTCCTTTGTAAAAACAGAGGGACATACCCGAACTGTTCCCTGTTCCAGCGTTTCCAATTTCCTGTGGGCGGCAGGGGCGCAGTGAAGGCCGGCGCGCAAGGCAAAGCCCTCTTGATCTAGATATTCGGCCGTTTCCTCACTGTGGAGGCTTCCAATGTTGAAGCACATAAGCGGCAGGCAAAAGCTCTCATCCGGCCGCGGGGTGTACATAACAACATTCGGGCACTGGCACAAATAATCATACAGGCTCTGTATCATTTTCATTTCATGCGCGTAAATTTTTCCCAGCCCCATTTCCCGGACAAAATCAATTCCTGATCCCAAGGCAATCACGCCGGGCGTATTAATTGTTCCGCTTTCCAGCCGTTCCGGAAAATCGGCGGGCTGCACCAACTCCATAGAGTTGAGGCCGGTTCCGCCTTCGATTATGGGACGCAAAGGCGCGCGGGCCAACAAAAGGCCAGTCCCCATCGGAGCATACAGCCCCTTATGCGGGGCGACGCACAAAAAATCAATTCCCAACTCCTGCGCATGAATCGGAATAACGCCTGCGCCCTGGGCGGCGTCTACGCAAAAAAGCAGTCTGTGTTTTTTGCAAAACACGCCAATTTCCCGCAACGGCAGGCGTATGCCGCAAACGTTGGAGCCCGCCGTCACAACCACCATCCGGGTGTTACGCCGCAGCAGCCGGCCCATGCTGGCAATTATAGTCCCCGGCTGCTTTACATCCAAGTCCGCACAGCTATAAGCTACGCCCCGGGCTTTCAGCGCTTCCAGTGGACGCATCACCGCATTGTGCTCGAGACACGAAGTAATAACATGATCCCCCGGCCGCAAAGAGCCCTTCAGTGCAAAATTCAGCGCTTGCGTGCAATTGAGAGGAAACATGACCTGCTCGGGCCTTCCGCCAAAAAAATCCGCTGCCTTTTTCCGTACGCGGTATACCGCCTCTGCTGTTTTTCTTGAAAGCGCATGGCCGCTCCGGCCGGGATTGGCCCCGTATTTTTCCAGCGCGGTACAGAATGCCCGCCTGACCTGTAGGGGCTTGGGCCAGGACGTAGCGCCATTGTCCAGATATATCATTGCCTGCTCACCTGACTGCGGCCGCGAAGTTTAATGCCATTCTGCCGCAGGACGGCCTCAGCAGCGGACAAATCGCCGTCTACCTCCAGGCTGTAACCACAGCCCTTGCGGTCTCCATGGTATGGTGTGCGGCGAATATATGCTTTAAAGCCCTTGGAGCGGAGCAAATCCCGTCCCTCCATGGCATAGGTAACCGAACCGACGTTAACCATTTCCTTGAACATGAAAATTCACCTCATGCCATAGTATGCAGGAAATGAAAAAATGCCCGTCCCAAAATAGGAAAAGCTTCAAAAGCATCACAGGGGCTTCCTGCGTAACCATATTTTATAGTGGAAAGGCAATGCTTCAAACGATTTCTTCTTTCTTTCCCCGCGCTTCTTCAAAAGTGGTTGCGGCATTACAGTGGGCTTTTTCCTCCAAACGGTTCGCTTCCACAAAAAACCGCAGGATTTATTCCTGCGGTTACTCGCTTGATTCCAGTAGCCTGCAATCCTCCGGCCCGTTTTCCTCCAGCAGCGCGACACAGTGGGCGGCAATCCCCTCTTTGCGCCCCGTAAAGCCAAGACCCTCTTCCGTCGTTGCCTTTATATTCACCCGGCTTGCCGGAACGTTGCAGTATTGGGCAATGCATTTCTCCATAGCGGGGATGTAAGGCCGCAGTTTGGGTTCCTGTGCCAATATGGTGCAGTCCAGATTGCCCACCCGGCAGCCCTCTCCTTTAACCTGTTTCAGTACCCGGCACAAAAGTTCCCGGCTGTCCGCGTCCTGATAATCCGGGTCGGTATCGGGGAAATGCAGACCAATGTCCCCCAAGCCCGCCGCGCCCAGCAGCGCGTCGCATACCGCGTGAAGCAGCACATCCGCATCGGAATGGCCCAAAAGCCCCCGATCATAAGGGATCTCCACCCCGCCCAGACGAAGGGGCCGTCCTTCTATGAATTTATGTACATCATAACCATGTCCAATGCGCATGTCAGTGATCCCTCTCTTCCAGTAACGCCCGGGCAACCGCTAAATCCTCCGGGGTAGTAATTTTGATATTGCCGTAGTCTCCCATAACCAAATGTACCTTTTCTCCAGCCAGCTCTACAATACCGCAATCGTCGGTAGGATAAACACCTTGCTCCAGCGCCTGCTCCAGCGCCCGCTTATACAATTCCATTGCAAAGGCCTGCGGGGTCTGCACCGCCCAGAGGACGTCCCGCGCTGGAGTGGACAGCACCTGCCCATCCTCATTTGCCAGCTTAATGGTGTCCTTCACCGGCACAGCGGCCGCGGCGGCCTTTTTGACAAACGCCTCCCGCAGCACCCGATCGACAAGGCCCGGCCTAGTCAGGGGCCGCGCTCCATCCTGCACGCATATGTACGCCGCCGTTTTATCGCACTGTTGCAGGCCCTGCGCCACGGAAAGCACCCGGTTTTCCCCGCCGGGAACCACACAGGCGAGCTTTCCCACCCGATACTGCTCCGCCATACGGGATACATCGGCCATATCCTCCTTGCGGGCGACGACAATAATTTCCTTCACCAGCCGGCTCTGCTCCATCGTCAACAGCGCCCGCGCCAGCACAGGGATGCCCTGCAAAGGGACAAGCAGCTTGTTCAAGCCCATACGGGAGGAACTGCCCCCTGCCGCAACAATAGCGGAAACAAAAGGCACATCCTCTTCAATTTCATATGCAAATGTAAATTGTTCCAAAGCCTGGGGCATTGCGACGACTCCTTTATTGTTCTCGTTCCAGCAGAATAACCGCCAGCGGCGGCAGGGTCAGGGGCAGGCTGTGATCATACCCATGCATAGGCACTTCCGCGGTTTCTAACCGTTCCGGGCCGGAAACGCCGTATCCCCCATAGGCCAGGTCATCGGAATTGAATACCTGATGGTAAATTCCTTTCTGCGCGCCCACTTTGTAATCCCAGCGAGACACGGGGGAAAAGTTACAGACCGCCAACAGCTCTTTTCCTTTTTGATCCCGCCGAAGAAAAGCAATAACGTTCTGCTCATAATCGTCCCAACTCACAAACCGGAAGCCCTCGTGACTGAAATCCAGTTCCCACAGACAGGGATGCGACCGGTAAAATTGTAACAATGCGGCGGCGTATTCCTGCGTCCTGCGGTGCTTTTCAAAATCCAGCAGATTCCAATCCAGCCCGTTTGCGTAATCCCACTCCTTGAACTGGCCGAGCTCTTGGCCCATAAACAAGAGCTTTTTTCCCGGATACACTGTCATAAACGCCAGAAAGCAACGAAGATTTGCAAACATTTCATCGTAATTTCCCGGCATTTTAGATAAGAGCGAGCCCTTCCCGTGCACAACTTCGTCATGAGAGATGGGTAAAATATAGTTTTCCGAGAACGCGTAATTAAACGTATTGGTCATCATGGAGTGGTGATGCTTGCGGTAGATGGGGTCGGTATGGAAATACCGTAGCATGTCGTTCATCCAGCCCATATTCCATTTGTAATTGAACCCCAGCCCTCCGTTGTGGACGGGCTTCGTCACCCCCGGATATGCTGTTGATTCCTCTGCGATCATGAGAATGCCGGGATGCTTGGCGAACACGGCAGTGTTCAGCTTTTGAAAGAACGCCACCGCCTCCAAATTGATATTGGAACCAAATTCATTGGGTTGCCATTCCCCATACCCCCGGTCATAGTCCAGATACAGCATGGACGCTACCGCGTCCACCCGCAGCCCGTCAATATGGTACACATCCAGCCAATACATCGCGCTGGATACCAAGAATGATTGAATTTCCGTGCGTCCGTAGTCAAAAGTGCGGGTGCCCCATCCCTTATGTTCCATGCGGAAGGGATTGGGGCATTCATAAAGATATCCTCCATCGAATTCCACCAGCCCGTGGGGATCCTTGGGAAAATGAGCGGGCACCCAGTCCATAATCACACCGATGCCATTTTTATGACAGCGGTCGACAAAATACTGTAGGTCCTCCGGCCGCCCAAATCGAGAGGTAGGCGCAAAATATCCCGTCACCTGATATCCCCACGATCCGTCAAAGGGATATTCGGAAAGGGGCATCAGTTCAACATGGGTATACCCCATTTTCAATAAATACGGAACCAGCTCATCCGCCAGTTTGCGGTAGTCAAAATAATTCCCATCGGGATATTTCCGCCAGGAACCCAGGTGGCATTCGTAAATCGCCATCGGGCTGTGATAGCTGTCGGCTTCCTTTCGCGCGGCAAGGTATGCTTCATCCGTCCAGGGATAGGAGCGGTCGATATCATAAACCCGCGAGGCGGTGGGACCCTTGGTCTCGGACAGAAAAGCAAATGGATCAGACTTTTCCAGTGTTCTGCCGTCGGCCGTGTAAATTAAATATTTATAATTGGTGTATTCCCCGATTCCGGGAATAAAAATTTCCCAGATTCCCTGATCGCTGACCCGGTTCATATGCCAGGCTGTGTTTTTATCCCAGTAATTAAAATCCCCTGTCACCGCCACGCCGGACGCCTTTGGCGCCCATACCCGGAACCGAACTCCCCAATGACCGTTTTCCTCAGAAAAGTGCGCGCCTAAAAACCGCCAGGCTTCGAAATTGGTTCCTTCATGGAACAAAAAGGAAGCAAACGCGAAATCCTCCATGGATGGTTCCTCCTTAGCCATTGATATTCTGCCGGCTATTGAAACGAGAAGGAAATAAGAAACATGCATTTTATTTCAAAGCAGAATAAAGCCTCGCTCCGGCAGATATTTGGTTTTTTGTTTTCTTTTATTTTATTATACCTGAAAAAGGATGTTTATACAACTCATAAAACCGTTCGGCCTTTTCAATTTCTAAAATCAACCGCAAAAAACCGCCTCTTGCTTCATGATAAGTCAAATGAAACAAGAGACGGCTTTTACTTAAAACAAAATTATTTCAGTTCAACGGTCGCGCCGACTTCTTCCAGCTTTGCTTTGAAGCCTTCAGCATCGTCCTTGGAAACGCCTTCCTTCAGCGTCTTGGGAGCACCGTCAACCAAGGCCTTGGCTTCAGCCAGGCCCAGACCGGTGATCTCGCGAACCACTTTAATAACCTTGATCTTTTCCGCACCAACACTCGCCAGAACCACTTCAAACTCAGTTTTCTCAGCGGCGGCAGCGGCGCCGGCGTCACCAGCGGCAGGAGCCGCGGCAACAGCCACAGGAGCAGCAGCAGAAACGCCAAACTCCTCTTCCAGAGCCTTTACCAGTTCAGACAGCTCTAAAACAGTCAGAGCCTTAACGTCTTCAATCATTTTAACAACTTTCTCAGATGCCATTTTACATTACCTCCAAATTCATTTCATTTAATGTTTTACGCGCCCTGCTTCTCGGCAATGGCGTTGAGAGCGCAGACAAGGCCGCGCAGATTGGCGTTCAACACGCCGACAAATCCGGAAATCGGAGCGTTCAGGCCGCCCAGCGCCTTGGCCACCAATACCTCCTTGGAAGGCAGCTTGGCCAGCGCCATAACCTCCTGCTCGTTGAAAATCTTCCCGTCAACAAAGCCGCATTTGATTTTCACGGGTTTGTCTTCGCCAACATAATTGACGATGACGCGGGCGGCCGCCACCTGGTCATCCTGACTCAGCGCAATAGAGGTAGTTCCCTCCAGCACATCCTTCATTTCCTCCAGATGGGCGTTTTCCGCCGCAAATCGAAGCATGGTATTCTTGACAACAAAATACTCAACGCCGGCTTCCCGCAGCTCTTTACGCATCTTGGTATCATCGGCCACATTAATGCCCTTATAGTCTACCACAACGCCCGCGCAGGCATTTTGCAGCTTTTCAGACAATTCAATAACCAACTGCTTCTTCTGCTCCAAAATTTTTTCACTTGGCAAATTCATTCACCTCCCGGTCAATTAACTGCCGGATGCTTCCGGGCTAAAACAAAAGTGCCTTTCCCGACTGAGAAAGGCACTTGAAAACAAAATAACCAAATCCAAAGATTCGTCATTAGCGCTTTCGCGTTTTCCTTCCTCGGCAGGCGAAGCCTACAGCTTCCTTAAGCAAAATGCACCTGCTGTCTTCGGTCAGAACAGCTTTTATATTATAGCAAATGGCAACAGCTTTGTCAAGCTTTTTTACTGCTCTTGCTGTCCGCCCACCTTATTGGGATTGATTTTGATGCCAGGGCCCATGGTGGTGGCAATCGCACAAGAGCGGATATACTGCCCTTTGGAAGCAGCAGGCTTGGCTTTGACAATGGCCGTCAGCAGCGTGTCCAGGTTTTCCCGCAGCTTTTCAGCGCCAAAGGAAACCTTGCCCACAGGACAATGGATAATATTGGTCTTATCCAAGCGGTATTCAATCTTACCAGCTTTCGCCTCCGTAACCGCCTTCGCAACATCGGGCGTTACCGTGCCGGCCTTGGGATTCGGCATCAAACCGCGGGGACCCAGCACCTTACCAAGACGGCCTACCAAGCCCATCATATCCGGGGTGGCAATGACAACGTCAAAATCCATCCAGCCTTCCGACTGGATTTTTGTCACATACTCTTCCGCGCCGACATAATCCGCACCAGCCTCTTCAGCAGCTTTGGCCGCATCCCCCTTGGCGATGACCAGTGCGCGAACGGTTTTACCAGTGCCGTTGGGCAGAACAACCGCGCCGCGAACCTGCTGATCCGCATGCCGGGAGTCAACGCCCAAACGTACATGACACTCTACCGTTTCGTCAAATTTTGCTGTTTTCGTCTGAACCGCCAGGGCGACGGCTTCTTCCAAATCATATAATTTCGTGCGGTCGACCAGCTTTGCGCTGTTCACGTATTTTTTACCGTGTTTCACTTTGTATACCTCCAAATTAAGTGGTTAAAACGGAAATTTCCTCCCACCTTGGGCGGTCAATCGACAACTTCAATACCCATGCTCCGAGCGCTTCCCGCAATCATGGACATTGCGGATTCAATGCTTGCAGCATTGAGATCGGGCATTTTCTGCTCTGCAATCTTCCTGACCTGCTCTTTGGTGATTTTCGCCACCTTCGTTTTGTTTGGCACGCCGGAAGCCTTCTCAATTCCGCAAGCCTTTTTAATCAGCACTGCGGCAGGCGGCGTTTTCGTAATAAAAGAAAACGAACGGTCAGCGTACACAGTGATTACAACTGGAATGATCAGGCCAGCGTCGTTCTTAGTCCGTTCATTGAATTCCTTCGTGAACGCCATGAGGTTGACGCCATGCTGACCCAAGGCCGGGCCGACAGGCGGCGCCGGAGTGGCTTTCCCCGCAGGAATCTGCAGTTTGATATAGCCGACAACTTTCTGAGCCATTGTTTGCACCTCCAAATAATCGTGGTTCAATTGCGGAGCCGTCCTTTACCGGCTCCTCCCACAGGGACGGCCAACCGTCCCCATTACAAACGCAATGCGTTTATAACCTTATGATACAATTTCCACCTGATCCAGCTGAAGCTCAACAGGAGTTTCCCGGCCAAACATGGAAATCATGACGCGAACATGATCCTTCGCCGCGTCCAATTCCTCGACGATGCCCATAAATCCCTCCAGAGGACCATCGACGATCTTCACATTGTCGCCAACATCATAGTTGACGATCACTTCCCGCTTTTCTACGCCTAACGCCTCTACCTCTTTATCAGACAAAGGCATAGGATCCGTAGAAACGGCGCCCACAAACCCAGTCACGCCACGGGTATTGCGAACCACAAACCAGCTGTCGTCAGTCAACACCATTTTCACCAGCACATAGCCGGGAAACAACTTACGTTCAACTTCTTTTTTCGCCCCATCCTTGATTTCCTCCACAATTTCCGTGGGGACCTTCACGTCGGCGATCCAATCCTGGAGTTTGCGGTTCTCCACTATCTTTCTCAAATTATCAGCAACTTTGTTTTCGTAACCGGAGTACGTGTGCACCACATACCATTTTGCCTCTGACATGTTGTAAACCCCCAGGCAACGAATTTTTACAGATCAATACCGCCCAAAATCAAACCAAGCAGCTTTGCAAAGCCGAAGTCCACAATCCATATAAACGCACCGATAATCAGGCACATCGTCAGCACAACCACCGTGTTTTTAAAGACGGTGTTTTTACCCGGCCAAACAATTTTTTTGATTTCGCCGATAATCCCCTTAAACCAGCGGCCAATCCTTTGGGGAATGGTTTTCCTGGCGCCATTGGAAGCCAACGCTTCCGCCTTATCGCCAATCAGCACAGCCGCCGTGATAAAGACAAAACCCGCGATGGCGGCAGCAAGGGCAATGATAAAAAATAATTCGAATCGAACAGATGCGATTTTAAGTCCCTGATCCGTTGCGCCATACGTAAAGGGACGAAGATCCGCGAACCTGTGGATCGGATTGCAAAAATAAACAAGAAACGCTATACCCGACGCCAGCTGAAACGCGGCCGACGTAATACCAGCGCCCTTAAATTTATAAGAAAGAGCGGCGGTCACCAGCCCAAGCAGGCTGAGAATCAAGGCAAACAGGTACTTAGCGGATTTCGCCGTTTGCATCGCCGCATCGCCAATGGTCTGACTGGTACCAAAGCACATCTCCAGGCCGGTCATGCCATAGCTCTGCCCCGCCGCCGACGTCACCGTAATGAAATCGAAAAGGAACATGGCAATCACAACAGCGGCCGCAGCGCAGGACAGCGCCCTTAGAACCATACTGATTTGTTTCATTCCCGCGTCCCCCTATTTCGTTTCCCTGTGAAGCGTGTGCTTTCTGCAAAATCTGCAATACTTGTTCATCTCAAGCCGATCGGGATCGTTCTTCTTGTTTTTAACTGTGTCGTAATTGCGTTGCTTGCATTCCGTGCAAGCCAGGGTAATTTTGACTCTCATGACGGCACCTCCCGTTTTACGGAAATATTTAGCCTCCCTCAACCGGGCAAAATCGGCGCAAAAAAAAAGACCCGTCCAGAGGTAAAATTATGATACCATAGCTTTTACCCGCTGTCAAGCCCTTTTTCTTATCTCTCTTTTTAGCATTTTGACCACATAAATATCACAAGCCGCCGCATACTAATGGAAAACCTGCGCGAATAATGAGAAGAGGGATTTGCAATGGTTCCAATCATCGTTTATGGAAAGCCGGACGACAATCGCTTCGTCCGGGAGCTGACCCGTATTTTATCACCTTTAGGCTCCTGTCTGCATTTAGAAAAAAATCACCTCTTGATTCCAAGCGAAAAGGCACAATTGACATTTCTTTTATATGAAACACCGGTGGGCTGCACGGCAGAGGGCGGAAAGGGTATTTTGATTTTAAAGCAGGACGTATCCCCTCTCGCCCGCTTATCTATCCCACTCAATTATCCTGCCATTGTGGATTCCGGCTGCGAAAACGGATTGAAGCTTTTGCAAAGGCTGAAACTGCCCGCCGTCACTTGTGGCCTATCCTTACGGGATACTCTCAGCTTATCCAGCATTAGTGAAAATTCCGCTTGTATATGCCTGCAACGAGATTTAGAAAATTTGCAAGGGCAAATATCGGAGGCCGGAGAATTTCCCGTTTCATTCGGCAAACCGGTCTCCCAGTACGCTTTAATGGCCGGCTGCGCTGTACTGCTTTTAAGCGGAAGCAGAATATATGAAATGACTATATAACTGGCAAAATTTTTCGGTTATAATTTGCATTCTTTTTCCCATCATAATAGTGCAAACGCTGATTTATTTTATAGACAGAGGAGTGGAAAAAGAAATGAGCAACAACAAAATCAACGTCCCTCAGGCTCGCGAAGCCATGGACAAGTTCAAGATGGAAGCGGCCAGCGAAGTGGGCGTTAACCTGAAGAACGGTTACAACGGCGACCTGACCTCCCGCCAGGCTGGTTCTGTGGGTGGACAGATGGTCAAGAAAATGATCGAAGCTTACGAAAACGGCCTCAAATAACTCGCAATTCCTAAAAAGGTGCTCCGGGCGGGAACGTCCGGAGCACTGATTTTTTTTCGTATTCCAAATTGCGGCATGCTAACAATGCTGACCTAACAAATGCATTGCGCACGACGCGAGTTTCTTATCATTTCGTGTTGACCGAATAAGCAATATTGGTGGAATGATCGGCTACCCGTTCCAAATTGGAAATGACATTGTAAAATGTCATGCTGGACTGAGAGGTGCAGGCATGCTGATTCAGACGGGCAACATTGTTTTCCTGAAACGATCTGGCCATTTCATCAATGGATTCCTCAGTGGCATTGATTTCCTGCACCAGTTCACTATTATACACCTGGTTATGAAACATCCCCAACGCCGAATCAAAAACGAACATGACGCTGTCAAACATTTTATAAATCTCATCTAATGCAAAAGAAGAAAGCCTTGCATTGTTCTGCATGGCGTTCTCCGCAATGTTCTCTGCATGGTCGCCCACCCGCTCAATATCGTTTACCACATGAAACAAAGTGCCAATGATTTGGGAATCGGCTTCCTGAAGTTCCAGTGCATTGATTTTCACCAGATAATCAGTAATATGATGATTCAAAAAATTGATCGCCTTTTCCGTTTCCTCCAGACGCTTCATAGCATCTTGCGAAGGTTCCCGCAGCATATCCACCGCGCGGGATATATTTTCCCGCGCCAGCACCGCCATGCGCTCAACTTCCTTCAACGCCTGGGCAACGGCAATGGTGGGTGTTTTCAAGATCCGGGCATCCAAATACTCCAGCCGCAGCGCGCCGGTATGCTTGTCCTTTCCAGGTACGATCAGATTGGCCAACCGTACCAAAACATTGGCAAACGGGAGCAACAGCAGCGTTGTCACTACATTGAAGATAATATGAGCCACCGCAATTTGCCACTCCAAAGGAACGAACTTTTCAATGGTTTCGGCAAAGGGCAAGAAATAAGCTGCCAGCGAAAAAATCGTCGCCCCAATCACATTGAATAAAAGATGCACCACCGCGGTGCGCTTGGCGGTTTTCGTGGTTCCAATAGATGCAAGGATAGCGGTGACACAGGTGCCAATATTCTGCCCGAAAAGCACAAACACCGCGCCTTTAAATCCAATCAAGCCGGAAAGCACCATTGCCTGCAAAATCGCTACGGAAGCAGAGGAGCTTTGAATGATGGCCGTTACCACCAAGCCCGCCAAAATCGCCAGCAATGGATTGCCGCTGAATGCTTGCATAATATTGATAAACGGCTCAAAATCGCGCAAGGGCTCCATAGCGCCGGACATCGCATCCAGTCCCATAAACAAAATGCCAAGCCCCGCAAATATCTGCCCGATATGCTGAACGTTTTTCTTTTTGAAAAATGTGATCATCACAACGCCGCCCAGCACCGCTGCCGGGGCGATCATCGTTGGATTAATGGAAACCAAAACGCTGGTAACAGTGGTGCCGATATTAGCGCCCATAATTACGCCGACGGCCTGTGACAGATTCATCAATCCTGCGTTGACAAAACCAACCACCATAACTGTGGTCGCAGAAGAGCTTTGAATAACCGCTGTCACAGCCAAGCCGACAAGAACACCGATCAATCGGTTGCTGGTCAAGACCTCCAGCAGACGGCGCAGCTTAGACCCGGAGGCGAGCTCCAGCCCTTCGCTCATCAATCGCATACCGAATAGGAATAATCCCAGTCCACCGGCCAGTCCCAGCAAAACCGCAACCATGTCAATCTGCATTCTGTTCCCTCTTTCGAAAACCCGCACATTTCCATTTTTCGCTCTTAACAAAACGACCGCTTTGTTAAGACAAGGTTAATAATAATATAAATAATGTAAAAAAGCAACCCTTTTTTCTACAGGAAAATCAAAGTATTGTTTCTGACTTTCATAGGATTCCTGATAACAATTCTTCCTATTTTCGTGGAAAAGCAGAAACAATGTTTGAGCAATATTGCTCTTGCAATTTGAGGCAAGCGTGCTATTATATAGCTATGCTGTTTGCGGTTATAATTATTATTCTTGGGCGTCCGGGAAACGGCGCGACAATCAGGGAGGCGGACATGATGGAGGATATGATCAAACGGATCTTGGAAATTGACCGCCAGGCGAGAAATATGACGGCTGACGCTGAAAAAGCCCGGATTAAGGCTCAGTCGGAAATTGGCAAGCAGGCCGCGGAAATTCACGACCAGTATATGAAAGATGCGCAAGAGCACATTGCCCGGTTGGAACACACCGAGCAGGAACAAGCCAAGCAGCAGCTTGCGGCAAAGGAAGAACAGCATGAGAAGCTGAAAAAGAATTTGGAGACCCGGTTTGCTAAACACAGGGATGAATGGATAGAGCAAATTGTGCAGCGGACATTAATGGAATAACCGTCGTCAGAGGTTTAAAAGAAAGGAGGGCGGTTTTTCTTGACCAATCAGGCAGCCTACGCGATTTTAACCAAATCCCGTGCAAAATATGGAAAGCGGCTGACCCCATCGAATTATCGGGAGCTGCTGTCATGCGGCAGTGTGGCGGAAGTGGCGAGCTATTTAAAAAGCCACACTCATTTTTCCTCCGCATTGGAGGGAATTCAGGAATCCGCCGTTCATCGGGGAAACCTGGAGGCGCTTTTGAAGGGGAAGATCTTTGCAGATTTTGCTGAGCTCTGCCGATTTGAGCGATCTATCGGCGAGCATTATTTTGAGTATCTTTTGCTGCGGGGAGAAGTGGATGAGCTTTTGAATTTTCTCCGTTATTTTAACGCGGGAAAGGCTTCGGAATACCTTTTTGCGCTTCCGGGCTTTTTTAACAAGCATACATCCCTTAACTTGATCGGGTTGTCCCAGGCCAAAACCTTTCATCAGGTAGTGGATGTACTGAAGGACACTCCCTATTCCAGGATTTTGGCTCCCTTTGAACCCTTGGATGGGCAGGCGCTGGAGTTTGCAGATATTGAGGCAGCGCTGGATCGGTATTTGATTTCCCGGTCGATGGAAATTATGCGGATTAATTTTATTGGAAAAACCCGAGACAAGCTCCTAGGGTTAATCGCTTTCAAGGCGGAGCTAGACAATATTCGGCGTATTTACCGGGCTAAATTATACTACAATGTGCCGGTGGATGCGATCCGGGCTCAACTGATCAATATTCGTCATTATCTGAAAAAGGCGGAATTGGAGGAACTTCTGACCTCCTCCGACGCTCCCCAGATGCAAAAGCGACTGGCCGGCACCCGATACGGACGGCTGGAAAAAGGCATGAACTACGAAACCATTGATGAAACCGCCGTGCGTCTTCAATTTAATTATTGCCGCAGCCTGATGCGAACCTCCGGAGAACCGGCTGTGGTGATGGCGGCGACAGTGGTACTGTTTGAAGTGGAAGTGGAAAACGTGACCAACATTATTGAGGGGATCCGGTATCACGTATCCTCAGATGAAATTCGAAAGCTGCTGGTCGCAGCCTCTGAATGAAAGGCGGTGAAACAACATGTCCGTTCAGAAAATGAAAATTGTCAGCGTCATCGGCAAATACGAAAAATTTGGCGACGCCATCGAGGCCTATCTGGATTCCGGGTGCTTTCAGCCGGAGGCGACGGATCAAATGCTCACCTCTGACTTTAAGGGATTCGTTCATATCAACGACGAAAATCCTTACGCAGATCCATTGCAGAAGCTGACCGATCTGATGGAGGGCGCAGGGGTTCCAACCGTATGCGAAAATCCGGAAAATACGCACATGAAAGAACAGGACGTTTTAGAGTATGTCGATCATGTAAATGAGGAATTGGGCGCTTTGACACAGGCCAAAGCCGAAACGGAAAAAGAAATTCAGACCAACGAGGAGGCTGCCGGCCAGCTTTCTCATTTTTCCTCCTTAAACGTTAAGCTTTCGGAGGTGTTCGCCTCCCGGTATATTAAGGTGCGGTTTGGAAGGCTTCCCATTGAAAGCTATGAAAAGCTGCAGTTTTACAATGAGAATCCCTACGTTCTCTTTTTTCCCTGTTCTACGGACAACCAATATTACTGGGGGATGTACGTCGCTCCCCTGGATAACAAAAACCAAGTGGATCAGATCTTCGCCAGCCTGTTCTTTGAGCGGCTTCACATTCCCGACACGGTAGGAACGCCTGAAGACGCAGTAGCGGAACTGAACCGCCAACGGGCTCAGGCAAAAGAAAAAGTCAAGGCGTTAGAGGGACAGATTCAAGAATACCGAGAAAAAGAAGAAAACCGCATGAAGGTAGTATACACCAATTTGAAACGGTTTTTCGAGGCGTTTGAAATTCGCCGTTTTGGTACCCGGTACAATGATATGTTTATGCTCATCGGCTGGATTCCGGAATCCCAGTCGGAGCACTTCGCCCACTGCATGGATCAGGTGGATGCGATTGAATATAAGATTGAAAACCCGGAGAACATGTCAAAGCTGAAGCCGCCAACGGTCTTGAAAAACAAAGGGCCTTTCAAATCCTTTGAATACTATGTGGAAATGTTCGGTCTTCCCTCTTACAATGAGCTTGATCCCACGCCGTTTATTGCCGTTACCTACACGCTGCTGTACGGCGTCATGTTTGCCGACGTGGGCCAGGGCCTGGTGCTGGCGCTGGCGGGCTGGCTGATGTGGAAGCTGAAAAAAATGCGGCTGGGCCGGATTTTAATTCCGTGCGGTATTTCCGGCGCCATTTTCGGGCTGCTGTTCGGCAGTGTTTTCGGCCTGGAGGATGTGCTCGACCCCCTGTACCGCATGATCGGTTTCACTGACGGAAAACCGTTTCAGCTGCTGAATAATATTGCTTTGATATTATTGATTTCCATTGCCGTGGGCGTTGTGATGCTGATTTTTGCACTGGTGCTAGGCGTGGTGGCCGGCTTTAAACGAAGACAGCTGGGGCAGGCGTTGTTCGGTTCCAACGGGATCGCAGGGCTTCTGGTTTACCTTTCGATCATCGCCATTGTCGGCAGTTTGTTTGTACCGGTTCTGGCGTCCGCCCGGCTGTATATTGTTCTGCTTGGCATTGCGTTACCCTTGATTCTTATGTTTTTTGAACCGTTCCTTGGCGGGTGGGTGGAAAAAAAGCCTTACCATCCCGATAGCATCGGGGAGTTTTGTCTGCAAGGCGTGTTCGAATTGTTTGAAACCCTGATCAGCTATGTAACCAACACGGTTTCCTTCCTTCGAATCGGCGCGTTTGTTCTGGTGCACGCTGTTCTGATGATGGTATTTGTCACCTTCTTTGAAATGATCGGCGGCGTGGGCGGCGTGATCATTCTGGTTTTGGGAAACGTTTTTGTCATTGTGCTGGAAGGCCTGCTGGTTGGGATCCAGTCCCTGAGACTGGAATTCTATGAAATGTTCTCCCGGTTCTACGAGGGTGAAGGACAGCCCTTTGAGCCCGCCACCATTGACGGGCCAAAACAGTGATATCCTGCGGCGAGGCCGCTGAATATACAATTCACAATTATATAAGCTTACGGAGGTTGAGTTAAATGAATGCGTTGATTATGATTGCCGGTGTTGTTTTTCCCCTGGCTGCAGTGGGTGTTGCGGTATGGGCCGGCGTTCGCAGAATGAAAAAAACCGGAAGCGGCAAGAAGGCTTTTATCCGACATCTGGTTGTGTTGGGCGCTATGCTGGTTATGTGCCTGGGCTTTTCCATGATGGCTTCCGCTGCTGCCGGTGATCCCGCTCCTGCGCCGGAAGAAGCCTCCGCCGCGCAGCCGGCCGAGAAAAACGGGCTTGTGTATCTGGCGGCCGGTCTGAGCACGGGCCTTGGCGCCATTGGCGGCGGCATTGCCCTCGCCAGCGGCGCGCCTGCCGCAATCGGCGCGGTTTCCGAGGATCCCAAAACCTTTGGTAAGGCGCTGACCTTCTGTGCGCTGGGTGAAACCATGGGTATTTACGGCGTCGTGGTTTCCTTCGTCATCATCTTGCTGTAAACTGGTTGGGGAGGAATCCGGTATGCGTTTTATGCTCATCAGCGATAACCATGATACCATTATGGGCATGCGCCTCGCCGGGATTGACGGAGTGCTGACCCATGAAGCCGACGGCGTTAAGGATGCCCTTCGCCAAGCGCTGGCGGATGAAGAAATCGGAGTTGTGCTGATTACAGAACGGCTGGTGCCTTTGTGTCCTGACATCGTTTATGAAATGAAACTGAATCTGCGCCGGCCTTTGATTGTGGAAATTCCGGACCGACACGCAGAGGGACGCACAAAAGGTTCTATTCGACGGTATATTCGAGATGCCATTGGCGTCAAAATTTAAACCTTTGCAAACGGCCTCCTCTGTAGGTTCTATTTTCTAATCACACTGAATAAGGAGTGAGCGAAATGCCTCGGTCTCAAACGGAAAAGGTCAGCAAATTTGTTGACGCCATAACCCGGGAAGCCAACGAACAACGGGAGGAAATTGCCCGGGAAACCAAGAAATATATTGAAGACCAACTCGCAATTGCCAAGGATAAGGCTCTGGAAGACAGCTACCATCTCATTCAGCATAGGGCGGAGGCTGTGCGGGCGGACGTAGGCCGTGAATTATCCCGGCAGGAGTTGGACAGTCGCCGGCAGTTATTTGTTCGCCGGCAGGAAATGGAAAACGAGGTAATCGGCGAAGCTCAGAAACGGCTGGAGGCGTTCTCCAAAAGCCCGGAATATCCGTCCTTTTTAGAAAAATGCGGCAAAGCGGTTTGCGATGCTTTAAAGGGCGACTGTATTTTGCTCATCCGTCCGGAGGATGAACCCCTGCGGGAAACGCTTTTTAAAGCGCTTTCCTGCAAAGAGATTCGCATGGATCCTTCCATTCGTCTGGGCGGCTGCAAGGGAGAAAGGGACGGAATGGCTGCCGACGACACACTGGATTCCCGATTGGCTGCACAGCGAAAATGGTTTGAATTGAACAGCGGCTTAACCTTTGACGAGTAGCTGTTATTCATTGCATCCGAAAAACGATTCGCTCGTCTTTGCGTAAGGCTGAAAGAGATGATTCCAGCAACGCATTCATATGTGGATGCTGCGCATCACAAAACAGGTTCCATTTGTCCGGCGGCCAAATGGAAAGCCTTTTTCTTTTGAATATTCGTCGCCGGAGAAATGGACCTTCCTATGGCAAAGAATGTAATATACGGCATTAACGGCCCGGTTGTCACGGTGAAAAACGCCCGGGATTTTTCCATGCAGGAAATGGTTTACGTGGGCAAAGAAAACCTAATTGGCGAAGTCATTGGAATTGACGCTGACCGCACAATTATTCAGGTGTACGAAGAAACCACCGGCCTGCGTCCCGGCGAGCCGGTCACGCCGACGGGGAGTCCGCTGTCCTTGACGCTGGGGCCGGGGCTGATCCGCAATATTTTTGACGGTATTGAGCGTCCCCTGCGGGATATCGAGGCGCAGTCCGGCGCGTTCATCAGCCGGGGCAGCCGGATCGACGCGCTGAATCCTTCCACCAGATGGAACGTAACGTTGCAGGTGAAAACCGGCGATCCTGTAAAGCCAGGGCAGATTTTCGCCACTTGCCCGGAAACGCCCTCCATCGAACACCGGTGCATGGTGCCGCCGGAGCTGTCGGGAACCGTCACCTACGCGGCTGAGAACGGCAGCTATACCATTACCGATAGGATCGTAGAGATCACCGACGAAAAGGGAAAGGTGCATGAACTGACCCTGTGCCAGCGGTGGCCGATCCGGAATCCCCGTCCAATCGCAAAACGGCTGGAGGTCACTGTCCCTCTTATCACGGGGCAGCGGATCATTGACACTATGCTCCCCATTGCCAAAGGCGGCACAGCCGCGATCCCAGGCGGATTCGGAACCGGTAAAACCATGACCCAACACCAGTTGGCCAAATGGTGCGACGCGGATCTAATCATCTACGTCGGATGCGGCGAACGGGGCAATGAAATGACCCAGGTGCTGGACGAATTCGGAGGGCTTATTGATCCTCGGACCAACCGCAAGCTGACCGACCGGACCATTCTAATCGCCAACACCTCAAACATGCCTGTCGCCGCCAGAGAAGCCTCCATTTATACCGGTATTACGTTGGCGGAGTACTATCGAGATATGGGGTACGACGTGGCTATGATGGCTGATTCCACCTCCCGCTGGGCCGAAGCCATGCGTGAAATTTCCGGACGGCTGGAGGAGATGCCCGCGGAGGAGGGCTTCCCCGCTTACCTGCCCTCCCGCTTATCAGAATTTTACGAACGGGCCGGTATGGTGGAGACCCTGAACGGACAAAAGGGCTCTGTCACAGTGATCGGGGCCGTTTCGCCCCAGGGAGCCGACTTTTCCGAGCCCGTCACCCAGAATACCAAGCGGTTCACGCGCTGCTTCTGGGCGCTGGACAAATCCTTGGCCTACGCCCGCCATTATCCCGCTATCAACTGGACCACGTCCTACAGCGAATACGACGTGGACCTGGCCCGGTATTATAACGACAACGTCAACCCCGAGTTCATGAAATTCCGGGGAGAACTGATGGTGCTTTTGCGAGAGGAAAGCTCATTGATGGAAATTGTCAAGCTCATTGGGGCTGACGTACTGCCCGATGACCAAAAGCTGACCATCGACATTGCCCGGGTAATCCGAGTGGGATTTTTGCAGCAGAACGCTTATCACGCAGACGATACGTATGTGCCGCTGGAAAAGCAGTTTAAAATGATGGAGCTGATCCTTTATTTGTACCGTAAGGGGAAGCAACTGATCCAGTCAGGCGTGCCGGCCTCCTTTATCAGTGAATCGGGGCTGTATGATTCCCTTGTGAAAATGAAATATGATATTCCCAATGACCGCCTTGACCTGTTTGAGGAATATAAACGGAATATCGACGAAACCATCGCCAAAATCCAAGTGCACGGAAAGGGTGAAAAAGCATGATTCTGGAACACATCGGGCTTTCGGAAATCAACGGTTCGCTGGTTGTGCTGGATCATGTGCCTGGCGCGTCCTTTGAAGAAATCGTGGAGCTTCGGCTGGATAACGGATCCACTCGCACCGGACGTATCATTCAGATTGACGGCGAGCGCATTGTGGTGCAGGTTTTCGAGGGAACCCGAGGCCTGTCTCTGACCAACACCCGAACGGTCTGTACCGGCCGCCCTATGGAAATGTCCCTGTCGCCGGAAATGCTGGGCCGGGTATTTGACGGCGTTGGCCGGCCTTTGGACGGTTTGGGGGATATCTACCCAAAAGCGGTGCGGGATATTAACGGCCAGCCCATCAATCCTGTATCTCGCGTTTATCCCCGAAATTATATCGCAACCGGTATTTCGTCCATTGACGCGCTGACAACTTTGATTCGGGGACAAAAGCTTCCGATTTTTTCCGGGTCAGGCATGAAGCATAATGAACTGGCGGTGCAGATCGTCCGTCAAGCTAAAATTTCTGACGAGGATGGAGCAGATTTTGGCATCGTGTTTGCCGCCATGGGCGTGAAAAACGACGTGGCCGATTATTTCCGCCGCTCCTTTGAATCTTCCGGGGTGCTGGAACGGGTTGTGATGTTTTTAAACCTGTCCAACGACCCCATTATCGAACGGATCCTGACCCCTCGCTGCGCGCTGACTGCGGCGGAGTACCTAGCCTTTGAGCACGGTATGCATATTCTGGTGGTCATGACTGACATGACCTCCTATGCTGAGGCCAATCGGGAATTCAGTTCCTCCAAAGGTGAAATCCCCGGGAGGAAGGGATATCCCGGATATTTGTATTCTGATTTGGCTTCCCTTTACGAGCGGGCCGGAATGATTAAGGGAAAGCCCGGCTCAGTGACCCAAATTCCAATTTTGACCATGCCCAACGACGATATCACCCATCCGGTGCCCGACCTGACGGGGTATATTACCGAAGGCCAGATCGTGCTGGACCGCACGCTGGACGGAACAGGGGTTTATCCGCCCGTTTCCGTTCTTCCCTCCTTATCCCGCCTGATGAAGGACGGCATCGGAGAGGGCTTTACCCGTGCAGATCATGCTTCCCTATCCAATCAGCTTTTCGCGTCCTATAACAAGGTGATGGACGCACGGGCCCTGGCCTCGGTCATTGGTGAGGATGAGCTTTCGGGAACGGATAAGCAATATATCGCGTTTGGAAAAGCCTTTGAGCAGAGGTTTTTGACGCAGGCTCCCACAGAGAACCGTTCTATCGCCCAAACTCTCAACCTGGGCTGGGAACTGCTGCGTCTGCTGCCTCGGGAAGAACTGGACCGGGTAGACGACGAGCTGCTGAACCGATATTACCATCCCGCGGATCAGGAGTAATATAGAAAGGAGGCGGTATCCGTGGCGGAGCAGGTATTCCCCACCAAAGGCAATTTATTAGCCGTGAAAAAATCCCTGGAACTTGCAAAGACCGGATATGATCTGCTGGATCGGAAACGGAATATCCTGATTCGGGAAACCATGTCGATGATGGACGCCGCCGTTAAGCTTCAGGAGGACATAAATCAGGTTTACGCTGAAGCCTATCAGGCTCTTCAAACCGCCAACATCACCATTGGCGCCATTGATGAGCTGGCTCAATCGGTTCCCATTGACCATGGGATTCAAATGACCTACCGGTCGGTTATGGGAGTTGAAATCCCCATTGTTTCCCACAAAGACACGCCCCTGCGCAATCTATGCGGTTATACCCGTACCAATGCCGCGCTGGATTTGGCTTTTGTAAAATTTGAGCAGGTCAAGCGGATGACCATCCAGCTATGCGAAATGGAAAACAGCGTGTACCGTTTGGCAAACGGCATCAAAAAAACGCAAAAACGGGCAAACGCACTTAAAAATATTATTATCCCCCGTTTTGAGGAAACTACGAAATTCATCACCGCTGCGCTGGAGGAAAAGGATCGGGAAGAATTTTCTCGGTTGAAGGTCATTAAGAGCACAAAACAGTGAGTCCGTCCTGTACCTATCATTTTTAAGAGGCCTAAGGCGGTATTATTAGATAACGATTTTAATAAAGCGCAGAATCAAGGACAAAATTCCATTGCTGCTTTGTTTTTCGCCCTCACATTATTGATGCATGAACGAAACAAAAAAAGTCCAACTACAAAAAAACGCCGTTACCGCCAGCCATAAAAAGCCCAACACCGGAACCCAAACTGTAAATTTCCGGTGTTTTGTTTTATGACGATACCGTTTCATAGACAGATGCAATCCCCATGCGCCCCCCATGCAGGCAGACAGCAAAAGCGTTTGTTCCCGGATGCGGCGCCGCCCAGTTTCTGCACAGCGTTTGTCCCGCCGGCACATGAAAAAAGCCAACAAATTGATCACTAGCAGATACACTCCAAAATAAAGCAGCATAAAAAATTCGCCTCTACCTTGATACTGTTTCGTGCCAGTAAACTATAAAGACCTTGTTCAAAAGCGGTCTTTCCATTTTACTCCTTTAACACGCGAAGCCTCAGAGCGCTTGGCGTTATCCAGCGTTCTGAGATTCCAGCTGATATTTCCTGCTTGGCACAAAGCAAAGCTGTCGCGCAACGCACAAGATTCGATAACATGCAGACTGGCGCTGTACCTTACGGTAACAGCGCCAGTCTTTATTACTTGCTATACTGCCGCACCCGAACGAATGGACGCCGCATTCACTTTTCTTAAGCATCGCAAACGCTCATATAACTCGCTTTACAATGCATTAGCCAACCGATTATGATTAATACATGCCGCCCATACCACCGGCAGCGCCAGCGGCCGCAGCAGCATTTGCAGCCGCAGCTTCTTCCTTCTTATCGGCCACCAAGGACTCCGTAGTCAGCACCATACCAGCAATAGAAGCCGCATTCTGCAAGGCCGACCGGGTCACCTTGGTAGGATCAACAATGCCAGCCTCCATCATGTCGCAGTAAGTCTCATTGTAAGCGTCAAACCCATAGTTAACCTTACGGGAGCGCCGGATCTTGTCAATAATAACAGAACCTTCCAGTCCGGCATTAGCTGCAATTTGACGGACCGGCTCTTCCAAAGCCTTCAAAACAATCTTGATACCCGTTTTCTCATCCGCATCAGCGCCGGAGATCAGCTTTTCAACTGCGCTCATAGCGTTAATCAGCGCCACACCGCCACCGGCTACCATGCCTTCCTCAACAGCAGCCTTCGTAGCAGAAAGAGCATCTTCAATCCGAAGCTTTTTCTCCTTCATTTCCACTTCCGTAGCCGCGCCGACCTTGATCACTGCCACACCGCCGGCCAGCTTTGCCAAACGCTCCTGCAATTTTTCCTTATCAAACTCTGAGGCTGTATCGGCGATCTGGTTGCGGATCTGAGCAACACGGCTCTTAATCTCGTCGGTGTTTCCAGCGCCGTCAACAATAATCGTATTTTCCTTTGTAATTTTCACCTGACGGGCACGACCTAACTGCGCTATCGTAGCGTCCTTCAGCTCCAAGCCCAGCTCCTCGGTAATGACCTCGCCGCCAGTCAGAATAGCAATATCACGCAGCATCTCCTTGCGGCGATCGCCAAAGCCCGGTGCCTTTACCCCCACGCAATTAAAGGTTCCGCGCAGCTTATTCAGAATCAAGGTGGTCAATGCCTCGCCTTCGATATCCTCGGCAATGATGACCAGCTTTTTGCCGCTTTGGACAATCTGCTCCAACAAGGGAAGCAGTTCCTGAATATTGGAGATTTTCTTGTCAGTAATCAACAGATAGGGATCGTCTAATACTGCCTCCATTTTATCAGTATCGGTAACCATGTAAGGAGAAACATATCCCCGGTCAAACTGCATGCCTTCCACTACTTCAGAGTAAGTCTCGGCGGTTTTGGATTCCTCCACGGTGATTACGCCATCCGCAGAAACCTTGTCCATCGCCTCGGCGATCAGCTTACCAATAAACTCGTCACCCGCAGAGATCGTGGCAACCCGAGCAATGTCGGCCGAGCCGTTAATCTTAGTGGAATTGGCAACAACCGCATCGACTGCGGCGTCGACCGCTTCTTGCATCCCCTTCTTAATGACCATGGGATTGGCGCCGGCAACAACATTTTTCATGCCTTCCCGAACCAAAGCCTGGGCCAAAAGCGTTGCGGTGGTGGTACCGTCGCCCGCCACATCGTTGGTTTTGGTTGCGACCTCCTTGACCAGTTGAGCTCCCATATTCTCAAAGGGATCTTCCAACTCAATGTCCTTGGCAATGGTCACGCCGTCGTTGGTGATCAGGGGGGATCCAAACTTTTTATCCAGCACCACGTTGCGTCCTTTGGGGCCCAGGGTGACTTTCACGGTATCAGCCAGTTTATCCACACCGGCCTGCAAGGCTTTGCGGGCTTCTTCTCCGAACAGAATATCCTTTGCCATGTTCTCTCAAACCTTTCTATCTAAAATATTGAATTATTCAACAACTGCCAAAATGTCCGACTGCCGGACAATTTTGACCTCTTCCCCGTCAATTTTTACTTCAGTTCCGGCATAATTGCTCGTGATGACCTTATCGCCAACCTTAACATACATTTTGATCTCGTTGCCATCCACATTCCCGCCGGGGCCAACTGCCAACACTTCGGCAATCTGGGGCTTTTCCTTCGCCGAGCCCGCTAAGATAATACCGCCTTTGGTGGTTTCTTCCGCTTCGACCGCTTTTATAACGACTCGGTCGGCTAGGGGTTTAATTTTCATGACCAATTCCTCCTATATAAATTTACAGCTGATTATATTTAGCACTCTCGGTTCTCGAGTGCTAAACTCTATTGTAATCATTTTTTTGGAAAAATCAAGTGCTTTTACCATATATTTTAAAATTTATTTACATTTATAATTTTTCATTTTCCCCTCGCAGCAAACAGGGGCCGCCTTACGTCCTTTAGAAAACAATATTTGCTTTTGCCGCTCCTGTTCCGGCGGCTTTTCCGTTTTTACAGACGGAATGATAAACGGCATTCCTTTTTCAATTATTTTTAGCTTGACCCGGTCGGCTTTTCTTTTTTCTCCATCCAACAAAAGCGGAAAAGATTTTTTCGAAGTGATCACCGCTCCCGTCATCTGCTGAATCGTATGATGCGGCTCCTCTTTTCCAGACGCCAAATACAACCGCTTCAGCCTTGATTCCGCTCCCACTGACAAAAAATCAAACAATCCGTCAAAAGGCTGAGCGGTGGAAACGCAAGGCAAAATGTCTCCATACCAAGGACAGTTTGCCGCTGTCAAGTACAAAAATCCCCCCTCCATGGGGACCCCGTTTTCCGGTTCAATAAGAAAATAGTGGGCTCTTGCTTTATATAACGCATAAAATTCCGTCATACGCCTGGAAAGGGAACCCGGTAGGTCGCAACCGGCCGCGGCAGGATCAAGCCCCAGACAGCAGGCGTTACAGACCAGACGATCGTTAACCTGAACTAAATCCACGGGAAGCGCCGATCCGGTCACCTGACCGGAAATACTGGAAAAATCATAGCCGCTGAAGGCTTTTATAAAATGATTGCATCGGCCGCAGGGCACTGCGCCGATTTCCGCATTGGGGTATCCATATGCGCCATTGACAACCTCGTGGAGCGTCCCGTCCCCCCCGCAGGCATACAAGCGAACGGGCGAACCGGTCTGGACATACTCGCGCGCCAGACGTTCTCCCTCCCCTGGAGCGGCCGTATACCGGATTTCATAAGCGCCGCCATGCGCATGAAAATAATTTTCAATGTCTGCTACGAGACCGGGGCGTTGCGTTCCGCTGTTTGCAGCGGGATTGATAATAAATACATGCAGCATAGTCCTCACCTCTGACGAAAGTATAGGTAAAATTGGCATTTTAGCATACCGTTATACAGCTTACGCCGTTTATCGGCTTTTCGTCCAAAGATTTTTTCAAATTCCTCATGGGGACTAATGATACCATACCTCCAGCCGGTTTTTTCCGCAAAAACGCTTCCCATCGTACGATACAGCTTCTCCGCCGCCCTTTGATCCAACAGGCGTTCACCGTACGGCGGGTTGGTAACAATCAGTCCCCGCTCCCCCGCACAGATAAATTCCGAAATATCCCGGCAAACCGTCCTGATGTGCCCGCCAACCCCGGCCTTTTTCGCATTTGCCATAGTCAGTTCCAGCACGGCGGAATCAATATCGCTTCCCACTGCGGTAAAATCAGAGCTGCGTTTCATGCATTCCAGCGCCCGGGATCGCTCCTGCCGCCAACTAGATTCCTCCAACCAGCCGAAACGCTCGGCGGCAAATGCCCTATGCACCCCCGGAGCCATTTGGTTAGCCAGCAAAGCGCCTTCGATCAGCAGTGTCCCGGAGCCGCAAAATGGGTCGTATAGTGCTGTATCGGGATAGATGCGCGCCAGTTGGCACATCGCCGCTGCCAGCGTTTCCCGGATCGGCGCGGCTGCTGCATTGCGCCGGTATCCCCGTTTATGCAGCCCATCGCCGGAGGTATCCAGCATAATAAACGCCGTATCTTTCATAATGGAAAATTGAATCTGGCAGACCGGACCCGTTTCCAAAAACCAGTCAACGCGATAGGTCGATTTCAAACGTTCTACAACAGCTTTTTTGATAATTGATTGGCAATCGGGAATGGAATAAAGCGCTGATTGACGAGCCCAGCCCTTTACGGGAAACGCGTCGTTTTTTCCAATAAACTGATCCCACGGCAGGGCTTTCACGCCGTCGAACAGCTCTGTAAAGCTCCGGGCCGGAAAGACTCCCATTAGCAGCAAAATCCGCTCGGCGTACCGGCAGCATACATTGGCCCGGCAAAGCATCTCTTTTCCGCCGGAAAACATCACTCTTCCGTTTTCCGCCAGAACATCTTGTGCTCCCATTGCTTTTAATTCTTCCGAAACGAGTCCCTCCAGCCCCAACAGACAAGGGGCGGCAAAGCGGTACAGCTGCATGCTAATTTAACTCCATTTCCCTTTCATTTCCTGGTACTTTCCAAAGACCAATAACGCGGCCGCTTACATCCTGGCCTGCTGTTACATCAGCTTCTCCATTCAATGATGTCGCTGATATGCTTTCTTGACCTGGCAGAGGGCATTTCATCTGCAAATCCTATTGCCATGGCCGCATACAATTCTCCTTTTATACGCAGCCAATCCCGTAATTCTTTGTAAGCAAAATATGTATCACAAATCCACAGGCTGCCCAGCCCCAAATCAGTTGCGGTCAGTGACATATTTTCAACAGCCGCACCTATAGATTGTGCATTACAGATTTCATAAATGCGTTCCTCGGCATTTATCTTTCTGTCCATGGACAATCCCAATGGGTTCACAATCAAAATAACAACAGGGGCCTGCCTCATGATGCTTAATGTGCATTCCGCGCCGTTCAAGTACTTTGCGCTATTTGGAAGAAGCGGATCGCTTTTTTCTCTTGCAAGCCCTTTTTCCATAGCCGCCAGCATCGTTTCCTTAGACGCCCCTTGTATAACCACAAATTTCCATGGCTGCCTGTTTTTCGACGAAGGCGCCAAAGACCCTGCCCTTATGATTTCCATGAGAATGGGCTGGGGAACGTTTTTCGCTTTGTATTTGCGAATGCTTCGTCTATCCATCATAGCTTGTATCATTATAAACTCCTCCAGCAATTCCGGCTCCAAGGCCTTTTGCTTCCCGCCTTTTGAAAAAAGACCGCCGCGCAATGCAAATACGCATCGTGCAGCAGTCCCTTTACTGCGCTCAAAAACAACTGTTACCGGGCCTCTGGTTCAATCAGCCCATAATCTCCGTCATTCCGGCGGTAAACCACATTGATCTGATCCGTCTCATCGTTCATAAACATATAAAACTGATGGCCAATCTGCTCCATTTGCAGGATCGCTTCTTCCACAGACAGTGGTTTAACCTCAAACCTTTTGTTTTTAACGACTTTGAATTCCCGCTCTTCCTCTATCGGCTCTACCGGGAAAGCTTCCTCAAAGGAGGTGCTGCGAAGGCGCTTTTCCAGTCGCGTTTTGTTTTTTCTGATCTGACGGATGATAATGTCCACCGTCCGGTCGAAGGAATCAGAAACATCGGCTCCCGTATCCTGCGCACGGTAGATCATGCCGCCATCCTTTATCGTCAGCTCAACAATCACTTGATCCTTAAAGCTTTTAACCATCAGACCGGCAGATGGATCGCGGAAAAACCGCTCCAGTTTATTCAGCTTTGCCTCAATGTGCTCTCTTGTTTTGTCTCGCAAGCTGACCTTTTTTAAAATAACATTGAGCTTCATGTCTGCCACTCCTTTGCAATTTTGCGCCGGGGCCAGCATTTCCCCGCCGCCGATGAAAGCGTTTTTCGGGGATCCTTTCATCTATTGTTAGTATACCACATCGTCCAAAAAATGAAAAGCGGTTTTTGGAAAAGTTTTCTTTTTGTTCAAGGCTTTGATACAATTATACAATAGCCGATGCATGCCGCGTTACGTGGCAGCCAATATTGACCGCCAACGGCAGTCCGGCAATATGCGTGGCAAAGGTCTCCACATTCACCTTGAGCGCCGTAACAGTCCCGCCGAATCCCTGCGGGCCGATTCCGGTTTGATTGACCGCTTCCAGCATTTCTTCCTCCAGCAGGGCATAATCCTCGTCCGGATGGCGGGAATCCAGCGAACGGCAGAGAGCCCTTTTGGCCAGTAGAGCGCATAGCTCAAAATCGCCGCCCAGCCCCACTCCGATCACCATGGGCGGACAGGGATTTCCTCCGGCACGCTGAACGATCTCTGCCACCGAGGTGATGACATCCTGCCGGGAGGCGGCGGGCGTCAGCATCTTCATGCCGCTCATATTCTCACTGCCAAAGCCCTTAGGCGCAACGGTGACCTTCACCTGATCGCCTTCTGTTAAAGTCATGTGGATAACCGCCGGTGTATTGTTTCCAGTGTTCACCCGCTTCAGCGGATCTGAAACCACTGAACACCGAAGAAGACCATCCGTATACCCCTTTGCAACGCCAATATTGACCGCGTCGGTAATTCGTCCCCCGGTAAAGTGCACCTCCTGGCCGATTTCCAAGAACACCACGGCCATGCCCGTGTCCTGGCAAATGGGAATATCCATTTCCCGCGCCGCGTCCAGATTGCACAAAAGATCGTCCATGATAGTCTTGCCCAGAGGGGAACGTTCTGCCACACACCCCCACCGGATTCTGGTTTCAACATCCGCAGGCAGCTTTTTATTCGCTTCAATACACAGCCTTGCAACCGTTTCGCTGACCTGTGAGACCGGTACCTCTCGCATTACTTCACCCGCTTTCCATTACAGAATACCGCACGCGGTTTGGCCCCCAGTGAGAGGGGATCGCCGTCGAACAATACCATATCCGCGTCCTTGCCCGCCTCCAAGGAACCAACACATCTATCAATGCCGCAAATACGCGCGGGATAAATTGTTATTGCCTTCAGCGCTTCCATGCGTTCCAGCCCCTCCGCAGCCGCTAGTCCAGCGCACAAGGGCAGATACTGGATTGGAACCACCGAGTGATCCGTTACAATCGCGATGGGAACACCCGCTTTTTGCAGAATTCCCGGCGCGGCGGGGGTCAGCGCCGCCATTTCTGGCTTACCCCGGTCCACCAACAGCGGCCCGCATAAAATGGGGGCGCCTTCCGCCGCCAAAAGATCGGCGGCGGTGTATCCTTCCGTTCCGTGAACGATTATATATCGCAGGCCAAATTCCTTTGCAATCCGGATGGCCGTGAAAATATCATCATTGCGGTGGGCATGAAAATGAGCCGGTATTTTCCCTTCAATCAGCGGCAGCAGCGCGTCGCATTTAGCGTCGAACTCCGGCTCCTCCGCATCTTCATCACATTGGGCGCGAACAATTGCTGCTCTGTATTTCTGGGCCTTAGCTAACATTTCACGAATCAACGCCGCTGTCGCCATGCGAGTCACGGGCGCTTGGCTTTTTCCGTGATATACCGTTTTGGGATTCTCCCCCAGGGCAAACTTTATTGCGGCAGGAGCACAAAGAACCATATCGTCCACCCGCCGGCCCATGGTCTTCATCGCAAGAATCTGTCCCGCAACCGGGTTGGCGCTTCCAGGGCCAGTCAGAACTGTGGTCACGCCCGCCTCCAAAGCTTCGGTAAAGCACTTATCCGTAGGATTCACCGCATCAATTCCACGAAGTTGGGGGGTCACGGGATCCGTATCCTCATTCCCGTCATCCCCTTCAAATCCTAAAGCGTCTTCCCACATTCCTAGATGGGTGTGGGCATCAATAAAACCAGGATACACACTGGCGCCGCAGGCGTCCAGCACTGGATCATCAGAAAAAGGCATGTCCGCCATTTCTCCGATACCGGTAATCTTCTTGTCAAAATCAATATAGCCACGTTCGAGCACCGGGCCGGACATGGGAAACAGCTTGGCATTGATAATCCGCATTTATAACCTATCCTTCCGTACAACGGCAAAAGCGGACGCAGCCACACGCTCCGCCCGCCACATTAGTTGCCGCAGCATTATTTTGATCCGCGCCGGGAACCACCGGAACGGCTCATCCCAGCGTTTTTTCGCTTGAGATCCGACATTTTTTCCTCACTGGAGGATTTAAATTTGGACATCATATCTTCAAACGACAGATTATCCTGTTTTTTAGCCGTCCATTCAAATCCATCAGGTCTGCCGGGTGAAACCGCCGGGCGGCGACGCTGCTGGCGGGATTGAGGGTCCATTGCCTTTTTTATACTCAGGGAAATCTTGCCATCATCCCCAATGGAAAGAATCTTCACCTTAACCACCTGGTTTTCCGTCAGATGGTCTCGGATCTGGTTTACAAAGGTAGGAGCCACCTCTGAAATGTGAACCATGCCGGTCTTTTTTTCCGGCAGTTCAATAAACGCGCCAAAGTTCGTAATTCCCGTGACCTTTCCCTCTAAAATCATACCTACTTCAAGCTGCATAAAACTACAATGATCCTCCTCAAGCTTTGTTTATTTTCCTGAGATGTCAATATACACCTCTTCATTGGCATAAACATAGTCCAATTTATCCCTGGCCGCACGCTCGATAAAATCGGACTCGGAACCGTTTTCCAACAGTTGCGCTATATCCGCATTCCGTTCAGAAACCGTTTTGATTTCCTGATTCAGCCGGGTCAGTTCCTTATTCTTCTCCATAAGCGTCGACTGAAGGGAAACCAAAGACCAAACGACGTAAATACAAAAAGCAAGCAGAGCTACCCTAAGCAGCACGCTGCCTTTTTTTTGTCTTTTGACGCTTTTGGTTCTTTTCATGACGCGGTTTCTCCTGTTTGGCTACAGCTTTTCTTTTATTATACACCCAACAGCAGGTGCCTTTCAAGCACTTTTTCAGCCATTTTCCAACTTTTTTAAAAAAAGATAATCCATGACGGAAAAGAAAGCCGGCCGCTTTCCGAAGTCCCCGGCCCACCGGCCGAAAAATTCGACGGGCAAACCAATTTTTGATTCGTTTCGCTGTATTGATAATCGCGGTCGCCATACCCAGCAGCACGCGGCTCAGTGTCGCACGGCAAATTAAAAAGCCCGCGCCCTCGCAAAACAGGACGTAAAACCGAACCTCGCCCATGCATCGGGTCAGTAAAAGCAAAAAGGTCAGCACCGCAAATACAATGCCGCAGACAACATCCTGAAGCCCGACATCCGCCGCAGAAAACCGACAGCCTTTCCGCAGGATGCGAAAAACATCGTAAAACAGACAGCAGCCGAATCCCAATATCAAGGCCAGCAGCATCGTCCCGTACTGAGACAGATTGGATAATATGATCATGCCTTATTTAAACAGGCGGCTGAAAAACCCGTTCTTTTTGCCGCCATCGTCGGAATACACCAGACCAAATATATTGCCGGACAGGGCAAGATCGCCGGTCTGTACGTTGAGCTTTTCAATATGTAAGGACGTTCCCTTAATGGTCAATTCCCCTAGATCTGTGTAAGCCACCACTGTCTGCTCGTCAAAGCTGTCTACATCCTTCACGCCCGAAACCTGCAAAACACTCCGGTCTTCAAGCTTGATGTGGTTCGGCCTGGCTACAATGCTTTTTTCCTCATTGGCGTTCATATGGATTCCTCCTGCTATCAGTCGTTTCCTATAGTAATACCTATGAACCGCCTGGGCAGTTTATGCGTTAATCGACAATTTTATACAATAACGCCGCGTCGTCCTTCCGAACCGTTTCCTTGACCTGCAATACCTGCGCTTTCAGATTCCGGCTGCCAAGCGTTATTTCCAATACATCCCCTTCCTTCACGTCGTAGGAAGCGCGGGCTGGTTTGCCATTGACCAGCACGCGGCCAGCGTCGCAGGCTTCGTTTGCAACAGTCCGCCGTTTGATAATCCGGGATACCTTTAAAAATTTATCCAGCCGCATAGGGCACCTCGATTCAATATTTCTAGTAAAACAAATAAGGGCGGGATTTCCCGCCCTTATCCTAAATCGAAAAATTATTTTGCAACCGCGTCTTTAAAAGCCTTGCCGGCTTTAAACACAGGCAGCTTGGAAGCAGGAATGGTGATAGTTTCTTTCGTCTGGGGGTTGCGGCCCGTCCGCTCGCCACGCTCGCGCACCTCAAATGTACCGAAACCGACAAGCTGTACTTTGTCGCCGGAAGCCAGGGCGGAAGTGATAGAATCAATAACAGCGGCTACCGCTTTTTCCGCATCTTTCTTGGCAATCCCCGCCTGCTCCGCAACAGCGACAACTAATTCTGTCTTGTTCATTAAAAAGTCCTCCAAAAAAATTATATTTTTACAATCTCAATTGATTGTAAATAACGTCTAACATTGCTTGGCCTGCTCCCACAGCTTGTCCAGCTCCGTCATAGAAGCAGAACGCATGTCCAGTCCCTTTTCTGCTGCAAGCCGCTCAACCTTGGCAAACCGGCGAATAAATTTATCCGTGGCTTTTGTCAACGCCTCTTCAGGATCACAATGCAGGAATCGGGAAACATTAACCATTGAAAACAACAGGTCGCCCATTTCTTCCAGCGTTTCCTCCGCTGAGCCGTCGGTTCTCGCCGCTTCCAGTTCCGCCATTTCCTCCTCAAGCTTGTCCATGGCCCCGGCGCAGTCCGCCCAGTCAAAGCCCGCCTTCGCAGCGCGCTTTTGCACCTTGGCCGCCCGCATCAAAGCAGGAAACGCGCGAGGCACGCTGTTCAGCGTATCCGTAAAGGTATCCTGTCCTTTTTCCTTCTTTTTAATCTCATCCCAATTGTTTAAAACCTCAGCAGAGGTTTCCGCCCGCACGTCGCCAAACACATGCGGGTGACGCAAGATCAGCTTTTTACAAATCCGATCGCACACGTCTTTAAACCCGAACCGACCGGCTTCCTCCTCCATGCGGGAGTGAAACACAACCTGCAGCAGCACATCGCCTAATTCCTCCCGCAGATTTTCAACGTCATCCCGATCAATTGCGTCTAGCACCTCATAGGTTTCCTCTAAGAAATTATTGCGAATGGAATGATGATCCTGCTCCCTGTCCCATGGGCACCCATTATCTCCCCGCAAAATTTCTATAATCCGGAGCAGATCCACAATGCTATAGCTTCCATCTAATCTGTAGTCATTATACATAATCATCCACCAAAAATCAAGTGATATTTCCCGTCCTTAAGCCAAAAAGTGCATTTTATCCAGTAATCCGGCAATTTTATCTCCCTTTGGGAGCGTTTCCACCTCTTCCCGGCTCATCACGCGCATGAGTCCGATTGCCAAAACGTAAACCACAACGGCGGCGCACAGGGACGCAACCGTCGCTAGATTTCCAGAAATGACCCGTGCCAGACCATTGTATGTGACAAAGGCCGTCGCGCCGCATAACACAGCTCCAATCAGGGGCTTTACAAGCGTGCTCCAGACATTGGGAATAATTTTGCTGGATTTGCATAGGAAAAACAGGTCGGAAACAAACATAAACACATAACACGCCAAAGAGCCAACCACCGCGCCTTTGACATTGTATTGCGGCAAGCCCACAAGGTACCAGTTCAAAGAAATCTTGATGACAGACCCTATGAGAATATTGAACATAGGAATTTTTTCCTTCCCCAGCGCCTGGAGCATACTATTGAGCGGTAAGGTCAAGCCGGCAAAAATCGCCGTGATCCCCTGTATGGTCAGCAAGTCCCCGGCAATCTGCGCTTCCCCGGCGCGGCCGGCGCCGAAAACCAACTGCATAATGGGGTGGGACAGAAGCGATAGACCGATTCCGCCGGGAAAAGAAATCAGCGCCGTCATACGAATGACCGATTCCATGCTTTTCTTGCTTTCCGCCCGATCTCGCCCGGACCACGCCGTGGCCACCGCCGGCAAGGCGCTGATTCCAATTACCGAAGCGATGGTGGGAACCAAATTATAGAAGGAATATGAGTACCCCTTATAACAGCCGAACAAAAAATCAGGCACCTTGTTCACGCCATCCAAGCTGGCGCCATACATAGCGTAAATTTCATCGCCGTGAACGGCAACAACGCTTTCCAGCCGCTGCTGCACTGTCAGAACGTCGATCAGACTGGAAATATTGTTGGCCAGTGCGCCGATCACGATGGGAAACGCGATGATCAGCATGCTTTTTAAAATCTGGCGGGAAGGCGTTTGCTCCGGTGACGCGGCAAGCTGTTGGGCCGTGATATGATCGCCTACGATACGGTGGCGCAGCACCAGAAATAAAGCTCCCAAGGCGGAACCGGCTGTAACGCCCAAAACCGCGCCCGCCGCTGCGTACGGCTGCAGCATCTTGAGCACCTCCGAGGAGGCCGCTCCCTCCATAGCCTGCCCGAATACCACACCGGTGCTTTTAAACTGCGCCAGACCAATTTGAATGATCGCGAACGCGCCGATAATGCCAAAAACCAGCTTTCCGCCCACGTCGATGATCTCGGAAACCGCGGTGGGATACATGTTTCGCAGGCCCTCGTAATATCCCCGATAAGAGGACATTACGCAGCAGAACAGCAGCGCCGGCGCAATCGCAAGAATGCAGTAAATCGAGCTGAAATCGCCATCCTTAATAAACAGGATATACGGAACCGATCCTGCCAGCATAACCACAAATCCAATAAGGCCTGTTACCAGAAATGCCCGCCGGGCCACCCGCTGGATCGCCCGGACATCCCGATACCTTCCCTCTCCGATACTGGTTGCCACCATGCGGGAGATGGCGATGGGCAGCCCTGCCATGGAAATCGCGTACATGGGAAGATATAGCTCATAGGCAGCCGAAAAATAGCCCATCCCTTCTCCATCCAGCAAAAAACGGCCCAGAGGAATTTTAAACAGCGCGCCAATCACCTTGGCAAGGCCAGTGGCAACGGTTAAAATCAATGTTCCATACAATATGGACTGGTGCTTCGCTTTACCGCGCTTTTTCGTATGCTTCAGTTCCAAATGCAACACCTCAAAACAAAAAGGCTACGCTCCCCGGCGAAGCGCCTCGGTTAAAATATTCATGACCATCTGAAAGGCTGTATCCTCCGCCCGTGCGTTTTCCGCGGCATATGCTTCTGCCGCATAATCCCCCGCATCGTCCGACATGCTCCGAACCGCCAAAAATGGAACGCCGCTTCTATGACAGACCGAAGCCACCGCCGCCGACTCCATTTCACAGCAGACTGCATCGTATCCGCCGATCAGCGTTTTTTGAAATGCACTGTCCGCCACAAACCGGTCTCCGGTAGCGACATGGCACTTTTTCACATCCGGATACAACGCAAGCGCCAGCTTCATCAAATCCGGATCCGCATGATACAGCCAGGCATCCTGATCCGGCTTGACGCCGGCCTCATACCCCAGCGGCGATAGATCAAAATCGTACTCCACATAGCTTTCCCCAAAAGCCGTTTCTCCCTTACGAAGGTTATGCACAGCGCCGGATAATCCGTATCCCAAGATTAAATCCGCGCCAAAAGCAATCAGAAATGCGGCAGCGCTAGCGGCGTTTACTTTGCCGACGCCGCTGCGCACAGCGGTAATATGCAACGCTTTTCCATTCTGCTCCAGGGTCTTTTCCGCTGCTTCAAACGGCAGGAAACGACTCGGCGGCACCGCATGAAAGCTTTGCTTCACTGGCAGAAATTCCTGTGTATCCGCCACAACGATCCCCGCTTTATGGATTTTGCTACAGTCCATATATCATTCCCCGTTTTCTGAATCAGAATGAGAAAAGAGGCAATTTCTTGCCCCTTTATTCCCAATCCCGCATTTTTCCTTCAAAAGATTTTATTCGCTATCCTGCTCATCCGCGGGGGACTGCTTTTCCGCGGCCCCCAGCTTGCTGCCGCATTTTCCGCAAAAATCAGAAGCGGCGGAGTTTTTCTGCCCGCAGGTGGCGCAAATCTTTAGCCCCTTGGCCAAAGCGATCTTTCCTTCCAATGCTTCCAGTTCCTTTTGATACCCATCCAGCTCTTCCAGCAGCGCATCAATGGCAGTCGTATTATCTTTTCCTGTCACATGCATATCATACGTCAAACGCCCTAATACGCCATAGGCCTTGGTCATCTGAGAATTGACCGCGGAAGCGCTCACCTTCAGCTTCTGAAGTGCAATTACTTCGTTGGTTTTTTTCGCGGCAACGTCGAAGGCCTCTTTTGCCTTAACAACGGTATCCTCTACCATACCCATTTTTGTCAGCTCCTTATTTAACAATATGTTTCATTGCCCGTTTTATGCCAGCGGCACATTTCCTGTCTTGTCCTTTTATTTTGGTTTATTATACCACCGTTGTCTACAATTTACAAGCATTATTGTCTTTTTCCTTTTCCCAATACGCCGCAAAGCAAAATTTAAAATTTTGTGTTGACAAACGAAACTGTAACTAATATAATAACATTAAAGAGTGTAATTGATTTGATTACAGTTCCGGGTAAAAGGAGAAGGCTGTTATGACCAGTGAATTCGGTGTTGCCGTTCATGCCCTGGTGTTTCTGAGCCACAGGCAAACGACGCATTCCAGCGAAGAGCTGGCTCAAAATATTTGCACCAACCCGGCCCGCGTGCGGAAAATTATGTCCAAGCTGAAAAAAGCCGGACTGATTGAAACCAAGGAAGGGGCTGAAGGCGGATACTCCTTTGTTCTCGCGCCGGAGAAGGTTTCTCTCTGCGAGGTGGCCAAAGCGGTGGGAGTTCGATTTGTCGGCGTTTCCTGGCGCAGCGGAGATATTCATAAGAAATGCATGATTGCCTCCGGCATGGCGGATATTATGGATGGGATTTATAACGATCTCAATCGCATATGTCTAGAACGGATAGATAATATTTCGATTTTGGATATCCGCCGTCAAATTTTCGCCGGCAAGGAGGAAAAGGAGAATACTCCTGCTCCTGAATGGATATAATGCTAAAACACAAATGGGAGGTATTTCAAATGGAAGTTGTTGCGTTAACAAAGGAAAATTTTGATGCGGAGGTGGCCCAGGGTAAGGCTTTAATTGACTTTTGGGCTTCCTGGTGCGGCCCTTGCCGCATGCTCTCCCCGGTCGTTGATGAAATCGCGGAAGAAAACGACGGCTTTAAAGTCTGCAAGGTTGATGTAGACGATCAGCCAGAGCTGGCACAGCGCTTTGGGGTCATGAGTATTCCCACCCTGGTGGTTATGAAGGACGGCGCGGCGGTTTCTACGTCTGTCGGCGTCCGTCCAAAGGAGGAAATTCTAAAAATGATTGAAAGCGCTGAATGAATGTAATGACTCGCACAAAAGTGTCAGCCATAAAAAACGCCGTCGGAGGCGGGTCCCTTTGGGGACAAAGCCTCCAGCGGCGTTTTTTGTTACCATTTTTCTTTGATCATCTGCATATATGCCAGTTCATGATATCCCATTCGTTCGTATAAGCGAACTGCGCCTTTATTATCCCGTTCCACCTCCAGCCGGAGCCGAGCCACCCTGCCGCGGTATTCGGTTTCAATATAATGCAGAAATTCGCTTCCCAATCCATGGCCCCGGTATGCAGTCGGAATATAAATCTCCTCTATCCACAGCACAATTCCCCCCGCTTCGTTTGAATAGGTAAAAGCGATGATTGCATAGCCGGCCGGCCTTCCATCCTGCTCAAACAAAAAGCCCGTTGTGTAAGGACTGCCGGATACCATTTCGGCAAAGGTGTTTTCCAAATGCTCTCTTGGAACAGGATACAGCACTGCGGGGGAATGATAAAAATCGTCCGCCAGCTGCAAAAATATCTCCCGATCCTCAGGCAATAATTTACGAATCATGTTCTCTCATCCTTTCCTGTTCCATACACACCCGGCAGCAAAGCTCCTCCAGCTGCCGCATGGTTTCCAGCCCCCCGCATTGCCGCCGGTATGCGGCGGCGTTTTTGAGTCCTCGCATGTACCAAGCGGCATGCTTTCTCGCTTCCCGCAGCGCAATTCTCTCCCCCTTGTATTCCGCCATGCGGGAAACCTGCCGCAAAAGCACAAGCATACGTTCACTCACCGGCGGATCCGGCAAAAGGGTTCCATCCTTTAAATAAGCGTTAATCTGGGAAAAAATCCACGGCGCACCCGCTGCCGCCCGGCCGACCATTATTAAATCGCAGCCCGTCTGCTCCAGCATGCGCGCCGCCGCCTGGGGAGAATCCACATCGCCGTTTCCCACCACAGGCACCGACACTGATTGCTTTACCGCCCGGATGATTTCCAAATTCACCGGCGGGGCGTACATTTGCTTTCTGGATCTTCCGTGCACGGTTATCACCGACGCGCCCGCATCCTCACAACGGCGCGCCACTTCCACAGCGTTGAGGGACTGCTCATCCCACCCAGCTCGAATTTTTACCGTTACGGGAACCGGAACCGCCTTGACAATGGCGCGTACAATTTCCGCAGCCAGCACCGGACGTTTCATTAAGGCCGCGCCGCCGCCATTGTTTGCCACCTTAGGAGCGGGACAGCCCATATTGATATCAATGAAATCCGGTAAAAAATCCATAGCGCGGCAGGCTGCCGCCGCCATAAGCTTTGGATCGTCGCCAAACAGCTGACTGCCCATGGGATGTTCCTTTGCGCAAACCTCCAAAAGCGCCGCCGACTTTCGATCTCGCCGGGCAATCCCCTTTGCGCTGGCCAACTCTCCCACCACATAAGCAGCGCCATAGTCCCGGCAAAGCTCCCGCATCGCTCGATCGGCAACGCCCGCCATTGGCGCAAGGGCCGCTTTTCCCTGTATTTCCAGATTCCCAATCCGCAAATCCTACACCCGCTTCATTGCATTTTGTCCAATTTTACCATGAGCGATTCAGATTTGCAACCGCCGTGAGCTATCCAGAGATGCTATAAAAACAAAAAATATGCGCATGCGTATACCACTGCTATACAAACCGATTCCAGCCGCCGCCCCATGCCCTGTTTTATTTTCGCATTTCCAATGTCGGAAAAAGAAAAATACCGGCCCCGAAAAGTTCCTGAGCCGGTATTTTGACGCTTTAAAAAAGCCCCTTGTCATGCCGAGGCCTTCATACGCAGGCGGAGCTTATCAGCAATCATTGCAATAAATTCTGAGTTAGTCGGCTTTCCGCGTCCGACATGGATTGTATATCCAAAATAAGAATTTAAAACATCCACATCCCCCCTGTCCCACGCAACTTCAATTCCGTGGCGTATGGCTCTTTCGACCCTCGAGGAGGTGGTTGAAAATTTTTTGGCAACCGTCGGATACAGCTGCTTGGTAATAGAATTTATAATATCGGGGTTTTCAATGGCCAGAATAATTGCTTCCCGCAGATAATGATACCCTTTGATATGGGCAGGCACACCGATTTGATGAATAATATCGGTTACCATCATTTCCAAATCCGGTTTCGGCTGTGCCAGCTTCTGCGCCATCGGTTCCCTGCCGTTTTTCCAACCGGTCAGCTGTACGATTCTCTCCGCCAGCATGTCAAAATCAAACGGCTTTAAAAAATAATAAGCCGCGCCCGCGTTTAGCGTTTCCTGCTCCAAGCGCGGGTTATCAAAGCTGGACATGGCCATAATCATTGGCTTCGTAGGAAGATCAGCCGTTTTGATCTGTCCCAGCACCCCTAGAATATCCTGCCGGCTCATAAACACATCAGCCAGCACGACGTCGGGACGCAAGTCTTTGATATCCTCCATGAGCTTTAAGCCGTCTTTTGCTGTATTTATAACCTCCATTCCATATGTTTTCAGCACCGCAGCACAGGCTTGGCCAAACTCTGTTGAATTGTCAGCGATCAGCACTTTTAGTTTCTTTTCCATCATTTTTAACCCCCGTTTTTTATTTGGTGACTTTATATTACCATATATTGGAAATCCTTGCAAGAGGTATTTTGGTAAAATCTGTAAAAATAATTTTTATTGGGCCTTTATAAGGAAAAAAGCCGCTTTTCAGCGGCTTTTTTCCTTAAGAGACAGATTTTTACTAACCTTTCGCGGCATTTGCGGCGGTTTCATACATGGTATGGGCAAAAATACCATAACCTCGCTGGGGATCGTTAACAAACACATGCGTTACTGCGCCCGCTAATTTCCCATTTTGCAGAATGGGGCTGCCGCTCATCCCCTGAACAATGCCGCCGGTTTTTTGCAGCAGTTGTGTGTCGGTAATACGCACGACAAGATTTTGAATTCCATCGTCGTCCCGCAAATCAACCTTTTCAATCATGCAGTCATATGCTTTCGGGCCCTCGTTGTCAATTGTTGTGATAACCTGAGCCGGTCCAGCTTTTACCTCTTGCGGCAATGCAATGGGAACCAAACCAAATTGGGAATCGGGCTGTTTAGTACTTCCATAAACGCCGCTGATGGTATTCAGTGAAAGAGAGCCTAACTGCTGCGATTCATCAAATTGTCCGCACAGTTCCCCTGTTCTGCCGTTTTCCGAGGGTATGACCGACTGTATTTTCGCGCCTACGATGGATCCTTTGCTGAGGGGCAAAATTTCTCCCGTATCGGCGTCACATATGGGATGGCCCAGGCCCCCATACATTCCGGTGGAGGGAACATAAAAAGTCATGGTTCCAATGCCGGCCGAACTGTCCCGTACCCACATACCGGCTTTATACAAGCCATCGGATTTAGACCGTACAGGAGTTAATTGTACAATCCTTTTATCATTGCCGCGTGAGGTTTCAAGGGTTACTGTTTTACCATTACACTTTTCCAATAAAGCGGCAAGATGTTCGTTGGAAACCACCTTAGCGCCATTCAACGTGTGGATCACGTCGCCTATGGCAATACCGGCTTTTTTCGCTGGATTCACCAGCCCGTTGCTGGAATCCACATCGGTCATGCCTACTACCATAACCCCGTCAGTAAAAATTTTAATGCCGAAGGGTTCTCCGACGGGCTGGACATAGGTTTTACTAACCACCTGAACCTGAGCTTCTTTAACCGGTATAATACCAAACAGCTTTAGGGTTGTGGTATATCCATCTTGTGACGGTGACTCCGCATCCTGCCGCGCCGAAATTGGAAGGCTGTTGCCAAAGGATAAAACCTGACCCTCCACCACTTGATAAGAGGCGGGCAAGGCGTTTCCGAGGATCGTCGCAGTGCATAACGAGGCGATTGCGGCAAAACCTAAACACAGACTGCAGCTTTTAAAGAATTTTTTCATGCTGAAGCTTGTTTTTCGTTTTGTCATATCACATCTCCTGCGAAACAAAGCAAAATAACAGACCTGCACTTGTTTCGCACTATTATCATGCCACAGATTTTCAAATTCATTTCTTCAAATATTGCCGCAGAACCGCAAATTTAACAGTTTTGGATTTTCCAAAAGAGGAAATCAAAATAACGAATTTAGAAACTGCGGTTTTAGCAATAGGTTGTTGTTCGCTAAAAAGCAATGGAAAAATGTCATCGTATTAGGTGTTAAATTTTGTTTAAAGATTTCAGGTATATCCCTTGACATTGAAAGGAGAATTTGGTAAAATGACAAAGCGAATCTAAAGAGGGAGAGATGTCCGAGTGGTTTATGGAGCTGGTCTTGAAAACCAGTGACTCGCAAGAGCCGGGGGTTCGAATCCCTCTCTCTCCGCCAATTCTATAGTGTGCATTTGTTACCATGGAGAAGTACTCAAGTTGGTGACGAGGCGCCCCTGCTAAGGGCGTAGGTCGGGTAACCGGCGCGGGAGTTCGAGTCTCCCCTTCTCCGCCACACCTGCGGTGAGCATTCGCGCACCGCAGGTTTTTCAATTTGGGGCTTTTCGCCCGCTAGACGAAAAGGCAGCCAGCGTTATGTTTGTCTGTCTTTTTCTATTTTCAAAAATTCCCCGGCCCTGGCTAATAGCCGTTGGTAACGGTGGATGTTCAAAACGGTTTCAATAGATAAAATCCCTATTGATTTATGTTTCAAATTATTTTAAAATCTATTCTGATATGACAAAAAGAAAGCATTTTCTAGAAAGGAAGGAACTATATGATCAGAACCCTTGCCAAAAGTATTCGGGAATATAAAAAGCCGTCGTTGCTGGCGCCGATATTTGTTTCTGGTGAAGTGGTGTTGGAATGTATTATCCCGTTTATTATTGCCAATCTTGTAAACGAAATTAAAAATGGGTGTTCGATAAAGGTACTGGTTCAATATGGAGCGCTCCTTGTGCTCATGGCGGGACTTTCTCTGGCCTTCGGCGCTCTTGCCGGATCCGCCTGCGCTACTGCCAGCTGTGGCTTTGCTCGCAATCTTCGAAAGGATATGTTTTACAAAATACAGGGATATTCCTTTGAGAATATCGACAAGTTTTCTGTTTCCAGCCTTGTAACGCGTCTTACAACGGACATCACCAATGTTCAAATGGCCTATATGATGATTGTTCGCACAGCTGTTCGATGTCCTTTAATGCTAGTATTCTCTTTTGTAATGGGCTTTATCATGGGCGGCAAAATGGCTATGATTTTTCTTGCGACGATTCCCATACTGGGCATTGGGCTGATCATAGTAATTCGAAAAACGATGCCTGTGTTCCGCCGGGTCTTTAAAAAATACGATGCTCTCAACAGCTCTATTCAGGAAAATATTCGCGGGATGCGCGTGGTAAAAGCCTATGTGCGGGAGGATTACGAAAAGAAAAAATTCAACGCGGCCGCTGAAAATGTAAAGGCCGACTTTACAAAGGCAGAACGCATTTTAGCAATCAACAATCCCCTCATGCAATTTTGCGTGTACGGGGTCATGGTATTTGTGCTTTCCTTTGGCTCCTATACTGTGATCACCTCCCAGGGGTTGGCTTTGGATGTCGGCCAGATGTCTTCTCTGCTGACATACAGCTTTCAAATTCTTATGAGCCTGATGATGCTCTCCATGGTATTTGTAATGATCACCATGGCAACGGAATCCGCCGAGCGGATTGTAGAGGTGCTGAGCGAGGAAAGCACGCTGCAAAGTCCGGAGCATGCCATTACAGAGATTCGGGATGGTTCCATTGATTTTAACCATGTCAGCTTTAAATACTCTAAAAATGCGGCGCGGATGTCGCTTTCTAATATAGATCTGCACATCCGTCCCGGCGAGATCATCGGCATCATAGGCGGCACGGGCTCCTCAAAATCAAGCCTGATCCAGCTGATCCCCCGTCTTTACGACGCAACAGAGGGAAGCGTGAAGGTAGGCGGAGTGGATGTAAGGGAATATGATCTGACGGCGCTGCGCAACCAGGTGGCTGTGGTGCTGCAGAAAAATGAACTGTTTTCCGGCACGATTAAGGAAAACCTCCGATGGGGCAATAAGGACGCCACGGACACAGAGCTAGAGGAAGCCTGTAAACTGGCTCAAGCGGATGAATTTATCCAACAGTTTCCTGACAAATATGACACATACATTGAACAGGGAGGCAGCAACGTATCCGGCGGCCAGAAGCAGCGCCTATGCATTGCACGCGCTCTGCTAAAAAAGCCGAAGATCCTGATTTTAGATGACTCCACCAGCGCTGTGGATACGCGCACGGACGCCCTGATCCGCCAGGCGTTCCGGCGCTTTATTCCCGAGACCACCAAGATCATTATCGCTCAGCGCATCGCCTCTGTGCAGGATGCAGACCGCATCGTCGTGATGGAAGGCGGCAGCATCAGCGCTGTGGGGACCCATGACGAGCTTTTGAAGACAAGCGAAATCTATCGCGAGGTTTATACCTCTCAAAACAAGGCAGGTGATACTGATGTCCAATAGGAAACCAAGAAACGATGGCGGACGAAAGGCTGTATTGCTTCGGCTTGTCCGCATGCTGTTCAGCTTTTATCCGGTTCTTCTTCCCATAACTCTAATTTGCATCCTATTCAACGCAATTATTAGCTCGGTGCCCTCTGTCTTTATGCAGAATATTATTGCGGCTGTAGAAAAAAGCTGGCAGACCGGCGATTGGGCAGGCGTGTCTGGCCAAATTCTGGGACTTGTGGGCATTTTGGCCACTTTTTACGTGCTGAGCCTTGCGGCCGGTTTTGTCTACACGCAGCTGATGGCCGTCATTACCCAGGGGGTTCTTGCTAAAATGCGGGAAAAAATGTTTAATGGGATGCAGGATCTTCCTATCAAATATTTTGATACCCATAACCACGGCGATGTCATGAGCTATTATACCAATGATATCGACACACTGCGCCAGATGATCTCCCAGAGTATACCTCAGCTGATCATATCAGCTGTTACCGTCATTACCGTCCTCTGCATTATGCTCTACTTCAGCATATGGCTTACTTTAGTTGTACTCCTGGGCGTCGTTGCCATGACGCTAGTGGTCAAAAAAATCGGCGGAAGCTCGGCACGGTATTTTATTCGCCAGCAGCAGGCCATCGGACGCACAGAGGGCTTTGTTGAGGAAATGATGAATGGCCAGAAGGTCGTTAAGGTCTTCTGCCATGAAGAAGAGACCAAGGAGGCGTTTGACGTCATTAACGACTCGCTGTTTTCCGATTCGGAAAAAGCAAACCGCTATGCAAATATGCTAATGCCGATTTTAAACAACATCGGTAACGTGCTGTATGTTGTTGTGGCTTTGGTGGGCGGTATCCTGCTGCTGAGCCATGCCCCTAACATAAGCGTGTCCGGCCTTGCCTTTAACATCAGCATTGTTGTTCCCTTCCTGAATATGACCAAGCAGTTTGCTGGAAATATCAGCCAGGTTTCCAATCAGCTAAACTCAGTAATTATGGGGCTGGCTGGCACGAAGCGTATTTTTGATCTCATCGACGAAGAGCCGGAGGTGGATAACGGCTATGTAACGCTTGTGAATGCCCGGGAAAAGAGAGACGGCACTCTAGAAGAGTGCGATGAACGTACAAACGTGTGGGCGTGGAAACATCCCCACGGCGACGGGACGGTGACCTATACGCGCCTTGCCGGGGATGTGCGCATGTTCGACGTTGATTTTGGCTATGAACCGGGCAAAACAGTGCTGCACGACGTTTCTCTTTATGCGAAGCCCGGCCAGAAGGTTGCCTTTGTAGGTTCCACCGGCGCCGGAAAAACCACCATAACCAATCTGATTAACCGCTTTTACGATATTGCAGACGGAAAGATTCGGTACGACGGGATCAATATTAACAAGATTCACAAATCCGATCTGCGCCGCAGCCTTGGCATGGTGCTGCAGGATACTAACCTGTTCACCGGCACCGTTATGGATAATATTCGATACGGAAGGCTAGAAGCCAGCGATGAAGAGTGCATTGCCGCCGCACAGCTGGCGGGTGCGCATGATTTCATTACTCGGCTGCCCCAGGGATACGATACGCCCCTTTCCGGTAACGGAGCGAGCTTGTCTCAGGGGCAAAGACAGCTCCTTTCGATTGCCAGAGCCGCAGTAGCCGATCCGCCGGTTATGATCCTGGATGAAGCCACCAGTTCCATCGACACCCGAACCGAGGCCATTGTGCAGCAGGGCATGGATGCGCTGATGACGGGACGGACGGTGTTTGTCATCGCCCATCGGCTCAGCACGGTGCAGAACTCTGACGCGATCATGGTTTTGGACCATGGCCGGATTATTGAGCGCGGCACGCATGAGGACCTATTGGCTTTAAAAGGGACGTATTATCAGCTGTTTACAGGCGCTCTGGAGCTAGACTGAAAATGACGTTTAAAAAAGTTTGTTCAATTTCAAAAACCTGTCATAAAACCCAATTGGGTTTTATGACAGGTTTTTGATATCGTCATATAGAGTATTGTTTATGTATTAAAATTAAATTACCCCTTTACAAATCAAAAAAATTTGTTATAATAAAAATAATAATTATTATTGTTTTGGAGAAGAAAATGGAAAAGCGCCAGAACTATAGTCAAAAACGGGAAGCCATTTACCGTGCCATTTGTTCCTCCGCCTGCCATCCCAGCGCTGAGTGGCTGTTGACCACGCTTAAACGGGATTATCCCGATTTAAGCTTGGGAACGGTTTACCGAAATATTGCCCGGTTTAAGGAGCAGGGGGCGGTCGTGGCCGTGGCAGTGGTCAATGGCCAAGAGCGGATTGACGCAAATGTGGAGCCCCATATGCATTTTATCTGTCGTGGATGCGGCGCTGTGCTGGATATTGAAGGGGAATTGGCGGACGACGCCTCTCTCGCGCAGATCGAGCAAAGGTACGGTCTGAAGGTGGAAAGCCAGAACTTATTGTTGTACGGTATGTGCGCCGAGTGCAGAAAATAAGAGGCAAGATCCTCGGCGGTTTAACCGCTGAGGTCATTATACAATTTTTTGGAGGAATGGTTTTATGAAAAAGTACGTTTGCTCTGTCTGTGGCTATGTTCACGAAGGGGATAGCGCTCCCGATTTTTGCCCCCAGTGCAAAGCGCCCAAGGAAAAATTCAAGGAAATGGCCGAGGAAGCGGGATTTGCGTGTGCTCATGAAATTGGCGTGGCTAAGGGCGTGGATCAGATGGTATATGACGGTCTTGTGGCCAACTTTAACGGTGAATGCTGTGAAGTAGGAATGTATCTGGCCATGAGCCGGCAGGCTGACCGGGAAGGATACCCTGAAATTGCCGCCGCATTTGCGAAATATGCTTTTGAGGAGGCCGAGCATGCCGCGAAATTCGCCGAGCTGCTGGGCGAAGTTGTAACTGACAGTACCAAAAAGAATTTGCAAATGCGCGCGGAAGCGGAAGCGGGCGCCTGTGCGGGCAAACTGGATATTGCTAAACGCGCCAAGGAACTGGGATACGACGCGATTCACGACACCGTCCACGAGATGGCCAAGGATGAAGCCCGCCACGGAGCCGGATTTAAAGGCCTGCTCGCCCGGTATTTCGGCTGATTGACGGCGGGGAAAAATCCGCCCAAAAGGTTTGTTTTATCAATAGCCTTACATAACAAAAAGCGCCGTGCAATGTTGGTATATTGCGCGGCGCTTTTTTGAATTCAACGGCCGAAATTTCGCCCGGCCTTTTAGAACAGAGAATTTAGGAATTCTTCCAGCTTATTTCAAAAAGCCGGCAACAATTTTCGCCTCTGCTTCCTCCTCAGTTAACCCTAAAGTACGCAGCTTCATGATTTGTTCACCGGCAATCTTCCCAATTGCGGCCTCGTGGATCAGTGCGGCGTCCTCATGGTTGGCGGTAAGCTCGGGCGCGGCGTCCACCCTGCCTTTATCAACGATAATAGCATCACACTCGGAATGCCCGGCACAAGGGGCGTTGCCAATAATCTTGGAACGGTAAATTTGATGGGAATTCCCCTTGGCAACCGACCGGGAAATCAAATTAACGCTGGAATCCGCGCCGTTCATCTCTACTGTAAAATCGGTTTTAGCCTGCTGCTCTCCATCGGTGAGAATTCTTTCCCGGATGATTAAATGGGCCCCTTTTTCTAAAACAGCTGTCGTGCGGCGCAATGTCTGATCCACGCCGCCAAGCTGTAAGGAATCCATCTCCAGTTCAGAGCCTTCCTCTAACGTAATCTCTGTCACGGGATCAATCGAGCGGATACCCGCTCCGGAGCCTGCTCCGATATGCTTTTCTTGGTAAACCACATGTGCGTTTTTTCCCACAAAGAAACGGTGGATCCCACTATGCCGGGCCGGTTCCCCCGTTTCCACATGAACGCCGCATCCGGCAACGATCAGAACGTCTGCCCCTTCTCCCACATAAAAATCATTATAAACCAAATCATCCACATTTCCATGGGTCACACAGGCAGGAATGGATACGCGCTCTCCCTTGGTTCCGGAAAGAATGTGAATAACAAGACCCGGTTCGCCGGCTTTGCTTTCAATTTTAATATGATCCGTGGACTTTCGATCGACACAGCAGCCGTTTTCACGAATACTGTAAGCGTCTTTATAGCCATCGCTATAATCAGAGACAGCCTGAAGCAGTTCCTTGGTAATATTATTCATCCCGTCCGCCTCCACAATACACAATTTCCTTCTTCGGGCACTGCTCACAGCCCGACTCCTCGTTCAGAAGCTGAGGAAGCATTCCAGCGGCGGGCCCATGGGCGCTGACTTTCCCATCTGCTATAACGATAATTTCGTCGGCAATAGACAGGATTCTCTCTTGATGAGAGATGATAATCATGGAACCCTTTAAATCCTCCTGCATCTCCTTAAAAACGCCAATTAAATTATGAAAGCTCCAAAGGTCAATCCCCGCCTCCGGCTCATCAAAAATTGTTAACCGAGTGTGCCGGGCCAGAACCGTTGCAAGTTCTATCCGCTTGATTTCTCCGCCGGACAGCGTAGCATTGACTTCTCGGTGAATATATTCTCTTGCGCAAAGGCCCACACGTATTAAATAATCGCAGGCCGCGTGCTCCGAAAGTTTCCTGCCAGCCGCCAATTCCAAAAGATCAGCTACAGTGAGGCCTTTGAACCGCACCGGCTGCTGAAAAGCATAGCTGATGCCTGCTTTGGCCCGCTGGGTAATATCAAAATCGGTGATATTCTGACCATCCAAAAGAATCTGTCCAGAATCGGGTTTTTCCAAACCGGCGATCAGTTTGGCCAATGTGGTTTTTCCGCCCCCGTTCGGTCCGGTAATCACAACCAATTTTTGATCGGGGACGACTAGATCAATTCCCTGCAAAATTCTGCCGCCGCCCGGAGCCGCCCAGGATATTTGATTTAAACTAAGCATTTATTAACACCTCTTTTGCGTTTCAACATTCGTTTTTATCAATCAGGTCATATTTTAAGTTCCTATACCTTGGCCCTGCCGCCGCTGTCATTTTGTATTGCTGCGTTCATATTACGGCTTTTTAAAATTATAGCACATTTCCATGTGCAGTGGAAGGCGTAAAACCGAAAAAAGAGCTTTTTATATCAATGCTTGGGCTGTCTCATAGGCTTTGTCATGCAAATATGATTTTAAAAACTTTTGTATATTTCCAAAACTTTCCGTCCATACTGTGGTTACAAAACCAAAAGGACGGGATCAAAGCATGGAGAAGAAAAAATGTATTTTGAAAAAATGGGAGGCCGCTCTCCTGATTGGACTTTGCGTTTGTATCATCGCCAGCCTTTGCAGCTTTACAGCCGAATGCGAGGATATTTCCACCCGGGTGCTGCGGCTTCATATTCTCGCCAACTCCGACTCCCCCGCTGATCAGGCCTTAAAGCTGAAGGTGCGCAACCGGCTTTTGGAGGTCGGTTCGGGACTTTTCGACCAGGTCAATACCGAATCGGAGGCTGAGCAGGTCGCCGCCCAGCGGCTAGACGAACTGAAATTAGCCGCAGAACAGGTGGTTCGTTCCGAGGGATATGATTACTCCGTTACAGTTCAGCTTTGTCGTGCCTGGTTCGATACCCGGGAATATAGCGACGTTACCCTTCCAGCAGGTGAATATAACGCCCTGCGGGTGCTTATCGGCGAGGGCGGCGGCAAAAATTGGTGGTGCGTAATGTTTCCTCCGATGTGTATCCCTGCCGCCGAACCGAACGCAGAGCTGCAGGACGTCCTGACCAAGGAGCAGACGGATATTGTAAAAAACCAACCGAAATATGAGTTTCGTTTCAAAGCGGTGGAGTTGTTTGAAAGCTTTAAGCAGTGGCTGTCAGAACGGTAACAGCATTAAGTGTAGGATCTTCTTATGCTATGCAAGGATTGGACAGCATCAAGCGATTGGTTAATAGTACGCCTGGCTCAGCACAAGGATTTTTTCTCCCTGCTGCGTGACCACATAATACTCCGTGCCAAATTCGTTCATTTCGTATGTTAACGCAGTAAAGACGACAGGTGGATCCTGTCGGATAAAAACGCCGCCATCCCATCGATACTGATAATAAAAACCATGAGCGCCATCGAACATCAAGCAAAACCAAGCGACCAACTCTGGTTCAGAATTGTCGTAGCCGCCTATATAGGTAGCGACATCTAGCTGAGCTGGCTGCTGCTTTTCCATCTGATCCATAAACGCAAAAGGCTGAGTGTCAGTGATCAAAAACTCCATTTCGTCTTCTAACAGCTTACACATAATTTGCGGATCCTTTTCCGCCTGTTCTATTGAAATGGGAACTCTATTGGCGGGCGGCGGATCCGCAGGCGCAACCGCCTCCGCGCTGCTTGAAAGCGTTTCTGCCTTTGTATCAGTCGCCGTGCCGGATTGCACATCGGCAGGACCGGCCGGCGCCGCAGTATCGGCACAGCCGGTAACCAAAATTAAAATGAGCGCCATGATTAAACAACGCATGAACAAAGCCCTGTCCCGATTCATTCTGCGTATCTCCATTCTGTTGAGAAAGCTTTTTCCCCTACGGTAAAATGCTGTCGAAAAAGAGGGGAAACATGTCTATAAAAAACCGCCTGTCGATTACCCGGCAGGCGGTTTCATGGAAGCTAGTAGATTACGCCCCGCACATTTTCAGCAGTACGCCTGCTGCAATCGCAGAACCAATAACGCCAGAGACGTTGGGGCCCATGGCATGCATGAGCAGGAAGTTGGCGGGATTGGCCTCCTGGCCCACCTTCTGAGAGACCCGTGCCGCCATAGGAACAGCGGAAACGCCGGCGGAGCCAATCAGTGGATTGACCTTGCCCTTGGTCGCCACATACATAATCTTTCCAAAAATCACGCCAAAGGCTGTCCCAAGGCAGAAGGCGAACAGCCCCAAAGCAATAATTTTGACGGTTTGCAGATTCAAAAACTTGGTGCCGTCCGTCGTTGCGCCCACAGAAAGGCCGAGGAAGATCGTCACAATATTCATCAGCTCGTTTTGCGCCGTTTTGCTGATTCGGTCAACCACACCGCTTTCCCGCATGAGATTGCCCAGCATCAGCATGCCGATCAAGGGCGCTGTTTCCGGCAGCAATAGAATCACCACGATGGCAACTATAATGGGAAACAAAATCTTTTCCCGCTTGGACACAGAACGAAGCTGCTGCATCTCCACCGAACGTTCCTTTTTCGTGGTAAGCAGCCTCATAATCGGCGGTTGAATGATTGGAACCAACGCCATGTAAGAATACGCCGCCACTGCGATAGAGCCCAGCAGTTCGGGCGCCAGCTTAGTCGTGACATAAATCGCGGTGGGGCCATCCGCGCCGCCAATAATGCCGATGGCCGCAGCCTGCGCTTCGTCAAATCCCAACAGAATTGCCCCAATGAGGGTAACAAAAATTCCAATTTGAGCGGCCGCGCCGAGAATAAAGCTTTTGGGATTCGCGATTAGGGGACCGAAATCGGTCATCGCGCCGATCCCGAGGAAAATCAGAGGCGGATAAATTCCCAGCTTAACGCCTTGGTATAGATACTGGAGCAAGCCGCCGTTGGTTACCTTTTGAACGTAGGTAATCCCGTTTTGCACCACAGTGGAATAATCTGCGACATTGCCCATGTTCTGCGCAATAAAATCCTCATAGGGAATTAAATCAATTTTCGGCTGTGCCATCAGCCCGGCCAGCGGCAGATTTGCCAGCAGCATGCCGAAAGCGATAGGAAGAAGCAGCAGAGGCTCAAATTCCCGTTTAATGGCAAGATACAAAAGCACGCAGGAAACAACGAGCATTAAAAAATTTTTCCAGCCGCCCCCCAAAAACTGACCAATTAGGCTGTTGTAGCCCGAGTCAGCCAGGATCTGCACCAGAGTGTTCCAAAAGTTGGTGAGCAATTCCATGTAAGATTCTTCCTCTCCTCTGAAATTCTCTTAAAAAGGCCGAACATTATTCCGCAGCCCAGCGGCCGCCCACGGATTCTGCCCGCTTACGGCGGGACGCACCGATCGCACTGCATAGGTTTTGCCCTTTTTTTCACCCAAAATATATACAGCAGCCGTTATAGCGGCAATTACATCATTGTTTTGTAAAGAAGCAGGAGCAGCCAGCGGTGCTTGAAATGCAGACGCCAGCTCCTCCGTCTCAATCGCTTCCCCTTCTTTTGCTTTTTTGGGCCGCACCGCACGGTTATCCAGTGCAACTGTTACTTTACCAAAAAGAGTAATTAAAAGAATGAGCGCCACCAATGAAAGGAACACAATGAAAATGCCGCAAAAGGTGACCAGCAGAGCAAAGCCTAAATTCATGGGAAAGCCATCCCTTTCCTTTTATTATGATATATGGTAATTATTATAACGCAATTTTATCCAAATTACAATCGCAGGTCAAACTAAAAACGCAATTTTTTAAATTTATGCAGAAAAGATTCATTTTGCACTTTCTTTTCGTATCATTTGCCGTTTGATGTCCAAAATAGTAATATGTATGAATGAAAACGGGGGGATTAAAAGTGGGCGCAAGCAACGGCAGCCATCCAAAAATGCCCGTTTCCGCCGAGTTGAACCAAGGTGTAGCTTGGTTTAAGGAGCAGTTTGCAGGGACAGTGGATTTCACCATGCGATCTATACGTATCGCCGGACATCGCGGTGCGCTGATGATGGTGGACAATATGACTGACAAACATAATGTGGCGGACTCGGTTGTAAAACCATTAAGCGCCGTAAGCGGAACGTTTACGCCAGAAGCCTTATGGAATCATATCAAAACCGAGGTTCTCGGCAGCGTGGATCAAAGCGATGTGGATGACTACAGCCAAGCGGCCTACCGAGCAATGAGCGGCTTTCTGCTGATCCTGCTGGACGGCGTGCCAAAAATACTTGCCGTGGGGATTCAGAGCTTCCCTACCCGATCGGTCAGCGATCCATCGTCGGAAACCTCTCTCCGCGGTACAAAAGAAGCTCTTTGCGAGGTTCTGCATCTCAATATGTCTATGCTGCGCAGGCGCATGAAAACCCCTGATCTGAAGTTTGAAACCATGCAGGTGGGAACTGTCAGCCAAACGGAGGTCTCCCTGTGTTACCTAAAAAGCAGGGTCAGTGAGGAAATCCTAAAGGAGATCCGGCGCCGTCTGCAAATAATTGAAATTGACGCACTTTTGGATTCCAGCTATCTCATCCCCTTTCTGGAGAAGGACAAAAAAAGCTTCTTTACACAGGTGGGCTTGACCGAGCGACCTGATGTGGCCTGCTCTAAAATGAACGAGGGGCGAGTGGTCATCATGGTGGACGGCTCTCCCTTTGTTCTCATCGTCCCCTACCTGTTTTACGAAAACTTTCAAAATGCCGACGATTACTTCTTTGCCCCTTTTTATGCATTATTTATGCGGACTCTGCGGGCCATTTCCTTTGTCATTACCATTACCCTTCCCGCCTTCTACGTTGCCATCGGTACCTTTCATCAGGAGTTGTTTCCTGACTGGGTATTATACAACGTCACAAAAGCGGATGCCACAACGCCATTTCCGTTGCTGGTGGAAGCGATCTTTACCTACGTGGTGTTTGAAATCATTCGTGAAGCAGGCCTGCGTTTGCCCAAGGCGGTGGGCGGAACGGTTAGCATTGTCGGCGGCTTAGTCATCGGGCAGGCCGCTGTGACCGCGGGACTGGTCGGAGCGCCGATGGTCATTGTGGTAGCATTGACGGCAATTGGATCCTTTATCATTCCTTCTTTATACGAGCCTATGTCCTTGCTGCGGTTAATTTTTACCATTGTTGGCGGCTTTTTGGGCATTTATGGAATTATGATTGGTTTGGGCGTATTGGGGGTTAATATTTGCTCTGTGAACAATTACGGCCTTCCCTATACTTCTCCGCTGACGCCCTTCCGCGCAAAATCCTGGCGGGATGTATTGTTCCGCCAGAGCTGGCGGAAGCTACAGTCCAACCGGCTGCTGGTACAGGATATGCCCGGCCGGGAGCCCATTGAGCCGGAGGATCAACAGGAAAACGGCTGATAGAAAAGCAACGAAATCATTCTCTCAGAAAGGAGCGGCAAAATTTTGGAGAAAACCAAGGGAATTATTACCGCTAACCAGCTGTTCCTTACCCTGCTGGTCAGCCGAATAGTGGTGACGCTGACGTATTCTCCCGTTAAAGGGGTGAATTTGTTTACCACGGAAAGCCTTCTTTATCTTCCCTTTTTTGCCTTGCTATTATTTGCTTGCGCACTGCCATTGTACCTTTTGTTTCGAGCGCACCCTGGAAAAAACATTTTGGATTGCGCCGAGGATGTTATGGGAAAGGGCGCTTCCCGGGTGACTGCCATCCTATTTTTGTTTTATTTTATATATGATGGAAGCATTATAACCTCCCAATTCCACTTTTTTGCCTCCAGCTCCATAACAAAAATTCCCATTTTTATTTTTTCCTGTATGGTGCTAGCCGCCGCTGCTTACGCCGCGACATTAGGAATTGAACCAATCTGCCGTATCGGTGTGGTTATCTGCATTGTGGTTTTATTATCGTTTGCTTTCATTGGGATCACAGTTACGCCACAGCTGGATTTCAGTCTGATGCCGATTCCGCATCCTACCCTTTCCGGGGGCTTCAAAACGGTGGCTCTGGAGCTATCCCGCACCACCGAGCTGGCCGCAGCCGCGTTTTTACTCCCATGTGCGAAGAAAAAAAAGGGCCGGAGCTTTTCAATTCTTCTGGTTGTGCTGACCCTAGTACTGGAAGGAATCGTGTTCCTTCCCACCAACCTGCTGGGAAAATTTGCAACGCTCCTGTTTTTTCCCTTTTACGAGGTTTCCAGCATTGCCGACGAGCTAATTGCCCAGCGGTTCGACGCGTTTACCACGAGTATCTGGTCTCTGGGGATCTTTATTAAGCTGGCATTGCTATTATATGTACTGCGCCAGGCGTTTCATAAGCTGACCAAAGGACGGTTTGGCAAAATTGCCATTTGGACGGGAGCGGTGATTTGCGCGCTGATTTCTTCCTTTTACAGCGGTGATGTAAAATTTTATGAGCTGCGGCTTTTGTATACGGGGTTTCAATTATTAATGGCTTTCCTCGCCGTGATCCTGCCGCTGCTTTTGCTCATCGGATACCGCATAAAAAGCCGCCCTTCCAAGTCCAACAGGAAGCCAAAGAAAAAAGCGGCGCTGGCCCTTTTGCTGATCCCAATTTTGCTCCTGACCTCCTGTGCAACGAGTTCGGTTACCCAGCGGCTGCTGTTTATCGAATGCATGGCAGTGGACAAAACGGAACAGGGCTATAGAATTACCATGCAGGTGTTTACGCCTACCCAGGGATCCCCCGCTGGAGAAGATACCGGCCAAACTCCAACTAGCATCTTTTCCTGCGAAGGACAAAGCTTATCAGAAGCCTTTCAAAATATATCGCTAAAAAGCGGAAAGCGGCCGGTCTATTCTAAAAATCGACTGATTATTTTAGGCCGCAGCATCGCTGAAAATGATCTTTTTTCCGCGATTGATTATTTAATGCGGGATTATGAATCCCGTTCAGCGGTTCATGTCGCCATGGCGGAGGAGGAAGCAGGGCCACTGGTACAGGTCAATATGAACAACAATATTATTCCCACGCAGGAGATGATTTTTGTCATCGAACAAACCAGCCGAAATTCACTGGGAGTCAATGTAAAGCTGCTGGATCTAGCGGCGGGATACGCCGATTCTGGCGTGGGCATGTATGCGCCTGTGCTCCGTGCGGTGGAAAACAGCCAGCGGGAACAGAATCCCGACGAGGAAGGGGAAAAAGTCGGATCCACTTTAGAGGTCTGCGGGACGGCAATTTTTCAGCAGGGCCGCCTGCAAACGATTCTAACGCTAAAGGAGACCCGGGGGTTTCTATTGGCCTCGGGCAAATTTGATACGGGGATCGTTACCTTTGAAACGGAAAAATTTGGGCAAGTATCGGTTAAAGTGGATGCAATGAAAACCTCCCGATTGGTAACCATTGAAAATGGAGTTCCAAATTTCACCATAGAGTTAGAGGGAAAAGGCGGCGTCTCGGAGCTGGAAAAAAGCAGCACCAAAAGCGTCACCTTGGATCAGGTGGAATTCCTCGAAGATAGGCTCAGTCGGGAACTATCCCAGCTTTGCCAGGAATATTTGAATGCACAGGCAAAAGAGGAATACGATATAGCGGGCCTGGGACGAATGGTACAGTCAGAGGATCCAGAGGCTTGGAAAACAATATCCAAAAGTTGGTATGCTACGCAGAAAAAAAGCCGGTTTACTGTTTTTGTCCGTTTTAACCTGACCAAAACAGGCCAATTGATTGATTTCATGTGAGAAAAATATACACTATCGTGAGCACAATAAATATCCCC
>CALWPT010000031.1 GCA_944383495.1 uncultured Clostridia bacterium | reverse complement strand
ATGAAGAAGTTCTCACGCGTGAGGAATTTAAGGCAAAGGAGAAGGAAGCGAATGAATTTGCTGCTGCTTTCTTAATGCCCGAAACATCGTTTGCAGCTGATGTAGAGTTGGAGCCACAAAACTTAGATTATTACAAACAAATTAAGCGCAAATGGAAGGTGTCTATTGCCGCAATGCTCTACAGAAGTTGCGACCTTGGTATTATCACTCAGAGTCAATATCAGTATATGATGCGTATAATGCAAAACAAGGGATGGCGGAAATCAGAGCCGCTGGATAATACAATGAGAGCGGCAAAACCGACATTGTTTTCAGATGCCGTTGATATTCTTCTTGACAATAAAGTTTTTACACCAAAAGAATTTGTTGATGAATTAAGTGAAATGGGACTTGCTATGAATCCGAGCGAACTGGAAGTTTTACTCAATCTGTCAAGGGGAACGCTATCTGTTCAAAATACAGAACCTGTGAAAATGGTAATGCTTAAATCAAAGGAGTAACATAGTAATGTTGATTGATGAAATTGTTGATTTTTGTAATACAAAGTACCGAAATAGTAAATGTAATAGATGCCATAACTGTAGTTATGGAGATAATTGTCCGGGAAGTTGTGACAGATGTTTGCATTATATTCACACGCCTACTGTCGCACCTGCACCGAGAGAATACGATTGTAGTAACATGGCATGTTATTACACTTGCAAATATTCATATAGATATATGTCCGAACTTATCAATGCGTTTTTATTTTTGAGAGATTTGAAACGCAAGTCAAACATAAAAGTAATGTCTGTTGGATGTGGTCCATGTACTGATTTATTCGCACTGGATTATTTAAAAACGGAAGGTGTATACAAATTTGAATCAGTAGAATTTCGAGGTATTGATCCAGCGAAGGAGGTTTGGCTTGATATTCACAAACAAATAAAGAAATATAATCCCTCGATTATTATACCTGAATTTTATTATGAAGATGTTACAGAGTTCATCGATGTAATTACAAAATCAAAATGGATTCCGGATCTTATTGTTTTTCAATATGTATTCTCTGATATGGAAAAGCATTGTGACTCCATCCGACTACATGAATTTATTTCAAAGTTAGCATTATTTGTAAATGATGCTATGAGCGCAAATACATATATAGTTTTAAATGATATTAATCTTACGACTCAAATGGGAGGCGGACGCGAACTTTTTGATGAATTATTAGACCAAATAAACAATGCTGACAGTAGGCGTTTCCATTTTAAAAATAATAATAAGCTACATCACTACAATTATGGAGATGAATATGAGGACAATTCATTAATAGTTGCTAATCCGCAATTTATAGATGATTATAATCCGTATGATTCATGTGCAAGTGCTCAGTTGATAATAAAGAAGGTGAAATAGATGATAATAAGTGCCAGCCGACGAACTGACATACCAACATATTATTCTGAGTGGTTTTTTAACAGACTTAGAGATGGGTTTGTGTATGTAAGAAACCCTATGAATATCCATCAGATAAGTAAAATATCACTTTCTCCCGATGTAGTTGATGGAATTGTTTTTTGGACAAAAAACCCTACCCCTATGCTCAACAGATTGGATGAACTTAATCAATATATTTACTATTTTCAGTTTACTCTGAATTCGTATGGTGTTGATGTTGAGCCTAATATTCCGTCAAAAAACGATATCGTAATTCCGACTTTTCAAAAATTATCTCAAAAAATCGGAAAGGACAAAGTAGTGTGGAGATATGATCCGATTTTTTTTAACGAAAAGTATACATTGGATTATCATTCCAAATACTTCAGAATGCTCGCTGATAAGCTTGCTGGATATACAGAAAAATGCACAATAAGCTTCATTGATTTATATAAAAATACGCAAAGAAATGTTTTATCTCTGAATATACAAGTTCCGACAGAAATCCAAATCGAACAACTTGTAACACAATTCTCCGAAATTGCTGCTCAATATGGCATTTACATTGATACTTGTGCAGAAAAAATTGACCTTGATAAATTCGGAATCAAACATGCTCATTGCATTGACAAAGAGCGACTCGAACGAATCGGACAATATACACTTGATGTTGATAAGGATAAAAATCAACGTACCGAGTGTGGATGTTTTGCAAGCATCGATATCGGAGCATATAACACTTGCAAAAATGGATGCTTGTATTGTTATGCCAATTTCAGTCAAAAAACAGTATACAATAATTTTACACTTCACGATCCGACATCTCCGCTTCTGTTTGGTGTGGTTGGAGACGACGATATTATAAAAGAGAGAAAAGTTCATTCGTGTCGAAATTGTCAAATGAAATTGTTTTGATATTAATGTAACTGTGAGGTTTAATGATTAAAAGAAAAATATAATCCGCAAAGAGCTTTATATCTAAGGATCAATCAAGTTAAACAAATCACACGGAAATTTATATGGTGAGTTGGGATGCTCTGCTAAGTAATAAAGACACATATGTAACAAATACGGTTTCGAGTCATGCGATTGATAACTCGCATATTTTGAGGCCAAATAATATCGTACAATCAATAATCTTGTTGTGGATAATCATAATGAAAATATAAGTATAAGTGAAGCGCCCACAGGTTCGTTTTGAATCTGCGGGCTGCATCTTAAGAATATATTAACTCTGTGTTAATAATCTCCATAGCAGAATTGCGGATAGCGTTCATCTTGCCTACCCAAGCCATTTGGTTGCTTGCCTTTAATTGCTCGGTTACACCTTGCTGTTTAGCCATTTCATTTACTAACCGAAAAAACATATCCTCTGCCTGTTTGTTGATATCAGCAAGATAACTGTCTAGTTTTCTGCTTGTCAGTAGATTGTAATACAAGATTTTGTGGTACTGTTTTAGGTATCGAGCGCGGCGTTGTCCCCAAATGCCGATAGACCGCTCTTCTTCGGCAGGCAATATGAGATTAGGCAACATATAATCTCCTTGTTGTATGTATGTCCCACCCATTTGTTCAAATAACGAATTTTCCATTGTGTTTATCCTCCTGTTTTTTTATTGTTACTTTCATTTTACAAGAGGATGAAAAATAATACGAATATGCCGATTTCAGACATAGTAAAACGCCGCCTTGGAACAAATCCAAGACGGCGCTTTCTGCTTTGGTATCAGAGCGAACATTTCACGGCAAAGCCGCCTGCGAAAAAGCAGGTGTTCGTCCAATACCCTATTGGTGGAGGCGGGGAGAATCGAACTCCCGTCCGAAAAACAATTCCTTCCGCTTTCTCCGGGCGCAGCGCGTCCTTAAGATTCCCCTCCCTGTCAGGCGGCGCGCAGCCGGACAGGTACGGTAGCTTTTAATTCATGGCTGAGGCCAAAGCGCTCCCCCGCGCACGTTCACTGCTCAGTGACGCCCCTTACCAGGCCGCAGTACTCCCGGCAGGGACGAGCGGCATTAAGCCGCTAAAGCAACAGTTTTGTTGTTGTTTAATTTATAATTTGCGGATTTTTAAGCGGTCCCGCACCGCTGCCCGCTTACACAAGTTCATATTCCCCGTCGAATCCTTTACGCCCCCTGATTTTCAGCCGGCACACAACCGGCCAGATTTATTATACCCGCTTCCACGCTTATGTTCAACCGGAAAATACTAGCTTATGTAATTCCGCTTTACCCAGCTTTCGCACAGATCCAGCCACTTTTCCGCAAAGGGATTAACATGAAAGGGCCGTGAGGGACCAGCCGTCACCCAATTACACAGCGCTAATCCGTGCACTCCCTTGTCAAATACGTGCATCTCAAAGGGGACTTCATGCAGGTTCAGGCTCTGCGCCAGCAACACCGAATTCATCACAGGCACCAGATCATCGGAAGCGGTGTGCCACAGAAAAGCCGGCGGCGTATTCTCGTCAACCTGCAGTTCTAAAGATACGGCCCGCAGTTCCTCCTCCGTAGCCTTTTCTCCCAGTAGATTGATGAATGAATCCCGATGGGCGAACTCTCCGGAGGTCAGCACCGCATAACCCAGAATCATGCCGTTCAACTTGCATTCCTCCGCACGGACGCCTGCCGCCTCCAGCGTTGCTTCCCGCGCACCTAAAATTCCAAGACACGCCGCCACATGGCCCCCTGCGGAAAAGCCGCAGGCAATCACCGCGTTGGTATCCACGTGCCAATTCTCAGCATTTCGACGCACCATGGCGGCCGCTGCCGCGGCCTCTGCCAGTTGAGTGGGATAGTGTGCAGGCGCCACCGAATATTTCAGCACAAACGCATTATACCCTCGTGCCGCAAACGCCAGCGCCACCGGCTCGCCTTCCCGATCGGAGACAAACGTATATCCACCGCCGGGGCAAACAATGATAGAGGGCCGCCGCCGGTCTGCTTCAATGTCTGGCGTGCCGTCCGGAATATACGCCGTTAATGTCGGGTCGTTGCCCCGAGCCGCTACCCTGGGGAAGTAGTCGTTTAAATGAATCACTTCTGTAATCATTGGTTTCTCTCCTTTAATTGTCGTTGAATTTCCCTGCGGGCCGAACGCTCTGCATCCACAGCTCGTTTGTCATATAGCTTTTTCCCTCTGCACAGACCTACCTGCACCTTCACAAGGGAGCCCTTAAAGTACAATGACAAAGGCAGCAGCGTTAGCCCCTGCTGCTTGACCTGCCCTAAAAGACGCATGATCTCCCGCTTATGCAAAAGAAGCTTTCGTACCCTATACGGATCCCGGTTAAAGATATTTCCCTTTTCATATGGGCTGACGTGCATGTTGTTTACAAACAGCTCGCCGCCTTCTATAGAGCACCAGGAATCCTTCAGGCTCACCCCGCCCTGACGCAGGGACTTGACCTCTGTGCCAAAGAGTTCAATGCCAGCCTCCAGGCTTTCCACAACGAAATAATCGTGATAAGCTTTTTTATTTTGGGCTATGGTTTTATGTTCCATTTTTTCTTTTGCGTTCATATCTCGTTTCTGCCTTCCAACGCCCGCATTAAAGTGACCTCATCTGCATATTGCAGATTGCCGCCCACGGGAATCCCATAGGCTAAGCGGCTGACCTTTACGCCCATGGGCTTGAGCAGCCTGGAAATGTATAGTGCGGTCGCCTCCCCTTCCACGGTGGGGTTCGTGGCCATTATAATTTCCTTCACATTTTCGTCCGCCGCCCGAGTCAGCAGTTCTTTAATCTTAAGCTGGTCGGGAGTTACGCCGTCCATAGGCGAGATGAGGCCGTGAAGCACATGATACAGCCCGTTATATTCCCTCGTCCGCTCAAAGGCTATAACATCCTGCGAATCCTCCACCACACAGATGGTCCCTTTATCCCGTCCGGCATTGCTGCAAATAGAGCATTTTTCTCCATCGGTCAGGTTTTGGCACACAGAGCAGTATTTAATTTTTTCCTTGGCCTCCAAAATCGCACCGGCAAAAGCCTTGGCCTCCTGCTCCGACAGATCTAGCACGTAAAAGGCAAGGCGCTGGGCGGTTTTATGACCGATGCCGGGCAGCCGCTCGAACTGCTCGATCAGCCGGGCCAGTGAAGGAACGGAATAAGCCATGGCATTTAAGATCCTTTCCGCGTTTTGGTTTAAAGTATGCCAGGCAAATTCACGCCGCCGGTAATTTTCTCCATTTCTATAGCGGCGGTTTCCGTCGCCTCCCGCACGGCCTCGTTTACCGCGGCCGCCACCAGGTCTTCCAGCATCTCCACATCGTCAGGATCGACAACCTCGGGACGGATTTTAATTGACGTTACCGCATGTTTACCAGTCACAGTAACCTCCACCATGCCGCCCCCGGATTTAGCGGTGTACTCCCGCTGGTCTAAATCCTCCTGAAGGGCAGCCATATCCTGCTGCATTTTTTGTGCCTGTTTCATCATGCTGTTTAAATTGCCCGGTCCGCCGCCATACCCCTGGGGTAATCTCGCTTTCATGAGAAGCTCCTTTCCAAAGCGCGTTAAAAACGCGTATCCGACGGTTTTTCCGAAAAAGAACCTCCGACGAAGAATTGGCTGTTCCTGGGAAATCCGAATGCTGACATTATAGCACGGAGCCATGGAAAAGTCAACTAAAAATAGCCTCTTTCCCATGGCTCCAAGTTCATTGAAATCGTCTATGAGAGATAAAATATGCCTGTCGTTTTGCGCGAAAGCAATTGGCTATTTTCCTGTCCCCACATATCCCGCCAGACCATTGGCTATTTCTTTAAACACCGGGGCGGCCGATTGAGAACCCGATACGCCGTTTTCCGCTAACACCACAATCGCATATTCCGGGTTTTCGCCGGGATAAAACCCGGCAAACCAGGCGTGATTCACCTTTTTGCCGTTTCGCGTCCAGCCGGTCTCTGCGGTTGCGGTTTTCCCGCCGGCGCCGCCGGTCTCCGGCATGGCGCTCATCCCGGTTCCGCTTTTGACCACTTCCCGCATGCATTCCTGCAAAAATTGTGCGTTTTTCTCCGACATTACCTTTGTGGGAACAGACGGCAGAATTTCGTCATAGGGCAAACCGTCCCTCCCCACCAGGCTTTCCACTAAAACGGGAGGATAGTAGCTTCCATCCGCGGCGATTGTTTGGATCATAGAAGCGATCTGGAGCGGCGTGGTAAGCAGGTCGCCCTGGCCAAAGGAAAAGTTGGCAAGCGCCGCGGGGAGGGTTTGCAGCGCTTTTACATCCGGTAGAGAGCCCGCGTCGGACTTTATACCGGTGCATACCTCTTGAGCCGTGCCAAAACCAAATCTGCGGGCCATATCATAAATCCCCTTTGCTCCGACTTTCTGCCCGAGATGAATAAAATAGGTGTTGCAGGATTTGGCAATGGCGGATTTCAGATCTACCGTTCCATGCCCGCCGTCAACACTGCATCCAAAGGTTTGGTCTCCAACCTTGGTGGAGCCGGAGCAGTGATAGATCTCGCTGGTTATTCCTTGCTCCAACGCGGCGGCGGCTACGCAAAGTTTGAACACCGATCCTGTGTCGTAGGATGTAAAGGCGCGGTTGATAAAGGGAGAATCCGAGGCGTCAAGGCTCGCGGCAATATCTTCCGGGTCAAACTCAGGCAGGCTGACGCAGGCGCGAATTTTGCCCGTTTCAACTTCCAGTACTACAATGGCTCCGGTTTTTAGATATTTTCGTCCAGCGGCCTCGCAGATTTGCTGGATGCTTCGGTCAATGGTCAGGCGAACGCCTGCGACGGGATCATATTCCTCGTCGCGGACCTGAAGGGACGCGCCCGCCAGAACCCGGTTCTGCGCATCGCACGCAAAGCTGACCTTTAATGGGGTTTCCCGACGCAAAAGGCCGTCAAAGGCTTTCTCAATTCCAGAAACGCCTGTATATTCTCCGTCACAATAGCCAATGATATGAACGGCGGAGGGATTGGCGGAATATCGTTTGTAAACCGGCAAGCTGAGAACGCCGTCGCCATTCATTTCACAAGGCGTGGAAAAGCAAACGGGAAAACCTTCCGCAAGCTGCCGCAGCAACGGCTGGGCGTCGGAAGGGGATAATGCGTCTCCCACAGCGACAACGCCCTGCGGCGTGGGAGCGCAGACCGTTTTCCAAGTTTGCTCCCGGTTGGTCAGGGGATTGCCGTAGCAATCGTAAATATTTCCCCGCAGTCGGGAAACCTCCACAGAATAGCTTCCTTTGGACTCCGCCACGGTTTCTGTATCAGTCACAAGCGCGAACACTCGCAGAGTGGCCGTAAAAAAAAGGCTGATCACCAGAACAAAAACCAGTACCAATCGTTTGCGCATGAGAAGGCTCCTTTGCTGAATCAATTTAATTTTAGTTTGGCCAAGGGAGCGTGAATCATGCCGCAAGGAAAAAACAATCCGAAAATTAACAAAAAATTTCATGCGGTTTGTGTATAAACCCTCGGTAAAATGCCAAACTATGTATGAAACTGTAAAGGAGTTGAATGAAATGTTAGACAAGATATCCTTGATCCTGGTGATCATCGGCGCGTTGAACTGGGGCAGCATCGGCTTGTTCCAATTTGACATTGTGGCCTGGATGTTTGGCGGGCAGGCGGCGACGGTCAGCCGGATCATTTATACCCTGGTTGCTTTGGCGGGGATTTGGGCTATTTCCCTTTTGTTCCGCGACCGGGAAGAGGTCGTTGAACGGGCCGACAAGCAATAATTGAAGCTGAGGCATTTGAAGCCGCAGAAAAAACTGCCCAACGGAGGATTCCGCTGGGCGGTTTTTATTTTCTGCCAGCATTTGCATTCTGGGTCTTTCGCCGTATCGGATGACACAAAGGAGGATTTTTGCAAACGAAGTTCTTTGCATTTCCGCTGAAATTTATTTGCAGCAAGCTGAAACATTTAATGCATTTTTAACTTGATGATTTTTGTAAGATAGAGTATTATATATTCAATTAAAGGATTTTGTAAAAAGGAGCTTTTTTCATGCGAAAGACAAAAATTATCTGCACCCTCGGCCCGGCCACCGATCATGAAGAAACTCTGCGTGCAATGGCTAAGGCGGGAATGGATGTTGCTCGTATCAATTTTTCTCACGGTACGCACGAGCAGCAGCTGAGCCGGATCAAAATGCTGAAAAAAATCCGGGAGGAGCTGGGCCTCCCCATCGCGCTGTTGGCGGATACCAAAGGCCCTGAAATTCGGCTTGGGGAAATTGAAAACGGGATAGCGGAGCTGGTAACCGGGCAAACGTTCGTGCTGACCACGAGGCCCTGCGTGGGAGACGGTAAGCGCGCGTATATCACTGACGATGGTCTGCCCCAGGATGTAGCCCGCGGAACTCATATTTTGATCGACGATGGCCTGATCGACATGGTGGTTATTAGCGTAACCAACACGGATATTACCTGCCAGGTAGTCAACGGCGGAGAAATTTCCTCCAAAAAAGGGGTTAATGTCCCCGGCGTCAGCCTGTCGCTGCCGTATATCAGCGCCGCGGACCGGTCTGACCTGCGGTTTATTGCGGAAAATGACTTTGATTTTCTGGCGGCCTCCTTTGTCCGTACCGCCGCGGACGTACATCAAATAAAAAGCGAACTGGATCGTATTAACTGCCACGATTTGCGGATCATTGCTAAAATAGAAAACGCCGAGGGCGTGGTTAACATTGACGAGATCATCGAGGCCTGCGACGGAGTCATGGTCGCACGCGGGGACATGGGCGTGGAGATCCCCTTAGAGGAAATTCCCGTGGTGCAGAAAAAACTGATTAAGAAAGCGTATTCCTCCGGCAAACAGGTTATAACCGCCACACAGATGCTGGAATCAATGATTCATCATCCCCGCCCCACGCGCGCGGAAACTACCGACGTGGCCAATGCCATTTATGACGGAACCTCCGCCATCATGCTGTCAGGAGAAACCGCAGCGGGCGCTTACCCTGTGGAAGCGGTCAAAACCATGTCGATTATCGCGGAACGAACGGAGCGGGATATTGATTATAAAAAGCGCTTTCGCATCCGGGAGGGAATTAATCTTTGCAACGTCACCGACGCGCTGGCACACGCCACCTGCGCTGCGGCCCACGACCTTTCCGCAGCAGCGGTGGTGACGGTGAGCAAATCGGGCGTTACAGCTCGGAATATTTCCAAATATCGCCCCGCCTGCTCCATAATCGGCTGCTCGCCCGATCCTAAGGTGGTGCGGCAGATGAACCTGTCCTGGGGTGTTTCTCCCTTGCTGATGGAGGAGAAGCAGAATACGGATGACCTGTTTAACGCGGCGGTGGACATTTGTCAAAATGCAAAGCTGGTGCAGGATGGGGATTTGGTTGTCATTACGGCGGGCATCCCCCTCGGCGTTTCCGGAACCACCAACATGATGAAGGTTCATGTGGTGGGCGACGTGTTTCAGTCCGGGAAAACGCCGTAAATCTGATTTTCCAATCGCCGCGGAAAGCTTTCGCGGCGATTGGAAAAATGACTTGACAAGCCTTATGATTCATATTATAATAGCTCTCGCAGCTGCGGATTTAGCTCATCTGGTAGAGCGCCACCTTGCCAAGGTGGAGGTAGCGAGTTCGAGTCTCGTAATCCGCTCCACGCCGGAGTAAAGCGGACCTTGCTCCGGCGCCTTTTATTTTTACGAATCAAAAGGCGTTATGGGACTGCTTGTCCTTCTGCTCCTTCCAGCTTGAACCCGCTTGGTTTGGGCTTTGTGGGCTGCTTGCGGTCTGCTTTGATAGTAAAAAGTATTTCTATTAACCGTTCCCGTTTTATCAAGGGCTTGTATCCGCGGGCTCGTCAAACAAAAAAATTTTTTTCAAGTATTGACAACCGAACAGAACAGTGCTATAATAATAGCGACAGGACAAAGGTGTTCCCGGGAAACACCTTTGTCCTGTTTTATTTTATCCGTTAAAGGTGGTGTGCTGTATGATGGAATATTCTCTGATAGATACGCTATGGGTATTCCTTGCAGCGATTCTTGTATTCTTTATGAATTTGGGCTTTGCAAGCGTAGAATCGGGCTTTGCCAGATCGAAGAATACGGTAAATATCCTGTCGAAAAACTTTATTGTTTTCGCCGTTTCGTCCCTGGGCTTTCTGCTGCTGGGCTGGGGGATCATGTTCGGAGGCGATAATCCCTTTATGGGAACCGAGCACCTTTTCATACTTGGCAACCAGGATTTGTCCTTTTATGACCAAACACTGACCTCGTCCGTGCCATTCTGGGGAAAATTCTTTTTCCAGCTTGTGTTTTGCGGCACGGCTGCCACCATCGTGTCCGGCGCCGTTGCGGAACGTGTAAAATATGTGTCCTTTATCATATTTTCATTTGTTTTGACCCTTGTGATATATCCGATTGTTGGTCACTGGGTTTGGGGCGGCGGCTGGCTTGCCGATCTGGGCTTTATGGATTTCGCAGGCGATTCGGTTGTTCACTCTCTCGGTGGATGGGCGGCGCTGGCGGGCGCAATGCTGCTGGGACCGCGTATTGGAAAATACAGTAAAGAGGGCAAGCCCAAGGCAATTCCCGGCCACAGCATGTCTTTAGCGGTCATTGGTCTGTTCGTGCTGTGGCTTGGCTGGTTTGGTTTTAACCCCGGCTCGACTATGAGCTTCCAAAATCCGTCAGATGTCTTCCATATTCTGATGACCACAAATACCTCCGCGATTGCCGCGGTACTGACTTCAACCATTACATCCTGGATTGTGATGAAAAAGCCAGATCTCGGCATGACGATTAACGGCTGTCTTGCAGGACTGGTGGGCATTACAGGCGGCTGTGCCTATGTATCCATTGAAGCGTCGCTGCTCATCGGCGCGATTGCCGGTGTTCTGGTTGTGTTTGCTGTCATATTCTTTGATAAGAGAAGGATTGACGATCCTGTTGGAGCAACCTCTGTCCATCTGGGCTGCGGCATCTTTGGTACGCTTTGCGTCGGTGTCTTCGCCCAGGAGGGCGTGACAACGCTGTCGACTACTAACGGCCTGCTGTACGGAGGAGGATTCCGACTTTTGGGCGTACAATTGCTCGGTACGCTTGCCATCGGCGCCTTTACCTTTGTATCATCCGGGCTTGTCTGGCTGGCGCTGAAAAAGACATTGGGGATTCGTGTCTCTCGTGAGGAGGAGATTCAGGGGCTGGATATCGGGGAGCATGGCAATATCGCCTATCCGGACTTCGCCCCTGTCACCGAGGCCATACCGCGTGACGATACGCCTGCCATACAACCTGCGCCTGCAAAACCGGCTATTAGCATAGAAAAAGCGGTTCCGGTAGAGCATCATGAGACAAATGGCGCAAAAATTACTAAGGTGACGATTCTAACCAATCAAAGCAAGTTTACCCAGCTCCAGGAATCGCTTGATCGGCTTGGTATTACCGGCATCACCGTTACCAACGTCTTCGGCTATGGTACGCAGAAGGGCCACACCATCTACTTTAGGGGCAGTCCGGTCTCCTCTCGATTGCTGCCTAAAATCAAAATTGATATTGTTGTCTGTAAGATTCCCGTCGAGACCGTGGTGAAAACCGTTCAGGAGACTCTATATACCGGAAACATCGGTGACGGTAAGGTCTTTATTTATGACGTAGAGGACGTTGTTAAAATTCGGACCGGAGAGCACGGCTATGACGCTTTGCAGGACGAGGAAATCAGCGAGGCTTAATATCCTTTTATCCTTAAAACACAAGGAACGGAAGACGCCATTAGCGTCCACATCCCTAAGGGGCGGACGTCAATGGCGTCTTCTTTGCAGGCCCAGTGATTGTACAGGGCTTTCGGCGTGAAAAGAGGCATAGACACTGCTTCCACAATTATTTTTCGGTCTTCCCTCTTGTTGGCGTCTAATTTTTTGACAAAAAAGGAAGTTTGAGAGAGATTTCCCGTTTGCAGTTCCGCCGTATGACCCCTGCCGCCGAACCGATACCAGCCCAGCACGACGACTCCCTTTCCTAAATAAACGGGATCGAGCCGTTTTCCTAATAATAGGGATGGATTCCGTTCTGCACCAGGGCAAAAGGTAATTGTCACCTGCGGTAATAACTCCGTCAGCCCCTCCTCACACCAGCAAGGAACGGTTAATTGCTTCTAAATGCTCTGGTCGGCACCATGCAGTTCCCTTCGTTCATGGTGCAGTGCTGTGTTTCGGAATAAAATACTCCTTTTTAAAGGCTTTTTCCAGCTTGAGAAGAGTCATTTTTTTATCAATTCCGCCTGCATATCCTGTCAGGCTTCCATTTGCTCCTACAACTCTGTGACAAGGCACCATAATGGAAATTTCATTACGCCCAACCGCTCCGCCCACCGCCTGCGCCGACATATGCGCAAGCCCGCGTTTCGCAGCAAGTTGTTTTGCAATATCTCCATAGGTCATAGTCTGCCCATATGGAATAGTATATAGAATTCCCCACACTGCATTTTGAAAAGCTGTGCCGGTAAAATGAAGCGGCACCTTAAAATCCGGCTCTTTGCCCGAAAAATAAATGTTAAGCCACCTCTTGGCATGTTCAAATACGGGCAGTTCCTTTTCCTCATGCTCTCTGTCAAGAGAAAGGGCAAAATACTTCTGCCCCTCAAACCATAATCCGGTCAGACCAATAGCATCCGCCGCCAACAGAATGTCCCCCATGGGGGACTGGTAATGACTGATGTACTGCAATTTATACCTCCACACAAAATATCGGTTAGAGTCAGCCGGGACTTCTTTCCGCGGATTCATCGTATAACAGCGCACCGGCGTAATACCTGTAATCGTTCGATCAATCAATTCTTCTGCCCGCCGGCTTGGCCGGCGCGCCCTTAGACTACGCCGCTTAGTAAATCTTTCTTCCTTTTCCCAGATGGATAAACGAAGCCGCTCCCCCTCTGCCGCCGGAGAGGAAAAGCGTTCTGCCCGTTCCACAGTTTGCGCCTTTCTTCGGCGCCTAGTCTTTTACATCTGGAACAGACCTGCACGCTGCTGCCCAGAGATACAGACTGGCAACGCCGCCATAGGAACAAAAACGCCTAAAACAGCGTTATCCTTCGTCAACGCTCGGGTTTTCCGCTTTTTCACCCGCCTTTTTGAAGCCTTCCAGTTTTCACAAATCCTTAGAAAGGTAATGAGCAAGAAATATCCAAAGCTCCATCAGGCAGATATACTTCAGATAGAATGACCAGACTCGCGCTTCGTAGTCCAAAAAGACCAGCTCCAATTGCAGAAATAGGTAGGTGGTAAAATTCCGGCTGATACATATAAAAAACACCCAAGACCGCAATCAACCGCCGATTAAAAAACGGCGCCGTGCGAGCTTTTTAAGCTTTCATCGTACCTGTTTTCTTCTTTGCCATGCCCAAAAATATATTCCAACGAAGCATCAAATACTGAAGAGGAAGCGTACCGCCCTTTGTGCGCTCCAGATAAACGCCCCGGCCGGCCGATTGGAAGTGCCGTGCTTATGAGAG
>CALWPT010000030.1 GCA_944383495.1 uncultured Clostridia bacterium | reverse complement strand
AAGATTAAGGTAGTTTATCCTAAGGACAAATTTGGTACCGAATGCTTTATCTGGGGCGCTGAGACCGGCGAGCAGACCTCATGGGAATCGGAGTTTGGCTTTGGTATTTCCAATGTTGTAAATAGCGCCGGAGATTATGTGCAGTTTATGGATTTCCCTATCAATGGAGAAATGGTACATCATTACTGCTTTAATCGACAAAATGTAACTAATGTGTTCCTGCATATTGCTAAGGGCAACACTGAGCTGTTCAGTGATAATGCCAAAGCTTTAGCAGCAGATATGGTTCGTAAGGGTTATGTTATTTCAAATGATGAAGGTCTTTTTGTAAATGCACCGGTCTTTACGAAAGAACAGCACGATGCATTGAAAAATATTTTTGCTGACACAGCTGCTCAAATTGCAGATGAAGCGGAGAAGTTGATGGAGACGGTTACAAAGATTTTGAAGGATCATATTCCTGTACACTTGAAGAAACTTGCAAAGGATATGGCCTATCTTCGTTTGTTTGAAGATGCTATATCTGCCCCTGCTGCAATTTTGTATGACCGCAAATATTTACTGCCGTATAATGGAAACGGCATTCTTCCAACAACTTATGTTATTCTCAAATAGCGGCATACGGTAAAACACAAAAAGTAATTGGCAAGAAGATAAATGGAACGGACACGTATATTATCTTTACCCTGAAATCATCTCTCTTGCTAATTGCTTGCTAATTAAACAAGCTAAAATAACATAGAATCTGCGGTAACGGCATAACACAAGATAACACTTTAACCTTAAAAATCCCCTTACAACAGGGGATTTTTAGGTATTACAAGGGATGCTGCTTGTATTTCCCTTAGTATCTCCTAAGGGGTAGTTATCAGTTCGATTCTGGTCGGGGGTGCCACGCCGGAGCAAGCCTGTTTTCCGCTTGCTCCGGCTTTTCTATTAAGAGCCGCGGGGCCCCTGCGCATTGTAAAAGCCCCCCGCTGCGGCGTTCGTCCCAGCAGACGCCGCAGCGGGGGGCTTTTTGTCTCGGCCCATTGAAAGGCTCCTGCACGCCCCCCGCTAGTTTTATTTGCCCGGCGTAGGGCTTACTTCAGCTGTTTGCCGCCGCTCTCATCGCTGAGCGAGCAAAAAGCCAACTGGCCTTTCGTTTCACAATCCCTATAGATCTTTACATGATAGCCCAGCGCTGCTGCTTTGTCTATGATGGTTTGGAAGGCATCTTGATTGGCTCCCCAGTTGGTTCTCCAGACCCAAAACCGCGGCGCCAGATTGTTGACGTCCACGGTTTGGGTCGCGCGGTTCAGATAGCCCTCTTGGTACCCGTCCGCATGGGATACGTAATACTCAAACCCGTAGTGGGCCAGTCCCAATAAATACGTCGTATCCTCCCAGCCCTTTTCCTCCATCCAAATTTCGGCAAACTGGTCGTCATAGGTCTTATTCCAGTTCCCCAGCAGGGAGTGGAAGGACAAAAACATACAAAGAACACCCGCGCCAGCCGCAAGGGTAAGCCCTTTGCGAATATTCCATTGAAGGTTTAATGCGCAAAGCTCTGAAATGACCATAGGAAGGATGACACAGAAAAGCGGAATATAAAAGTAACTGTACCGGCAGAAAAAACCGCTGCTTTGGTTGGGATGCACCATCGCATAGATATGCAGCTGCACCAAAAGGTAATGAAGCGCGTAGGCAAACCACAGCGTAATGATCAGAAATTTTTTGGTCCAGTCCAGCTGGCCCTTAATAAATAAGAGCACCGTTGCCAAGAGCAGCAGAACGCTGACCAGCCCCCAGACCCATTTCCACGCAGCTTGTGCTTCAAACGAAAAGAAATAGCCTATGATGTGGCCCAGGGTAAAGGGCGCATCTTTTAAAATCCCCAGCGAAAAATCCATGGCATGATTGGCAATTTCATTCCGCTCCAGCTGCTTCTGCAAAAAGCTGAAATACAACGGAGCGGCAAATGCAAACACGCTGATAAGATAGGAAGCACTGATCCAGAGCTTCCGGCTGAGGCGCACTCCTTTTTCCAACAAATTTCCCAGATAAAACAGCATTAACAGCGGCAGCACAACAAATGCGCTTCCATATTGGCTATAAACCGCGCCTACGCACGCTAAGATCAAGAAAATCATTTTCCAATAGGTGAATTGATAACGCGCCTCGACAAAAAAATACAAGGCCGCAAACAGGAAAAATAGCATCAGCGCATATTCGGAGCATTCCTGAATGCAGTAAACCCATTGATAGCAAACAGCCAGTCCACATAACGCGATGGCCGCCGTTTTCCGGCTGTACATTCGTTTGACGGTTAAAAACAAAAACACGCCGGCAATGCCGCCCAGCAACACATTAAAAAAACGGAACCATTCAATGGATGAATTGACCTTCAGCCAAAAATGCATGACATAATTGTACAACGGGGGCTGAAACGTGCTGATAATCCTTTCATACAGCGCGCCCGTTCCGATGGCTTCCTGGGAGTACGTATACTCCACCCATTCATCTCCCCACAAGGCCGAATGCATCAGATTATACAGCATCGTAAACAGAAAGAACGCAAACGCGCCGCCCAAAAGCAGCTTTGCCCGATTTCTTTGCCAAAAATTCGCTATACTGTTGATAACCTTCACCTCTTTGTTCTTTGTAATGGAACCCGGCTGCCAGCAAGAGCATGCAAGACCGCCGCTAGCTTGTAAAGAGCCCTTTGCAACTCAGGCTTTTAACCCCTTTTTCAGCATTCTGAAATCGCTCAATGCCTTCCAGCCAATCTTTACGATCTTGGGGATATTAATCGAATTGGCGCCTCCCTGACGCGGCTTGAAGGTCACGGACTTGAAGGTGATTCGCTCCTGCTCGTGGGCGAAATAGGCAGTCATCATAATGTTCGGCAGGTTGTAATCCGGGGGCAGCCTGTACAGATATTTTTTGACCACGCCGGCCTTCATGAGCCGGAATGGGGCGTTTGCATCCGGAACGCTGATGCCAAAATATAGCTTCAGCAAAAAGCAGACCACCTTCTCAACAAAAGCTCTCGATTCCCCGTCTCCCCGCCGCTGACGGTGTCCGAAAACAGCATCGTATTCCTTTCGAGCGTCCCAAAACGCGGCAAATTCGGACGGATCTGTCTGCCCGTCGGAATCCGTCTGAAAAATATAGTCGGCGCCCTGCTGGACGGCATAATCGTAAAGGGCGATCACCTTGGGGCCGTGCTGCTTGCCGGTATCGGATAGAATCTCCAGCTGGGGAAGCTCCCCTTGCAGGCCTTCCAGAATGGAATGCGTTCCATCCGAGCTGCCGCTGTCGGCTACCACCAGCCTGGAATCCCCGCCCTTGCCGGCAAGAACCGAATACCAGGCCCTGACAACGCCCTCAATATTCTCTTCTTCGTTGTAGGCTGGCATAACGACAAACAGACAATCCATATGAAATGCCCCTTTTATAACGTACGCCCTCATTTTCTGGTACAAGCATACAAAATATGTATATTAGTATAACCCAAGTGCTCAAAAAAACAACAATATTTTGGCAAAATAATTCAATTTTTCAGCCCTTTTCCTAAGGCGCATGTCAGCGGAACGCCATAGACCCGCCGCTGTTTTTCCACGTTTCCAGGTCTATTCCGCGATTTTGTTTCATACGCTTGTACCAAGGCGAAGCTGCATAGCAAGGAGGAACAACCATGGAATTGACCGAGCAAGTGGAGGAATTAACCGAGCATGCTTCCGGAATGGAAGAACCCGATGTGGATATCCTGGGCGTACAGGTTGCCAAAAGGCTGAGGGATCCCAAAACAGAGCTGCTGATTGCCCAAATCGCCATTGCCGGTATCCTGGTATTGCTGCTGCTGGGGATCAAGCTGTTGGGCGGCCCGGCAGCGGCCTTGGTCAAAAAGGGGTACGAGGATTATTTTGCGCAGTCCAACGGCCTGACCCAGGTGCTGGAGCGGCCCGTCCAGCCCACCACGCAGACGCAGCCTGCCGCCCAAACGCAAGCCACGACGCAGGCCCCCGCTTCGGATACCCAGCCTGCGTCTACCCAGCCGTCCTCCGCCCCCAAAACCGGCGCGCAGGCCCAAGACCTAAGCGCCGCCATTGATATGCTGGCCATGAACATGCCGGTTTCGGGTTGGATTTCCAGCGATTTCGGAGACCGGGAGGATCCCTTCACCGGCGAGCATTCCACGCATCAGGGCCTGGATATCGCCGCCAAAGCGGGAAGCGATGTGAAGGCCGCGCTGCCGGGAACCGTTACCGCCGTCGGGTACGACCCGGACGGGTACGGCAATTATATTGTGGTTTCCCATACAGGCGGCCTTTCCACCCTGTATGGGCACTGCAGCAAGATTCTCGGAAAGAAGGGGGATCAGGTCACCAAGGATACGGTCATCGCCAAGGTGGGCAGCACAGGGCGGTCCACCGGCCCTCATCTGCATTTCGAGGTTCGCATGAACGGGGTGCGGCTGAACCCCCAATGGCTGCTGTGAAGGAAGGGAAACGATCATGACCTTTCGCCTGTTTCGCTGCGACGTCACCATCAGCGTGCCCTTTGCGGCCATGCTGGCGGCCCTTTTATATTTTGACCGCACGGGCCTGTTTCCCTTGGCCCTGGCGGTTGTCCTGATTCACGAGACGGGGCACATAGCCGCCTGCCGCATGCTTCACCAGCTTCCCAGCCGGATCGTCCTGCGGCCCGGCGCGGTACAGATCTTTACGCCGCCGTCAGTCCTGCCGCCCTTGTGGGACGTCGTCATCGCCCTGGCGGGGCCGCTGCTGAACCTGGCGGCGGGAGCGGTGGCCGCCTTAGTATACGCCTTTTGCTACCAGCATGTCAATCTCCTGGTTTTCATTGCCGGCAACCTTGCGGCCGCCTTGTTTAACCTGATGCCCGTCCAAGGGCTGGACGGCGGCCGCGTTCTGGAGTTGATTCTCTATGCTCAAATGGGGGAAAACGCTGTCCGGGTGCTGAAATGGATTTCCTTTTTCTTTATATTGCTGCTGCTGGCGGCAGGCCTTTGGGTTTTCATTCATTCCCTAGGAAACCCCACGCTGTTGATCGCCGCACTATACCTGGCCGCCCTTTGGCTGATGGGAATCAAAAGCAAAAACTAGAAAACGGAAGCAAAAGATATTTGTCACCTAATGGAAAAAGGGGGGCGAAGGGGCAAAGCCGCCCGCGCCCTCCGTGCAGGCAGCCGGCACAAGCTTTAAAAAAGGCCCGAACATCCGTTTGACAAAAATTGGTTCTTGTGATATAATCTATTTTAGTAGGAAAACACCTGTTTTCCATGCCTCTTGCGGCAGTCCGCTGGTTGCAGATCCATAGGGAAGGAGGCGTTTCAATGGCGCCTTTAACGGAAAAACAACGCAGGGTATATGAATTTCTGCAAAGCCGGTCGGGGGCGATTCCGCCAACGGTTCGGGAGATTTGCGCGGCGGTGGGGATTAAATCCACCTCCACAGTCCACGGGATTTTAACCGCGCTGGAGGAAAAGGGCTGCATTTCCAGAGATGCGCTGCATTCCAGGTCAATTCAGCTGGAGGGGGCTGCGCCGGCTACCCAGGTGCCCGTGCTGGGCCGGGTCACGGCGGGTATGCCCATTTTGGCGGTGGAGGAAATTGAGGCTTATATTCCCTTTGACGCGGCCCGCGCCGCGGGGCGGCAGCTGTTTGCCCTGCGCGTGGTGGGGGATAGTATGGTGGGCGCTGGGATTTTAGACGGCGACTTGGTTGTCTGCGAGCGTGTCCAAACAGCTGACGATGGTCAGATTGTCGTCGCTTTAATAGAGGACGAGGCCACCGTGAAGCGTCTGTACCGGGAAAAATGCGGCGTGCGGCTTCAGCCGGAGAATCCCGCGTATCATCCGATTTACGCGGCCAACGTTCTGATTTTGGGCCGGGTTATCGCCAGCCTGCGGACTTACGAATAAAATCGCTCCTTCAAAATATACGCGCAAAGCCAGCCGGATTTGATGCTTCCGGCTGGCTTTGCGCGTATGGTTAAACAGGGAAACGGCCGTCGGCTATCAGCGCCGGGAAGGGTGGGAAAAGGCGGATGAAAACCACGGGTACCCCCCTTGGCCGATGGTTACCCGGCCTCGCCTTCCTTTTTATGCTTTTCCAGCCAGATCATCAAAACCGCCACATCCGCCGGGGTCACGCCCGAAATCCGGGACGCCTGGCCCAGGCTAAGGGGCTGGATCCGGTTGAGCTTTTCCGCCGCCTCCAGCCGCAGACCCCGTACCGTGCCGAATTCCATAGGCACAGGAAGGGGCTTTTGTTCCAGCCTGCGGGACTCCGCAATGGCGGCCTTTTGCCGTTTGATATATCCTTGGTACTTCAGCTGTGTTTCCACCCGGCTGAAAATTTCCTTTGGCAGCGAAGGGCGTGCTTGATCCACCGGGGCAAGGGCTTCATAGTCCACCTGTGGCCGCTTTAAAAGCTCGCTCAGCCGCGCGCCGCTGGAAAGCGGCGCCGTGCCCTTGGAGACCAAAATGTCGTTTAGCGCCTCTGAGGGAGGCAGCACCGTTTTCTCCGCCCTTGCCAGTTCCTCCGCCTTCCACGTTTTCCGGGCTAAAAACCGCTCATACTGCTCCTGCCCAATGAGCCCTAGTTCCCGTCCCAAAGGCATGAGCCGTTCGTCGGCATTGTCTTGCCGCAGTACCAGCCGGTATTCCGACCGGGAGGTCAGCATTCGGTAGGGATCCGAGCAGCCCTTGGTCACCAAATCGTCGATCAGCGTTCCGATATACGATCCCGACCGTTCCAGCACCACCGGGGCCAGTCCCTTCACGCGGCGGGCGGCGTTGATTCCCGCCACCAGCCCCTGGGCCGCCGCCTCCTCATACCCCGAGGAGCCGTTGAACTGACCCGCGCCGTACAGCCCCGGAAGGCCCTTGCATTCCAGCGTGGGAAGCAGCGCGGTGGGATCGACGGTATCGTATTCAATGGCGTAGGCGGGGCGCATAATCTGGACTTGTTCCAGCCCGGGGATGGTGCGGTAAAACCGCAGCTGCACCTCCTCCGGCAGGGAGGAGGACATGCCCTGCAGGTACATTTCTTCTGTTTCCAAGCCACAGGGCTCGATGAAAACCTGGTGCCGTTCCTTATCGGCAAACCGCACGACTTTATCCTCTATGCTGGGGCAGTACCGGGGCCCTACCCCCTCGATTTTGCCGCCATACAGCGGCGAACGATGCAGGTTCGCAAGAATCACGGCCTTGGTTTCTGCGTTGGTCCAGGTAATATAGCAATCCGCCCGGTTCTGAAGAGGCCCCGCTGTATCATAGGAAAAAGGAATGATTTCCCCGTCCCCCTGCTGCCGCTCCAGATGGGAAAAATCAATGGAATTCCGGTTAACCCTGGCGGGCGTTCCGGTTTTAAACCGGCGCAGGGGCAGTCCAAGCGCTTTGATCGCCTTTGCCAACGCAGTCGCGGGGAACATCCCATCCGGCCCGCTTTCATAGTCCACCTCGCCCACGTACACCCGGCCGCCTAAAAAGGTTCCGGTGGCAATCACCACCGCTTTGGCGTAAAACGCCGCCCCCAGCCGCGTGACCAGCTTCCAGCCCCCTTTTTCCCGGGACAGCCCGATCACCTCCGCCTGGCGCAGTTCCAGGTTTTCCTGCTGCTCCAGCCGGTGCTTCATATACCCCGCGTAGGCCCGGCGGTCGATCTGGGCGCGCAGGGAATGGACGGCGGGGCCCTTTCCCCGGTTGAGCATCCGGCTCTGAATCATGGTCGCGTCGGCGGCACGGCCCATTTCACCGCCCAGCGCGTCGATTTCCCGCACCAGGTGGCCCTTTGCAGTGCCGCCGATGGATGGGTTGCAGGGCAGGTTACCCACCCAATCCAAATGAATGGTGAAAACCGCTGTTTTGCAGCCCAGGCGGGCGGCGGCCAACGCCGCTTCGATCCCCGCGTGCCCCGCGCCAATGACGGCCACATCGGGTTCCCCCGCAAAATATTCCGCTATTGTTTCCATATGCTCTGAAGCTCCTTGCTATTTTCCCACGCAAAACCGGGCAAAAACCTCGTCCACCACCCGGTCGCTCACCCGCTTGCCGGTCAGTTCCTCCAGCGCGGCGATGCCCTCGTCCAGCTCTACGCCGACGGCATCCAGCGTCACGCCCGCGCCGATCGCAGCTTGGGCGGCACGCACGGCCTCCAGCGCGCGGCGGGCGCAGTCCCATTGGCGCGTGTTTTGCAGCACGGCCGCTCCCGGCTCCAGGCGGGCCACGCCCGTGACCCGTTCCACCGCGGCGGTCAGCGCTTCCGTTCCCGTATGCTCTCTGGCGCTGACCGTTACCGTTTCGGGACACGCCGCAAAAATCTCACCCAGTTCCGCTTTGCGGACGAGATCCTCCTTATTCACCACGCACACAGCCGGGCGCCCCTGCAAAAGGGATAGGAGGTCTCGATCCTCCTTGGCAAGAGGGGCTGAGCCATCAAAAACCGCCAAAATCAAATCGGCCTCTTCCAAACGTCTTTGCGCCTTTTCCACGCCGATTTGCTCGATGGGATCGTCCGTATCCCGCAGACCCGCGGTGTCCGAAAGGCGGAGCAAGATCTCCCCCAGCTTGACGGTCTCCTCCACCACATCCCGGGTGGTTCCGGCGTGTTCCGTGACGATGGAACGCTCGCTGCCCGACAACAGGTTCATCAATGTGGATTTTCCCACATTGGGCCGCCCGGCAATAACGGCGTCCACCCCTTCCCGCAGCACCCGACCCGCCTCGAAGTCGCGCAGCAGGCTGGAAAGCTGCTCTTCCCCTCTGGACAGCGCTTTTATAAGACCGTCAAAATCCATTTCCGGCAGTCCCTCGTCGGGAAAATCCACAAACGCGGCGATCCCGGCCGCCGCAAATGCCAGCGTATCGGAGGCCTCTCGGAGCCGTGCTTCAATTCCGCCGTTTTTCGCGGCCAGCGCTGCGGATAAGGCCTGCTTCCCTCCTGCGGAAATGATATCCATCACGGCCTCGGCTTGGGTGAGGCCCAGCTTTCCGTTCTCAAAGGCCCGGCGGGTAAATTCCCCCGCCGCCGCGGGGCGGGCGCCGGCGGCCAACACCGCCTTCAACAGCCGCTGTACCACATAAACTCCACCGTGGCAGGAGAGTTCCACCACGTCCTCTCCGGTGTAGCTCCTGGGCGCGGCAAACACCAGGGCCACCGCCTCGTCCAGCAGCTCCTCCCCGTCGTAGACCCTCCCATAATGGGCGGTATACCCGGCGGCGGCGGAAAGGTCATCGATTCCGCGAAAAACGGACCCAGCCACTTCCCGGGCGCGGGGCCCGGAAATGCGAACGATTCCGATCCCCCCTGGAAAGGGGGGGGTGGAAATGGCCGCAATGGTTTGGTTCATGGTCTCAGTCTCCTTGCTTCAATCAATTTGGGAGATATTTTCACGTCTAAAAGAAAAAATAGCAAGATGAATGCGGCATGCGCATTCAAACAGCTCTTTAACAAATGGTTTTGCACTTTTTAAATAGGCAATAATATCATTGTACACGAAAAAAAGAAAAACATCAATCTATAAAAATGCGACATGAATGGAAAAATGCAATCTTTTTAAGAAGACAAAAAACGGCCACGGAGAGCCAACGGAAAGTTTTCGCCCGCCTTTTTCAAAAGGCGGCGGATTCCAAAGGCAGAGCCTTTGGGCGCGTCCCGCAGGACGCGAAACACTTATTTGTTCAATAAGGATCAGGAGGGGAGCCCTAACAGTCCGGT